>JAKFUX010000015.1:0-141939 GCA_021732465.1 Sphingomonas sp.
GGGGCTCTCCTAAGGCGCGTTGGTCTCGGTGAGACTGATAGCCCCCACCCCCGGCCCCTCCCCTGAAGGGGAGGGGTGAGTTGGTTAGATCGCAAGCAGCCCTAAAGAACAACGGCACTGTCTGAACCACCGGTTCAACGTGATGGAAATCTGAATTAAGGTCGTCGTGCCATCCGCTCCAGTGCGGCGTCGATCGTGCCATCGGCCTTGGCAAAGCATAGCCGCACCACATTGGTCACCGCATCTTGCGCGTAGAATGCGGACACGGGAATCGCCGCCACCCCGGCTTCATCGACCAGCCACTCGCAAAAAGCCACATCGCCCATCTTGATGCCGCTGGCTGCAAGATCAATCGACAGGAAATAGGTCGCGGCGCTGGGCAGCACCTTGTAGCCGAGCGCGGACAGCCCCGCTGCCAGCCGGTCGCGCGAGCGCTGGAACCCGGCGCGCATAGCCGTAAAATAGGCCATGTCCTTTCCCAAACCAAACGCCGCCGCCGCCTGCAGATTAGGCGGGGTGGTGAAAGTGAGGAACTGGTGCGCCTTGGCAATCCCCTGTGACAGCGCGGGCGCGGCACACAACCAGCCGACCTTCCAACCGGTGAGCGAGAAAATCTTGCCCGCAGAGCCAATCTTCACGGTGCGATTGCGCATCCCCGGCAGCGTCATCAGCGACACATGGGTGCGACCGTCAAACACGACATGCTCCCAAACCTCGTCGCAGATCGCGATCACATCGTTCGTAACGCAGAAATCGGCGATCAGCGCCAGTTCCTCCGGCGTCGCCATCGTCGCGCTGGGGTTGAGCGGGGTATTGAGGATGATGAGCTTCGTGCGCGAACTCGCCACCTTGGCGAGCGCCTCTTTTGTGACCCGCCATTCGGGCGGCTCGAGCCGCACCAACCGCGCTACACCGCCTGCCCGCTGCACCAGGGGCAGATAGGCGTCATAGAGCGGCTGGAACATCACTACCTCGTCCCCCGGCGACACCAGCGCCAATATGCTCGCGGCCAGCGCCTCGGTAGCGCCTGAGGTGACGATGACTTCGCTCGCATCAAGATCAAGCCCCTGATGCGCGGCATAATGATCCGCCACCGCGTGGCGCAGCACGGGAAGCCCGGCCATCGGCGGATATTGGTTCGATTCGCCCAGCAGCGCGCGTGCCGCCTCCGCCAGCACATCCTCCGGCCCGCGCCCGTCGGGAAAGCCCTGCCCCAAATTAATCGCGCCATTGGCCCGCGCACGCGCCGACATCGCCTCGAAAATCGTGGTGCCCAGATTGGCGTAAAGCGGGTTCATGAGCGATCCTTGGAATAAAGCAGCCCGGCGATCAACCTAGGCCGTGAACCCATAAACGACCGCTATCGTCACAAGGGCCGAATGGCCGGGTGTGGTGGGTAGCGGAAAGGCAGCTTGTGTTTCACTGGAGTAGGAAAGCTGCCGTTCTCAGCGCATCAAAAAGATTTCCAATTGCCGATTTACGTGCGCGAACGAGTCAATTACCCCGTCAAACACATGATCCAATGCGCGACCGTATCCTTGGTTTACAGCAGCGACATCGAAATTTAGCTGTTCAAGAAGTGCCAATGTATCACCTGCATGATGAGCATCAGCTTTTCGCAGTTCATTGTTAATAAACAGCGGAGCAAGCGCCGCATTGCGAGTCCTCAAATCCGCATCTTCAGCACCTGCCACGAAAGCCTCAGAATTCTCTCCATCTCGGTTCAAGCGCTCGAGAATATTGGTGACTGCTTGAAGCAGTCGTAAGCTTGCAAAATCTTTCACATTGCCACCAGCATGACCGGCTTGAACAACGAGCCGTCTGAGATATGCGTTTGGTATTTGTTGCCAAATTTCATGGATGCTTTTGCATCGTGATAAGAAAGCCTGTTCCGTCATATCCAAGGGCGCGACTTGAGCTAACCGGGTCAACTCGGGGTAACTATGCCAGCCATTAGCGCGCAACTCAGCGCGGGAAAAATTGACAATATCATTTGGAGCCTCCGGCTCGCCTAAATGTTGCCCAAGAGCGCAGAAAAGCTCTGCCAGTCGCAAAAGTTGTTCCACATAGCGTCCGGTTTTTGCAACAAAGTGCTCTTCATTTCTGTCAAACTCTCTTACCTTTTCGGGACTGAGGGCATAATTATAGGCATGAAGAATTTCTCGATCTGGTTTGGGCTTGTAGAGTTCGCGCATTGGTACCCAAATCATGTTTCTTCCAACACGCACGCAATCTGTAAAACTCCATTGACCTCCGTATGAGGGGCTACAATACCAAGCCTGATCAACCTTCATCGGTACCGTTTCGTAAAAGCTACTTTGCTCATACTTTTCCAAGAAACGGTCATCCAGATACATCGGTGTTATCGCGGTTAGCGCATTGGCTCTGGCAGCTGTCATCGGCCCTTCAACGCCGGGCCATACGAGCCCTTCTGCGCTTGGCTCCACGCAGAGCTCTGGGGCAATCGCATGGACTATCGCCCAAACTTGGATAAGCAAACCGCCATTATGCTCGCGGATGTCCAGATCAAACCAGCCTTTGTCCGGCGTCATTTTAGCATGGGTTTTACCATCCATCAGATTTCTGATTTGTTGGCAATCAGGTAGTAAAGATTGATAGTAGAATAAACGAACGCCATATGATCCACGCATCCACAAATATCGTCGAAGATATTCGTTTGACATTGTCCAGTTCACGTTGCGTTTCGAGGTGTAATGAAATTCGGTTGAGACCTCACCGTCAGCCACACCAAATTCTGGTAGCGAGAGATCGTCATAGATAAGTTTTTGATGCTCACCACCGAGCAAGCGTGGTGTCAGGCCAAGCGCCACCACAACCTTTTCGGCGAGTTGATACCCATAATATGAGCCGCCCCCCCTTGAAAATACGACATAGTCTAAGCCAGATACAGAAATGTTAAAGTCGTTCAGCCCACCGGCATGATTTATGTCAGGTTGCGAAAAATACACAACGCCATGACCAGCTTCATTAAAATCAGCGACATTTCTAGGTCCGGAATTCGGATCAAGTGCCATTATCATATGAACGTGCTCACGGTCAGGGCCATATGGGTCAAATTCGAACCGTGCTGTTACATCAACGCGCAAGTCTGCGTTCTTTCCGACTGGTTCAAGCAGCGAACGTAGGCGGAGCGGCAGAAACTCGATTCCCACTGGGAATTCATTTAGATAATCGATCATGCCCTGTGCTATGGCTCCTATTGGTGCTTGCGCCAATAGCAACAAACTACCGAAGTTGGGGCGTTAGCCGAAGGGCTACTTTTTATAAGTCTACAGCCTAGTTTGGTCGAATCGAAACTCTCACCATAAAGCCCGTCACCCTGAACTTGTTTCAGGGTCCATCGTGCCACAAATCCAGTCGCCAGTGCGGCGCGGTGGATGCTGAAACAAGGTCAGCATGACGGATAAGATATGTGATGAAATTCAGTTCCACCACACTAGCGCACACGCAATCCGATCCAGAACAGGCGCGGCGTGCCCAGATCGATTGATCCGCCAACATTGCGTGTCACCACGTCAGCGTCGAACAGATTTTCAGCGCGGGCGATAATGGCGAGGCGTTTGCCGATGGGCAGCTGGGCGGTGGCGTCGATTGTGGCGACGCCGGGCAGGCTGTCGGTTTGCAAATCATCCTCGAACTGCGCCGATGTGTATCGCGCCGTGGTGGACAGGCGCACGCCTTTGGCGGGGACCCAACCGAGCGTGGTACTGGCCGCATGACGCGGGGTTTGGGCGGGGCGCAAGCCGTTCAGCGGCGCGGACACGCCTGAAGCCGCTACACGCGAATCGCTGAACGCATAGGAGGCGCTGAGCGACCACGCACCACGCTGCGCCTCCCCCGTCACCTCCAGCCCTGCCGCCACAATTGCGTCGACATTCTGTCGCTGGCGCAGATTGAGCGCGGTGGTGACATTGGCAATCGCCCCGTCCAGCCGATTGTAAAAGCCGGTGACGCCAATCGAAACGCCGGGCGCAGGCGACAGATCAACCCCGCCCTCAACCCCGCGCAACCGCTCCAGCCCCAATGCAGCGTTCGCCTGGGTGGTTACCGGAAAAACGACGAACGGGCGGTACAACTCGTTTAACGTCGGGACGCGAAAGCCGGTATAGCCCGCCCCGCGCACGGCAAGCTTTTCCCCCAAACGCAACACTGCGCCCGCACGCCCGGTAACTTCGCCGCCGCTTCGGTCGGCAAAACGCCGGTCGATTGTGCGCACGCCGGTCGCTGAAACTTCGGTGAAGCGGCCACCCGTGATCGTCCAGCGATCCACCCGCAGCCCGCCGGTCAGCACCAGCTGCCCGAGCGTCCAGTCATCCTCAACAAAAGCGCCCAGGGTTTGCGTCGCGCCGCCTGCATTGCGCCGGGCGGTGACCAGCCCGGTCACGGCGCTATAGCTATCCTCAAACAATTCCCCTTCGGCATTGCGCAGATCGACGCCAACGCGCAGCAGATGGTTGCCGCCCACCGGCGGACGCAGCTCGATCTTGCCGCCCAGCCCCGTCGCGGGCGTGGCGCGCTGATCAAGCGTCAGGCGAAAACTGGTCGCGCTGATCACCTTGTTGGTAAAGTTGCGCGCCTGCAGATAGGCAATCGCATCGACTGCCCAGGCCCCGCGATGCACCAGCCGGATGCTCGCATCCTGCCCTTCCGCGCTGCTATCTGCCCCCATGAAGCGCAGCGTGCGGTTATCGCCGAACACCAACCCACGCACCTGAAGCTCAGTGGAGGCATCCAGCGGCGCGACGACACGCAGGTCAATCGACCCATCGCGATACCGCGCCCTGGCGCTTGCCGGCACACGCTGGCTGTCAGGCGCCGTGAAAAAACCGTCGCCACGCTCAAATCGTGCAGACAGCGTTGCAAAACCACCGCCTAGATCGGGCGAAAAGCTGGCCGACACCTGCTGCGCATTGTTGCTGCCATATAGCGCTGTACCGTCCGACAAGGGCAGATCGCGTCGCGTCGCGCTGACCAGTTCGATTGTGCCTGCTACCGCCCCCGCACCAAATGCCCCTGCCCCGCCGCCGCGCGTCACCCGAACCGCCGAAAGCCGGTCGCCAACGATCGCACTAAACGGAATATGGCCGAAAAACGGATCAGCCACTGGCACCCCGTCCAGCAGCACCAGTGCCCGGCTCGATGCATTGCCGCCCAGCGCCCGCACCGTAACGCCCTGCGCGGATGGATTGGCTGAGCGGCTATCCGACCGGCGAAATTGCTGAAACCCCGCGACATCGCGCAGGACATTTTCTACCCGGCCAGACGCATCACTGGTCAACCGTTCCCGACCGATTGTTACCGATCCATAGGCCGGTGTGCCGGGCGGCACCGGCAATTCGCCACCGATGACAACAATATCCTCTGGCATTGTTGCCGCCGCAGATTGCGCGGCGACTTCGGGGCTCGCAGCCACAGCGCAGAACAGGGCAAGCGCAACGCGGATCAGGCGATCAGCAACAATGGCGGCGCACTCCAGGGCGTGGTTAGTTCTGCAAAATGCCAATCGCCTGGCTGGCAAAACGCAGTCGTTCGCCCATCACCGTAATGACATAGGTCAACAGCGCCTGCGTCAATGCCGGGTAATCGGCCATCAGCGCGGCATAGGAATCGGCGCTCAGTTCGTAAAGGATGCTGTTGGCCTCGGCCACAATATTGGCACTGCGCGGCTGCTGCGTCAGCAGGCCCATTTCGCCGATCGTTGTGTGTTCGCCCAAGCTGCGCACCCGCACCTGCCGGTTCGGGCCAATGTTGACGACAACGCCGATGCGGCCTTCCAGAATAAAGTGCATCCTATCGGAAGGCGCGCCCTGGCTGGCGATCAGCGTGTCGGCGGGCACTTCGATCCGGCGGCAGTGTTCGGCAAGCGTTGTGGCAAATGCGCGGTTATGCAGCGCCCCGGCGAGCCAATCGATAAACGTCTCCCGTTCATCGGCAACCGCGCTGTGGCGGTGAATGATGATGTTTTCACAATGCTCCAGCGCATGATCCAGATCATCCCCCAGCATCACATCGTCCCCCAGCAACCCCGCAATGCGAAACGCGTGGTGGATTTCGGGCGTCATGTTGACGAGCACCAGCGACACCCCGTTTTTGGCTGCAAGCAGCTTGATCTGGTTGAAGCTGTGGGTGGCCGATGAATCGATTCCCGTCACCAGCCTGAAATCAAACAGCAGGAACCGGCAATCGGCATTGGCGGCGATCAACCCCTTGATGTGCTGAAACAGCCCGTTAGCGGAACCAAAGAACAAATAGCTTTGGAGCGCCATCCCCTGCAATTCGCGCCCGTTGCTGTTCAAAATCGCCAGGTCCCGCCCGCCGCGATCCAGCGATGATCGATAGCGGGTACCATCAAAGCTGAACTTGATCGCATTCACGCGGCTGGCGCTGAGCGCAAATGTTGCGCAGCCCGTGATGATCCCAAAAATCACCCCGAAGACAAAACCCCAGAAAAAGATGATCGCGACGATCGCCAGCAATGACAGGTAATCGACCAGCATCAGACGCCGCGCCGATTGGACCAGCCAGCGGTACAGAAGGTCAATGCCCATATAGAGCAGCAAGCCGCTGAGCACGCTTTTGGGCACGAACGCCAGAAAGCCCGGGTCAACCACCAGCATCGACGCCGCAATCCCTGCCACGGTGATCCCGGTAAGCCGCCCTGTCGCCCCTGCCGAATGGGCCAGAGTCGATCTGCTAAGCGACATGCAGCTAACATAGCCGCCAAATACCGCCGACAGCAGATTAGCTGCCCCCAGCGCGTTCAACTCGCGGTTCAGATTGGCTTCCCGCTCGGTCGCAAGTTCGATCCCGGCGGTGTTCAGCAATGCACTGATCGTGGTCACGAACATCACCGCAAGCAGATCACCCAACAGCGAAGGCATGGCGGCCCATGGGAACAGCAGGAGCGACTCGCTGGTCCACGGCGTCGACAGTCCAACCGGTAATTGGCGCGCAAACATCCAGCCGGCTTGCTGCGCTTCAGCCACCGGCACCGAAGCTGCTGCCAACATGATATAAAACAGCGCGACCGACCCGGCGAGCACGAGTGGCAACGTAAAGGCACTTTTATAACGCGCCCGCGCCAGCAGCAACGCAGCGGCAATCGCAACCCCCGCGATGATTTTGGCCAGGCTGACCGGCGTCGTCAGCACGTCGATATTGGCAAGCGCGAACTTATGGTCGGTCATCACCTGAACGGAGCCGGTGACGATCAAGACACCTGTCGCACCCAGAAAGCCGCCAATCACGGGATAAGGGATGAAGCGGATTGCCCGGCCAGCGCGCGCCAACCCCAGCAAAAACAAAAACAGGCCCGAAAGGCCGCTGCCCATTGCGATGATCATCAGCGCAGGCCCAATCAGCGGCGCGCCGCCGCCGTCCATCATCACCTTATGCGCCAGCGCCGCAGATAAAGCTGCTGTCACCGCTGACGTTGACGAATCAGGCCCAGCAATCATGAACGGGATAGAGCTGCGGAACGACACGACCAGCGCGGCCACTGCCGTGGTCAGGAATGTCGCCGCCAAGCCAGAAGACAGGCCGGGGGTGAGCGGACCTGCAAAGATCAGCGCAGCATAGGAAATCCCGAACAACACGGAAAGCATGCCACAGATTGATCCGGCAAAGATATCGTTCAACCAGCCGAAAATGGCCTTGCCAGTCAGCTTATGCAGCGCGCCGCCCCTCGGCTCACTGGAATCGTTGGCGATACCAATCGCTTCACCCATGCGTCGAACGCCCCCCGCTGGTCGCTATCTGCACGGCCATCGCCACCCCTCCAGAGCAGCCGCCATGCACGATGCCAAAGGCCGACTATAATGACAGTTTTGTGAAACCCAAATGGCAATATGCCGGCACTGTCCCGCATTGAGCGGAAAGCACGAAAAAGGGTTTGGAATCGGCGGCTTCGCGCCAGGGGTGGTGGTGGACAGGGTAGGGTTCGAACCTACGTAGGAGAAACTCCGGCAGATTTACAGTCTGCTGCCTTTAACCACTCGGCCACCTGTCCACAGAGGCGCTAGATAAAGCGAGGCGTGCCCATGCCTTTCACGGACGATGCTGTCAACGCCCACAACGCGCAATGACTTGCGCAGGGCGCGCGCGCCGCATACCCGTGCACCATTGTTATCGCTTCTTGATCCGGGGGTTCCATGCGTCGTTCGTTCCTGCTTGCCGCTGCCACGATTTTCCTGCCCGTCTGCGCGACAACCCCCGCCGCCGCACAAAGCGTTGACCGCAGCGTTGTTGCCAAAATCATTGATGAGGGCACCAATCACAGCCAGGTGATGGTAACTGCAGAACATCTGTCAGACGTTATCGGTGCGCGGCTGACCAATTCGCCAGCGATGCGCAAGGCCGAGGATTGGACCCAGGCCAAGTTCAAGGAATGGGGCCTGACCAATGTCCACAAGGAAGGCTTTGATTTCGGGCGCGGTTGGTCAATCGAACGGTCCAGCGTGCGCATGGTCACGCCCCGACCCATCCAGCTCACGGCGATTCCGATCGCTTGGACGCCTTCTACCCCCGGCGCGGTAACTGCTGAGCTGATCGTTGCCCCGATTACCAAGGAGCGCGAGTTCGAAAAGTGGCGCGGCAAGTTGAAGGGCAAAATCGTGATGCTCACGCGCCCCAACACCGGTTCTGAACCCAGCACATCGCCATTCCGCCGCTATACGGGCGAGGATCTGACCAAGCTCGATACGTTTCAGCAGCCCGTTTATGATCCGGAAACCGCCGATCGCCGCCTGAAGCGGCTCGACTTCGCCAAAAAACTCGATGCGTTTCTCAAGGCCGAAGGTGCGGTCGCCTATGCCAATCAGGCACGGCTTGATGGCAAGCTGGTGCATGGCGAGGGGTATTTGTTCGGCGTTGGCGAAACCCCGCAGGTGCCGGGCGTTGAGATTGCCGCTGAAGATTATCGCCGTCTCGCGCGCTTGCTGAAAGCGGGCCAGAATCCGACGCTCGAAATCGACACCAAGGTCGCCTATGACGACAGCGACACCAAGGCGTATAACATCATCGCCGAAATCCCCGGATCAGACCCCAAGGCGGGCTATGTGATGGCCGGCGCGCATCTCGACAGCTGGGTGGCGGCAGATGGCGCAGCAGATAATGGCGCGGGCGTCGCGATGATCATGGAGGCAGCGCGCATCCTGCAGGCGACCGGCATGAAGCCGAAACGCGCGATCCGCTTTGCGCTGTGGGTTGGTGAGGAACAGGGCATTTTGGGCAGCCTGGCCTATGTCGAACAGCATCTGGCGACGCGTGGCAGCCCCAATGATCCGCCGCAGACCGGTCTTGCCCGTTTCTATGGCTGGGCAAACCGCTGGCCGATCACGCCCAAGCCCGGCTATGGCGAGCTGGCTGCCTATTTCAATCTCGATAACGGGTCCGGCAAGGTGCGCGGCATCTACGCCGAGCATAACCCCGCTGTGGTGCCCATTTTCCGCGATTGGCTCGCGCCGTTTGCGGCAATGGGGGCAACCAGCGTGGTGTTCCAGAAAACCGGCGGCACCGATCACGTCTTTTTGCAGGCGGTGGGATTGCAGGGGTTCCAGTTCATTCAGGACCCGCTCGATTATTTCCCGCGCACCCACCACACCAGCCTCGACACCTTTGATCATTTGAAGGCAGACGACATGCGCCAGGCATCGACGATCCTTGCATCGTTCCTGCTGAACGCAGCCAATGCGGACAAGGCATTGCCCAAGCCACCCCTGCCGACCAAACCGGTCGTGACAGACCCCTATGCCTATGCAGCGGATGATGACGAGTAATGGCAAAACGTGGACACCGCCCTTCGCAGGCTCCAGTCGGCCGCCCGCGCTTTTGGGGGCGGCATGCGGTTACCGCCGCGCTAGCAAACCCGGAACGCGTGGTGCGCAAATTATGGGCAACGCGCGAGGCGCTGGCGAGCCTGGATATCCCGCCCGTCATCCCGATCACCTTTGCCGAGGTGACCGATCTGGCGCGGCTGGTGCCAAGCGACGCGCCGCATCAGGGGCTGGTAGCAGAGGTTGATCCGCTGGAGGATATCTGGCTGGGCGATTTGCTGGAACAGGGCGCGGATGATCAACGCCCACTGCTGGTGCTCGATCAGGTGACCGACCCGCATAATGTCGGCGCAATCCTGCGCTCTGCGGCGGCGTTCGACGCCCTGGGCATCATCACGCAAGATCGCCACGCCCCGCCCGAATCGGGGACAGTGGCGCGCGCCGCATCGGGCGCGCTGGAACTGGTGCCATGGGTGCGCGTCGTCAATCTGTCGCGCGCGCTGGATGAAATTGCCGAAGCGCAATATTGGCGAATCGGGCTGACCGGCGAAGCACCAATTCCGTTGAATGAGGCAATTACCGGCAGCGGGCGCACATGCCTGGTGCTGGGGGCCGAGGGCGAAGGCATGCGCCGCAATACCGAAGAGCATTGCGACGTGCTTGCCCGCTTGCCCATATCCCCCAACATCGAAAGCCTGAACGTGTCGAACGCGGCCGCAATTGCGCTTTATGCAGTGGCGACGCGGGGGTAAACGATCAGCGTGGCCCTGGTTGATCTTGGGGAGTGATTAAAGATGCTGCTTGCGCGCCTTGCTGCCTTGATGTTGCTCCCGCTGGCGCTGGCCAGTTGCGTGCTGGCACCCGGAAAATTCACCTCGACGCTGACGGTCAATGCCGATCGCAGCTTTGCGTTCAGTTATATCGGCGAGGTGATCAACGCCGAGAGCGATGGCGATGCGATGGGCGACCAGAGCAGCAGCGACGACAATCCAGCCGAAACGGCAAAGAACAAAGCCAAGAAAAAGGCCGAAGCTGACTCCAAGAATCGCGCCATTGCCGCCAAGCTGAGCAAGGAAGGGGGGTATCGCAAGGTCGCCTATCTCGGCGACGGGGTGTTCATGATCGACTATGCCGTGACAGGCCGGCTCGACCACGCGTTCGTCTGGCCGTTCAACATCGATGCCGAGGTGATCCTGCCCTTCATCGCAATCGAGCTGCGGCAGGACGGCGTGGTTCGCGTGAAAGCCCCCGCCTTCGCCAATGAGGGGAAGAGTGGGTCGCCGGCCATATCCGGCATGCCGGGTGCCGAATCGCTGCAGGGAGTGAGCAGGTTGGATGGCGTTTTCACGCTCGATACCGATGCGGAAATCATCAGCCAGAGCAGTGAAGACGGCGTGAAGTTGGCGGGCGGACGCAAAACCATGGTCTGGCAGGCAACGCCGACACTCAAAAGCGCGCCGACCGCGGTACTGCGGTTGGGGCAATAGCGCCTTTTTGCCCGGCGCTATTCACGCAAACCAAGCTGTTACTCTCGCCCTACCCGAATCGCCGCCGCGGCGACCACCGGCGCGCCCACCACCAGCAGCAACGTCACCGCGCCCAGCAGCTTCAGCGCGCCTGATCCGCCATCGATTGATCCAGCGCCAAAGATCAACAGCGGCACCGCGAGCGGCAGCATCACCAGGCCCGCCACCGAGCTTGCCCCCCGCAACCCCGCCACAAGTGCCGATGTTGCCACCGCCAGTGCGGCAAGGCCGGGCGTGCCGATCAACAACCCTAACTCGATCGCCCCAAGCGTCGGCGCGTCAATCCCCAGCAGGGCACTGGCAATCACCGCTGCCAGCATCAACGGCGGACCAAAGCTGATCCAGTGTGCAGCAATCTTGGCGGCTGCCACCTCCACCATGCTGCCACCGCGCACCGCGATCTGATCAAGAACGCCGGCATCGGCATCGGGCGACACCAGCCGCTCAACCGGCAGCAACGCCGCCAGCAACGCCGCCGCCCAGATGACGCCGCCGCCAATCCGCGCGAGCAAAACCCGGTCCGGGCCAATGCCGAACGGAAACAGGATGCAGGCCAGCAAAAAGAACGCGACCGGAAACACCGCGCCGCCGCCCGTCCATGCCCGACGGACATCGCGGATGATGAGGGCGACGATCACGTCAAATACCCCGTTGATGCCGCGCGAAATCGAGACACGCTTTCGACGTCCAGCGGCTTTTCCTCTTGCCGTGACTGCGCTCGACACAAGAATGGCTGGAAATATTCACGCTGCAACCTCCGCCGCCGCCCCAACCAGCGTCATTTCCCGCGAATCCCGCACTGCAATCGGCTGGTGCGTTGCGATCAACACTGCGCCACCGCGCGCGCGGTGGGCGGCGATAATCTCGCCCAGCCGCGCCACCGATGCCACATCCAGCCCGCTGGCCGGCTCATCGAGCAGCCATACCGACGCGCCACCGGCGATTAGCGGGGCCAGCGCCGCCCGCCGCCGCTGCCCGGTCGACAACAGGCGCACTGGCACAGCGGCAATGTGCGCCAGACCAATCTCATCAAGTGCCGCAGCAACCTGTGGTCGCCCCACGCCGTCAATCCGTGCCCAGAACAACAGCGCGTCGGCCAGGGTCTGCTCAGGGTCCAGCGCATGGGCCTCGGCCAGATACGCGCGCGCCGCACTGCCCGTTACTGCGCCAGCAGAGGGAGGCAGCAGCCCGGCAGCGATGCGGATCAAACTCGATTTACCGACGCCGTTCGGTCCGCTGACGATCAGGGCATCACCGCCGCCCAGCGCAAATGAGACATGCGCAAACAACAGCCGCCCCCCGCGCGTGCAGGCCACGCCGTCAAACGCCAGTTCAGTCAAACCTGATGTTCCAGCGCGTGCATATCCTTATCGGACAGGCCGAAATGGTGGCCCACTTCATGGACCACGACATGGGTGATCAGCGCCTTCAGCGTGTCGCCGGTGTCACACCATTCGTCCAGAATCGGCCGACGGTATAAATGAATGCGATCGGGCATCGCGCCTGATTGCGTGCTGCCTTTCTCCCCCACTGGCTGCCCGTGATACAGCCCGGTCAGGCCAAAGGGGTCCTCAATCTCCAGCTCGGCAAGCGTTTCCTCATCAGCGAATTCCTCAACGACGAGCACGATATTTGCCAGATGCGCGGCGAATGGCGCAGGCATGCGCTGCAGCACCTCGCGTGCCAGCGCTTCAATTTCTGCGGCGGTCGGTGCTTGCTCTCTCATCACGAGGCACATAGGCCTAGCCAGCAAGCCACGGCAAGAGGACGAACATGGTAGAGCAGTTAAGCGAAGCGGAACGCGCCGAGGCGCTGGACGGCCTGCCCGATTGGGATTGGGATGAGGCGCGCGCGGCGATCACCCGCAGCTTTGCCTTCGCCGATTTTGTCGAGGCGTTCGGGTTCATGAGCCGCGTCGCGTTGCTTGCCGAAAAGGCAGATCACCATCCAGAATGGTCAAATGTGTGGAACCGCGTGGAAATTCTGCTCACGACCCATGATGCCGGTGGGCTAAGCCACCGCGATATCGATCTGGCCGCATTGATTGACGCGTTGGTGGAATAAAGCGCCCGGCGCTGGTTTCGCGCCCCGGCATCGGGCGGTTGGGGGTCTTTAGAGACGACCCCGACCAACAACCGAAGGACAATATGTGCCCGGCGATCAAAAAGGTCGAAACGCTCGCCGCTTTGCGCATGGCCTAAACCACGCGCAAAGCGGCGCCGCAATCAGCGCTTTGTCTTCAAAAACGCAATAACGTCTGCACGATCCTGTGGCTTTTTCAGACCACCAAAGGCCATTTTGGTGCCGGGCATAAACTTCATCGGCGCTTCAAGATATTTGTACAGCGTCGCTTCGTTCCACGTAACGCCGCTCTTCAAATTGGCGGCAGAATATTTGAAACCGGGGACGATCCCCGACTTGCGACCAACAATGCCAAATAGCGACGGCCCCACCCGATTGACGCCCTTGTCGGTGACATGGCAAATCTTGCACTGATTAAAAACCTTCTCACCCGCTGCGGCAACGCCCTTTGGCATGGGGGGCGCCGTCTGGGCGCTAACCGGCACCGCGATAACGGTGGCAACGGCGGCAGCAAGGAGCAACGACTTGATCATCTGGTTTTTCCGTTCCTGATATTCTCGACTGGTCGCAATTTAGCGCACGGCGCGCCGCAATCAAGAACGGAATAGCGCGCCGACGGCCTGTTTGCACCCAAGCGGCGACGCCCCCCTGTCGAAAAACCTATTTTTCCCGATCCGCCGCAACCCGATTAGTGACCACAGCCGCCGCGTCCTGCGCCAATGGTGCGGCGGACGCATTGTCGGCCAAGCCGCGCGCGCGGGCTTTCCGCTTTTTCAGGTTCTCGCGCAATTGGGCCGCCAGCCGTTCGGCACGGTCGTCGTTTTCAGTCATGGCGCATCTATCCCCCGCAATCCGCGCCTTGACAAGCGCAACGCCTTCAGACCATAGGCGCGCTCCCGCCTCAACATGCCGGGTTTGCTGCCGTAGCTCAGTGGTAGAGCGCATCCTTGGTAAGGCTGAGGTCGTGAGTTCAATCCTCACCGGCAGCACCATTTTTCACTTACAGAACAATGATTTAACTTTTCCCCTCGGGGAGGAGCTAAAGCCATTTTGAAATCTGGAAGCATATAGGCTGGCGGCGAAACGGCCGTGAAGCTCGAGGCGCGGCTGGTCGCCACCTCTACCGAAGGCGTGTTGGCGTCCGCCGTGGCCGGGTTCGGCCTCACCATGATCTCGGCTTTTGCCTGTCGGATGGAACTGGCAGGGGGGCTGGTGCGGGTGCTTCCCCAATTCACCTTGCCGACCATCGATGTCCACGCGGTATCGGCACTCGGTCGCAAGCCACCGGCCAAGGCGCGGCTGATCATCGATCACATTATCGAAATGATGATGCTGTTTTCGGGGCCGATTTAGCTGTTATCCGCGGAGCCGCAGTTCTGACAAAGCACATCGCCAGATCTGCGGGACCGAGGGTCGAGTTGGCTGCTGCATTCAACCGATCATCATCTGCACGACCACGCCCGCGACGACACCGTAAAGCGCGTGGAGGAAGAAGGCCATCCAGACCGGGTTCAATTCGGCAAGCTGCTTGGAGCCGGGATGCACCGCACCGACGACGTAATAGTTGAACAGCCAGACCGCGACGCCGACCAGAAAGCCGGTGACAACAAAGCCCAGGCCGATGATCGGTGCCAGGGCGACGATGGCGATCCCGTAGATAGCGGAGAGGACCATGTGGAGTGTGACTCCGGTCAGTGTTGCCAAGCCGAACGATCGGGTTGCGCCAGCCTCTGGCCCAAGGGCGATGCCGCCGATGCTGTTGGGTAACGACCAGAAACCTTTACCGATCGCGGCGCGATACACCATGCCGACGCCGGCAATGGTCATGCCGCCGGCGACACCGGCGATAGCGGGAAGCGTGAAGAGAATGGACATGTCGATTTTCCTTTTTGGATGAAGCGTGCGGGGCCGGACGCGGGATGCGTCCGGCCGATACGGGTCAGGCCGCCAGCGCCAGACCGACCTTGGGGAAGTCGATGTCGGTGTGCGCGACGTTGTTCATGAAGTTGGTCATCGTGTTGAGCGCGACCGCCGCCACGATTTCGACGATGCGGGCATCATCGAGCCCGGCGAGACGGGCAGCGGCGAGCTGCGCATCGCTGATCTGGCCACGGGCCTCGATCAGCTCATGGGCAAGCCGGGCGATGGCATGATCGATCGCATCGGCACCCTTGCCGTGCCGTGCGGCGGTGATGGCGTCGCTGGAAAGGCCTGCGCCCTTGCCCATCATCGTGTGGGCCGACAGGCAATAGGCACAGCCATTGGCCTGGGCGACGGCGAGCGCCACGATTTCGCGCTGCTTGGCGGTGAGTTTGCCGCTGGCCAGGCCATCGGACAAAGCAAGATAGGCGTTGAGAACGGCAGGTGCCTGGGCGAAGGTTTTGAACAGGTTCGGGACCATGCCGATCTTGGCCTTGACGGCAGCGAGGGTGGCCTGGACGCCAGTGTCGGCAGTCGTGAGATCTACGGGAGCAATACGGGGCATCGGAAGTTCCTTCGAAAGCGGTGCGGGGTTGCACAACGCTTGTATCTGCGACTATCGATGCACATTGGTGCCAACTACATTGCAGATCGTTCAGATGGATCTCTTCGCTGCCCTGTTTGCGCATACCGCGCCGACCGCACGGACCTTCTTTTCCGGCAATTTGTGCGCCACCGCGCAGTTTACCGAACGCGGCCATCTCCATCTGCTCAAAGGCGGCGCGCTGACGCTCAGCCAGCCCGGCGCAGCGGACATCATGGTCAGCGAGCCGAGCTTGTTGTTCTTCCCCCGCGGGCGGGCGCACCGCTTTACCGGGGCGGCCGAAGGCGGCGCCGATCTCGTCTGTGCGACCGTCGATCTGGGCGGCGACACCGGCAACCCGATCGGGGAGGGGTTGCCCGACCTGATCGTGTTGCCGCTGGCGTCGCACCCGGCACTTGGGCCAGTGTGCGCGCTGCTCGTTGCCGAGGGTTTTGCAGAAGATGATGGACGCCAGGCGGCAATCGACCGCTTGTTCGACTATCTGTTGATCCTGATTGTGCGGCATGTCGTCGCGAGCGGCATGGTCACCGACGGCGTACTGGCCGGGCTTGCCGATCCACGGCTGGCCAAGGCGCTGACGGCAATGCACGAACAGCCCAAGCGGAGCTGGACATTGGACGATCTGGCGGACGTGGCCGGCATGTCGCGCACGCGCTTTGCCACGCATTTTCGCGCCGTCGTCGGGCGGACGCCGGTCGACTATTTGACACGCTGGCGGATGACGCTCGCACGTCAGCTTCTTGCGAAAGGTAAACCGGTCAAGTTCGTCGCGGCACAAGTCGGCTATGACAGCGCCGCCGCCTTTTCGCGCGTGTTTGCAAAGGTGACGGGCGGGTCACCGCGCGACGTGAAGCGTGCGCCGTTGGGCACCGATTAGCCCATCGGGTGTGGCGTCCTGGCATGCCACCGATCGGCGTGGATCATGCGCGGCTGTTCGCTAACATCAAGCGGCGGTCTGCAGGCAATCTGCCTGGAACGCTATTTCATCAACCAAGGCTGGGCACTGGCGCTCACTATAAGGAATATTGCGCCACGATTGGGATAATGCCTGTCGTCAATCAACGATCGCAGTTCTCCACTGCCGCATCATTTCTTCCGCTTGAAATCCACCGAAACAACGTTCGATCCGTCTTCAACCGGGGTTACCACCACGTCATTTTCGGCTTCGTCATGCGGATCGGGGCCTTCTGGGCCTTCAGCTGCCTGGAATCGAAGTTCGAAATTTACCGCCGGATCATGGAAGCCCGTGATCGCCGAATAGGGGATCACCAGTTTCGACGGCACCTGATTAAAGCTAAGCCCGATCGAAAACCGCTCATCATCGACCAGCAAATCCCAATATCGGTTCTGCATCACGATCGTCATTTCATCAGGGAAACGCTCAATCAGCCGCTGCGGAATATCGACTCCGGGAGCCTGGGTTTTGAAGGTGATATAAAAATGATGCTCGCCCGGCAGCCCGCCATTGGTCGCGACTGACCCAAGCACGCGCCCCACAACCGCGCGCAGCGCCTCCTGCACGATTTCGTCATAGGGAATCAGGCTATCGGGCAGACCATCGCTCATCCGCCTTGGACTAGCGGTCTTTGGGGCGTGGTCAAGATTGGCGATCAAGATTTGCGGCCATGATTGCGCCCACAAATTCAAACGCTATGGGGGTGCCATGCGTATCGCCACCATCTCTCGCGCCACCAAGGAAACCTCGATCGACGTTACCGTCAACCTTGACGGAACCGGGGTGTATACGATCAGCACCGGGATCGGCTTTCTTGATCACATGCTCGAGCAATTGTCGCGCCATTCGTTGATCGACATGGATGTGAAGGCAGTGGGCGATCTGCATATCGATCAACATCACACCACCGAGGATACCGGCATCGCAATCGGCGAGGCGATTGCCAAGGCGCTCGGCGATAAATCAGGCATCCGCCGATACGGCGACGCGCTGTCGCCGATGGACGAAACGCTAACGCGCGTCGCGCTCGACATTTCGGGGCGGCCTTATCTCGTGTGGAACAGCAGCTTTTCCCAAACTCGGCTGGGCGAGATGGACACCGAATTGTTCAGCCACTGGTTCCACAGCTTTGCCGGCAGCGCGGGCATCACGCTGCATGTTGAGACGCTGTATGGGCATAATAACCACCACATCATCGAAAGCGCATTCAAGGGCGTCGCCCGTGCGTTGCGCACCGCCGTTGAAATCGACCCGCGCAAATCGGGGAGCATCCCGAGCACCAAGGGCGTGCTGTAGGGTGACGGGGTGTGGCTAATCGAATCGCGCTGATCGATTACGGCGCGGGCAACCTCCATTCAGTCGCCAACGCGCTGAAGGCGGCAGGCGCGACATCGGTAGAGATTACCGCCAGTGCCGCCGTCGTCGCCTGTGCCGACCGAATCGTGCTGCCCGGCGTTGGCGCGTTCGGTGCCTGCGCCAGCGCATTGCGCGCCGTTCCGGGGATGACCGAGGCGCTGAACGTTCGGGTGATCGGTGCCGGGGTGCCGTTTCTGGGCATCTGTGTCGGCATGCAGTTAATGGCAGAGGCGGGCGAAGAATTTGGCACGCATCCGGGGCTTGGCTGGCTTCGCGGCACGGTGCGTCCACTCGCGCCCGCTGACCCGGCGGCGAAGGTGCCGCACATGGGCTGGAACGACGTGATTCCCGCCGTTTCGCACGCGCTGATCGAGCCGGGCGAGGCCTATTTTCTGCACAGCTTTGGCTATGAGGGAGATGGCGTGATCGCGACCACCGACCACGGCGGCGCGGTAACCGCTGCTATCGGGCGCGACAATATGCTGGGCGTGCAGTTTCACCCGGAAAAAAGCCAGCGTTACGGGTTGGCATTGCTTGAAAGGTTTTTGGCATGGCGGCCCTAATCAATCCTCCCCGGCACGGGGAGGGGGACCGCGCGCTCCTTCAGCGCGTGGTGGAGGGGGCTCTCCTCCCGCGCAGCACTTGTGGCGCCCCCCCTCCACCACCTGCGGCGGTCCCCCTCCCCTTGCAGGGGAGGAATTCATGACCCTGATCGTCTTCCCCGCAATCGACCTGAAAGCAGGCCAGGTCGTGCGCCTGGCCGAGGGCGATATGGAACGCGCCACCGTGTACGGCGATGATCCTGCCGCGCAGGCGATGATCTTTGCCGGGCAAGGTGCAGAATTTCTCCACGTCGTCGATCTCGACGGAGCGTTCGCAGGCGCATCGGTGAATGGCGATGCGGTGAGGGCCATCGTGGCGCAATTCCCCGGCCATGTGCAGCTGGGCGGCGGAATCCGCGACCGGGCTGGGATTGAGCGCTGGTTCGATCTGGGCGTATCCCGCGTTGTGATTGGCACCGCAGCGCTGGAAAACCCTGATCTGGTGCGCGCGGCGGCACGTGATTTTCCTGGCGGCATCGTCGTCGCCGTCGATGCAAAGGACGGCATGGTCGCGACGAAGGGCTGGGCCGATGTGTCGACGGTGCAAGTGGTCGACATGGCCCGCCGGTTTGAAGATGCCGGGGTTGCGGCATTGCTGTTCACCGATGTGGGACGCGACGGCATGCTGAAGGGCGCAAATATCGAGGCAACGGTCGATCTTGCCCGCGCGGTGCGTATTCCGGTGATCGCCAGCGGCGGGGTGAAGGGGATTGCCGATATCCACATCCTCGCGCTCCATGCCCGCGACGGCGTGGAAGGCGTGATTACTGGCCGCGCGCTGTATGACGGGCGGCTCGATTTGGCGGCGGCTTTGGCCGTGGCGGCGGCAGCGTGAGAGCGGTGACCAAAATCCTCCCCGGCACGGGGAGGTGGCAGCCGAAGGCTGGCGGAGGGGGACCTCCTCACGCGCAACGCTTGAGGCGCCCCCCCTCCACCATTCGCTTCGCGAACGGTCCCCCTCCCCGTACCGGGGAGGAGTTATGACTGTCCGTGCCCGCGTTATCCCCTGTCTCGACGTCGCCAATGGCCGGGTCGTCAAAGGCGTCAACTTTGTCGATTTGCGCGACGCGGGTGACCCGATGGAGCAGGCGCGCGCTTATGATGCAGCGGGCGCGGACGAGCTGTGTTTTCTTGACATTACCGCCAGCCATGAAGCGCGCGGCACAATCCTGGACGTGGTGCGCCGCACGGCAGAGGTGTGCTTTATGCCGCTGACGGTGGGGGGCGGCGTGCGCACGGCGGACGATGCGCGGGCACTGTTGCTGGCGGGGGCAGACAAGGTTGCGGTGAACAGCGCCGCTGTGTCCCGCCCCGAAGTCGTCGCTGAAATCGCCGACCGGTTTGGCAGCCAGTGCTGTGTCGCCTCCGTCGATGCGCGGCAAGTGGCGCCGGGCCGCTGGGAAGTTTTCACGCACGGCGGGCGCAACGCAACGGGCATCGACGCGGTTGAGCACGCGCTCCGACTGGCCGACCTTGGCGCGGGCGAGCTGCTGGTGACCTCAATGGACCGTGATGGGACCAAATCGGGTTATGACCTGGCGCTGATCCGCACAATTGCCGATCAGGTCCGCGTGCCGGTGGTGGCATCAGGCGGCGTGGGCGGCCTGGGCGATCTGGTCGCGGGGATTATCGATGGCCATGCCAGCGCCGTGCTCGCCGCGTCCATTTTTCATTTCGGCGAAGCGCGCATCGCCGATGCTCATGCCGCGCTGGCGGCAGCGGGCGTGCCCGTGCGGCGTCCGATTGGGTAATCAGGCGAGAAAAAACACAAGGACAGCGTCGGCGTTCTCCCGCGAAGGCGGGAGTCCAGTCTGGGCCCCCGCCTTCGCGGGGGAACCACAAGGCTGAAGGGCATGAGTCCCAAACGAAGGTCAGCATGACGAGAGTTTTAACCGAAGGCGCGGTATGAAAGGCAATGCGTTTCGCCCTTGCCCTCCTGATCGCCACCCCAGCTTTCGCCGCGCCGCATTCCGGCATCGCGCGACCACGCACCGCGCCCGAGCTTTCCGATGTCGCGCTGGCGGCGATGGCGGCGGGCGGCATTTTCCTGGTGCGCCGGGCAATGCGCGCGCGTTTCAGCAAAAAGCGGCGGGAATCGCGAAAGGATTGACGCAACAGCCGCGCTGCGCCAGCCAGCGCAGATGGCCGAAGATTTCATCACTACCCTCGAATCAGTCATCCGCAGCCGCCAGGGCGCAGACCCGAAAACGAGCTACACTGCCAAGCTGTTCGCCGCCGGGCGCGCCAAGATTGCGCAAAAGGTTGGCGAGGAAGCCGTCGAAACCGTTATCGCCGCGCTGGGCGACGACAAGGCGGCGCTGGTGGGGGAAGCCACCGACCTGATGTTTCACCTGCTCGTCCTGCTCGCCGATGCCGATCTCAGCCTGAACGACATCCGCGCCGAAATGGTGCGCCGCGAAGGCGTGTCAGGCATCGATGAAAAGGCTGCGCGGCGCGAAGAACCCACAGGGAACAACTGATCATGCCCATCGACGCCACCCAGCCCTATGACGACCAGAACATCTTCGCCAAAATCCTGCGCGGCGAGATTCCGTCGAAGCGGGTGTATGAGGATGATTTCGCTATCGCTTTTCATGACATCAACCCGCAGGCGCCGACGCATCTGCTGGTGATCCCGCGCGGGGCCTATGTCTCGTGGGATGATTTCAGCGCGCGGGCCAGCGATGTCGAAATTGCCGGATTCGTCCGCGCGGTCGGCACGGTGGCGCGGGCTGCGGGGCTGGTGGCGCCGGGATACCGTCTGCTGGCGAATACCGGGCTGGACGCGCACCAGGAAGTGCCGCATCTGCACGTGCACATCTTTGCCGGGCAAAAACTGGGACCGATGCTCGCGCGATAAGGGATTGCATGACTTCGATTTGCGTTTAGGCTTTAGGCCTTCACGAATTTCCGCCGCGAAAATGTGCGGCAAAGGGGACAGTAAACATGGCGTCACGTCCGAAACCGGGCTTTTTCGCGCGCATGGGGGGCCGAAAGACCCTGGCGCAAGTGCAACGCGAAACACAAACCAGTGAATTAAAGCGAACCTTGGGGTCCTGGAACCTCCTACTGCTGGGGATCGGTTGCATCATCGGTGCTGGCATTTTTGTCCGTACGGGCAACGCGGCGGCGCTCCACGCTGGCCCGGCCGTGCTGCTGTCGTTTGTGGTTGCGGGTATCGTCTGCGCGTTTGCCGGGCTGTGCTACGCAGAGTTATCGTCGACCCTGCCGGTGTCAGGTTCCGCCTATACCTATAGCTATACCACCCTGGGCGAGTTTGCCGCGTGGATCATGGGCGCGCTGCTGCTGCTCGAATATGGTCTGGCGGCATCGGTCGTCGCCGTCGGCTGGTCAGGTTACGTCGTCAGCCTGCTCAAGGATTTCGGGCTCGTCATTCCGCCACAATTGACAGGGCCAGCGGGATATCCGCTTCTGAAAGACGGGGTGCAGGTCGTCATCGATGGTGTGCCAGTGTTCACTCAGTTTAATCTACCCGCCTTTCTGATCTGCACCGTGTTGTCGATCCTGCTCGTGGTGGGCGTGTCGGAAAGCGCCAAGGTCAACAATGCGATCGTTGCGATCAAGGTCAGCGTTATTCTGGCGTTCATCGTGATCTGCGGAACGACCGTGCTGATGGACCTGCCCGCGCGTATCGCCGCCAATTGGACTCCGTTCATCCCGCCCGCCGAAGCCGGTGAAGGGCATTTCGGCGTCGGCGGCATCATGCGCGCAGCATCGATCGTGTTCTTCGCTTATATTGGTTTCGAGGCAGTCTCGACCGCCGGACAGGAAGCGAAGGATCCGAAGAAGGACATGCCGTTCGGGATCATCGGCTCGCTGGTGGTTTGCACCGTTCTTTATATGCTTGTCGCTGCCGTGCTCACCCTCATGGTCAACTATAAGTCGCTCAACGTGCCCGATCCGGTCGCTGTTGCGGTCGACAGCATGGGCCCACAATGGGCGTGGTTCGCCGGGATCATCAAGGCAGGCGCAATCGTCGGCCTGACCTCCGTTGTGCTGGTGCTGATGTATGGCCAGACCCGCATTTTTTACACGATGGCACGCGACGGCCTGTTGCCGCGTGTTTTCTCAGCGGTGCATCCGAAATTCAAGACACCGTGGATCAATACGCTGACCGTTGGACTGATCGTCGCGATTGCCGCCGGCTTCTTCGACATCAACATCCTTGGTGATTTGACCTCGGTCGGCACGCTTGCCGCCTTTGCAATCGTGTGTCTGACGGTGATCTGGTTACGAGTCACCGCAGCAGATCTGCCTCGCGGCTTCAGGGTACCTTTTGGTCCGGTCATCCCGGTGCTGGGCATCTTCTCATGCTTGTATTTGATCACCGCCATCGAAGCAAAGGTTCTCTGGTTCTTCGTCTATTACTCGGTTGCCGCAATCATCGTTTATTTCGCATACGGCATTCATTTCAGCCGCTTGCAGCAAGACAAGGATGAGATGCCCGGCCCCGACATGGGTGAATTTCCGGGTCCCGTCGTCAGCTGAGCTGCCGCGATAATCCCAACAAAAAGGGGCCGGGGATCACTCTCCGGCCCCTTTTTCGTGGCGGCGGTGATGCGCGGGGCTCAGCCCAGCTTTTCGGCCACCAGCGCGTTCAGGTCGATCATCGGCCGCGCGCCGACATGGCTGATGATTTCAGCCGCGCAAATCGCACCCAATTTCAGGCTTTGTTGCGGCGAAAGGCCGCGAATCTGGCCAACCAGATAGCCCGCCGCGAATAAATCGCCTGCGCCCGTGGTGTCGACCACCTTGTCGATCGGCTCAGCGGGCACATCCACGCGCTCACCGTGATTGAACGCACTCGCGCCATCCGCCCCGTGCGTCACGACCAGCGTGGGCACGCGCCCCGCCAGCGCGACCGACGCCGCCTCGGCATCGTCTATTTCGAGCAGGCAGGCGGCCTCTTCCCCGTTGCAAAACAGGATGTCGATCAGGCCGTCATCGATCAACTTCAGGAAATCGGCGCGGTATTGCATGATGAAAAACGTCACTGACAATGTCAGCGCAATCTTGCGCCCCGCAGCGCGGGCTGCCTTGATCGCCAGCAAAATCGCCTCACGCGGTTCGGGCGGATCCCACATATAGCCTTCGAGATACAGATAGCGGGCATCGGCGATCAATTCGGGCTTGGCGGCTTCGCGCGGCAGGTAATGCGCGGCACCCAGCGATGTGTTCATCGTGCGATGGCCATCGGGTGATACCAGAATCAGGCAACGGCCCGTGGGCGGCTCTTCACTGCGCGCCGGCACATCAAAATCAATGCCCATCGCGCGGATATCATGCGCGAAGACAGCGCCAAGCTGATCATCGCGGATCTGGCCGATAAAGGCGCAAGCATGGCCAAGCGCGGCAATCCCGGCGAGCGTGTTGGCAGCCGATCCGCCCGATACCTCAAGCCCCGGCCCCATCGCGCTGTACAGCTTTTCGGCGACGCTGGGCTCCATCAGCTGCATCGCGCCCTTTTCAAGGCCGTGGGTGGCCAGGAAGGCGTCGTCCGCATGGGCAAGAACGTCGACGATTGCGTTGCCAATGGCGACGACGTCATAACGGGGATTGGTCACACAGCTCTCCGAACGAATGAATATCGGCGCTCGGTAGAAGCCAGCGCGGCGATGCGCAACTACTGCGCGCCAAGCGGAGCCCGCGGGGCTTGCCGTCGGCACCTGATCATGGTTCGGCAGGATGGTGTCAAATCAAGGGGCTGGGGTGATGATGGCAGGTAATGCACGGACAAAGTTGGCGTCGATCCTCGTCCTGGCGTCGGCGATGCTGGCGGGTTGCACGACCAGCGGCAGCGCCATTTCGACGCGGCCAGATACCACCCCGGTGCCCACCGCCACCACCCGATCGCTGACCGGGCTGGACCGGGTGATGGGGCGGGAGGCGAATGCGCTCGTCGCCCTGTTCGGCCAGCCTGATGCCGATATTCGGGAGGGCACGGCCCGCAAGCTGCAATTCACCAGCGCGGCGTGCGTGCTCGATGCCTATCTGTATCCGCGCGGCACGGCCGCCCCCGTCGTGACGCATATCGATTCGCGCCAACCCGATGGCAGCCCCATTGACAGGGCATCATGCATCGCCGCCCTCACCCGCCGCGACGGCGGGAAGTGATCCGCCCGATCAGCGCGCGGCCTGCGGCAATCCCGCCGCCCAGCCGCCTGCCCAGTGCCCGGCGGCGATAACGTCGCAGCGCATCGGCATAAAGCGCCACTCCGGGATCAAGCGCGACAGCGCGGCGCTGCGCGGCGATCGCATCGCTACAGGCCCGATCGCGCCAGAGCATTGACGCCAGCCAGTGGCGCAAATGCGCCTCATCGGGCAGTTGCTGGACGACCTCGCGCGCGATTAGAATGGCGTCACCCACAGCACCCGACGCCATCAGCGCATCGGCATAGGGGATGAGATGGGGCGGCGCGCGATTACATTCGTCGACCATCTCGGCATGAAGCTTCAGCGCCTCTCCATGCTGGCCAGCGCGCGTCAACAGCTGGGCAAGAACGAGCTTGCTGAGCGATAGACCCGGGTTTTGTAACAGCGCGAGCCGGGTAATGGCGATGGCGGTTTGCTGGCGGATCGTCGGCTGGCGGGCGGCGAGTGTGCCGAGATAATTTGCGCTAAGCCGCCGCCGCGCGCGGATGTCGCGGATCAAGGCCGAAGGATCAAGCGTATCGGCGAGCACCGCTTCGAGCAGCGGCCGCAGCAGATGCACCTCTGCCAGAAACATGCCGGCCGGATGGCCGCAATGGGCGATGGGGATCGGGACGCAGACAGTTTCGGCAGCGATCAGCGCGGCATGATGCCCGTCAGCGTCATGAGGATCATAAGCGATGATGGCGGTTGCCGCCCCACCAATCGGCCCTTCCAGCCAAGGCAGCCAAGCGATCCGCCGACCATGGGCCTGCCAGCGATCCTCCCAAGGCACCCGCGCCGGATCGTTCGAATATTGCGGAGACAGCGCCAGTGCGGCAGCGGCGCCAACCGCGTCGGCCAGCCTTATCGCCGCATAGCCGCCCATGCTTGATCCGTAAGTAATGCGTCGTACCGCGCCCTGCGTCGCCGCCCCGATCGCGGCGACCGCCTTTGCCAAGTCGGGATATTGGTACCAGTCATTGCCGCAGCCCAGCACGTGGATCGCCGATATCCCCTGTGCTTTCAGGAAATCCTCTGCGAATCCGTCGCGATCGAAGCCAGTCTCATTCCTCAGGCGATCAAAAGTAATCACCCATCGCGAAGTATCAACGCCCGCAATCTTGCGCACCAAAAGCGTCGAACTTCGATAGATTTCTTGCACCTGGAAGAGCCTAGCCGTGATTACGGTCATCGACAATCATCGGATCCAGCGCGTGCCATTCGGCGCAGACGGAATCGTCGACCTCGTTATTGCGCAGCAGGTCGCGCGCTTGCTGCCAGCGCGCTGGACTCAACTGCGCAAGTGCCCATACCGCCGCTCCGCGCACAACGGGCGCCGGATCGGCGAGCAAGCGTGCAACCGGGCCGATCAACGCCGCGGATCCACTGTTACCGGCAGCGATTAGGCAGTTGCGGATCATCCGGTCGCGCCCGATCCGCTTGATTGGCGAGCCGGCGAAAACCGCGCGAAACGCCGTATCGTCAAGGCCAAGCAGATCCGCGAGCGCAGGCGCGGCAAGCTCTGCACGCGGCGCAAAGGCCAGATTGGCGCGCGCGGCCTGCGCAAACTTGTTCCAAGGGCACACTGCCAGACAATCATCGCAGCCATAGATTCGGTTGCCGATCCCGGTGCGGAATTCCAGCGGAATTGGCCCGGCATGCTCAATCGTCAGATAAGAAATGCACCGCCGGGCATCGAGCCTGTAGGGCGCAGGGAAGGCATCGGTCGGGCAGGCGCGCTGGCAAGCGTCACAGCTGCCGCAAAGGTCGCGCCCTGGTGCATTAGGCGGTAGATCAAGCGTGGTGTAGATCGCCCCCAGAAACAGCCAACTGCCATCGCTGCGACTGACCAGATTGGTGTGCTTGCCCTGCCAGCCGAGCCCTGCCGCCTCCGCCAGCGGCTTTTCCATCACAGGCGCGGTGTCAACGAACACCTTCAAATCGCCACCGCCTGTCTGGACGATCCAGCGCGCCAGCGCCTTTAGCGCGCGCTTTACAACGTCATGATAATCGCCGCCCTGCGCATAAACCGATATCCGCGCACGCTCCCCCACCGTCGCCAGTGCGAGGGGATCAATGGCGGGGGCGTAACTCATCCCCAGTGCGATCACGCTGTTGACCTGCGGCCATAATCCGCGTGGAGAGGCGCGCTGATCGGCGCGGCCTTCCATCCAGATCATGTCGCCATGCGCCCCGTCCGCCAACCATGCGCGCAACCGCTCGCCTGTTGCGGGCGCAACATCGGCAGACGCGATTCCAAAGGCTGCAAAGCCAAGTTCCGCTGCTTTATCGCGGATTTGTTCGGCGAAAGACTTGTTTTCGTTCATCCTTGCCCGCTACGGTTTTGCCGAAGATGTTCCAAGCTATGTCGTTCTTGATACTGTCCATCGATAGGGGATTTCCTTGAAAAGCGAACTGGCGATCAGCGCCACCGGCCTGGTCAAGCGTTTTGGCGACAGGCGCGTGGTCGACGGGGTTGATATTGCGGTGCCGATGGGGGCGATTTACGGCGTGCTTGGCCCCAATGGTGCGGGCAAGACGACCACCCTGCGGATGTTGCTGGGCATTATTGAGCCTGATGAGGGCAAACGCAGCCTGCTGGGCCATGCCCGCCCGCGCGAGGCGAGTGACCAGATCGGCTATCTCCCTGAAGAGCGTGGACTTTATCCAGCGATGAAGGCGCGCGACGCGATCGCGTTCATGGGCGCGCTACGCGGGCTGGATTGGCGCGAAGGGCGCAAACGTGCCGCAACAATGATGGAGGCCGCTGGCCTGGGTCATGCGGTTGACGACAAAATTCGCAAACTTTCCAAGGGGATGGCGCAGCTGGTCCAGTTGCTGGGATCCGTGGTGCATCAACCCGATCTGCTGGTGCTGGATGAGCCGTTTTCGGGGCTGGATCCGGTGAATCAGGAACGGCTGGAGGCGCTGATCATCGCTGAGCGGGACCGCGGGGCGACGATATTGTTTTCAACGCACATCATGAGCCATGCCGAGCGGCTGTGCGATGGTTTGGCCATTATTGCGGGCGGAAAGCGCCGTTTTGAGGGCACTGTGGCGCAAGCGCGCGGCATGTTGCCGCAAACGGTCCATTATGTGCCGAAAAATGACGCAGTTGGCGTGGAATCGTTGCTGCCTGGCGACGCTTTGCGCGAAAATGAGGGCTGGAAGTTCATGATGCCGCCACCGGGAATCGAAACCCTGCTGAGCACGCTGATCGGCGCCGGCCACGGCATATCCGGGCTGTCGATTGAGCGGCCGGGGCTGCACGATGCATTCGTCAAAATTGTCGGCCCCGATGCGTTGGAGGGTGCACGATGAAGCGGCAAACATCTAACCGCGCCCGTCTGCTCCGCCAGACGTTGACGATCGCAAGGCGTGATTTCACCGCGACGGTATTCACCCCATTGTTCCTGTTGTTTCTGTTGTCGCCGCTGTTCATGATTGGGTTTGCCGCCGTCGGCGCACTGGGCGGATCAAGCCTGGCGCGCGGCCCTGCCGATAAGGTGCGCATCATCGCCTATGTACCCGCCGAGGATGGCAAGGCGCTGGCTGCCGCTGATGAACGGTTGCGGCGCGTGTTCCGGACGGCCGATGCGCCGCCGCCCTTCCAGGCCGACCCCGCTGGCCCCAACCCGGCCCGGCAAGCGCGCGCCGCCTTTGAGAACAGCAAGGTGGACGCCACGGCGGTGCTGTACGGACCGCTCGACAAACCCCAGATCATCTATGCGCCGCGCGGATTGCGGGCGGCGGATTATCTGGCGCAACTTGCCGAAACCGCGCTGCGCGATCGGGCGAGCGGCGGTGCCGCCGCGTTGAGCACGGCGACCAAGACGCTGTCGACGCCCGGCAAGAATTCTATCGCGAGTAACAATGCCGCATCGCTGGTTGGCGTGACGGGCATTTTTTTCCTCACCCTTTTCCTGTCCGGCCAGGCCGTCGGCACGATGGCAGAGGAGCGCAGCAACAAGGTGATCGAGATTCTGGCTGCCGCCGTGCCGCTTGAATCCGTGTTTCTGGGCAAGCTGATCGGCATGTTTGGCGTGGCGGTGCTGTTCGTTACCTTTTGGGGCACGCTGATCAGCCAGATCGGGGCCTTGCTGCCCCCCGGAGCGGCGGGCGCGCTTTCTGCCTTTGCACCAGCGGTGGGGATGCCCGCTTTCATCCTGTTGTTCTGCGCTTATTTCACCATGGCCTATATGTTGTTGGGGGCGGTGTTCCTGGGGGTGGGGGCACAGGCATCTACGATGCGCGAAATCCAGATGCTGTCGCTGCCGATTACGATTGTGCAGATGGTAATGTTTGGCCTGGCCTCCACCGCCGCGTCGCAGCCGGGCACGCCACTGGCGTTGCTGGCGGAGGTTTTCCCGCTTAGTTCACCCTATGCGATGGCCGCGCATGCCGGCAATTCGCCCGAGTTGTGGCCGCACGCCGCTGCACTCGCCTGGCAGCTTTTGTGGGTAACCATCACCATCTGGGTAGGGGCAGGTGCGTTTCGGCGCGGCGTGCTCAAATCGGGTAGCGGACGAAAGCCATTTGCCGCCCTGATGCGGCGCACCACGCTGGCGACACGCCCGGACACTATTGACACAAGTGTAAGTTAGTAGTTTGCTGCTGCCAAAGCAGGAGAGCAGATATGGCGACTTTGGCAGCAGACCCGGCAATCACGCGCGCTGTGGACCCGTTCGACGTTAGCCGGGCAGAATTGTACCGCGACGATGTGTGGCAGGCCCCGTTCCGCCAGCTGCGGGCGCAATCGCCGGTGCACTATGTGCCGCACAGCGATTTTGGCCCCTATTGGTCAGTCTCCACCTACAAGCCCATTGTCGAGGTTGAATCGCTGCCCGATATTTATTCGTCGGAAGTCGGCGGGATAACGCTGGCTGATTTTGATGAAAATATGCCCGGCGCTGTCAAAATGCCGATGTTCATCGCGATGGACCGGCCCAAGCACACCGGCCAGCGCCGCACGGTCGCGCCTGCCTTCACCCCCAGTGAGATGGTGCGGATGAGCGACAATATCCGCGCGCGCACCGCTGAATTGCTCGATGCGCTGCCCTGGGGCGAGGAATTCGACTGGGTTGATACCGTGTCAATTGAACTGACCACGCAGATGCTGGCGATATTGTTCGATTTTCCGTGGGAGGATCGCCGCAAGCTGACATTATGGTCGGATTGGGCGGGCGATATCGAGCTGTTCAAGGATCAGGATCAGCGGATGATCCGCCTGCAGCATTTGCACGACTGCGCCACCTATTTCACCGGCCTGTGGAACCAAAAGGTCGGCAAGGAAAAGACCCCCGACCTGATTTCCATGATGATCCATTCAGACGCGATGGCCGAAATGGACCAGATGGAATTTCTGGGCAACCTGATCCTGCTGATCGTTGGCGGCAATGATACGACGCGCAATTCGATGACGGCAGCGGCATATGGCCTGAGCCTGTTTCCCGATGAACGCGCCAAGCTGGAGGCTGACCCGACACTGATTACGAACACGACGCAGGAAATCATCCGCTGGCAAACCCCGCTTGCCCATATGCGGCGCACCGCGACGCAGGATACGGTGCTGGAGGGCCAGCAGATCAAGGCGGGTGACAAGCTGATCCTGTGGTATCTTTCCGCCAATCGCGACGAAAGTGTGTTTGGTGACGATGCCGACAAGATTGTCGTCGACCGCGCCAATGCCCGCCGCCACCTGGCATTCGGCCACGGCATCCATCGCTGCGTGGGCGCGCGGCTGGCCGAAATGCAGATCAGCATCCTGTTGGAAGAAATGGCCAAGCGGCGGATGCGCGTGAACGTGGTCGGCGAACCAGAACGCGTCGCGGCCTGCTTCGTCCATGGCTATCGCAAATTGCCAGTGACGATCAGCAAATATTGATGGGCAGCTGTGCAGCGTAACCTTGGCCAATGCTGGTGCGAATAATGTTGTACCAGACGCTCAAGGGAGTTTGACTAGCATGACCGATCGCCGCCAATTCCTGTCAATTGCCGCTGTGGGATCAGCCGCCGCCGCGCTGTTCGGCTGGCGCACCACGCCTGCAACCGCTGCCGAAAAGTTTGAACTGACGTTGAGCGATGCGCAGTGGAAAGCCAAGCTGTCCCCCGCCGCCTATCGCACGCTGCGGCATGAGGCGACCGAATATCCCGGCACCAGCCCGCTGAACCACGAAAAGCGCGCGGGCAGTTTCTGGTGCGCCGGTTGCGCATTGCCGCTGTTTTCATCAACCACCAAGTTCGACAGCGGCACCGGCTGGCCAAGCTTTTGGCAGCCCCTGCCCAATGCCGTGCGCACCCGGGTTGATGGCAGCCTGTTGTTCGAGCGCACCGAAGTCCATTGCCGTCGCTGCGGCGGGCATTTGGGCCATGTGTTCGATGACGGCCCTGCGCCAACCGGCAAGCGTTACTGCATGAACGGCGTCGCGATGACATTCCATCCCGGCAAGATTGGGTGATCCACCGTCCCCACCGTTGAGCTTGGGTGTTTTCGAGCCGGTTGTGAACGGACCGATCCAGAAAATCCCGTCACGCCGGGTCAAGCCCGGGGTGACGGATGCGTTGGTGTGATTGCAAGCCGGCCGAAAAGGCGTGCGTAAAGTCTGAATCGTCATTGTGAGCGCAGCGAAACAATCCAGCTTCACGACTTGCGGCACACTGGATTGCTTCGCTGCGCTCGTGGATGACGGAAGGAATGCAGAATTCGTGCGCATCGCTTGGGCTTGGGGCGGGGACTATCAACAAGCGCCGCGCCTGGGGCGAGCCCCCCGATTGCGAGGGGGTAGGAACTGCTGTCGTTGCCCTTAAAACCCGGCGTCTTGCACCAACGTCAGGATGCCGCGCTCACCCGTTACGTTATTCGCGATCTGCGGGGTGGTTGGCACGGCCAGCGCGTCCTGCGGTGCGCCATTGCCATAGATGAACCCCTTGGTGGGATAGACTGTCAGCCCAAGCCCGCCCATCGGGCCAAACCACACCCGAACCGCGCTCCAGTCACCGGCTGCCGAAACATCGATCGCGCGCACGTCGCGCTCAATACCGCCTGGGCGTGACCAGTTGGCATGGGTGAGCAGCACTTCACGGTCGCTGACGATCTGGCTGACCATGGCGACATGGCCGTAGCGCATTTTGGCGGTGGCGGAAAAAGCAAGCACGGCGCCAACCTGCGGCGCCTGGCCACGGGCATAACGCCCTGCTGCCTGGCCCCACCATGTCAACGCATTGCCCTGAATTTCGATACCGGACACTTGGCGGGCGAAGGGAACGCACTGGAGCGTCCGCGCGAATGCCGGGGTGGTTGCCATCAGGGCGCAGGAAACCACCAGCGCAAAACGCGCTGCCAAAGCCTTGATTGTCATGGACCCCCCAAAGGTGTCTTGTCGGTATTTGAACGGTGTCTAGCCGCTCGTTGAGCCTTCCAAAGCAGACCGTGCCGAATTGGGAAACCCTTGCGCGGCGATGAACGGAACCTTTTCGGACGAACCGTGTTTGGGGGGCGGTGACCCGTCTTTCTTGCCGACAGATTGCAGCCCAAACGCGGCGATCAGCGCGTTCACTCTCGCCAAATCAGGCTTCGCTGGCTATAGCCGCCCCATGCTGAAGCGTGCCGCCATTCTGTTGTTTATCGTCTCGCTGGCGGTGAACAGCCGCTGGGTGCTGGGGCCAATCGACTGGACGGTGCTGCCTGCGCTGCTGATCGGCTGGTTCCTGGCGGATCTGGCATCGGGCGTGATCCACATGGCGCTGGATTATCTGCCGTGCCCGCCGGGAATCGGGCTTGGCACGATGTTTCATTATCCGGGCTCACGCGAATCGGATGCGTATCTGGCGCTGCGACGCGAAACGCTGGCCAAGATCGGCCCGTTTCAGCGGCTGGTGTTCGATTTTAAAAATCACCACCCGCGCCCAGATGCGCTGGGCCGCCGTTCGTTCCTGACTTTGGTCGGATCGACGATATTCGCGGTTGGCCTGCCGGTATCGCTGTTGCTGAACGCCGTGTCGTTCGTGTGGCCGGTGCCGGGCTGGTTCATGGCAGGCACCACGAGCCTGTTGGTGGGCGGCGTGCTGGCGCAATATTTCCACGGCACGCTGCACCGCGATGATATTCCCGCCATCGTCCGCGTGATGCGCCATATGGGCCTGTTGATGACGCCCGCCGCGCACCAGATTCACCACGACAGCCTGCAACGCGATTTCGCGACCAATTGCGGCTGGTCAAATCCGTTCATCAACCCGGTGTTCCGCTTTTTGCACCGGCGCGGCGTGTTGACTGACCAGGGGCTTGAACCGATCTGATTGCGGGCGTTGAGCGGACGGACGGGCGTTGGGTAAACCACCCCCCAATCACACCGCCGTCTGGGCCCCCATCCGCTCCAGCCGCGCCAGATGCTCTGCGCGCCCGAACGGAAAGCGCGAATAGATGAATGCCGCCATCCCGTAAAACACGAACAGCAGCACGATGAAGATCAGCGTCAGCCGGTCAACCGTCGCAATCGGCACCTGGCCCGGCTTTGCAGCGGCCGGGAATTGCGCGATGGACAGGATGGCACCGGCCATGAAAATCCCCAGCCCGCCGACCATTTTCTGGACGAAAAAACTGCCGGAGAAGAACACCCCTTCTGATCGCCTGCCGGTGCGCATTTCGGATTCCTCCACCACATCCGACAGCATGGATGCGCCAATGATGAATGCGCTGACCCCGCAGGCGGTGTTGAACGCAAAGACCGTCAGCAAAATCGGCAACAACGCGGGCGAACCTGGCAGCGGGAACGCACCCATGAACCGCAAGATATAGGGGCTGATCAGCAGCAGCACGCTCAGGATCGACAGGATCGTGCCCATCCGCGCCTTGTCGCCCCCCCGGGTCAATCGCGGGGCCATGATGAAGGCCGCAATCGCGCCTGCCAGCAGCGCAAGTGACAGCCATTGGTAATCGCCGCCGCTGAACAGCCAGACATATTGGTACATGTAGTTGGACAGCGCGAACGAAATGCCCTGCGCGGTATAGGCGCACAGCCCGGCCAGCATCAGGATGACAAACGCCTTGTTCGATACCGTCTGGCGAAACGCGCGGAAGTGATCCGCCAGCGTCTCGTTGCTTTCCGCCAGTTTGGGCAGATATTTGATCTCGCCGTGCAACCCCCAGGACGATACCAGAATCGCCACCGCCATCACGATTGCCGCCATCGTCGCCATGCTCGAATAGCCGGGGCCGTTCTGCAGCCCCACCGCATGCGTGGCATCGGGCACCAGGAACACGCCATATGCCAGCGACAACATACCAAGCCCGCCAATCCAGCCAAACAGATAGCGGTAGGAAAACAGCTTGGTCCGCTCATCATAATCAGAGCTGAGTTCAGGCGCGAGCGCAGAGGCGGGGATTTCGAATGCCGACAGCGCAACCCGCACCAGCAGCGCGCTGCCGAACAGGTAGAAAAGCAGCCCCATTTCGCTCCACCCGGTCGGCGGGTTCCACAACAACAGCCAGCCAATCGCAACCGGGATGGCAGAGGCGTACATCCATGGGTGCCGCCGCCCCCATTTGCTGCGGGTATGATCCGACAGGAAACCAACAGCGGGGTCGACAAACGCCTCAACCATCATCGCCATCATGATCGCGATGCCCACGCTGGCCGCAGACAGGCCGACGACCTGATTGTAAAACAGCAGCAGAAAGGTGGCGAAGCCATTGTCCTTCACGCCGTACGCAATCGACCCCATCCCGAAAGCCAGGCGGCTGCGCATGGGCAGGATTCGGGCAGCAGGCACCGCCACGGCGATGCTCACTTGAACGCTTCCAGCATGGCAAACAGCGACGGCGTGTTCGGATCCCAGCTATGGCGTGGACCAATCGTCATCCCGCCATCGACCACAATGTGGGTGCCGGTAACAAAACTGGCATCGTCGCTGGCCAGATAAGCGACGGCAGCGGCAATATCCGCCGCAACCCCGGCACGCTGCAATGGCTGCGCCCCGCCAGCGAGCGTGCCAATCACGGCATTGGCACGATCGCGGTTTTCGCCTGCAATCTCCATCGCGCTGGTGAAAATGTTGGTGGTGATGAACCCTGGGCACACGGCATTTACGCGAATGTGGTGCTGCGCCAGATCAGCAGCGGCCATTTTGGTCAGGTGCAGCACACCGGCCTTGGCGACGGAATAGGCGGTGGGCGCAGCGCCGGTTTGCAGCGCGGCGATGGAGGCGGTGTTGACGATGGCACCGCCCCCGCGTGCCGCCATCAATGGGGCAGCATAGCGAATGCCCAGCGCGACGGAGCGTAGCAGCAGGTTGTGGGTGTAATCCCATTCATCGGGCGTGATCGCATCAATCTTTGCGCGCGCGCCGCCTGCGCCTGCATTGTTGAACAGCACATCGATGCCGCCCGCTGCATCTGCCGCCAGGATCAGCGCCTCAATATCCTCGGCTTTCGTAACATCGGTACGCTGGAAATGGATGCGACCATTGGATGTCTGCGCAAGATCAAGCCCGGCGGCTTCATCGATATCGCCTGCCCAAACTTCGGCCCCTTCATCCACCAATCGCAGCACAGTGGCGCGGCCAATGCCCGATGCAGCGCCGGTGACGACGGCCCGCTTGCCCGAAAAACGCATTGCCAACGATCCTCTCATGCTTGTTTTGCCGATCATCCTAGCGGCGGCAGATCGCCCCGTCACTCGCTTTTGGAATTTCGGGTTTGCACAACTTGCAGCAATGCGCTGACTGGGATAGCGCAAGCCAACACTATCAAGAGGATGGTTCCCGTGGCGCTCGACCCAGAAACTTTTGACGCGCTGATCGATATGGTGCGCCGCTTTGTCAGCGAGCGACTGCGCCCGTTGGAGAGCCAGGTTGAGGCCGACGACGCAATCCCCGCAGCGGTGATCGCTGAGATGCGCGAGATGGGCCTATACGGCCTGTCGATCGCGGAGGAATATGGCGGCCTTGGCCTGACGATGAGCGAGGAATGTCGCGTCGCGATTGAGCTTGGCCGCACCACGCCTGCATTTCGATCCACGTTCGGCACCAATGTGGGCATCGGCAGCCAGGGGCTGGTGATGGCGGGCACCGCAGAACAGAAATCGCTCTGGCTGCCACGCATCGCCAGCGGTGAAATCGTCACCAGCTTTGCGCTGACCGAGCCTGATGTCGGCAGCGATTCGGGTGCGGTGAAAACCCGGGCTGTCAAAGACGGCAATGTCTATCGGTTGAGCGGCACCAAACGCTACATCACCAATGCCGACAAAGCCGATCTGTTCACGGTGATGGCGCGCACCGGCGATGAACCCGGCGCGCGCGGCGTTTCTGCCTTTCTGGTGCCGCGCAATTTGCCCGGCCTCTCCATTGGCGAGCCGGAAAAGAAAATGGGGCAAAAGGGCGCCAAGGTTGCCGATGTCATCATGGATGATGTCGCCGTGCCCGCCGAAAACCGGTTGGGGGCAGAAGGCGAAGGCTTTAAAATCGCGATGCGCGTGCTCGATCGCGGGCGACTGCATATCTCTGCAGTCTGCATCGGCGTGGCAGAGCGATTGATCGCCGATTGCGTCGCCTATGCAACGGAGCGCAAGCAGTTCGGCAAGCCGATTGCCGAACACCAGCTGATTCAGGCAATGATCGCCGATTCAAAGACCGAGGCGCTTGCCGCCCGCGCGCTGATGCTGGAAACCGCAGCGGCGAAAGATGCGGGCAAGGACGTCGTGATGGAATCAGCCGCGTCGAAATATTATGCCAGCGAAATGGTTGGCCGCGTGGCCGACCGCGCTGTGCAGATTTTCGGCGGCGCTGGGTACATCGCCGATTACGGGATCGAGCGGCTGTACCGCGACGTCCGGCTGTTCCGCATTTATGAGGGCACCAGCCAAATCCAGCAGATCATCATCGCACGCGAAACCATCAAACGCGGGGGATAAACCGGCCTAAACAACAATAACCCCGTTCGTTTCGAGCGCAGTCGAGAAACAGGCCAAAAGCGCTGCCCAACGTTTCTCGACTTCGCTCGAAACGAACGGATGATAGGAGAACACAGATGGACACCAGCAAGTTATTCCGCCTTGATGGCCGCACCGCCCTGATCACTGGCGGCTCCCGCGGCATTGGCAAGATGATCGCGGCGGGCTTTATCGCCCAAGGTGCGACCGTCTATATCTCCGCCCGCAAGGCCGATGCCTGTTTTGAAACTGCCAAGGAACTGGGCGATCGCTGCATCGCGCTGCCGCAGGACGTATCCACCGTCGCCGGGTGCAAGGCGCTGGCAGCCCAGCTCGCCGAACATACCGACAAGCTTGATATCCTGGTGAATAATGCGGGCGCAGCCTGGGGTGAATCGTTCGAAACCTTCCCCGAAAAAGGCTGGGACAAGGTGATGGACCTGAACGTCAAGTCGCCTTTTTTCCTGACGCAAGCATTGTTTGAACCATTGAAAGCCGCTGCCAGCCCGGGCCAGCCCGCCAAGGTGATCAATATCACCTCTATCGATGGCCTGCGGCTGAACCCGTGGGAAACATACAGCTATCACGCGTCTAAATCGGCGCTGATTTACCTGACGAAGCGGATGGCCGCGCGGATGGTGCGCGATAACATTAACGTTACGTCCATCGCGCCGGGCGCCTTTGCCAGCGAAATGAACAAGGCCGCCCGCGACCATGGCGAAGCGATTGCCAAGGGGATTCCGTCAAAGCGGATCGGCGTCGACGAAGACATGGCCGGCACCGCGATTTATCTCGCCAGCCGCGCAGGCGATTATGTGGTGGGTGAGACGATCGCCGTCGATGGCGGGCTGGTATACGGCGCGCTGGGGACCAGCATCGACGCGTGATCTAGGTAAGTAACTGCACGTCGAGGCCGAGGCCTAACCCGGCCTCGGCCATGCGGCGATCGAGTGTAAACAATTTGGCACCTGCATCAGCAGCAATCGCCAGATGCAGCGCGTCACCCGCGCGCAGCCCCTTGTCGGTCCGTTCGAGCAAGTCGGTCGCGCGATTGAAGTGGGTGGCATTGATTGCGACTATCGTCGCCGATGCGGTTAGCATGTCGCGTACCATGCGAAGCACGGTCAGCCGCGCCTCGGGCGGCAGGCTGCCCGTGCGGACTTTAAGCGCCAGGGCCGACGCGACCTCTGTTTCGCACCATTTGCTTGCCAACAGCACATCCTGTGAGAGCGTCGCCAGCCAGGCGCGCGATGCGACGCTGGTTAGCTCATCGGTGGATGCCGAGACGATCAGCGAGGCATCGGCATAGACTTTCAAAGCAGATCGTCGCGCCGCAAGCGTTCGACGAAACTCAATCCGTCGGGATCGACATAGGGCTTGGACAGCGCGGCGGCTCGCCGCATCGCCTCGAAATCGATCGGTTTTTTGGGCTGTACCTCCGCCACCAGCCGCGCGACCGGCTTGCCGCGCCGGGTGATCGATACGGTTTCGCCCGCTTCCGCCCGGTCGATCAGTTCACTCAACCGCGCTTTGGCGTCGGCAACGCTATAGCTTGCCATGACCGACTCCTGACAATCGACATGCTGATCTAGCACCCGGCGCATCAATTTTCCATGCATACCGGTACCGGGCGAAGGGCAGCGCTGGATCGCGCGTAAAGGCATTTGATGGCGGCTTGAGCCATAGGAATCCGGGAAATATAGATGGTTCGTCATGTTCGCTTCGCAGGATTCATCCCGGCATTCCTGATCGCTGGATGTTCAGGCGCATCGGGCACGCCAGCGACACCTCCGATTGCCACCGTCCCCACCCCTGCACCAACGCCAACGCCAACGCCCACACCCACACCCACACCCACACCCACACCCACACCAACGTCGACGCCTACCCAATCGCCAGCATCAGTCGAGCGCGAAATCGCTCCCAATCTGACCAATCCGGCAATCAACACGGCACTGTCGCCGCATGTTGTGATCAATCCCAGTCCCGCCGTGGCGGCGCGCGGGCGGTTGTTTGTCATGCTGCCCGGAACCGGGGCGGTTGCGCGCACCTACCGACTGATCCTGCGCACCGGCGCGCCGCGCGGTTATCACGTCCTTGGCCTTACCTATCCCAATGACGACGCCGTCGAAGGCGTCTGCGGGGCGAGTGCGGACCCCAATTGTGCAGGTGATCTGCGCCGCGAAATCATCACCGGCACTGACAGCAGCACGCTTGCGACCGTCAACCGCGCCAATTCGATCATCGGACGGCTCGAATCACTACTGGGCCATCTCAGCACCACCTTCCCCAATGAAGGGTGGGGACAATATCTCGTGAATGGGCGGGTCAACTGGGCGCTTGTCACCGTTGCGGGACATTCTCAGGGCGGCGGGCATGCCGCCTTCCTGGCCAAGCTGGAAAGCCTCGATCGCACGGTGATGTTTTCGGCACCGGGGGACACCGGCGTTGCCGCCAACACCGCGGCCGCATGGCTCAACCTGCCCAATGTTACACCCGTCGCACGACAATATGGCTTTACCCATGTCAACGATACGCTAATCGCGTTATCGACGGTCACGCGCAATTGGTCGACAATCGGGATCGACAGCTTGGGACCGGTAACATCCGTCGATGGTGCATCCGCCCCGTTTGGCAATTCGCTGCAACTGACGACCGCAGCTGCGCCCAACCCCAACCCAACCGGTATTACGGCATCGCCAACCCACGGCGCGCCGGTGGTTGACGCCGTAACGCCGCTGACACTCCAAAACACGCCGCTTTACGCGCCGGTATGGATTTATTTGGCGTTCCCCTAAGTCAGCCCGTCAGATGACTCTTCATCCCGCAATACCGCCCGCCGCGAGCACCGCCAGCGTCACCAGTTCGCTCGCGGTGCTGGTCATCGGGGCGATCTGGACGGATTTTTCCATGCCGACCAGCATTGGCCCGATCACCGCATCGCCGCCCAGTTCACGCAGCAATTTGGCCGAGATGTTGGCGCTTTGCAGGCCCGGCATGATCAGCACATTGGCCGGACCAGACAGGCGGGCGAATGGGTAATTCGCCAGCTGGCGCGGGTTCAGCGCCACGTCAGGGGCCATTTCGCCTTCATATTCGAAGCTGACGGATCGCTGATCGAGCACGCACACGGCATTGCGGATATTGTCCAGCCAGCGCCCCTCAGGATTGCCGAAGTTCGAATAGCTGAGGAACGCAACGCGGGGTTCATGGCCCATGCGCTTGGCGACCAGCGCGGTCTGTTCAGCGATGTCGGCGAGTTCTTCGGCCGTCGGGCGTTCGTTGATCGTGGTATCGGCCATGAACACGGTGTGCTTGGCGCCCACCATCACATGCACGCCAAACGCGGTCCGCCCCTTAATCGGATCAATCACGCGGCGCACTTCACGCATGGTTTGCGCATAGGGGCGCGTGACGCCGGTGATCATCACATCGGCCTCACCCAGTTGCAGCATCACCGCGCCAAAGATGTTGCGATCCTGGTTGATCATGCGTTCGCAGTCGCGCAGCAGATAGCCGCGCCGCTTCAGCCGGTTGTACAAAAACTCCACCATGCGGGGCACGAGCGGCGATTTGCGGCTGTTGTGCAGTTCATAGCTTTCCGGGTCAGTCACACCCAGCGCGCGCAGCCGATCATACACATCGTCGCGGCCAACCAGCACCGGGGTGCCGTACCCGCCCGCCTTGAACTCAATGGCAGCCCGCAGCACCACTTCTTCTTCGCCTTCGGCAAACAACACCCGCTTGGGATCGGCCCGCGCATTTTCATACGCCAGCGTCAGCACCGATGTGGTCGGGTTCAGCCGGGCGCGCAGTTGCTGGCGATATGCTTCCATGTCGATGATCGGCTTGGTCGCAACGCCTGAATCCATTGCAGCCTGCGCAACGGCGACGGGCACAATCTCCATCAGGCGCGGATCGAATGGCGCCGGGATGATGTAATCAACGCCAAAGCTGTGGCGAACACCGTAGGCCAGCGCGACTTCTTCAGGCACCTGCTGGCGGGCAAGCGCGGCAAGGGCGCGGGCGGCGGCGACCTTCATCTCGTCATTGATCGCGGTTGCCCGCACATCCAGCGCACCGCGAAAGATGAACGGGAAACCAAGCACATTATTGACCTGATTGGGATAATCAGACCGGCCCGTGGCGATGATCACGTCCGGGCGAACGCGCTTTGCATCGGGCGGGGTGATTTCAGGATCGGGATTGGCCATCGCGAACACAATCGGCTGCGGTGCCATTTTCATCAGATATTCAGCCGGCAGCGCGCCCTTGGCGGACAACCCCATGAACACATCGGCCCCGTCGAGCGCTTCCGCAAGCGTGCGCTTGTCGGTTTTGGCGGCGTGGGCGGATTTCCACTGGTTCATCTCACCGTGTTCGCGGCCCTGATAGATGACCCCACTTTTGTCGCACATGATCAATTGGTCGTGCGGCAGGCCCATTGCCTTGATCAGCTCGGCACAGGCGATGGCGGCGGCACCTGCGCCGTTCATCACAACCTTGGTATCCTTGATGTCCCGCCCGGTCAGGAACAGCGCGTTGATGAGGCCCGCAGCGGCGATGATCGCGGTGCCGTGCTGGTCATCATGCATCACCGGAATGTTCATGCGCTCTTTCAGCGCCTGTTCGATGATGAAGCATTCGGGGGCTTTGATGTCTTCAAGGTTGATGCCGCCAAAGCTTGGCTCCATCAGCGCGACGGCGTTGATGATCGCTTCGGGGTCTTCGGTCGCCAGTTCGATATCGATGGCATCGACATCGGCAAAGCGCTTGAACAGCACCGCCTTGCCTTCCATCACGGGCTTTGAGGCAAGCGCACCAAGATTGCCCATGCCCAAAATCGCGGTGCCGTTTGAAATCACCGCGACCAGATTGCCCTTGGCGGTATATTCATACGCGGCGGCAGGATTTTCATGAATGGCCCGCACGGGCACCGCAACGCCGGGTGAATAGGCCAGTGCCAGGTCGCGCTGGGTCGCCATCGGCTTTGATGCGATAATCTCAATCTTGCCCGGCCGTCCTTCCGAATGGAACAACAACGCCTCGCGTTCGGAAAACTGGATCGTCGATTCATCGGTCATAGGAGCCCCCGGTCATCATCGTCCTTCCCTAGCCACGACAGAGCGGAACGGCTATACCCGAATCGATGGAAGATAATCCTAGCGCCCTGGGGCAACCCCAATGAAACGCCGATGCCGTCTGAATGGCTCGAATAATCTGGCCGCGTGAGGCGCTGATCTGCATCCGAGATATTCGCCGTTTTATCAGTCAGTTCGATTGGGATACGGCCGTGCGCCTGTCGTCAGGCCCTACATCATCTTATACGAAGTGCCTGAGGTCGCGGTTTGCATCCTCGATAATCGGCACAGGGCACCTGCCCCCGATCATTGGTTGAGCATATGACACCCCCTACCCCAATGATGGCGCAATATCTGGCGCTGAAGGCAGAGGCGCAGGATTGCCTGTTATTCTACCGAATGGGCGATTTTTTCGAGATGTTTTTCGATGATGCCCGCATCGCTGCCGCAGCACTGGATATCGCACTCACCGCGCGCGGGGAGCATGACGGGGTGCCGATTCCGATGTGCGGCGTGCCCGTGCATGCAGCCGAAGGCTATCTCGCCCGGCTGATCAAGGCAGGGCACCGCGTGGCGATTGCCGAGCAAACCGAAAGCCCGGCAGAGGCCAAGAAACGCAGCGGCAAAACGCTGGTTGGCCGGGCGATTGTACGGGTGGTGACCGCGGGTACGCTAACGGAAGAAGCGCTGCTTGATGCGCGCACCGCCAATTGGTGCGCAGCGATTGGCGAGGCGGCGGGCGGGGTTGCGATTGCGGTGGCCGATATCTCCACCGGCCGGTTTGAGCTGATTGAAACCGACGCTGCATCCATCACGGCCGATCTGGCCCGGTTAAACCCGGCGGAGACGATTGCTTCGGATGCCACCGAATTCGAAGAACTCGCAACTGGCCGTCGCCCCCGATCCGAATTTGAAAGCGCCAGCGGCGAGCAACGGCTGAAAGCGCTGTTCGGCGTCGCCACGCTGGACGGGTTTGGCAGCTTTTCGCGCGCAGCGTTGGCCGCGGCGGGCGGGCTGGTGCGGTATCTGGACCATAATGCAAAGGGCGCGCTGCCCTTTTTGCGACCGCCCCGGCTGACGCGCAGTGCAGAGACGATGGCGATCGATGCTGCCACCCGCGAAAGCCTGGAACTTACCCAAACCACCAGCGGCGCGCGCAAGGGCAGCCTGCTTGATGCGGTTGACCGGACAGTGACGGGGGCAGGCGCACGGCTGCTCGCCGCCGATATTGGCGCGCCGCTGATGAACCGGGGACACATCGACGCCAGGCTCGATTTGGTGCAGCATTTCCATGACGACCCCGCCATGCGCGATGGGCTGCGCGCCACGCTGCGATCGCTGCCCGATATTGGCCGTGCGCTGGGGCGGCTGGCGGCGGGGCGCGGCAGCCCGCGTGATCTGGGGCAGCTGCGCGATGGCCTTGATGCTGCATGGCGGCTGGGCGAGCAGCTCGACCGGATTACGCCTAAGCCTGCTTTGCTTGGCCAGCTTGCGCCGGAATTGCGCGGCCATGGTGCGCTGATCGATCTGTTGACCCGCGCGCTGGTCCCCATGCCGCCCATCGATGCCGCCTCGGGTGGCTATATTGCGCCGGGCTTTGATGCAGCCCTTGATGATCTGCGCGATAGCGGCGCGGGCGGCAGGCGCGCGATTGCCGCATTAGAGGCCGATTATCGCGCCCGAACCGGCATTACCGCGCTGAAAATAAAGCATAATGGCGTGCTGGGTTATCACATCGAAGTGCCCGCACGGGTGGCCGATCCGCTGATGCAGCCCAGCAGCGGCTTTACCCACCGCCAGACAATGGCAGGCGCGGTCCGCTTCAACGCGCCTGACCTGCATGAGGTGGCGTTAAAAGTGACGCAGGCGGGCGCCCATGCGCTGGCCGCAGAGGCGGCGCATCTGGAGGAGCTGACCGATACAGCGCTTGGCAACCGGGAGGCGATAGCGGCCACGGCCGACGCGCTTGCAAGGCTGGATGTCGCCACCGCGCTGGCCGAACGCGCCAGCGAAGGCGGCTGGGCGCGCCCGCATATCGTCGACCATGCCTGTTTTGAGATTGCAGGCGGGCGGCATCCGGTGGTCGAGGCAGCGGTCGCCAAGATGGGGGGGCGTTTCGTCGCCAATGATTGCCGCCTGTCCGAAGACTCGCGATTATGGCTGGTGACGGGGCCGAACATGGGCGGCAAATCAACCTTTCTGCGCCAGAATGCCTTGATCGCGGTGCTGGCGCAGGCCGGCAGCTATGTGCCTGCCGCCACCGCAACGCTGGGGCTGGTCGACCGGTTGTTCAGCCGCGTTGGCGCGTCTGACAATCTGGCGCGAGGGCGCTCCACCTTCATGGTTGAGATGGTGGAGACGGCGGCGATTTTGGCGCAGGCCACCCCGCGAAGCTTCGTGATCTTGGATGAGGTGGGGCGCGGCACGAGCACCTATGACGGGCTGGCGATTGCTTGGGCGGTGGTTGAGGCCATCCATGAGGATAATCGCTGCCGCTGCCTGTTCGCCACCCATTATCACGAGCTGACCCGGCTGGCCGAGCGGTGCGACGCGTTGACGTTGCATCATGTGCGGGCGCGCGAGTGGAAGGGTGATTTGGTGCTGCTGCACGAAGTGTCCGAAGGTCCGGCGGACCGCAGCTATGGCCTGGCGGTGGCGCGGCTGGCGGGCCTGCCCCCGGTTACCATCGCACGCGCAAAATCGGTGCTGGCCAAGCTGGAGGCCGGGCGCGCCAAGACCGGCGGGCTTGCCGCCGGGCTGGACGATCTGCCGCTATTCGCCGCTGTCGCCGAACAGATGGACGATGCCCGCGATCCGCTGCGCAGCGAGATTGAGCAGATCGATGTCGATGCGCTGACCCCGCGAGAGGCGCTGGAGCTGGTCTACCGGCTAAAGGCGATTGCGCGGGAGGGGTGAACCGCGCTCCCGATCAGGCAGCAGCGGCCTGCTGCCCGCCATCGCTTGCCGATCGCGCATGATCGATAATCAGACCGGTAACCTGATCAAGTTTTGACGGTGGCAGATCATGCGCCATTTGCGGGATGATGACGATGCGTGCACCGGGAATGCGCCGGGCGATATCTTCGCTGCAGGCCATTGGCACCAGTGGGTCGGCGGCACCGTGGATGACCAATGTTGGTGCAGTGATCCGGGGCAGCGCCACCGCGCGGGTGCGATCAGCCAGAATGGCGAGCATCTGCCGCCGTACACCCAGCGGGTTATACCCCCGGTCAAATGCCTCTGCGGCCATCGCGCGATAGGCGTCGGGGTCGCGGGCGGGATCGGGGTGACCGATCATCTCCAGCAACCTCGCGCCGGCAGTAACCGCCCATTCGCGGTCGGGATTGGCGGGCCGTTTGGCGATCAACCTTTTGCGCAATTCAGGCGAGGGGCCGGGCAGCCCGTGCGCCCCGCTCGATGACATGATCGAGGTGAGGCTGAGGACACGGCCAGGTGCGGCAATCGCCACGCGCTGCGCGATCATGCCGCCCATCGACACGCCCACAATATGCGCCGAAGGGATATTCAGCGCATCGAGCAGCCCGGTCGCGTCCGCCGCCATATCGGCCAGCGAATAAGCCAGCGGAAACCGCAGCCCCAGCCGCGCGGCAATGATCGCCACCACCGGGCTGACGGCGGTTGCCCCGTGCAAATAGGTCGATTCACCAATGTCGCGGTTATCATAGCGGATCACCCGAAACCCGGCATCAACCAGCGCCGCCACAAATGGTTCGGGCCAGGCAATATGCTGCGTGCCCAGCCCCATGATCAGCAGCAGCGCGGGCCCTGCAGGATCACCGGATTCTTCATAGTATAAATCGACGCCGTTTACGTGGAGCTTGGGCATGGTTGGTTCCCGGAGAAAACGTGACGTTAACGTCAAGCCGGCGTGTTGCGCAACAATGCCGCATCGAAAATCATCGGTCGGGTGAGCGGATGGCCGGTTCAGCGCGCCTCGTCGACCAGCGCCGTGGCGGTATCGCCCGCCCAGTTGACGCCGCCCAGCATCCGCCACACTTCGCGCCCCTGCGAATCGAACAGGATCGTGGTCGGCAGATTGGCCTGATAGGCGATGCTGAGCGCGGCTTGCGGATCGCGGTACGGCTGCAACCGCTTGAACTGCGCGTTCCTGAAGAACGGATCGACCTTGGCCGCCCCTTCCAGATCCTGGCTGACGGCGAGCACGGTCAACTGGCCATCCAGCCGATCTGCCAGCCCATCAAGGGTTGGCATTTCGGCCACGCACGGCGCGCACCATGTCGCCCACAGGTTTAACAGCACCGGCTTGCCGGCAAACGCCGCGATCGTCACCGGTTTGCCAGCGGGATCGATGAATTGCAGATCGGACGCAGCCTCCCCCTTATGGCTGCGGTCAATCACGCCCATTGCCTCTGGTCCGGCGGGGCTGCGGGCAGCTTCGGTCGGCACGCCATCCGGTAACGCGGCGGATGTGGCGGCGTTTGCTTGCTCCGGGGCGTTCGATTGCCTATCGCAACCGCCGGTTAGCAGCGGCATCATCAGGAGAATCACGATCAGCGGGCGCGGTACCATGTCGGGGGAAAGCTCCAATGCGATGTGGGGCGGGCGCTTCGCCGAAGGGCCTGCATCAGTGATGCGCGAGATAAACGCGTCGATCCCCTTCGACAAGCGGCTGTGGCAACAAGATGTGGCGGCATCAAAGGCGCATGTCGCGATGCTGGGCGCGACCGGGATTGTTTCTGCGGCTGATGCGGCAACGATCAGCGCGGGGCTGGATGCGGTTGCCGCCGATTATGCCGCCAACGGCGTGGCAGAGGATTACGCGCTAGAAGATATTCACATGCAAACAGAGGCCCGGCTGGCCGACAAGATCGGGCCGGTCGCGGGGCGATTGCACACCGCGCGTAGCCGCAATGATCAGGTCGCGACCGATTTTCGGCTGTGGGTGCGCGCCGCGATTGACCAGGTGGATGCAGCGCTTGGCGCGTTTCAGGATGCGCTAATCGCGCGCGCAGCGCAGCACGCCGACGCCGTCATGCCGGGCTTCACCCACTTGCAAAGCGCGCAGCCGGTAACGCTTGGCCACCACCTGATGGCCTATTACGAGATGATCGCGCGTGATCGCAGCCGATTTGCCGATGCGCGGGTGCGCGGCAACCAATGCCCGCTGGGCAGCGCAGCGCTGGCGGGAACGGGCTTTGCGATCGACCGGGCGATGACCGCCACCGCGCTGGGATTTGATGCGCCGACACAAAATTCGCTGGACGGCGTGTCAGACCGCGATTTCGCGCTCGATTATCTGATGGCGGCAACGCAGTGCTCCTTGCACCTGTCGCGCTTGGCGGAAGAATTCATCCTATGGGCGTCGCAGCCCTTTGGCTTTGTCTCGCTCAGCGACCAATGGTCGACCGGCAGCTCGATCATGCCGCAAAAGCGCAACCCTGATGCAGCCGAACTGGTGCGCGGCCATTCCGGGCGGATCGCCGGGTGCATGACCGCGCTGGTGATGACGATGAAGGGCCTGCCGCTGGCCTATTCAAAGGACATGCAGGACGATAAACCGCCGGTGTTTGAGGCGCATGATCTGCTCGCGCTTTCCATTGCAGCGATGACTGGCATGGTCGACAGCGCAACGTTTCGAACAGATCGGATGCGGGCGGCGGCAGAAGCGGGCTTTTCCACCGCAACCGACCTGGCCGACTGGCTGGTGCGCGAAGCCGGGCTGCCGTTTCGCGAAGCGCATCACGTGACCGGGCGGGCAGTGAAGCTGGCCGAAGAACGCGGGCTTCCGCTCGATCAGGTGCCGATTGCTGATCTACAGGCAATCGATTCGCGGATCGACACGGCAGTGTATAAGGTGTTGAGCGTCGATGCATCGGTGGCAAGCCGCACCAGCCTGGGTGGCACTGCCCCGGCAAGGGTGCGCGCAGCAATTGCCGACGCGCGGCTGCGGCGTGAAGGAGAAAAGGCATGAAGAGGTCAATCGTCCTGTTGGCGCTGGTGCTCGCCGGCTGCGGTTCGGCCAATGGGCTGCAACCCGGCCCGGGCGTCGCTCTGCCGCCCAAGCCCTATGGCGCCACCGCAACGCCGACCCCGACGCAATTGACGCAGCCGAACAATCAGGCACGCCCCGAACGGAGCGACGAATTGCTGCGCTCCTCTGATCAGCGTCGCGGCGATGATTTCGATTTGCCCCCTTCACGCTGAAGATGACACGCTGACCATATGGACCATTTCGCCCTGAAGGATGGCGCGCTTCATTGTGAAGACGTGTCGCTGGAAACAATCGCTGCTGCTGTCGGCACCCCCGTTTATGTCTATTCAACCGCCACATTTGAACGCCATGCGCAGGTGTTTCGCGACGGGCTGAAGGATGCGGGCCGGATTCACCTGGCCTATGCAATCAAGGCCAATCCCAACCGCGCGGTCCTGCGCGTGCTCGCCAATCAGGGCTATGGTGCCGATGTGGTATCGGGCGGCGAGCTGGCGCGGGCATTGTCGGCGGGCATCCCCGCGCACGACATTGTGTTTTCAGGCGTCGGCAAAACCCGTGACGAGCTGGCGCAGGCACTGTCGGTCGGGCTCGGCCAGTTTAATCTGGAGTTGGAGGAAGAGGGGCAGGTGCTCGCCCAGATCGCGCACGCTCAAGGGCTGACGGCGCAGGCGACACTGCGCGTAAACCCTGACGTTGATGCGGGCACCCACGCCAAAATCTCGACCGGCAAGGCGGAAAACAAGTTCGGTGTGCCGATTGATCAGGCCCCGGCAATCTTCGCCCGGCTGGCAGCGCTGCCGGGAATCAGGATGCGCGGCATCGCCATCCATATCGGCAGCCAGCTGAGCACGCTTGATCCCCTGGAGGCGGCCTTTACGCGCATTGGGCGGCTGGTGGCGGATCTGCGCGCTGCGGGCCATGCCATTGACCGGGTTGATCTGGGTGGCGGGCTGGGCGTGCCCTATCGCCCCGGTGAAGTAATGCCGAGCCCGGCTGAATTCGGTGCCATGGTGGCACGCGTCACCCGTGGCTGGGACGTTGAGCTGATGTTTGAACCCGGCCGCGTCATCGCGGGCAATGCTGGCGTCCTGCTGACCAAGGTGATCTGGGTGAAACCGGGCGTCACTCACCCCTATGTGATCGTCGATGCCGCGATGAACGATCTGGCCCGTCCGGCGCTATATGATGCCTATCACGACTTTGTCGCCGTGCGCCCAACCGGCGAACGGATGATCGCCAACATCGCCGGGCCGGTGTGCGAAAGTGGCGATACATTTGCGATGGGCCGCGACATCGACAAGGTCGCATCGGGCGATCTGGCGATTTTCCGCACCGCCGGTGCCTATGGCGCGACGATGGCCAGCACCTATAACAGCCGCGCGCTGGTGCCCGAAGTGCTGGTGAACGGCGATAAATTCGCCGTGGTGGCAGACCGGATTGCAGCAGAGACGATCCTGGCAGCCGAACGCCTGCCGGATTGGCTGACCCCCGTTGGCTGAAGGCGCAACGCTGCAGAGCCTGCCGCTATTCGTTCGGCTGGCGGGTCGCAGTGTTATTCTGCTTGGGGTCGGCGATGCAGCCGACGCAAAGCGCCGCCTGCTGGAACGTGCCGGGGCAGTGATTGTAGGCGAGGATGCAGATGCTGCGCTGGCAATTGTCGCGGTGGAGGATGCCGCCGAAGCAGCGGCAGCGGTTGCCCGGTTGCGCGCGCGCGGGCTGCTGGTGAACGCGGTTGACCGGCCTGCCCTGTGCGATTTCACCGTGCCCGCCATTGTTGAGCGTTCGCCTGTATTGATTGCGATTGGCACCGGCGGCGCTTCTGCCGGGCTGGCAGCGGCGCTGCGCCAGCGGATAGAGGCGATGTTGCCTGCAACGCTGGGGGCGCTGGCGACCGCACTGTTTGCCAGTCGCGATATGCTGCGTGCGCAGTTTCCCGATGGTGGCGCGCGGCGGCGGGCGATTGGCGCGGCACTGGCCCCGGGCGGTACGCTCGACCCGCTGGTGGATCACACCGGTGCCGATATCGTCCAGTCGCTTGCCACACCGCCCGGCGCGCAAATCGTTGCCTTCAGCATTCGCAGCAACGATCCTGAAGATCTAACGCTGCGCGAGGCGCGGCTGCTCGCGCTGGCGGACCGGATTTATCACGCGGCGAATGTGCCCAGCGCCATTCTTGATCGCGCGCGCGCCGATGCTGAGCGGGTGGTTGGCCGCCTCCCCGCTACTATTTTGCCGGGGTTATCAATCCAGCTGGAAATGCGCGCATGAGTGATTTTGCCTACCGCGTCGGGGCTGATCATGCCGCCCGGATTGAACTGGCTGACGCGATTGCCGAGGGCAGCGACTTTATCTGGGTGCATCTGGCCAGCAAGGATGATGACACCAAGGCGTGGTTGGCCGGCCCTGCGGGACTGCCCGATTACATCGTCGAATCGCTCACCGCGACGGAAACGCGCCCGCGCTGCGACCAGATCGCTCAAGGCGCATATCTGAACCTGCGTGGTCGCTCACCGGCGGCGATGACGATGTCTGATCCGCTGGCATCGGTGCGAATCTGGGCGGTGGCGGGGCGGGTTATTTCGGTTGCGCGGTATCCGCTCACCGCAATCGACCTGGTTGTCGCCAGCGTTGAAACCGGGCTGATCCGCGACCCCGGTGATCTGATCGCTGAATTTGCCGCCGCAATCACCGAAGACCTTGACCCCGAGGTCGCTGATCTGGGCGATACGCTGGACGATTGCGAAGCTGATCTGGATGCCAACCGCATCTTTCAACTGCGCCGCGAAGTCACCAAGGTGCGCGTGCAATCAATTGGGTATCGCCGGTTCCTGTCGCCGCAGCGCGCCGCGATTGAGAAACTGGCTGCACTGCCAATCGCCTGGCTGGAGGAGGATGATCGGCTGCATCTTAGCGCCGCTGCCGATCGCGCGGCACGCATGGCCGAGGAGCTGGAATCGATCCGCGAGCGATCTGCGCTGATGCATGAGGCACTAACCGATCTGCGCGCCGAACAACTCGATCAGCGATCGCTGGTCATCTCAATCGTGGCGATGATCTTCTTGCCGCTGACGTTTCTAACCGGCCTGTTGGGGATGAACGTGAAGGGCATTCCCTATGCCGAGCAGCCATGGGCATTCGACGGCGTGGTATGGGTGTGTATCGTCATTGCAATGGCAATTTCGACCTATTTCATCCGGCAACGCTGGTTCCGCTGAGCCGTTCGAACCGGTCGTTGAGCTGCTGAAGCGAGGCGATCAGCCGCAGCCGATCAGCGCGGGTTTCGGCCAGCTCAACGCGGGCTTCGCCCAGTTCCATTGCTCGCGCGGCAATCCGCGCATCAAGCGTCGCGTTTGATCGCTTCAGATCGGCAATCCGGCGCGCCCGATCAATCACCCGATCAATCCGGGCGGACAGCACATCAAAATCAAACGGCTTGGCGACATGATCATCAGCGCCTGCCGCCAGCGCATCAACGGCGGCGGCGGCATCACTGCGCCCCGTTAACATGATGACCGGCAAATCGGCGGTTTCGCGGCTGCCGCGAATTTCGTTCAGCACATCAAGGCCCGACATCACCGGCATGACAAGATCAAGAAGCACCAGATCAAATCCGCGTGCCGCAATCAGATCAAGCGCCTCAACGCCGTTATCGGACAGCACGACCATATAGCCCAGATGGCCCAATCGGCGGCCAAGGATGTTCAAATTGGTGCGGCTGTCATCCACCGCCAGAATGGAGCGCATCGGCCCCCGGCGCACCCGCCCCGGCAAAGCATCATCGCGAGAGAATAATTCCATGGCCCTGCACCCCTGTCGAACAGCGACCCTAAACCCGGCATGGTAGGGAAATGGTTAACGCAGCAGCAAGGCGGGTGGGGTGTGGGTTGGGAATGGCAGATACACCCATGTAGCGCGCAACACCGCTAACCCCGGCGCACTTCAGCCCAGGCTTGCGCGATTTGCGCCATGTTGGTCGCCACGGCGATGAACGGGCGCGGATCATCGCCCAGGCTGGCGTCAATCACCTTGGCCCGTGCCCCCCGGTACAGCCCGGCCAGCGTTTTTGACAGATCGCCGCCGCGCTCAAAATCAAGCCCCGCCTCCAGCGCAAACAGGATTGAGATCGCCCGTGTCGCCTTTTCGCTGCGCACCGCGCGGTTGCCGCCGTCAATCGCGGCGGCGACCGCGCGCAGCGCACGGCCAAGCTCATCATACAGCAAGGCCACCAGCTCATGCGGATCAGCGCCGCCGGTGCGGCCGGCAATGTCGATCTGGCGATAGGTTGCCTCAGGATTACGGCCCAGGGTCGTCGCGTAATGCGCCATTAGTTATTCGACCTTGGCGCGAATTGCTGGGTCAGGAACGACTGGGTCGACTTATATGCAGAGACGCGGGCATCTGCGCCCGCGAATTGGCGCGTGAGCCGGGTGCGCACAATTTCCTTGTCCGCATTGGCCTTTTCCAACGCCTCATCGAGCCGCGTCTGGCGGCTGGCATAGCGTGTTTCGCTGGCACCAAGCCCAGTGGTTTTATCGGTTGCCTGATCGGCAATTGCCTGAAACGCGGCGGCGATGCCGCCGCCGGTGGCACCAGTACCGTTGAAGAACAGCGCCTCCACCGCATCGGGAAAGTTGGTTAGCGCGGCAGTCAACTGATCAGCATTAACGCTCAGCGTGCCATCGCGGTTGGTCGACACGCCAATTTCAGCCAGCGAGCGCGGCGCGCCCGTGGTTGTCGGCGTCGCCAGTTCGGTGAGCGAAAAGCGGCGGAGCGACTGCTGGAGCTGCCGCGTCGCCGAATCGTTGAACAGCGATCCGGTGGTGGCATCGGTCTGCGCCTTCACCGTGCGTTGCAGGTCGTTGAAAGCAGCGACCAAATCATTGACGGACGACCGCAACTGATCCGTCGGCACATTGGTGCCCAGCGCTACGCTGGTGCCGGGGGCTGCCGACACCAGATCAAGCTTCACGCCATCCACTAGGTCACTGATCACGTTACTACTGCGGCTAAGCGGAATGCCGTCCACCGCCACAATCGCGTCTTGCGCCACCGTGCCGAACAATGCGCCGGTCGACGATTGGGTGATGTTGAGCGCGGCCAGGCCAGGCGCGCCGACATCCTCCGTTGCGGTTAGCGTAAATGCCTGGTCAGCGCCGGTTTTGCTTTTCAGCGCCAGTCGCGCGCCGGACGCATCGGTAATGATGCTGGCGGTGACCCCGGCATTGGCGGCGTTGATGGATGCTGCAATCGAATCAAGGCTTGATGCGCCATCGACGACCGGGATATCCACCGGCGTCGCGCTGCCCGCAACGAAGCTGCCGCCCGCTACTGAGCCGCTGCCAAACGTCAGCCTAAGGCTGCCCGTCCCGATTGCCGCTGTTCGGCTGGCGACCGCGGCTGTGGCGACTGACTGCGCCTGGGCGAGCTGGCGTACTTCAACCGCCGCCGACAGTCCGGTCAGCTTGGCCCCGGCCAACGCGGTTGCCTTGACGATGGCGGTGTTGCTGCTGGTTGGCGTGGTCGACAGCAAGCCGCCCGTCGCCAGCGTTTTCAGCCCTGCGGCAAAATCGGTGACGCTGCTTTTCACAATGGAAAGGCCTGAAATCTGCGCCGATAGCGTCTGGTTCTCACGGTTAATCGACCGGGTTTTGGCCGAAAACTGCGAATCGACCAGCTGGTTGACCAGCGAGGTAAGGTCGATCCCCGATCCTGCTCCCAGCGTATTGACGATCGAATCGACCATGGCGATTTCCTGTTAGGCCCTTTCCCGAAGAACGGCCGAAGTGCTGCGAAGTTTAGGTTTTTGTAGTAATTTTCACGCCGTTTTCGTCGAAGCGCGCGCTTTCCGGCACGGCGATCGGCGGCGGCGTGCCACCGGCCTGGGCGTTGATGCCAAATACAAATGCCAGCACCGTGGCGATGGCCATGTACAGATCGTCGCGCACTTCCTGCCCTTCGCGGCTGGTATAGTAGATGGCGCGGGCAAGCATCGGGTATTCAAGCACCGAAACGCGCGATTCAGCAGCCAATTCGCGGATCGCCTGCGCGGTAACGCCGCGCCCCTTGGCAACCACCACCGGCACCTGATCGCGACCACGATCATAGCGCAGCGCGACGGCGAAATGGGTCGGGTTGGTGAGCACGACATGCGCCTCGCTAACGGCTTTGCGCATGTTGCGTTTGGCCAGATCGTGGCGGCGCTGGCGCTGGGCAGCCTTGTTTTCGGGATTGCCCTCGCTTTCCTTATGCTCGTCCTTGATTTCCTGTTTGCTCATCCGCAGTTTCTGCAACAGCTGGATGATCTGGATCGGCAAATCGATGCCTGCAATCACCACCAGCCCCGCCGCCATCGCAAACAGCGTGCCGGTGAGCATCGATCCCAGCGCGCCCACGCTGCGTTCAATGTCCGACGATGCCAGCCCGATCGACTGAGTGGAAACATGCCACAGCATGTAATAGCCGATCGTGCCGAGCAGGATCACCTTGAGCAGCGATTTGCCCAGTTCAACCCAGCCTTGCGGACCAAAAATGCGCTTCAGCCCTGACGCCGGATTGATCCGGCTTGCCTTGGGGGCCATCAGCTTGCCGTTGAAGGTCAGCGCGCCAAGCCCCGCTTGGCTGAAAATCGCTGCAAGCGTTGCGATAACGAACATCGCGATCATCGGCGGGGCGATTTGCCACCCCGCAATCGCCAGCGACCGCATCGGCTGAAAATCATCGACATCGCCGGAGCCAAATGAGAAGCTGGTAATCATCAGCCCCTTGCACGCCGCCATCAGCGCCGGGCCGAATATCGCCAGCCAGCCGCACCCGGCCAGCACCACCAGCGCCGTCGCAAATTCGCGTGATCGCAGGACCTGGCCATCATCAAACGCTTTTTGCTTGCGCTTGGCTGTTGGTGCTTCTGTCTTTTCGCCAAACTCGTCTGCCATCAGCCAAGCACCAGATGTTCAGCAGCGGCCAGACCTTCCTGGATGATAACGATCATGTAATCGCCCATCGCCGGGAACGCGATGGCAAGCGCAATCACGCCCACCGCCAGGCTCATCGGCAAGCCGACCGCAAACAAGTTGAGCGCAGGGGCAGAGCGCGACAACATGCCGACCACAAGGTTGAGGCACAGCAGCAGAAAGCCGACCGGCAGCGCGAGCAGAAACCCGGCGGAAAAAGCATAGCCGCCGAACACGGCAATATCGCGCAGCCGCTCCACCGCGATCCACGGCGCGCCGGGCGGCAGCACCGCGTAACTGCGCACGACCAGATCGACGAGCATCAGGTGCCCGTTGACGGACAGGAACAGCAAGGTGAGCAGGGTCATCATGAACTGGCCAAGCGCGGTGCTCGACTTGCCGTTTTGCGGATCGATTGCCGCCGCAAAGCCGATGCCCATCGATGTGCCAATCAATTCACCGGCCACCAGCGGCGCAGCAAAGGCAATCTGCAGCACAAAACCAATCGCCAGCCCAACCAGGGCTTCAGCGGCAATCGCCAGAAAGGTGGTGGCGGCAAATATCTGGGCGGGGGCCGCCACCGGATGCGCGGCGAGCACCAGAAATCCAATCGCGCCGGACAGCGCAATGCGCACCTGCAACGGCACGCTGACCGCGCCGAAAACCGGTGCCGCGATAAACGTCGCGCTGACGCGGATCATGACGAACAGCAGCGTCCAAAGCTGCGGCTCAATCGATAGGCCAAAGCCCAGCATCGCGCTATTTCACCAGATCGGGAATGCGCTCGAAAATCGATACCGTAAAATCGCTGAGCAGCCCCAATATCAGCCCGCCAAAAATCACCAGCGACACCGCGACGACGACAAGCTTGGGGACAAATGTCAGCGTCTGTTCGTTGATCGAGGTCGCTGCCTGCACCATGCCCAGGATCAAGCCAGAGAGCAGTGCGGGGATCAGGATCGGCGCCGAAGCAAGGGCGAGCACCCACAGCGCCTCATTCGCGATCGTCAAGAAATACTGCGTGTCCATCGCTGCGCTACCTCATGAAACTATTGGCAAGCGACCCCATTGTCAGCGCCCAGCCATCGACCAGCACGAACAATAACAGCTTGAAGGGTAACGATATAATTGTAGGCGACACCATCATCATGCCCAGAGACATCAGCACCGACGCGACGATCAGGTCGATCACGATAAACGGCAGGAAAATCAGAAAGCCGATCTGGAACGCTGTTTTAAGCTCGCTGGTCACATAGGATGGCAGCAGCACCGAATAAGGCACATCGGCCGGTTTGGCATATGGCCCCGATTTGGCGATTTTGGAGAACATCGAAATGTCCTTCATCCGCGTTTGGCGCAGCATGAAGGCGTGCAGCGGCTTGCCCGCCGTTTCGATCATCTGGGTCGCGCCGATCTTGCCGGCGGCATAGGGCTGAATGGCGTTGACGTTCATCTCGTTCAGCACCGGGGCCATGACGAAAAAGCTGAGGAACAGCGACAGCCCGACCAGCACTTGGTTGGGCGGCGTCTGCTGCAACCCAAGCGCCTGGCGCAGAATCGAAAGGACGATGATAATCCGGGTAAAACTGGTCATCATCAGCAAGATGCCGGGCAGAATCGACAACAGGCCCATGATGATGAGCACCTGGAGCGACAGCGATAGCGGCGCATTGCCACCGCCCAGATCGCCCAGCGCACGATCAATTGCGTCGCCCGTGCCCGGTGCCGCGGGGGCCGCAGGCGGGATCGGTGCGGACTGGGCAGCAGACTGGGCAAATGCCGGCACCGCGATCATCAGGCAGAAAATCACCGCGAGCGCGATGAGCACAAGCCGGCCCACCCAGCGGCTCGGCTTGCGCGCGTCACCGCCAGCAGCGGCGGTGCGGAACAGGCTGGGGCCAGTTTCCGCAATGCGGCGGACGACCGGGCTGGTCATTTGTCGCCCCGGTCAATCAGCGACACACCGCCGCGACCGACAGAGACGAGCAGCTTGCGCCCTTCAAATTCCAGCACAGCCAGCTTCAGGCCCGGCGACAGCATCATCGTTTCCTTCACCGTCAGCATGCGTTCGCCCTGCGTCGCCTGCAGCCGCGTTTCCAGCCGACGCCACAGGTAAAGGCAGCCGATCATCAGCCCGCAAACCAGCGGCAGCAGCACCGCCACCTTCAGGATATATTCCCACATCATCAGCGTGCTGCCCGCTTGTCTGGCGTGACAAGCTCGGTCATCCGCACGCCGAACCGGTCACCCACGGTCACCACTTCGCCGCGCCCGATAAGCGTGCCGTTGACGAACACATCGAGCAGTTCATTGGCCGCGCGATCAAGCTCGATCACGCTGGCTTCACCCAGCGCCAGCAATTCGCGCAGGGTGAGCGAGGTTGACCCGATTTCGACGGTCAGCTTGACGTCAACGTCCTGCAACAGGCGGAAATTGGCCGCCACTGCCCCGTCGACGGGGAAACCCCCGGTCATGTCGTTCATCGGTAATCCTCTTCATCTTTGCGTTCGATCGTGGTCAGGCGAATCGCGGCCTTGCCGTTCGACGTGCCAACCGTTCCAGTGCCAAGCCGGTCACCGCCCACCATCACCGGCACATCTGCACCGAAGCTGATCGGGATGACGTCCCCGGCCTTGAGTTCCATCAGTTTGACGAGCGAGATCATCGGTTCGGCGAGCACCGAACGCACCGGGAATTGCACGCCCATCACCGCACGGGTCAGCCCGTTGCGCCATGCAGGATCAGGCGCAGCGGCGCGCGCATGCACCTTGCCCGTCAGCGAGGGGGCATGCGGCTTCAGTGCCGTCACCGGATAAACGATATCGATGAATGTCGGTTTGGCGGTGCCGGTTGCAATCCCGAAGCGGGTGACAACCACCGCGTCCTCTGCATCGACATCAGCCAACAATGCCGGGCTGGTTTCCATATGACCGGGACGAAAATCAATTCGTGCCAGCGGCTCCCAGGCGCTCTTCAGCGGGGCAGCCAGCATCATCCCCAGCCGTTCAACCATCGATTCGGCAGCGGGTGAAAATTCAGGTGGCATCGGGTGCGGGGCAGCGCCGGTGCCGCCAAAAAACTGATCAAGCAGTTCCAGGACAAACTTGCCGTCAAACAGGATCAGCGCGGTGCCCGGTGACGGGGCCATTGCCATCGGCAGCCAGGCGGTGAGGATTTCAGGGCGCTCAGCGCGGTAATCGGCAAAGCGCTGAACCACCAGCGGCTCAGCCCAGATCCGCGCCTCGCAGCGCAGCAGCGGTTCAAACACGCCCCGCAATGACCGGGCCAGCAGCGCCGACAAATGCTGCAACGTGTGGAGATCGCCAAAGGGATTAAGGTTGGCTACCCCCAGCGCAGCAGCATGCTCGGCGGGCGCGCGCGATCGTCCCCGATCGCGCCGCTCGCTTGCTGCCGTTGGTGATGCCTCGTTAACCATGCCTCACTGAACAACAAAATTGGTAAAGTAGACGTTACCAATGCCGCCGAATCCCTCTTTTTGTTTCAAAACAGCGTTAATCGCTTTCACCAGATGTGCCTGGAGCTGGCGCTTGCCCTCCACCGCGAACACCTGCTCCTCGGTCGCATCACCCAGCGCGAGCAGCACCGCAGAACGCACCGCAATTTCGTGCGTTTTGATGTTTTCAACAACGCGCTCGTCATAGGGCGTCGAAATGGCGATGCCGACCTGCACGAAATGCACGCTGTCACGCAGGTTCGAGGTAAATTCCTTTTCCATGGCGTAGTAATTGGACGCGTATTTATCGCCGCCCTTGCCCATCGGCGCATGATTGCCGCTGCTGGCAGCGCCGCCGCCATGGCCGTCTTCGGCGCCCCCGCCGCGCACTTCCTCGCTCTTGGGGACAAGCCGGGGCAATTCGATATGCACCGATTCACCGTGCTCCCCGCCGCCGAAATAACCGGCTTGCATGGCGTACAAACCACCGCCTACGCCGCCGCCGATGACGATCAGCAAGACGACGATGATCATCACCCATTTCATTGCGCCGCCCTTTTTCTTTGGGGCAGTTTCGGTGTCTTTGTCGTCAGATTTTGCCATGATCTTTCCCCTTCATCTCATGCAATACGGTGATCGGAATCCGCCCGATCGCGGGCGGGATTGGTTGTGATTGAACGATTATGGTTAACAGGTTGTGCAAACGGGGCCGAGCGGCGCTGATCTGCGGCCTGGCCAAAGGCGCCGCCGCTGGCATTCCCAGCCCGCGCACCATCGCTACCGGCTGAAACAGACGCGTCGCCAAGCCTTAGCCCGCGCGCTTCGGCGAGTTCGGCAAGGCGGGGCTGGGCATCGGCGAGCAGCGCCCGGGTGGCCGGGGCATCGGCAGCGAACTGGACGTGAACCGTGTCGCCGTCCTGACGCAACGCAACCTCAATCTTGCCGAGCGCGTCTGGCACCAGCGTGATTCGCGTGTCCCGCGCATTGGCGACATCATGCACCGCGCCAATCCGGTCGATCAGCGCGCGGGTCCAATCTTCCCGGCGCATATCGATGGGCGGCAGGGCGCGGGGTGCAGGATCAAGCCGTTGCGCCGCGCTGTCGGCGCTGCTGGTGGGTGCAAGCGGCGCGGCAAGCGGCTCCTCATCGCCCAACCGACGCAGCGGGCGCGCAGTGGTGGCGGCGATTCCGGCGGCAAAGGCGCGCAACGCCGGCACCGCTACGCCAATGACTGGCGCTGTCGCCGGGGTTGGTATCGGGGTTGGTATTGGCGGGGAGGCCGGAATCGGCGCATCAGTTGCGGCAGCCCGCTCAGGCGATGACGGTTGCGCGCTAGCGCTGCCGGGCCGAACGAAGATGATCGGGTTGGCAGCAGGGCGATCAGCGGCAGGGCGATCAACCGACGCGCCAGTCGTTTCGATGGACAGGCGAACGGTTTGCGGCGCGGCAGCCGGGACGGTGCTTGCACTCTGCGGCGGCGACGCCGGTTCATCCGCGCGCGTGGTAGCGGATTGCCGGGCAGTGGCGGGTAGCGTCGTCAAAGCGGCATCAACCCGGTTTGGGATGGAAGCAGGCGAGCCGTTGGCGATCGGCGGCGGCGCTGACACGGCTAGGGTCGCGCCCCCCAAATCGACCAGGCGCGACTGGGGATTATCACTGGCAGGCCGACCGAGGATTTCAGGGCTGGCGGCAGGGCGATCAGCCGACGGGGAGGGAGCTTCGGTTGGCTGGCGACCGTTTTGCGGCGCCGCTTCATCCGTCAGGTTCGGGATTGAACCAGCCAAACGGCTGACGCTCGGCTGCACCGACGACACTGGCACCGCATTGGCGACCAATTCTGGTGGGGGCGGCGCGGCCGCTGCGGCCACCACGATCGGCAGCCCAAGCAGCAGCGTCGGCTGGGCCGGGTCGATTGAATCGGCAGCGTCGTCGCGCTCCACCGGGGTGGGGTCGCCGTCACCGGGCGGTGTATGGCGACCAACCGCCAGGAAGGGGGTCGCCAGCGGCGCTGCGTCACTGGGCGGCTGCCCCTTGGGCACGCCAACGGCTGTGGCGTTTGGTACGGCGGTGGGCAATGCAGTCGGCGCCGGGATGGCCAGATCGCCAGAAGCGGCAAGAAATTGCCGAACCGGCGGCAATGGATCGCCAGCCGCCACGGGCTTTGCCGGATCCAGATAAGCGGTTGCACCAGTCCCTGCCGCAACCGCAGCCGGTGCCCCCGTCTCCGCCAATGCCAACGCCAGCGCAAAATCCCCCGTTCCGGCCGCGGACACTGCCAAAACCGGCGCATTTACAGGCACAAGAGCGGGTACAGGCACAAGAACGGGAGAAAGCGAAAGCTGGAGCATGCATAAATCCTGCGGGCACAGTTACCCGTCAGGCATTCAGCAAGGATCGTGCCGATTCCTGCGCGTCGGCGGCGCTTCTTCCAGGGCGCGCATTGCCTTGACGACAGCGGCTTGATCCTGCCGCGCAATCAGCTTTTCGATGGCAGATTGATCGCGCCTGGCCTCACGCGTGGCGTCGCTCGCGCGGGTCAAATTGTCGGTTGCCGTGCGCAGTCGCGCTTCGGCGGCGGCGGCGGACTGGTTCAGCCGATCGCGAAAATGCGCAGCCGCAATGAATGAAAATGCCTCAGCCGATTCTTCCTCTGGCGCAACATTGGCGACGAGTTGAGCGATCCGGCTGCGCAGCGCATCCTCGCTCGCCACCTTTTCATGCGCCTGCATTTCGGCAGCCTGCACCAGCCCGAGCTGAAGCGTGCGCACCCGCAAAATCCGGTCGAGCGAAATGCCGCGTTTAGCCATCCCCAAAAACGCCCGTCAGTTCGGCAACGGCATCGTCCAGCGTGACAATTTCGTCTGCGCCCTGGCGAATATATTCGATAATCGCTCCGTGATTGGCGATGGCCTGGTCAATCGCATGATCAGCGCCAGACCGGTATGCCCCCATCAGCACCAGATCGCGATTTTCTTCATAGGTTGCCAAATGCCCGCGCAGGATGCGCGCGGCGCGCTGGTGCGGTTTGGCGGTAATATCGGTCATCACCCGGCTGACCGAGGGACCGATGTCGATCGCCGGATAAATACCGCGCTCTGCCAATTGGCGGGACAGCACGATATGCCCGTCAAGGATTGATCGGGCGCTGTCGACCACCGGATCATTGCCGTCATCGCCGTCTGCCAGCACGGTATAGATGGCGGTGATCGATCCGCCCGAATTGATATCGGTGCCCGCCCGTTCGATCAGGTTGGGTAGCATCGCAATCGCGGACGGCGGATAGCCGCGCGCGCTGGCCGGCTCGCCCAGCGCCAGGCCGATTTCGCGCCCGGCATGCGCCACACGGGTCAGCGAATCCATGATCAGCAGCACATTCTTGCCCTCGGCGCGAAACGCCTCGGCAATCGCGGTTGCCCGCAGCGCGCCGCGAATGCGCAGCACGGGTGAATGATTGGCAGGCACGGCGACCACAACCGCGCGCTGGCGCGCTTCGCCTGCCACCTTTGTTTCCAGAAAATCGGCGACTTCGCGGCTGCGTTCACCGATCAGGCCGATCACGATCACATCCGCCTCGGCCGCGCGCACAATCATCCCCAACAGCACCGATTTGCCGACGCCCGATCCCGCCATGATGCCGATCCGCTGGCCCTGCCCGATCGTCAGCAGGCCGTTGATCGCCCGGACGCCGACATCCATCGGTTTCAACACCCGCCCGCGATCAAGCGGGTTTTGCAGCTTGCCTGCAATCGGCCAATGCCCCGCGCCGCGAATCGGCCCAAGCCCGTCAATCGGCTTGCCCGCGCCATCAACGACGCGACCAAGCAGTGCTGCCCCCACCTCTGCCTCACCCGGCGCACCCAGCGGGCGTACGGGCGCTTGCGGCAGCAACGGCGCCGGACCGCCCAAATTCATCATCAACGTGCGTCCGCCGCGAAAGCCAATTACTTCAGCCTCTACGCGCGCCTTGCCCGATCCAATCGAGCAGATTGTGCCCACCGGCAGCGACAGGCCCGTCGCCTCCATCAGCAACCCGTCAAACGAGGCGAGCCGCCCGGAAACGCGCGGACGCGGGGCAAAATCAGCGCCGGCCACGCCTTCCAGATAATCAGCCGTAAAACGGTTCAGCATGACGGCACAGCCACCCGGTCAATTGCGTGCGCCAGTTGTTCAAGCCAGAGTTCCGGCCCCTCCTCGACAATCGTCGAGGCTGATTCGAGAACGAAACTACCGCGATCAATGCTGGCATCGCCGACGGGCAGGATCGTGGCGGGCAGTTTATCGGCCAACAGGGCAACATCATCGGGATGAACGCGTAACATCGCTGCTTCGGCACTGTCCGCCAGCAAATCAGCCGCCGCCACAATCCTGCCCGCGAGCAAATCTCCCGACACCCCGACATCCCCGACCAGTTTCGTCACCAGTGACATCACCGCCTCGCGCAATTGCCGGGCGAGCTGTTCACGGTCGATCCGGTCGCTCGTCTTCAGCGCATGAGCAAGCGACTGCATCAGCGCCAGATCGCGTTCATGCGCCTCGCGTTCAAGCAACCGCCCTTGCGCCACGCCTTCTGCAAAGCCTGCACCGCGCGCGGTTTCGATGGGGTCGTTGAAACCGACATCTTCCACCTGCGGATTCAGCGGATCCCAGCCATGCGTCGGATCATGATCCGGATCGGCAGGGCTGAAGCTTTTGGGCGACGATTCTTGCGGCGAGAAGGATTTGGGACGCCCCTTCCCCGCCGCCCGCGCCTTTAGATCGGCAGGCGCAAAGCCATCGCTGGGCCCGTCAAACGCCTGGTGCAGCGCACGGGCAGCGGCATTGTGACGCGCCGAAAAGCCGGCGGCAAAACTAGACATAATCGTCGTCGCCCCCACCCATCTGAATCGTACCGTCCTTCGATAGGCTGCGCGCGATCTGGATGATCGCCTTTTGTGCTTCGAGCACTTCGGACAGGCGCATCGGCCCGCGCGATTCGAGCTCGTCGCGAATGCCGTCTGCTGCGCGGCTCGACATGCAACCCAGGAACCGGCCGCGCATCGATTCGTCGACACCCTTCAGTGCACGGATCAAGATGTCGCCATCGACATTGCGGATCAGTGTGCCCAGATTCTTGTCGTCCAGCTCCAGCAGATTATCGAAGACAAACATTGCTTCTTCGATTGCCTTGGCGGTTTCGCGGTCGATCTTGAACAATTTGGGCATCACCCGCGCCTCAGTCGTCTTGCGCGCGCTTGACATAATTTTTGCCGCCTCGCGCGTACCGCCCAGCGTAACGCCGGTTGATTGCTGGCTGGCACCGATCCGGCCCGATAGCATCGACTTCAGTGTTTCCACGGCTTCCGGGGTGATGGGGCCCAGCCGCGCGATGCGGTGGAGCACATCGGGCTGCACCGAATCAGGCAGGAGTTCCAGCACCTGCGCCCCGATGCCGGGATCCAGATTGGCGATCAGCACCGCCGCAATTTGCGGGTGTTCCTTTTCGATCAGCCCGGCGATCTCGCTTGCATCCAGCCAATCGAGTAAATCAATCTGGCAGGCATCGGCAGGCGGGGTGATGCGCGCCAGCACGCTATCCGCCTTTTCCTGGCCAAGCGCGCGGTTCATCATCGATTCAATGCGCGGGCGGGGATCAAAACCCACGCCGGTGCGCGCCCGTGCCTTGCCGACAAAATCGTCGAGCACGGTTGCCACTTCAATCTCGCTGACATCGGCGACAGCAAACATCGCCTTGCCAAGCTGGCGCACTTCTTCCGGGTCAAGCTTTTGCAGGATGGCGGCGGCTTCGTCGTCGCCCACCAGCATCATCAGCACAGCGGCGCGTTCAACGCCTGTATAGCTTTTGGTTGGCTGTTCCATCAGCTCGCATCCGCCTTGATCATGTCACGCACAGCAAGCGCCGCCCGTGACGGGTTATCGCGGGTAAAGCCGCGCACCATGCCAATCCGGTCGTCAAAATTCCGGGCATTGTCGATCATCTCAATACTCACCGGGATTGGCACGCCGTCCTGCATCTGTTGCGCGCCCGCGCCCGATGGCTGACTTACAGAGGAAAAGGCGGTGCCTGCCGCAAGGCGCGGCGCGGGTGCTTCATCGCGCTTTTTCAGGACAGCCTTTGATAGCGGGCGAATACCCAGCATCAGCACCATGATCGCAATCACAATGGCCGTCACGTTGCGCGCAACGATCGGCAGCCAACCGGCATCATACCATGGTGTATTGTCTTCAAGCACGGCGGCAGGGGCAAATTTGCGCGCGATAACGGTCACCTGATCATTGCGTGCAGCATCATAGCCAACCGCTGCGCGCACCAGATCAGTGATCTGCTGGATTTCAACCGGGCTGCGCGGCTTGCCCTTTTCAGGATCGCGCAGCAGCACCGCAACAGAAAGCCGCTTCACTGTGCCTGGCATGGCCCGCGTGACGGAGATTTCCTTGCCCAGATCATAGGCGCGCGAATAGTTTTCAGCGGCCTTGGGCGGCGTCGCCGCGGCAGCAGCGGCACCAGGCGCGGGCGTGGCACCAGGTGCAGGGGTGGCCCCGGCCGCAGGTGTCTGGCTTTGCGCGGTTACCGTGCTGGGGGGGGGCGCAGTGTTTGACAATGCGCCGGGAATACCACCGGGTGCCGACGGCCCGGCCGCTGCCCCCGTGCCGGTCCAATTCCCCTGTTCAGCACGCAGCGCGCCCTGCTTGTCATAGCTTTCGCGCGTTGCCTGGGTTTCGTCCAGATCGACATCGGCCTGGATTTCAGCCGAGAAATTCCCCGGCCCCACCAATGGCGTCAGCAACTGCGTTAATTGTGCACGGTATTTATCTTCAATCCGGCGCTGAAAATCGATCCGGGCGTCGCCAGCAAGCGTTGTCGAATCCTGGCCCTGCACATGGGTGAGCAATGCCCCCATCTGATCGACCACGGTGACGGCATCGGTCTTCAACCCGGGCACCGACGATGCGACGAGATTGATGATCGAGCTAACTTGCGCTTCGGCCAGGCTGCGGCCCGGTTGCAGCTTCAGGATGACGGATGCAGAGGGTGCTGCATTGTCTCGCACGAACACGCTGGTTTCGGGCATGGCCAAGTGGACGCGCGCTTCGGCGACCGCGTCAATTTCCTGAATCGACCGCGCCAATTCGGTTTCTCGCGCCTGGCGCAACCGCTCACCTTCCACCGCGCGGGAAACCCCCATCGGCAAATTGTCGAGAATCTGGTAGCCGCCAGGTGCTGCCTTGGGCAGGCCCTGACCGGCCAGCAAAATGCGGGCGCGCGAATAATCATCCTCGTTGACGGTCAGCGCGCCGCTGCCTTCATCGATTTTCGAGGTTATGTTGGCCGCTTGCAATGCGGCCTGCACCGCGCTTTTGTCAGCGTCAGGCAAGCCCGAAAACAGCGTTTTTTGCTGCGGCGATGCCAGCGTCATCCAGGCAATTGCCGCCGCCGCGATCAAGCTGACGAGCAGGATCATCGGCAAGCTGCGGCGCACCGCAGGCTGTTGCAGCATTGATCCGATCTGGCGGACCGGGTTGGCGAAACGCTCCGGCAAAACGGGCGTGGTGGGGGTGAGTTGGTTGCTCATCGATTATACCGGCATGCTCATGATGTCCTTGTAAGCGGACAGAAGTTTATTTCTGACTTGCAGCGTCGCTTCGAAACCGATCGACGCTTCCTGGCGCGCCAGCATCACCTTGGCGATGTCGACATTCTCACCGCGTTCATAGGCGGCGCTGATGTCACCCGCTTTGGCCTGCGCGGCGTTTACGCCGTTCAGCACTTCCTGCATCGTCGAGGCAAAGCTGCCCTTATCGTTCGAAACCCCGTTCGAAACGTTGGCGGGCGCAGCGCCGGCACTGGCCCCGGCGCGTTGCAGCGCCTGGTTCTTTTCCAGAATTTGCGCGCGAAGTGCGAGCACGCGGTCGACCCCCATCGGGCCGCCGACTCCACCAATGCCACTCATGCTGAAGCCACCTTGCTAAAGTTGCTGGAATAGGCCGGGGCGATTTGCTCACCCTGCTCGCGCGCCTTGGCGAGCCGATAGCGCAGCGTGCGCTCTGAAATGCCCAGCCGCCGCGCGGTTTCTATCCGGCTGCCACCACAAGCAGCCAGCGTTTCGCGGATCGCCTGGAATTCTGACATCTGGACAATGTTGCCCAGCGTTGCAGGGACGCTGTCCTGGGCGGCACCAACCACCGGCGCAGTCGGGGTCGCCGCCGGGCGATCAAACAGGATATGCGACGCGTTGATCGTGTCGCCCGCCGCGAACAGCAGCGCACGCTGCACCACATTTTCCAGCTCACGGACGTTGCCGGGCCAGTCATGCTGCACGAGCACGTCCATGGCGGATGCATCAGGAAAGGGGATTGTCGCGCGGCCAACAGCGTGGCGCAGCACCATCGTCGCGGTCAGCGCCGGAATATCCTGGCGGCGTTCGGCGAGTGGCTTGGTCGACAGCGGAAAAACGCTGAGCCGGTAATAAAGATCGGCCCGGAACCGACCTTCTGCCACTTCAGTCTGCAAATCGCGGTTGGCGCAGGCGATGACGCGCACGTCAATCGGCTCTGGCACCGATGCGCCCAGCGGCACGACTTCGCGTTCCTGCAAGGCGCGCAGCAGCTTGGCCTGCAACTGCATCGGCATTTCGGCAATTTCGTCGAGCAGCAGCGTGCCGCCATTGGCCGCGCGGAAAAACCCCTCACCGCCTGACGATGCACCGGTGAATGATCCCTTTTGATGGCCGAACAACAATGCTTCGAGCATCGTTTCAGGCAGGGCCGCGCAATTGATCGCGATGAACGGGCCGTCCTTGCGGGTTGATCCCATATGGATGGCGCGCGCCAGCACTTCCTTGCCGGTGCCGGTGGGGCCGTTGATCAGCACGGTGATATCTGCAGCGGCAACGCGTTCGGCCAGCGCATAGAGCGCCAGGCTTTCTGGATCGGCGGCAGTTGGCGTATCAGCGCCCGCGAGCATCGCGCGGGCAAAGCCGTCGCCGATTGCAGCATCATCACCTGTATAGGCAAGCCGTGCCGGGCTGCCGTCCCGCCCCGGTATAACATAGCGGCCTTCGTCACCAATAATCACGCTGCGCGCAGGCGACTGGGGCACTTCGCCCTCTGCGATCAGAAACATGTCGCCCGGCTGGGGCTTGCCCCCATCAACCGAACCAATCGCAAAGCCTTGCGCCCGCAAAGACGACAGCAGCGCATAGCGTTGGCGGAGAACGGCAGCAGACGGATAAATGGACCGCATTGGTTTTTCCCTTTGTGTAGGGATGACATGCGGCAAATAGGGTAAATCAACCGTTAACCATGGCAGTGCTGCGGCAATTATTTTCCGGTTTGCCGGGCAGGCGCCACACCACGCTAAGCGGCAGATCGCCGTGCTGCCCGGCAAAATTCCGCCCCGGCGGTTACCGGGCAAAAGCGCGATTTTCGGTTGCCCTGCGAAGATGGTTTGCGATTCTGCTTAATGTCTGTTCGCAGCGGTCGTTTACCCATTTGACGGCTCGGCTCTTCCGATGGGGGGCGACAAGGAGCGTCAGGCAAATGGAGATACGACCATGACTGTTATTGGAACCAATGTCGCCGCGCTGAAAGCCAGCCAGGCAAACAACCGCGCCAGCCAGGCGCTGACCAACAGCATCGAACGCTTGTCGACCGGCAAGCGCATCAACTCGGCCAAGGACGATGCCGCTGGCCTCGCCATTGCATCGTCGTTCACGTCGCAGATTCGCGGCACGAACCAGGCGATCCGCAACGCCAATGACGGTATTGCACTGTCGCAGACCGCTGACGGCGCGCTCGGCGAAGTCACCAACATTCTGCAGCGTCTGCGTGAAGTTGCTGTGCAGTCGGCTTCGGGCACCTATTCGGCGGGCGATCGTACCAACCTGCAGGCGGAAGTGACGCAGTTGACTGCACAGCTGACCGACATTCAGGCGAACACCAACTTCAACGGCGTTTCGCTGGTCGGCACGGCAGCGGCAACCGTTGTGATCCAAACCGGCTCGTCAAGCGGCGACACGGTAACGTTGGATGTCGGCGGTCTCGACTTGACGACCGCAATTGCCGCCGACGTATCGACGGTTGCTGGTGCCAACACCGCACTGACCGCCATCGACACTGCGCTGACGGCGACCAACACCACGCGTGCAACGCTGGGTGCCGGCCAGAGCCGCCTCGGATCGGTCGTCAACAACCTGACCAACAGCGTTGCCAACCTGACCGACGCACGCAGCCGCATCGAAGACGTCGATTTCTCGACCGAAACGACCGAACTGGCCCGTGCACAGATCCTCAGCCAGGCATCGACCGCGCTGATCAGCCAGGCGAACCAGTCGCAGCAGGGCGTGCTCCAGCTGCTCCGCTAAGCAAAGGATCGGCTCCGGCACCGCCCCCCTTCAAGGGTGTCGGAGCCGCCCGGCCCTCCTTGCTTCCAAAGGAGTGCGGACAAGGAACCCCGGTGGCCCCGTGCCACCGGGGTTTCTTGCTTGTGAGCCAGGCCTCAGGCGCTGGCGTGCCAATCGAGCAAGCCGTCCGCCGCGCGCGTGCCGGTGCCAGCGCTGCCGATCGGATCAAGCCGATCGCCCGACAGCAATGCGATGCCCGCGATATCCACCGCCGGTACGCGTGCCAGAAACCGGCTGCCAGCGGGGTTTCGCGCCACGACAACGCCCGCGCTGGGTGCGCCGGTACGATTATAAATGACGGTATAGCTTTCGATCACCCCCAGCCCGGCATAATCCGCATCAACCAGCGGCGCTGGCCCGCGCAGGGCATTCGCTGCCGCCTGGCGATCAAAGTCATGCGGGAAGGCCACGCCCGGGATCGGCGCGCGCGACAGGATGATGCTGTGATTATAGGTCGCAAAGCCCCCATTGCCGAACAACAGTCCGTTTTGCCCGTCGCCAGCGCGCAGCCGATCGACCATCGCGGCAACCGCATGGCTCATATAATTGCCAATCGGCCCGCCGCCAAAAGTCAGCCCGCCGACCACGCTTGCAGGCTTGTCCACCGGCCAACCAATAATCCGCCGCGCCATTTTGGGGACGCAGGGAAAGCACGAGTACAGCTCAACCAGATCGATCTGATCGATACGCAGCGCATTGGCGGCCAATGTCTGTTCGAGCGAGACACGCATGCCCGCAGAGGCTGAATAGCTGTCACGCGCCAGCACATCCTCGTCTTCATGCGCCGCGGCACCGTGGCCGACATAGATAATCCGATCCGCTGGCACGCCCCGCGCGCGCGCCTGTGCCAGGCTGGTGACGATGAAACCCGCACCCTGATTGACCGCGCTGTTGGCGACCATCAGCTTGGGATAGGGAAAGGCGATGCGTCGATTGGCGGGGGACGGCGTGACGATTTCCGCAACGCTTTTCGGGCTGCGCAGCCATGCGTTCGGGTTATCTGCGGCCACGTGCGAAAACTGCGACCAGAGCAGACCACTTTCCGCCTGTGCTTCATCCAGCGTCTGCCCCCACGCGCAGCGGGTGGCATTTTCATATAGCGGATAAACATCCACCGGCGCGGTCAGCCCATAAAGCTGGCGATAAATCGGCGCAGCACCCCGGTGGCGAATGCGCATCGCGTTATGGTCGACATCGCCGCCGCTTGCCGCCGCGCGCCGGGCGGCGGTACGCAACGCCTCCGCGCCGACCACGGCGGCAACCATCGATTCACCCGCGCCGATCCGGTTTGCCGCTTCGTTCAGCAGTCTTACCGGGCTGTCGCCCATCGGCTTGGCGGTTTGAAACAGATGGGCAGGCGTAATGCCCAGCCCGGCGGCAACCGCACCCGCCACCGGGTTCAGATCGCGGAACGAAATCTGGTCGACGATGCTGAGTGAATCAATCGCCGCTAACCAGCCGCCGCCACCGTCACGGTCTGCCGCTTGGAGTGCCGCGATCATCAGCGCGATTGGGTCCATCGCGGCAAAGGGGTCGTCAGTGCGATCATTGATCTGGCCGACACCGATGATGACGGGGATGCGCGCGGGGTCCATGCGGTCGTTCCTCAACCAGCGATCTGGATAATAGCGGCGGTCACCATCGCGGCCACCTCGTCATCGGTAAAACCGATTTCGGCGAGAATCTCCGCTGTATGCTCGCCCGCTTGGGGCGCGCGGCGCATCGGGTCGCGCGGGGCCTCGCTCAATGCGATTGGCGCACCGACGATTGGCGCGGGCGCCGAAGTGCCCGGATAGCGAACATGCTCGACATAGCCGGATGCCTGCACCTGGGGGTGCGCCATCACCTGTGAGGGATCGAGCACCGGCCCGGCCGGAATCCGCGCCGCACCCAGTGTTTCGATTGCCTCCGCCGTTGTTCGGCCAGCACACCAAGCCGCCATGCGCTTGCTCAGCGCCTCGCCATTGTCACCGCGCGCCATGTCATCGGCATAACGCGGATCATCGATCAGTTCGGGCGCGCCGACCAGCTGCGCCCAGCGCGCGAAAATGGGGTTGCTCACCACCTGCGTGATAATCCAGCCGTCGCTGGTCGCAAATACATCGGTGGGCCCAGAACCAAAGCTGCGATTGCCCATCGGCACCCGTTCCACCCCGTTCAGCGCGTGATCAATGCTGAGCGCATTCGCCATCGCCGTGGCCGTGCCGAGCAGCGATCCCGAAACTTGCTGGCCCTGCCCCGTCCGGTCTCGTTCGCGCAGCGCGACCATCGCCCCAAACGCCCCATGCAGCGCGGTGCCGAAATCGACATAATTCACTTGCGCGCGATAGGGCTGGTCCGGCGTTCCCGTCAGCCGCACCACGCCAGACATGGCCTGACCGACAGCGTCGAACCCGACGCGGCCCGCCATCGGCCCCTCCTCACCAAAGGCAGATGCTGTCACCAAAATGATATCCGGCTTGATCGCGCGCAGCGACGCCAGATCCAGCCCCGCCTTGGCGAGTGCGTCTGCGGGCATATTGGCGACCACAATGTCAGCAGTGGCGACCAGCCGTTTGACGATCGCCTGCCCCTGCGCACTGCCCAGCGACAGCGCAAGTGATCGCTTGTTACGGTTCATCTGCAAAAAGCCCGCACCCGCGCCATCCTCAGCGACGGGTACAGGAAACCGGTCTTCATTACCGCCAACGCGTTCAACGCGGATCACATCTGCGCCGTAATCGGCAAGCAAGGCCGCGCAATAAGGGCCGGCGATATAGCGCCCGAAATCAAGCACGCGAATGCCGCTTAATGGTTTCATGCAGCGCTATTCCCTCACCCATGCCCGTTGCCGCGCGGAACGGCGGCGATCAGGATTGCAGTGACCCTAGCGCCGTTCAGCCAGCGCCGCGACCCGATTTTGGGTTTTCGAAAGCGCGTGCGCGGATCGCATGGTCGGCCGCAGAACCGCGAAATGCTGGATATGGGGGTTTTTGGGCGAGCAGCGCGATTGGAACCACCGCCATCACATCACCCGGGCAAGCGCCTTTTTCAGCCGGTCGTGCGCGGATTTCTTGATCTGGCAGATGCGCGCCGGGCCAACGCCCAGCACCAGCCCGATCTCCTCCAGGTTCAATTCCTCGACATAATAGAGCTGGATCACCTGCGCCTCACGCTCCGGCAGGTCGCCGATGGCCGCGACCAGGGCATCGCGCGCACCCGCTTCGGCCAGTTGATCGAACGCATTGGGTTCATCGCTGGCAAACCAGGGCAGGTCGTCTGAATAGACATCCTCGATCGTCTCAAACCGTACCGGTTCGGCAGCGGCATATTCAATCCGCAGCTTTTCCAGCGTCACCCCCAGCCGTTCGGCAACCGCCGCTTCATCCGGGCGTTTGCCGGTTTCGTTGGTCAGCGCGGTTACCGCATCCTGGTATGCACGCCGCCGCCGCATGGCGCCGCGCGTCAACGTGGCCTGGCGGCGCAGTTCATCAATCATCGCGCCGCGCACCCGGGTGAGCAGATATTGCTCAAACGTCACCTGCCCCCGATCCTCAAACGCAGCGGACGCCTCCAGCAGGGCAACCATGCCGATCTGGATCAGATCCTCCACCTCCACTGCGCTGCTCATGCTGCCGTGAATATGCCAGGCGACACGGCGGACGAGCGGCAAATGCTTGCGCGCCAGCGCGGTCGCATCAGGCTTGGCCCGGCCATAGACCAGCGGCGCGGCTACCGCAGCGGCAGCAAAGCTGGCGGGGTTGGGCTGGGCGCTCATGCGGGCAGCGCCCCGGGCGCACCAATGACGGCCACGACTTCAACCGATTTATCCTCGGGCACTTCAAAGAAGCTCATCACAGGCGTGTCGGGCATACAGGTCTTCACCAGTTTGCGGATCGCAAGGCGGATCGCGGGTTGAACAACAAGAGCGAACGGTTTGGCCTCAGCCACAAGCGGCTGCGCGGCGCGTTGCAGCGCCTCAACAATGCGGCGGCCAAGATCAGGCTCGATCGTGTGGCGGCGTGACGGATCAGCGCGCGCGGCCTGGCCAAGCAACCCTTCAAGCTGCCCCTCCAGCGTCATCACGCGCAGCGGCTCGCGCACGCCGCATAGTTTCTGGATGATCAGCGGGCCCAGATCAGGACGGATCAGTTCAATGATCTCCTCAGCATCCAGCGTTTTCTGCGCGGCGACCGCAATGGCAGCGGCAATCCGGCGGAATTCCTTCAGCGCAATTCCTTCGGCCAGCAGCCCACGCAGCACCTGCGTCAACGTCGTTAGCGGCACCGGCGTCGGGCTGAGCGCGGCAACCAGATTGGCGGCGCGTTCCTTCAGCTGATCGAGCAGGCTCTGCACTTCATCGGGGCCGAGCAATTCAGCCGCGTTAGTGCCAAGCAGATGGTTCAAATGCGTGGCAACCACGGTGCCCGGATCGACCACCAGGAATCCAGCGCCGGTCGCCGCATCAGCATCGCCAGTCGCAATCCAGGTCGCGTCCAACCCGAAGGTCGGATCCTTCACAGGCTTGCCAAGCAAATTGCCGACCGCCTGGCCGGTATCCAGCGCGAGCATCTCATCAGGCGAAACAGTATCTTCGCCAATCACCACCCCGCCCACGACGATGCGGTAGGTATAGGGCGCAAGGTTGATGTCATCGCGAACGCGGACCTGCGGTACGATGAAGCCAAGTTCCTTCGACAATTGCCGACGCACGCCGGTGATCCGGCCCATCAGCGGGCTGCCGCGACGTTCATCGACCAGTGGCACCAGCCCGTAGCCGATATCCAGATTGATCTGGATTGAATCCGACACTTCTTCCCAGCTGATCCGCGAGGGATCGACCGGCTCGGCGACAACTTCTGCGGCCACCACGGGTCGCTGCGCGATCTGGCGCAGTTTCCAGGCGGCAAAAGCGGCAATGGCGGCGGCAGGCAGGATGATGAAATACGGCATGCCCGGCAACACACCGAGCAAAGCCAGAATGGCGGCAACCGGCGTCCAGGTTTTGGCCGACCCAAACTGGCTGCCGATCTGCCCGGCCAGGTCCTGGCTGGAAGTGACGCGGGTAACGATCGTTGCCGCTGCAATTGACAGCATCAGCGACGGGATTTGCGCGACCAGCGCATCACCAATCGCCAGCAGCACATAGGTATGCGCGGCATCGCCAATCGTCATCCCGTGGCTGATCGGCCCCAGGATCAAGCCGCCGATAATGTTGGCGGCAAGAATCAGCAGCCCGGCAATCGCATCGCCCTTCACGAATTTGGACGAACCATCCATCGAGCCGTAAAAATCGGCCTCAGTCGCCACTTCGATGCGACGCGCCTTGGCTTCTTCCGGGGTGAGCAAACCGGCATTCAAATCGGCATCGATTGCCATTTGCTTGCCGGGCAGGGCATCCAACGTGAAGCGCGCTGACACTTCAGACACGCGGCCCGCGCCCTTGGTGACGACGATCATGTTGATGATCACCAGAATCGCGAACACGAACAGCCCGACGACATAGTCGCCGCCAATCAGGAAGGTGCCGAACGCCTCGATCACATGGCCAGCGGCCGATTCACCCTCATGCCCATGCACCAGCACCACGCGGGTGGAAGCGACATTCAGCGACAGGCGAAACAAGGTGGCGAACAGCAGAACGCTGGGGAAAGCCGAAAAGTCGAGCGGTTTTTGCGCGTTTAGCGCCACCATCAGCACAGCAAGGCTGATCGTGATGTTCATGATAAAAAAGATGTCGAGCAGGGCCGCCGGGATCGGCACGACCATCAACAGCACCAGCAGCAGGATCGCGACGGGCAGCGCACCGCCGCGCGCAATTGCGCCGATATTGCGACCGGAAAGGGAGCCCGAATTGGGTACAGATGCCATGGGTTAGCCGCCCAGCCGTGCGAGCATCAGATAGGCAAGGCGTGCGGTATCAGGCGTTGGCCGCAACAGCGATGCCGCACGATCGGTGGTGCCCTGCAGCTGGTTGATCGTTGCCTTGGCCCAGCGTGCAGCACCACTTTGGCTTTCGCCATTGCCGGGGATGACTTCCATTCCGTCAGCCGCAGGCGTCAGGCTGCGCGAGGCAAGCCCGACGGCGCCAACCGAAGCAGCGCCGCGATCCAGCTTGGCGGAAAAGCGATCATAGATTTCGGCCAGGGTACGCGGCTGGCCCCCGGCGCCGTAAAAGATGTTCTGGTTCGCCCGCGCCGCAGCCGGAAACAGCGCCGCACCGATTTTGCCGGGATTGGCTTCCATGTTCTTCAGGAAATTGCGTGCACCGCCCAGCCCCAGAAAATGCGCCATGTATAAATCGGTGCCAGTCGCGGTGCGGCCCAGGCTGTTTTCGATAGAGGTTTTATTGTCGGCGGCATGTTCAGCCGCCATCAGCGATGCAGTGGCGGGATCGTTACGCAGCGCCAGGATCGCACGGCGCGTGCTGGGATCGCTCACCGTCAACCGGCCATTGGCGCCCTGCCCGATATTTTCGGCGGCCCAGCCAAGCCCGTGTTCGGCGCCGTGTTTTTTGACCACGGCCAGCCAGCTCTGCTCGATAAACTGGTATAGCCCCGACGCGCTGGAAGTGCTGGCGCGCGCATCAGTGCGCATGCCGCTTTCGACCTGCGCCTGGCCCAGCAGATAATTGAAATCCACACCGGTCTTGGCAGATGCCAGCGCAATTGCTGACTGGATCGTCCCGGTGTTTCTGTCGATTGGATTGACGGTCATCGACTTGGTAAGCCCCCTATTGCAAGGGGCTACACAGCAAGGTCCGTGCCAGTTTTTTAGTGGCTAATCGTTATTCAGGCGTATCCGCCCGCCATCGCCGGTCCGCGATAGCCGGTGGCGCCGTCTCCCGTCAGCTGCTGCAACCGGCGGCGCACATTGGCGCTCATCAGGTTTACATAGATGCGGCAGGTTTCGTTCAGGCGGTGCGCTTCTTCGGCAAGCGCCCGGATATCCGGCGTTGGCACGCCATCTGCCGTGGTGGCAATCGTATCGATGGCGATCAGCTTGGTGCGCGTGGCGCGCTCCAGCCCGGCGACATCATTGGCTTTCAGCGCCGCAATCTCGGCATGCAGCGCATCGATCACGCGGACCAGAGCGTCGCGCCGCGTTGTTCCGGGGGTCATTGCGGCTTCCAGTTTAATTTGATCGCGATCAGGCGATCAGCAATTGTTTCAGCGACGATCGGGTAGCTGTTGTTGGCAATCGCGCTGCGGATTTTGGCCACCCGCTCCAGATCGACCGGTGGCGCGGCAGCGTAATCGGCGATCACGCTGGACAGGCCACCCGCGACGACCGCATCGCTGCGGTCTTCGACAACTGATCGTGACCGCGCAACAGGCGCAGTTTGCGACAGGCGCGCAATCGAGCGCTCCTGCGTTACCGGTTTTGCACTAATGGGATCTACCATATCGCCACCCTTGTGATCGTGCCTACAAAGGGGAGAACGACCGACACCGGCAAAGCTTTAGAAAAAATTATAGGGTTGGAGGCCGGTTACAGCGCATAACCCGGCAGCGTTGCGCGGCCCACGCCCACGGCAATCGCCTGAACCGGCTTTTTCGGTCCATCGACATCGACCAGCAACCGCCCGCCAGCCGCAGCATCGGTCATCGCGACACCGTCACGGCTGATCGAAAAGCCGGGCGTACCTGCCTCAATCGTCACCGGATCGCCGCGTTTGATCACGATTTGCGGCTTGGCGGCGACTGGTGCGGGTGCGGGCGCCTGAACCGGCGTCGGCGACACCAGCACGGGCACATAGACCCGCCAATCGGGCCCGGCACAGGTGACGACCACTGAATCGTGATTATCGGCGCGCCACGCCATCGACACCATCGGGCATGCCGCCAGTTTCAGCCGGGCATCGACGGGCGCGCGCGCACCGCCTTCGCTGCCAATCGGCTTGCCGGTAAAGGCAGCGACGCCGCGATCAATGGCCTGATTGTCCTGAAACGCGGTCTGAGCGGTCGCCGGGCTGGCGATCAGCAGGGCGCATGCGAGCAAGCGGTACATTATCGTCTCCTTAAATGCTGCCGGGGGGCGGCAAATTGGTGTTGCCGGGCGGCAAATCATGGCCGTTCCCCGCCAAAGCCCAGCGTCAGCGTTACGGTGCGCTGGCCGGGTGTTGGATCATTGGCGATTGTCAGGCGATCGGCGGGCACGGCCCCGGCGCTTGCCAGCGCCGCCGCCACCGCACGCGCGCGATCAGCGGCGAGCACACTTGCGCTGCGGGTGACTGGTTCGACATCGGCTGGCGTGCCATCAACCGCGCCGCTAATCCTTATCTGCACGCGCGGATCAGCCGCAGCATCGCGCGCCCAGGCAATGATGGCCGCAGGTGGGACGGGCAATTTGCTCGATCCGGGCGCGAAATCACGCATCGCCGCCACGGCGACAGCCATTGGTTCTGCAACCCGGTGCGTGGTGCCAAATCCGTCGCGCAAGCCTTGCGCCAGCGCCTTTTTACTCAGCGTCTGGTTGGCCTGCACCAGCACGAAAAAGCCCACCAGCAACAACGCCAGATCGGCCAGCGTGACGAGCCAGACCGGCCGGGCGGGCGGAATATCGGGAAAGAAATCCTCGGTCATGCCGCCGTCCGCTCAGCGAGGTTGCGGTCAACAATTCTGGGCTGATCGCGGTGGCGTGGTGCCTCGCGCGCTGCCATCGCCATCAGGGGCGCTTCAAGCCGGGTACGTTCAAACGCTTCGTTCCGCGCCATCCGGCGCAGCCGGGCTGCCACGGGCATTGCCACCAGACTGGCGACCAGCGCGCCGTACAGCGTGGCGAGCAGCGCAACGGCCATCGCCCCGCCAATCGCCGACGGATCATTCATCGACAAAAACATCTTCACCAGCCCGATTAGCGTGCCAACCATCCCCATGGCCGGCGCGATTTCTGCCGCTGATGCCCAAACCTCTGCGGCGGCAAGATGCCGCTCAATTCTGCCTTGGCGGGCCTGGCGCAAAATTGCCTGAACGCGGTCAGGATCGGCACCGTCGACAATCGCGGCAATCGCTGCTGATACATCGGCATCGGCAATCACAGACCGATCGAGCGACATGACGCCGTGACGCGCCGCAATCCGGCCAAGCGCGCCAATCTGATCAACCAGCGGATCAGCGCGAAACCGCCGCCGCGCCAGCACCGGGAGTGCCGCCACGCCGCGGCCCAGATCGCGCAGCTCCGTACGCAGCACGACGGCCGCCAGCGTGCCGCCGCCGACAATGCCGGCCGCCACTGGATCAAGATACGGCCCAAGCGCCTGGGCAAGATCAATGCTGTTCATGCCGCGCCGCGTAGCAAGGGTCGCGCCAATTTGCGGATCGGCCAGCGCCATGCATGAAGGCGGCAATATCCGCTGGCCAGGTGGCGATCAATTGCCGCCACCCGGCAATTTCTTGCCGATCATCGCCGATATGGGCGGCAAACAGCCAATTTCGGCTGAGTTTTGGCTCGGCGTTGACCCGTCAGGGCAAACTGGCACGGTGATTGCTTAGTTGGTCACGCAGAATTCTATGCGGAGACCATGACCGTGTCAGACGACCTTCTTTTCGGTGTGCATGCAGCAGCGCTAGAACTGCGCTCGCGGCGCATGGGGATGATTGCGTCCAACATCGCCAATGCGTCCACGCCCGGCTTCAAGGCCAAGGACATCGATTTCCAGGCGGCACTCGCGCAGTCGGGCAGCAATCGCAGCATGACCGATATGGCGATCGGGAATGCCACCCGGTTTCGTGTGCCCATCCAGGCTTCGCTCGATGGGAACACCGTTGAACTGGCGACAGAGCAGACCGCCTTTGCTGAAAATGCGGTGGCCTATCAAACCACGCTCTCGTTTCTGAATGGCCGCATCGGCCAGATCACCCGTGCGCTGAGAGGCGAATAAAATGGCCGATCAACCCCTCACCATTTTCCAGGTCGCTGGCCGGGCCATGTCTGCCCAGCTGGTGCGCATGAATACGACCGCGTCAAACCTCGCCAACGCCGGTGTCGTCTCTGGCTCTGCCGCTGCAGCGTACCGCACGATGAAGCCGGTGTTTCGCACGCAGTTCGATCAGGCATCCGGGTTGGCCACCGTCAACGTCGAAAGCATCGTTCAGGCGGGCAACGCGCCCAACAAGCGGTACGACCCGACCAATCCGGTCGCCGACAAGGACGGCAATGTCTTTGAAGCCGCCGTCGATGAAACCCGCGAGCTGGTCGACATGATGGAGACCGCCCGCAATTTCCAAAACAATGTTGAGGTGCTGCAGACTGCCAAGTCGCTGATCCTCGACACCCTCAAGCTGGGACGCTGATCATGGCAACTTCTTTTGATTCCACGCTCGCCAATCTGGGCATTGGCCGCCCCAGTACAGGCACGCAGGTGAAAACCGCGGCGCAGGCGGATTCGCTGTCGCAGAACGACTTTTTGAAACTGCTGACGGCGCAGCTGAAGAACCAGGATCCCACCGATCCGGTCGATGCGACGCAGCAGCTAACCCAGCTCGCGCAATTCTCCAGCGTTGCCGGCATTAGCGAGATTAATTCCACGCTAAAGGCGATCCAGGACAAATTGGCCGGGGGCAGCACCAGCGATGCGCTGAGCTATGTCGGTCGCACAGTGCTGGCACCCGGCGACACCGCTTTCCCGCGCCGCGATGGCGGGCTGACAGGCGCCATTGAGCTGGCGGGTGATGCCAGCGACGTGCGCGTTTCCATCGCAGGGCCAAATGGCGCGATCCTGAAAACGCTATCGCTGGGCGAACAAGCCAAGGGCACCGTCAACTTTGACTGGGATGGCACCACCAACAATGGCGAACCCGCCGGGCCGGGGCCGTTCAAGATCACCACCACCGCCAACAACAAGGGTGCCGGCATCGGCACCACCCCGCTCGTCTGGGCGCCAGTCAGCTCGGTATCGATCCCTGCCAAGGGCGCACCGATCCTGTCGGTTACCGGCATTGGCCAGATACCCACCACCCAGGTTCGCCAGATCGGCTGACCGCCCCCTGATCATCCAAACTTTCCGCCCAAGGAGATACGACCATGTCTTTCTACACTTCGCTCAGCGGCCTGAAGGCAGCACAAACCGATCTGGCGACCATTTCGCACAACCTGGCCAATGTCAGCACCAATGGCTTCAAGAAAAGCCGTTCGGAATTCGCCGACGTGATCGCTTCCAGCGTGGGCACCAACCCAACCCAGGCAATCGGATCGGGCACTGTTGTAAAGGCGAACCGCCAACAGTTCAGCCAGGGCAATGTGGTGCAGACCGGTGGAACGCTTGACCTGGCAATCACCGGCGACGGCTTTTTTGCGGTAAAGCCGCAGCTTGACGGCGGTCCTGTAAACTTCACCCGCAACGGCGCGTTCCTGGTCAATGCTGATCGCTATGTCGTCGATGGGTCGGGATCGCATTTACAGGCATATCCGGTTGATGGCAGCGGTGCGGTGGTTGCATCGGGCTTGACCTCTGCAATCAACGTCCGCCTGCCCGCGACCAGCGGTACGCCGGTCGCCACCCAGAATGTCGCGCTGTCGGTCAACCTGCCCAGCGGCGGTGCCATCCCGACGACCACGCCTTTTGATCGCTTTGATCCGTCCAGCTATAATGAATCGACGCAGACGACGATCTTTGACTCGGTCGGCAATGCTCAGGTGTTGACCACCTATTTCAAGCGTGAAACCGTCCCCACTGGCGCAACGCCAACCAGCACCTGGTCTGCGTTCAGCTTTGTCGGTGATCAGGCACTGGTCAGCGGCGGCACGGCGCCAATCACGCTCACCTTCGATGCCGCAGGCACGCTTACCTCGCCCACGGCCGCGACGACATTTGATGCCTTCACGCCGGCCAACAGCCCCAACCCGCAGGTGCTCGCACTCGATTTCGGCACCGCCACAACGCAACTGGGCGCGCCATTTGATTTGGCAGCAAGCAGCCAGGACGGCGTTGCCGTTGGCCAGTTGCAGGGTGTGACGATCGATAATGAGGGCATGATCCGGGCCAGCTTCTCAAACGGTGAAACCAGAACGCTGGGCAAGGTGTTGCTCGCCAATTTCGCCAACCCATCGGGCTTGCGCCAGTTGGGCAGCAGCAGTTGGTCTCCAACCGGCCTGTCGGGTTCCCCGTTGCTGGGTGAACCCGGCAATAACGGATTTGGCGGCCTGTTGTCGGGCACGATCGAGCGGTCAAACGTTGATCAGACCGAGGAACTGGTGGCGCTGATCGCGGCGCAGCGCAATTTTCAGGCAAATGCCAAGGCGCTCGAAACCGACAACCAGATCTCACAGACGATCTTCAACCTCCAGTAATCACGAAAATCGGGGCCGATTGAATGGACAAGCTGATCTATACCGCGGCGTCAGGCCTGAAGGGGCATCTGGCGTCGCAGGCGGCAATCGCCAACAACATGGCGAACGCCTCCACGATCGGCTTTCGCGCCGATCGGGTGATTTTCGATCAGTTGAAGGTCAGCGGCCCCGGCCTGCTCGCACGCCAACCGGCATCGGACGAGATTACCGAGGTCGACCGGCGTCCAGGGGCAATTTTTTCTACCGGCAAGCCGCTCGATGTGGCGGTGGCCGGCGATGCGTGGATCGCGGTGCAAGCCGCCGATGGCAGCGAAGCCTATACCCGGCGCGGCGACCTTTCGGTTGCCGCATCAGGCGTGCTGGAAACTGGTGACGGTTTCCCGGTGATCGGATCGGGGGGTCCGATCACCGTCCCGCCTGCGCAAAGCGTGACGATAGGCCCTGATGGCAGCATCGCAATTGTACCGTTTGGCGCCGAACGCGGCGCGCCGCCGGTGATTGTCGACACCATCAAGCTGGCGAGCCTGAAGGGATCAGACACGGTCAAGGGGCAGGATAATCTGCTGCATGTGCGCGGCGGCGGCGCATTGCCCGGCGATCCAACCGCCAAACTGGTCTCCGGCTCGCTTGAGGGATCAAACGTTAATCTTACCGAAGCGCTGGTCGACATGATCGAGAACCAGCGCAGCTACGAAGTGCAGGCCAATTTGATCAAATCGGCCAAGGAACTCGATGAAGGCGGTGCATCCCTGATGCGCCTGCCGTCTTAACAGGGGAATAGGACATGGGCAGCGCAGCAATGCACATCGCACGGACCGGGCTTGATGCCCAGGACATGCGCATGCGGGTCATCTCAAACAACCTCGCCAACGTGAACACCACGGGCTATAAACGTGATCGTGCAGCGTTTGAAACGCTTGCCTATCAAACGGTTACGGCACCGGGTGCGCCAAGCACGTCGGAAACCAAATACGCCACCGGGCTTAATCTGGGTACCGGCGTCCGCATTCAGGGCACGGCGCGTATCGACACGCAGGGGTCGCTGGCGACAACCGGCAATTCGCTCGACATGGCACTCGACGGTGATGGCTATTTTCAGGTGACGCTACCCGGCGGTACGCTGGGCTATACGCGCGCCGGCAATTTCTCGCGCTCGGCAGAAGGTCAGCTCGTCACCGCTGAAGGCTATACCGTCCAGCCGGGCATCACCGTGCCCGCAGGCGCGACATCGATCACGATTGGCACCGACGGCACCGTCTCTGCGACCATCGCCGGCCAGACCGAACCAAGCCAGATCGGCCAGATCCAGGTCGCCAACTTCCCCAACAGCGCCGGGCTGCAGGCGGCAGGCGACAACTATCTGACCGAAACCGCCGCGAGCGGCGCCGCGAATCTGGGCATCGCCGGGCAGGATGGGCGCGGCAATATTCGCCAGGGGATGCTGGAAGGGTCGAACGTCAATGTGGTCGAAGAACTGGTTAACATGATCGAAACCCAACGGGCCTACGAAGTGAATTCGAAGATGATCACCGCCACCAATGAAATGCTGCAATATGTCAATCAGAACATCTAATCCCGCGCTTAATGCATCCAACGCGCTGGTAAAATTTGCCAGCGGGCTGGTGGCGGGCGCGGTGCTGATTGCCGCCTTTGCGCCATCGGCTGCCGACGCGCGCCTGTTTGGCAAGGGCGCGCCCAAAACCGATTTCTCCATGACTCTGCCACCGCCGCCGCCACCGCCGCCGCCAGCAGACGGCGCGATCTTCAAGGTCTCAACCGGCTATGCGCCGCTTTATGAAGGCTGGCGCGCGCGCCGGGTGGGTGACCCGCTGACGATCGTGTTGGTCGAGCGTACATTGGCAAGCAAATCGGCAAGCTCAAAGCTCGACAGCAAGGCGGATCTGGGCATCACCCCGCCCGCTGTGGGGCCATTGTCGTTCGTGCCGCCAAACGCACTGCAAGCCGCCGGCAACCGGGGCTTTAACGGCACCGGCCAGGCCGATCAGTCCAATTCGCTGTCGGGCGAAGTCAGCGTGACCGTGTCGGAAGTTTTCCCCAACGGCACGATGATGGTGCAGGGCGGCAAGCGCGTTACGCTCAACCGCGGTGACGAATATGTCCAGATCAAGGGGCTGGTGCGCTGGGCGGATGTTGATGCCGATAACCGCGTCCTTTCCACCCGCGTCGCCGATGCGCAGATCGCTTACACCGGCAAGGGCGATGTCGCGCGTGCCAGTCGCCAGGGCTGGTTCAGCCGCTTCTTTGCCGCCGTCAGCCCGTTTTAGTGGGAACCCCGATGATCCGCCTTTTTCTTACCCTTTTGATCTCGCTGCTGGTGGCAACCCCGGCCTGGGCGGACCGCGTCAAGGATCTGGGCGCGTTTCAGGGCATTCGTACCAACCAGTTGACGGGGTATGGCATTGTTGTCGGCTTGCCGGGGACGGGTGACGATAATCTGGAATATACTGTCCAGTCGCTGAAAAGCGTTGCCAGCCGTTTTGGTTTGCAGTTGCCAGCCAACGTCAATCCGGGGCTGAAAAACTCAGCCGCTGTGCTGATCACCGCTGAACTGCCCGCCTTTGCCAAGCCCGGCCAGCGGATCGACATCACTGTCGCCGCCCTTGGCAAGGCCAAGTCCTTGCGCGGCGGCAGCCTGATCCTGACACCGCTGATCGGTGCCGATGGCCAGGTTTATGCCATGGCGCAGGGTAATCTTGCCGTCGGCGGCCTTGGCGCAGAAGGGGCAGATGGCTCAAAGATTGTCGTCAACGTGCCGTCCACGGGGCGCATTCCTGAAGGGGCAACGGTTGAACGCGCGGTTGATACCGGCTTTGCCAGCTCTCCCCTGCTCACCTTCAACCTTGCGCGTTCCGATTTCACCACGGCACAAAGCATCGCGGCTGCGGTGAACGCACGGCTGGGGCCGGGCCGCGCCCAGGCAATTGACGGCGTATCAATCGCGATCAGCGCACCAGAGGGTGCCGATTCGCGCGCCACGCTGATGAGCCAGATCGAGAATCTGACCGTGACGGCAGCCGAGCCCGCCGCCCGCGTCATCGTCAACGCCCGCACCGGCACGGTGGTGATCAACTCCGCCGTCCGGCTGGGGCCTGCTGCGGTAACGCAGGGCAAGCTGACGGTACGCGTCGATGAATCCCAGCGGGTCAGCCAACCCGCGCCGTTCAGCCAGGGCCAGACTACCGTCGAACAGAAAAGCGGCGTCGGCATTGCCGAGGAAACCAAGCCGATATTCCTGCTCGATCCCGGCCCGCGCCTGTCCGACGTCGTCAAGGCGATGAACGCGATTGGCGCCTCGCCTGCCGATCTGGTCGCCATCCTTGAAGCCTTGAAAGAAGCCGGCGCGCTGAAAGCCGACTTGATCATCCTGTGATGCCCGCATGACCGCCATTCCCGCCATCCCTGCGCTGCCGACCACCGGCATCAACGCCCCGAATGTGTCGACCGACACCAGCAGGCTCGCGTCGCGCGCCAATCTGGAAAAGGCCGGCAAGCAGTTTGAGGCCGTGTTCACGCAGATGATGCTGAAATCGATGCGCAACACGCATCTGGCCGAAGAGCTCTTCTCGTCCAAGGCAATCGACACGTTTCGTGACATGCAGGACCAGAAATTGTCGGTGGTGATGGCCGAATCCAAGCCGCTTGGCATTGGCAAAGCGATGGTCGACTTTCTGGCGAAGAGCCAGGAAGCGCTCCAGGCCGCTGCCCCTGCCCTTGAAGTAGCTGATGGCCCGGCGATTGGTAAAACGCCGTGAGCGACCTGCTCTCCATCGGCGCGAGCGGCGTGCGTGCCTATCAATCGGCGCTGACCACCACGTCTGACAATATCGCCAATGCGGCCACGCCCGGCTATGCCCGGCGCACGGCCACGCTGACTGAGGTCAGCGCATCGAGCGGTCGCTATTCAAATTCCAATGTTGCAAGCGGCAACGGTGTTGCCGTGTTCGGCATAAACCGCGCCGCCGATGAAATCCGCTCAACCGCGGTGCGCGCATCGGGGGCTGATCTGGCCCGCACCGAAACGAGCATCGTCTGGCTGACCGGCATCGAAAGCGCCCTGTCCGGCAATCAGCTCAACGATCGGCTCGCCAGCTTTTTCAACGCTGCAAAATCCGTCGCGGCAGACCCCACCGCCAGCACGCCGCGTGCAGCCTTTCTTGAATCCAGCACCAGTGTCGGCAATGCCTTTGCGGCGACGGCGCGCTCGCTTGATCAGATTACGGCAGACCTCGACAGTACCGCCGAAGCGGCGGTGTCGTCGCTGGAAACGCTGGGCAACGCGCTTGCCAAGATCAACAAGGGGCTGGGCAGCGCAACACCCAATTCAACCGCCAAGGCGCAGTTGCTCGATCAGCGCGATCAGGTGCTCGAACAGCTGAGCGCGCTCAGCGATGTGGGCGTCAGCTTCGATTCGTCGGGCCGTGCCAGTGTGTCGCTGGGCGGGGCCACGGGACCGGGCTTTGTCACCACCGGCGGCGATGTCGGATCGGTCACCTATGTCCGCGCGCCATCGGGCAATGTATCATTTGCCGTGTTCCTGAATGGTGCCGCATCCAGCCTGAGCCCCAATGGCGGGGCGCTGGCCGGTATTGCAGAGGGCGGCCAGCGCATTGGTGCTGCGCGCACCGAGCTGAACCGGATCGCCACCGATTTTGTTGACGGGGTTAACGCCGTGCAGGCCGGGGGTCGTGATTTGGACGGCAATCCTGGCGCGCCGCTGTTCGCCGTGGGCGCTGCACCAACCGATATTAGCCTGGCGCTATCCAGCGGGCGCGGCATTGCCGCCGCGGCGGTGGGCGGCGGGCCACGCGACAATGCGAATCTGGCAGCCCTTCAGGCGCTGCGGACATCGGGCGCTTTTGAGGCAGATGCCGCCGGGCTGGTGGCCAACAACGCGACCGCACTGAACCAGCGCCATACCGTGTCGGACGCGCAGAATGCGATCCGCGAGGGGGCAATCACCGCGCGCGACCAGTTGATCGGCGTCAATCTGGATAGCGAGGCGGTTGATCTGCTGCGCTTCCAGCAAGCGTATCAGGCTTCCAGCCGGGTGATTCAGGTGGCGCGCGAAACCTTCCAGTCCATCCTCGATATCCGCTGAGGCTGATCATGACGATAATTGGCACCAACCTGTTCTTTGATCGGTCAGCCGCCCAGCTGAACAGCCTGAACGGGCGCAACCAGACGCTGCAGGAACAGATATCATCGGGCAAAAAGCTCACCGCCCCTTCCGACGACGCCGTCGGGTATAAGCGCTTGCAGGTGATTACGCGCGCCGGTGCGGATGATGTCGCCTGGGGCAAGAATATTGATCTGGCGCGCACCGTTCTGAACCAGGCGGACACGGCGCTCGATTCGGTGACCAGCCAGTTGCAGAAAGCGCAGGAGCTGACGGTCCAGGCGAGCAGCGGCACGCTGTCTAATGCCAATAAGGCGGTTATTGCGGCCCAGTTGCGCGGCATCGTTGACGATCTCGTCTCGCTTGCGAACAGCAAGGATGCACGGGGCGGTCCGCTGTTTGGCGCCGCTGATGGCGATAGCGCCGTTACCCGCGATGCCGCCGGTGTGGTCAGCTTTGCTGGCACCGGCGATCCGGTCGCGATTCCGGTGGGGGACGGCACCGATGTGCAACCCAGCGAATCAGCCGAACGCATCTTTGGCGGCCTGCCCGCCAGTGCCGGGGCAGGCGATATTTTTGCGGTTCTTAGCGGCCTTGCCGATGCGCTGGCCGCAGGGGGTAGCGTTAGCGCAGTGGCAGGCACCGCGCTTGACGGGGTGAAGGCCTCGCTTGAACAGGTAAGCAGCGCACGCGGCTCCATTGGCGCGCGCGGTGCCCGGCTCGATCTTGAATCGGCCCGGCTCGATTCGACCGCGCTCACCCGCGAAGCCGAACGCTCGGGGATTGAGGATACCGATCTGACCAGCGCCATTATCGAGCTGCAAAAGACCACGACGATCCTGCAGGCGACCCAGGCGAGCCTGAGCCGACTAAGCTCGCTGTCATTATTCGATTATCTGCGCTGATTTGGCGGTTTGGTTAACGGATTAGCGACGAAGTTTGGTGAATAAGGGTTTCATGGTCGAAACCCCCATTTCCGGGGCGGGCCAAACGTCCGGAGGCGGCTGAGTTCATGTTTCCGATTATCGGCTTTGTCATTCTGATAGTGATGGTGTTTGGCGGCTTTGCCATCACCGGCGGCGCGCTTGGACCCGTGATGGAAGCAATTCCGCACGAAATGCTCATCATCGGCGGTGCCGCGCTAGGCGCGCTTGTCATCGGCAATTCGATGAAGGAGCTAAAGGCGATTGGCGGCGGGCTGGCCAAGGTGTTCAAGGGGCCGCGCTATAAAAAGCAGGATTACCTCGACACCATCTTCCTGGTTTCCAAATTGATGAAAATGCTGCGCACCGAAGGGCCGATTGCGCTTGAACCGCACGTCGAAGATCCGTCGTCGAGCGCCATTTTCAGCGAATATCCCCGGCTGCTGGCCGATCACACCCTGATCGCGCTGATCGCCGATACGCTGCGCCTTGTCGTCGTTTCTTCAGGCACGCTTGATGTGCATGCGGTTGAAGAGGTGATGGATAACACCATCAAAACCCACCACCACGAAGTGCAGGGTCCGCAAACCACGCTGCAGGGCCTGGCCGACGCCCTGCCCGCTTTGGGCATTGTCGCGGCCGTGCTGGGCGTGGTGAAGACCATGGGTGCCATCGATAAACCGCCTGCCATTCTGGGTGCGATGATCGGTTCGGCGTTGGTCGGCACGTTCATGGGCGTGTTGCTGGCGTACGGCCTGGTCGCGCCGCTGGCGGGCCGCTTGCAACAGGTGATCGATGCCGATGCCGCGATTTATCACACCGTAAAGCAGATCATCATCGCATCGCTCCACGGTCACCCGCAACCGCTCGTTATTGAAGCGGCGCGTTCGGGGATTGCCCACAACAACCAGCCCGGCTTTGCCGAGGTGTTTGACGGGCTGCGCGGCCGGTGATCGCATCATCGCTTGATCCAGTGGGCGGGCAGGAATAATGGCCGCGCGCGCACCGCACGGCACGAACCAGCCGCCCCGGGTGATCGTCAAGAAAATCTATATTGAGGGGCATGGCGGCCATCACGGCGGCGCCTGGAAAGTCGCCTATGCCGATTTCGTGACGGCGATGATGGCGTTTTTCCTCCTGATGTGGCTGCTGGGCGCGACATCAGAAAAAAAGCGCAAGGCGCTGGCCGATTATTTCGCGCCAACGCTGATCGATTTCAAACAGAATAGCGCAGGCTCCAACGGGCTGTTCGGCGGTTCGTCGCTGAACGATCTGGAAAACTATCCGCACAAGGCCGCACAAACCGGCACGTTCTCGCTCACCGTCCCTGCCGAGGCATCGGGCGGCACTCAGGTTGGCACCGGCGAAAAAGGCACGTTGAAAGACAGGCGCATAGCCGCTGAAGACCGCCGGAATTTTGAGAAGATCAAGGCGCAGGTCAGCAAGGCCATGGCCGTCAGCGTCAAATTGCAAAAGCTGGCGACCCATGTGCGATTCGTGCCGACGCGTGAAGGTTTGCGCATCGATCTGGTCGACAATGCCGATTATTCGATGTTTGGCCTGGGCACCACGCAGCTGGAACCCGAAGCCGACCGGCTGATCGGCGCCATCGCCCAGTCGCTGAAAACGATGGACAATGCGATTATGATTCGCGGCCATACCGACAGCCTGGGCTTCAAGAATTCGGGCGGCATCAACAACTGGCTGCTGTCCAGCAGTCGCGCCGAAGCGACCCGGCGCCGCCTGTCACAAGAAGGCCTGCCCGATAGCCGCTTTGAACGGATCGAAGGCGTGGCTGACCGCGAGCCGATGATCTCGTCAAATCCGGCGGATCCGCGCAATCGCCGGGTATCCATCACGATGTTGTACCGCAAAGGCGCATTCAGCCGATAAGCTTGATAGCGCACGGCGCGGCGCGCAGGTATAACGCGGTCACCGAACCCGCCCGAAAGGCAAGTACGATGCACCCGCGCACCCTTCGCCGCCTGCGGCAGTTTCACTTGTGGTGCGGGATGTTGTTTGCACCCGCGATTTTGTTTTTTGCGTTCAGCGGCGCGCTGCAAACCTTTGATTTTCATGAAACCGAAAATGGCATCGCGCCGCCCAAATGGATCGCTACCATCGCGTCAATTCACAAGAAACAGGATTTCCCCAAACCCCGCAAACCGCGCCCGCCCGCCGCAGCGGGTGCTGCCGAAGGCAAGCCTGCACCATCAGCGCCCGCCCCTGCCGCCCCCGCGCATTCGCCCTGGCCGCTGAAAGTGTTTTTCGGCTTCATGTCGATCGGGCTGATGGTGTCGACCATGTTGGGCATCGTGATTGCCCTCAGCAACAAACAGGTGCGCCGCACCGCACAGATCATGCTGGCGCTGGGCACCGTGCTGCCAATCCTGATGCTGCTCGTCTGACGATCCAACAACACGATTGGGCGCGACGCCATGACCGCCTATTTCGATAGTCCCTGGCCAGGGGAAGATGGCACCCCCGATCGCAGACAAACCGCGCGCCACGGTGATGAAATGCTGATGAGCGATCGGTTGTGCGCCACCACACGGCGAACGCTGATGTCAACGATGACCGTGCTGGGCGCGCCGGGGGAGGTTTTCCTGCTGACTCATTCGGTGCTTCGATCACGCCTGAAACTGCCAACCAGCGCACGTGTTGAACGGATCGATCCGGAAACGCTGGCACCGATTGCGCGATCACCCCGATTGGCAGGCGGACCAATGTGGCCGGGTGGCATGGCGATCCACGCCAATGGTGATCTGTACGTCGTTTATGGCCGATACGCGCACCGGCTTGATCGCCAATGTCGGCTGAAGGCATCGCTTCGCCTGCCGATCAACCTGCCGCACAACAGCTTCGTCATCCTCGCTAATGGCATGATCGTGACCAAGAACCTTTCGGACAGCATGCCCGCGCGGTTGCTGGTGATCGACCCTGATAGCTTGTCGATCATCGCCACGATTGATTGCCCCGAACCGTCAATTGCCCGGCTGAGCGCGGTTGGCACGACGGTATATGTCGTCGGGGTGCGCTCAATCTTCCGCTATCACTGGGCGCGCGACACGCTGGTTCGCGATGATGACTGGTGCCATGATTATGTCGGCGCAACGGCACAAAGCTATGGTTGGGATGTGGTGCTGGCACTTGGCCAAGCCTGGTTCATGGACAATGGTCGGCATCGCTATCAGACCAGCATGATCGGGCGTGGCGTCGTGCAGACCCCCAATCGACTGATCCGGGTCGCGCTAGATAACGCTGACGATCATGATGCGATCGCCATCAGCGGTTTAGAGGGCGGCAGCATCACCAATCCACCGCTAATCGATTCCGATCGGGGCATCGTTATCGGTTTCGATTCTGCCAATCGCGTCATGCAGGCCTGGAACTTTGATCCGGCAACGCGCGCGCTGACCGAACGCTGGCGCAAGAGCGGGATTGGCTGTGCCAGTCATATGATCCTGCTCGCCCGATCAGGCCAGATTATCACCAATGATTATCGCCGTGGCGGCGAGGAAGTGGTGTTCCTTGATATCGAAACAGGTGCTGAAACGGGCCGCGTCCGGATTGGCGGAATCACGCAGGGCGTGGTGTTTCCATCGATAGGGTGGAGCAACGATGTCTATTGGTGCTCGATGCGGCGCGTGGCCCGGATATTCGGCTAATCGGTGATGCTGGCGAGCACGGCTTCGAGCAGCCGGTGGATTACCGCGCGCGCATCGTCGATCGCCAAACCTTGATCATGCCGCAGGCGGCGCCAGCACTGAAAGCTGATCGTCACCTCGATCGCACTGGCGACAGGTGCGTCGGCAATCACCGCGGGCGGCAGGATAGCGTGGAGCGATGTGCGTTCGAGCTGGAGCTGCTTGTGATAGCCCTGCATCAAAAATTCGGACTGAAAGCGCTTGATGCTGGAAGAAATGCGATACGGCATGATCGTTTCGTAAATGCCAATCCGCCGATCCGCCATTTCGCGAACCCGGTCTCGCCAGCCCGTCGCCTCAAACGGTTTGAGCATGATCGGCATCACCTGTGCCTCAATCACCTCTGCCATTTCGCGGTAAAGCGATTCCATTTCATCAAAGTGGCGAAACACCGTGCGCAGGCCAACGCCCGCCACCTCGGCAACGCGCGCAGCACCCGGCGCAACATCGCCTTCGCGCACCAAGGTTAGCAAGGCGCTGACAATCTTGGCGCGCGTCGTGCGGCTGCGCAGATGGCGACCGTCCAGCGCCTGATCAGGCAGGGGTTGGGGTTGGCTACGGCTGGTCAGGGATGGTGGTGGTTTCATATCAATTCTGCCCATGGCATAAGCAATCGGTGATGCAGCGTCTAGCGTCGGCTCAACGTGCCTGAATCGGCATAGCAAATGCTAATTGTTGAATTCGGTCTGTGGCACGTAAAGTCTCGGCAAACCGCCACATAAAATCTTCTTTTGTCACAACTCGTGCTATAAGCTATGGATTACCGATGAGCGCTATTCGCCGCCTGGTGACCACCGCATTGACAAGCGACACGCTGCGCGATGGGCAGCGCGCGCGGCACCGGCTGGCGCGACGGATGAGGGGCGGGGCGATGACGGCGGATTTCTTTTTCCAGGTCGATGATCCCTATGGGCCAGTGGCGTTACCGTTTCTGGCGGCGCTGGCCGAGCGTCACGGGCTGACGCTGCGGCTTCATCTGGTCCCCGCGCCCGATGCCGCGGCCGCGCCAGAGATTGACCGGCTTGAAGATTATGGTCGCCGTGATGCGCGGATGCTCGCCACCACATTGGGGCTGGAGCCTATGGGCAGCGGCCATCCCAACCCGGCGCAGATCGCGCGGGCGCAGGCGATTGCGGGCGCAGCGCTGGGGAATGATCGCCCCGTCGACGCGCTGATCGCGATTGCGCGCGCCTGCCTGGCTGATAATGCAGATGCCGCGCTGGATGCGGTGGCGCAGCAACATGGGTCACTCAACGAAACATCGACGGCAGCTCTGGTCAACGCAGGGGCTGCGGCCCGCCAAAAGCTGGGCCATTATCTGGGTGGGACCACGCATTTTGAAGGCGAGTTTTATTGGGGTGTCGACCGGCTCCATTACCTCGAAGCGCGATTGCGCGCAGAAGAGGGGACGACCGGTGCCGCCATCTGTCCAATCCTTGATCTGCGCACCCTGCCCGCGCCTGAACCGCGCGCAATTCGACCCCGGATCGATTTCTACCTGTCATTCCGGTCGCCCTATACGCTGGTTGCCGCTGAGCGGATTGGCGCGCTTGCTGCCGCCTATGGCGCGAACCTTCGCCTGAAATTCGTGCTGCCCATGGTGATGCGCGGATTGCCGGTGCCGGGCGCAAAACGGATGTACATTACGCGCGATACCAAGCGCGAGGCGGCGCGGGCCGGGATTGGGTTTGGCAAAATCGTCGATCCGGTGGGGCTGGGCGTGGAACGCGGGCTGGCGGTGCTGCACCATGCGATCAACCGGGAGCATGGCCCCGACACCGGTCACGCAGGCGGCCTTGCTTTTGCGCAATCCTTCCTGCGCGCAGCCTTTGCCGATGGGATTGATATGACCAGTGATGCCGGGCTGCTGCCCGTCGCCGCACGCGCGGGTATCGACGCTGCGGCAGTCCATGCAGCACTTGCCGATCCGTCGTGGCAAACCGTTGCAGAGGCCAACCGTACCGATTTGTTCGCGCGGGGGCTGTGGGGCGTTCCATCATTCCAGGTGGATGATCGCCCCGGCTGGTGGGGACAAGACCGGCTGTGGCGGGTTGAGGACGACCTTCGCGACGCGCTGGGGCTAAGCGCAATTGATCGGAAAATGGCATGAAACGGATTATCGGCATCGCCGCGCTGCTGCTGGGGATTATCGCGGGCGGGTCCTATCTCATGCGCGACCGGATCGCGCTGGCGCTGTTTGAACGCGGCATGGAACAGGTGCTGACCACCGATCCGTTTGCCGGGCGGCCCGATGGGCTGGGTGTCGCGCTATGCGGCGCCGGATCACCAATGCCATCGCCTGACCGCGCCGGGCCATGCACCGTCATCACCGCGGGTCGGCATGTTTATCTGGTCGATATTGGCGAGGGCGGGGTGCGCAATCTGGGCCGGATGGGCTATGGAGCGGGCCGGGTGGAGGCAGTGTTCCTAACCCATTTTCATTCTGATCATATCGATTCGCTGGGCGCGCTGATGCTGCAGCATTGGGGAACCAGCGGGTCGCCATTGCCGCTGCCCGTCTATGGCCCGCTGGGGGTGGAAACCGTTATTGGCGGATTCAACACCGCCTATGGTCTTGATCGCGGTTACCGCATCGCGCACCACGGCACCCAGGTGATGCAACCAGCCGCCTTTGGCATGCAGGCATTCCCGCAGGACACCCCGGCCAATGGCGATCCCCGGCTGATCTTTGCCAAAAACGGTCTTCAGGTTTTCGCGTTCCGGGTCGATCATGCGCCGGTTGAGCCTGCCTATGGCTATATCTTTGCCTATAAGGGACGCCGCATTGTGGTGAGCGGCGACACCAAGCCTGCGCCATCAGTTGAGCGCGCCGCCAAGGGTGCCGATGTGCTAGTGCATGAAGCGCTGTCGGAACGACTGGTTGCCCTTCAGCAAGCAGCGGCAAAACGGGCTGGCCGCACAAATCTGGGCCGGATTTTCCACGACATCCCCAGCTACCACACCACCCCGCAGGCAGCAGCGGCCCTTGCCCAGCGGGCGGGCGTGAAAATGCTGCTGCTCACCCACATCGTGCCGCCGCTACCCTATTCGATCCTGGAGGGGCCATTTTTGGGCGATGCGCGCGCGCGGTTCAAAGGGCCGCTGGTGATCGGGCATGACGGGACGGAAATATTGCTGCCCGCCGGCACAACCGCGATCGAACAGCATCGGCGGTTCTGAAGCAGTCGGCCGGTTACGCCGTGTCGCGTGCCAGCGCGTCGACCAGCATGTCGCGCACCGCCTTTACCGCCGCTGCGTTTACGGGTGCCGTCGGTTGCTTTCGCTCCGCGGCGAGCAGCGTCTGGACGCCGCGAATCGTATAGCCTTCAAGATTGAGCAGCGTGTTGATCCGTCGGACGAGCGCAACATCGTCAGGCCGGTAATAGCGTCGCTTACCGGCCCGCTGGAGCGGACGCAGCTGCGGAAACCGGGTTTCCCAATATCGAAGAATATGCCGGGGAATGCCGAGTTCTTGCGATAACTCGCCAATCGTTCGGAAGGCCCCGGCCGCCTTTTCAAGCGGCGTTGCCATAGGGGCGTTCAGCTCGCCTCGACAATGCGTTCACGCATCATCTGGCTCGCCCGAAAGGTGAGCACGCGGCGTGGCGCGATGGGCACTTCAACACCCGTTTTGGGGTTGCGGCCAACCCGCTCACCCTTGTTGCGCAACACAAATGTTCCGAATCCGGAAATCTTGACGTTCTCGCCTTGTGCCAGCGCATCGCACATATGACCAAGAATCTGCTCAACCAGCTTGGCGGAATCCATCCGCGACAGCCCTACATCGCGGTGTAGTGCATCTGCCAGATCTGCCCGTGTCAACGTTCCCGCAATTGCCATGCGCCGATTCCCCCCGTTTGCTTGGCCGTTTTTTTTGCCTATCACACGCAATCTAGCGATGAAAAGCAGATTGTAACGAAAAAGTTACGGTCCAGAACAGAATCTGTTAACGGCACCGCCCAAAAACGGCCCCGCAACCAATCGCTAGAAGCGAACCAGCGCCGCGCCCCAGGTAAAGCCGCCGCCCATCGCCTCAAGCACCAACAGGTCGCCGCGCTGTATCCGCCCGTCACGCACCGCGACATCAAGCGCCAGCGGTACGGATGCTGCCGATGTATTGGCGTGCTGATCAACCGTCATGATCACCTTTTCGCCAGGCAGCCCCAGCTTGCGCGCGGTCGCGTCCAGAATGCGGGCATTGGCCTGGTGCGGGACCACCCAATCGACATCACCGGGCGTCAGATTCGCGCTGGCCAGCACTTCTTCCATCACCGCCGCCAGATTGACGACCGCGTGGCGAAACACCTCCCGCCCCTTCATCCGCAGCTTGCCGACCGTGCCGGTCGTTGACGGACCACCATCGACATAAAGGAGTTCGTTATGCCGGCCATCGGCGTGCAGGCGGCTGTACAAAATGCCGCGATCGCCGCCGTCCTGCCCCTCCAGCACAATCGCACCCGCGCCGTCGCCGAACAGCACGCAAGTGGTGCGATCTTCCCAATCCAGAATGCGGCTGAAGGTTTCAGCGCCGATCACCAGTGCACGCCGGGCGGCCCCCGTGCGGATCAGGCTGTCGGCAACATGCAGCGCATATAGAAAACCCGAGCATACCGCCGCCACGTCAAACGCGACGCAATCATTGATGCCCAGCGCCGCTTGCACCTTGGTGGCGGTGGCGGGAAATGTCTGGTCGGGCGTGGCGGTGGCCAGCACGATCAGGTCGATGGCGCTTGCATCCAATCCCGCTGCGGCCAGCGCCGCGCGTGCTGCACCTGTGGCGAGCGTCGCCGTCGTCTCGCCATCGCCGGCGAGGTGGCGAAAGCGGATACCGGTGCGCTCGACGATCCAGTCATCGGTCGTGTCCACCGTCTCAGCCAGTTCAGCGTTTGACACCCGGCGCACGGGCAGCGCCGATCCTGTCCCCGTGATGACTGAACGGATCACGCGGCCTGTGCTTCAAAATTGCTGAGATCGTCGCTGATTCGGCGGGTAAGATCATCACGCAGCATTTTGGCGGCAACCTCAATCGCGTGCGCGACACCAATCGCATTGGCACCGCCATGGCTTTTCACCACCAGCCCGTTCAGGCCCAAAAACACGCCGCCATTATGGTTGTTAGGATCAAGGTGATCGCGCAGCAGCTTGGTGGCTGGCCGCGAAATCAGAAAGCCGAACTTTGACCGAATCGAACTGCGAAAGGCGCGCTTGAGCAGGTCGCCGACAAACTTGGCAGTGCCTTCCGCCGTTTTCAGGGCGATATTGCCGGTAAAGCCGTCACAAACGATCACATCGACATTGCCGTGCGATAACTGGTTGCCCTCGACAAAGCCTGAAAACACCATGGGCAGGTGGGTGGCGGCTTTCAGCATGGCCGCGGCATCGCGAATGCTGTCTGTACCCTTCAACGCTTCGGTGCCGATGTTGAGCAGGGCGACTCGCGGCGCGGCCAGATCAAGCGTGGTGCGGGCATAGGCCGCGCCCATCACGGCAAACTGCACCAGATTGCGCGCATCGCATTCGGTGTTCGCCCCCAGATCGAGCATAACGACATCGTTCTTGCCCAGCGTGGGCATCAGCGCCGCCAATGCCGGACGATCAATACCCGGCAGCGTGCGCAGCGCAATCTTGGCAATCGCCATCAGCGCGCCGGTATTGCCGGCTGACACAGCCACGCCAGCGCGGCCCTGCTTCACCATATCTATCGCCATGCCCATTGACGTCGTCTTGGCGCGCCGCAGTGCCTGGCTTGGCTTTTCGCTGGCGGTAATCAGGTCGGGGGCATGCACAATTTCGGTGCACTGCGCCAATGCCGGATAGCTTTTCAACGCAGGGGCAATCGCCGCTTCGTCGCCCACCAGCAGAAACCGGAGCGAATCGAACCGCTGCCGCGCAAGCGCGACGCCTGCCAGCATGACCGATAGACCTTCATCGCCACCCATCGCGTCGATGGCAATGTAAGAACTGATCGGCACGTGCTGGCGATCCCCGATTGGTGCTTAAGTCAGCTTTCGACCGACAGGATCTCACGGCCATTATAATGGCCGCAAGAACCGCACATGATGTGCGGGCGCTTCAGTTCGCCACAATTGGGGCATTCCTGATACGCCTCTACGGCCAGCGAGTCGTGGCTGCGGCGCATGCCGCGCTTGGACGGTGAAGTCTTTCTTTTGGGGACGGCCATTTCGGCACCTTAAGCTGTGAAAATCGTGAACGAAGGCGACAAACCGGGCAATTGGTGCACAAACCAACGGCCAATAAGCCGCAGAAGCCACCAGCGGCCAGACGCATCGCGAAGCGTGGCGCTATAGCGAATTTGCAGACGCTTGCAAGCGTACCGAACGGCAAGCCGATCAGCGCGCGCATTGTCAGGCAGTGGCGAGACTGCCAAGAGACGCCGCAAGACCTGTCAACCAGAGGAATCACGATGTCCAGCGCCCTTCCGATCACGCTTGTTGCCGCCGGTGGCGCGGCCATCATCAATTTCTGGCTGTCGATGCGCGTCGGCAATGTTCGCCGCGCGGCCAAGGTGAGCATCGGCGACGGCGGCGACATGGCGCTGATCGCGCGGATGCGGGCGCAGGCCAATTTCATCGAATATACCCCGATCGTCCTTGTCCTGATCGGCGCGATTGAACTCAGCCAGGGTACCTCAACCTGGTTGTGGGCGGTGACCGGCCTGTACCTGCTCGGCCGGGTGGGCCACGGCATCGGGATGGACGGCTGGACGCCCGGCCGTTTCGGCGGCACGCTGATCTCGCTCTTCACGATGCTGGGGCTGGGCATTTATGCCCTGGTGATCCCGTTCACCACGCCAGCCAGCCCCGTCACGGTGCTGCCAATCACGGTGCAGCAACCCGCTGGCTGATGGACCCCGCTGGCTAATGGGTTAGAGCGGCCTGCGTAAAATCTGAATCGTCATTGCGAGCGCAGCGAAGCAATCCAGTGTGCCGCAAGTCGTGAAGCTGGATTGCTTCGCTGCGCTCGCAATGACGGGTGATCCTGAATTAGAGCACGATGCTCTAAGCCGCCAGCGCAGCATCCCCCACAAACGGGTTATAGCGGCGTTCATGGCCAAAGTTGCTCATCGGGCCATGTCCGGGGACGAAAGATGTGTCGTCCCCCAACGGCCATAATTTGGTGACGATCGCGTCGAGCAGATCCTGGTGATTGCCAAGCGGAAAATCGGTGCGGCCAATCGATCCCTGGAACAGCACATCGCCCACCAGCGCGAGTTTTGAGGCTGGGTGGTGAAACACCACATGGCCCGGCGTGTGGCCGGGGCAGTGATACACATCAAGCACCAGATTGCCGACGCTTACCTGATCGCCCTCCACCAGCCAGCGATCGGGTTCAAACACCACGCCGTTGATGCCATAAGCCCGGCCATCGTCGGCCAGCCGCGCGATCCAGAACCGGTCAGCCTCATGCGGCCCCTCAATCGGCACGCCCAGTTCCTGGGCCAGCACACCCGCTTCGCCGCAATGGTCGATATGGCCGTGCGTCAGAATGATCTTTTCGATGGTGACGCCGTGATGCGCCATAGCCGCGCGCAGCTTGGGCAAATCGCCACCCGGATCGACAAAGGCACCGCGCATCGTGGCGGTGCACCACATTAATGTGCAGTTTTGGGCGAGCGGGGTGACGGGAATGATAGCGGCACGCATGGGCGGCGTGGCCGGTTGGGGGGCTGGGTTCGTCATACACTAGCAAATATGTCGGCTGATCCGCGCAGACAAGCGCCCTGTATCCACGCACGGGCTTGCCCCGCCTTGCCGCGCGATGCATTTGGCGGATAGCCAATGCCCCACCTCACCGCGCCCTTCATCTTGCTCGACGATGCCAGACCCGGCGGCGCGCCCGCGCGCTTGTATCAGGCGCCCACGCGAGTCATCGACGTGCACGACATCGCCGGGATTGCGCCGGCGCTCGCCGATATTCGCGCGGCGACCCAGGCAGGCCAGCACGCCGCCGGCTATATCGCCTATGAAGCAGCATCCGCGTTTGAGCCGGTGTTGGGCGAACCCGCCAGTGGGATCGGGCCCTTGCTGTGGTTTGGGCTGTTCGACGGCTTTACCGAAATTGCCAGTGAGGATGTACCCGCCTTGCTGCCAGACCCGGCAGGGGCATGGATTGGTGCGCCTGCCCCCTTTGTTGATCGTGCGGCCTATGATGCGCGGCTGGCGGACGTGCTGGCGCTGATCGCGGCGGGTGATCTGTACCAGGCGAATTTGACGTTCCCGTCCACCGTGGCGTTTGAGGGCAATCCGCTGGCCGTCTATGCGCAACTGCGCGCACGTTCCGGCGCGGGCTATGGCGCGTTTATCGATACCGGGACGGATCGGCTGTTGTCGCTCTCTCCCGAACTATTCTTTGCCCTTGATGGCGGCAAATTGCGTTGCCAGCCGATGAAGGGCACCGCGCGCCGCGGCGAAACCCCGGCGCAGGACGACGCGATTGCCACAGCACTGGCCACCGACCCTAAACAGCGCGCCGAAAATCTGATGATCGTTGATCTGATGCGCAACGATCTGTCGCGCGTCGCGGTGCCGGGCAGCGTGGCCGTGCCATCGCTGTTCGCGGTTGAGCGCTATCCGACGATCCACCAGATGGTCTCCACCGTCACCGCCGATCTGGCGCCGGGCAAGGACGCGGTAGACGTGATGGCGGCGCTGTTTCCCTGCGGGTCAATCACCGGCGCGCCCAAAATCCGCGCGATGCAGGCCATCGCCGCGATCGAACAGGGTGCACGGGGCCCCTATACCGGCGCAATCGGGCGATACGATGCAGGCGGCGATGCCATGTTCAACGTTGCCATCCGCACCCTGGCGATCCGCGGCGACGATGATTTCGCCCTGTTCGGCAGCGGTGGCGGCATCGTCGCTGATTCGCACGCCGATGATGAATGGGATGAGGCCCGCGCCAAGGGCGGGTTTCTAACCGGTGGTCCGCCGCGTTTTGACCTGATCGAAACCATGGCGTTTCACCCGCAAACCGGCATCGCGCTGCTCGACCGGCATTTGTCGCGGATGAAGGCCAGCGCCAGCCGGTTCGGCTTTGCGTTTGATCGCCACGCCGCGCGCAACGAACTGCAAGCCGCCACCTTCCGGCTTGGCACGCCCAGCCGGGTGAGGTTGTTGCTGGCCCCCAGCGGCGCAATCGCCATCGAATCGGCAGCGATGCCGGTTAACCCCGCAGGGCCGGTGGCCGTTACAATCGCACCGCTGCCGGTTGATCCGGCTGATTTCCGGCTGCGCCACAAAACCAGCGACCGGGGTTTCTACGACGCGGCCCGCACCGCCGGGGGCGCGTTTGAGGTTGTGTTCGTCGATGCCGATGGTCGCCTGACAGAGGGCAGCTTCACCTCTATCTTCGTGCAGCGGGGCGCTGTGCTGGTAACGCCTTCGCTAACCGGTGCAGGATTGCTGCCCGGCGTGCTGCGCGCCGAATTGCTGGCGCGCGGCGATGCGATTGAAGGCGATCTGACCATTGATGATCTGTCCCCCGGATTTTTCATCGGCAACGCGCTGCGCGGGCTGATTCCCGCCATTCTGGCCACGCCCATTACCGCCCCCGGCACCGTTTCGGTTGCACCGCAGCAAGGCGCGCGCCTATAGCCGGGCGGCGTTCAATTGCCAGGCGACCCAACATGCATCCTTCAGCCGCGCTCAACCGGATCAGCCCATCGCCCACGCTTGCCATCACGGCGCGGGTATTCGAGCTGAAAGCCCAAGGGGTTGACGTGATTGGCCTGGGGGCCGGCGAGCCCGATTTCGACACACCCGATTTCGTCAAGGAAGCCGCGATCAAGGCGATTCGCGACGGCAAGACCAAATATACCGTGGTTGACGGCACGCCGGAGCTGAAGGCCGCGATCGTCGCCAAGTTCAAGCGCGACAATGGGCTCGACTATGCCACCAACCAGGTCACCGCCAATGTCGGCGGCAAGCACACCTTGTTTAATGCGATGGTGGCCACGGTGGATGCGGGTGACGAGGTGATCATCCCCGCGCCCTATTGGGTCAGCTATCCCGATGTTGTGCTGTTCGCAGGTGGCGTGCCGGTTGTCGTCGCGGCAGGCGCTGACCAGGGCTATAAAATCACCCCTGCCCAGCTTGAAGCGGCCATCACCCCGCGCACCAAATGGGTGATCCTGAATTCGCCGTCCAACCCCACCGGGGCTGCCTATACCGCCGATGATCTGCGTGCGCTGGGCGAGGTGTTGATCCGCCACCCGCATGTCTGGGTGTTTGCCGACGATATGTACGAACATATCCTGTATGACGGCTTTGAATTCGCCACAATCGCCCAGGTGTGCCCCGAACTCTATGATCGCACGCTGACGGTGAATGGCTGTTCAAAGGCCTACGCGATGACCGGCTGGCGGATCGGCTTTGCCGGTGGCCCGGCCTGGCTGATCAAGGCGATGGCCAAGCTCCAGTCGCAGTCGACGTCAAACCCGTGCTCCATCGCGCAGGCAGCCGCGGTTGCCGCGCTGAACGGCGACCAGCGCTTTCTGCAGGAACGCGCCGCCGCCTTCCAGTCGCGCCGCGATCTTGTCGTCTCGATGCTCAATCAGGCCAGCGGCATCATCTGCCCCCGGCCGGACGGCGCATTTTACGTCTACCCGGATATTTCGGCGCTGATCGGCAAGCGCACACCAAAGGGTGTCGTGATCGATACCGATGAGGCTTTTGCCGGATATCTGCTGGATGAAGCCCGCGTGGCGGTGGTGCAGGGTGCCGCGTTTGGCCTCTCGCCCGCGATGCGGATCAGCTATGCCACGTCAGAAAATTTGCTGCGCACAGCCTGCGAACGTATCCAAACCGCCTGTGCCGCCGTATCTTAATCGGATCGGGCAGCAATTGTTCATCGGCCCCAAGTCATTCTTGGGGTTGTGGCAATAAAAACAACCCCGATCTGAACGGCTTGTTCCGGCGCACCCCCCTCTCCCTCCCCTCGCGCCGGGCCGGACCCATAAGGATCAGGTTGATGCTGAAGATTTTGAAATCATCGTTGCTATGGCAATTTTCTGGCGGTTTTGTGCTGGGTACAGTGGGTATATTGGCGTTCCAGTCTGCCGATGCCGCCCGCACGCTGGCCAGCAATGTATCGGCAATCGCGCCCTTTTTCGGCTGATAAATGGCTGGGGCATGTAACCAGCGCCGGTTGCGGTGCGTAATCCTCGACGAACCACCAAGAGGAAACCCATGACCCGAATGATCATTGCCGCCGCTGGCTTTGCCGGCCTTGCATTTGTCGCCTTTGCCGGCGGCAGCGCGAACGCAGAACGCGCCGTCATCATCCCGGCAGCGCTGAAAGACGTGCCCAAAACGCCTGGCACCCAAACCGCCGTTCTTGCCGGTGGCTGTTTTTGGGGCATGGAGGCTGTGTTTGAAGGCGTGAAGGGCGTAAAATCAGTCACATCGGGCTATGCGGGCGGCACTGCCGATACCGCCAGCTATGACATTGTCAGCACCGAAACCACCCGCCACGCAGAGGCGATCCGGATCGTTTATGATCCGCAGATCGTCAGCTATGGCACGCTGCTGCGTGTCTATTTCTCCGTCGCGCACAACCCCACCGAGCTGAACCGCCAGGGCCCTGATAGCGGCCCCAGCTATCGTTCAGCGATTTTCCCGCAAAACGCCCAGCAGAAAATCGTGGCTGCCGCCTATATTGCCCAGCTGCAAAAAACCGGTGCGTTCGGCCGGCCGATCGTGACCAAGCTGGAAAGCGGGAATTTCTATCCGGCTGAATCCTATCATCAGGATTTCTTCCGCCAGAATCCGTTCCACCCCTATATCGTGCGCTTCGACAAGCCAAAGGTCGCCGCGTTCAAGGCCGCCTTCGCGCCCATCGCGCGGTAAACCATCCTCAAGCCGCCAGGGCGAAGCGCAGCAGTCGATTGTCGACGGGCACCAGCGCTTCGCCCCGGCCCCCCATCGCCCGCGCAATTTCAGGGTGGTCGGCATCCAGCCCGCCGGTCAACGCGCCAAAGGCTGGCAGCACGATCTTCGTCGCACTGGCCACAAAACAGCGGCGTGATACGTGGCGACCCCGCACGCGCACCCGCAATTTGGGATGGAAATGCCCCGATAATTCGGGCCGCAGCTCAGCCGGATCGGCTTCATGGCGCAACACAATCCCGTCAACCACTGCCTCAGCAACCACCGCACCGCCGTGATGCTGGGCAGGTGCCGGGTCATGATTGCCCGTCACCCAGGTCCAGCGCACCCGCGCCGTCAACGACTGGAGCAGCGCAAGTGCTTGCGGGGGCAGCCTGCCCGCCCCTGCCGAATCGTGGAAGCTATCGCCGAGGCACCAGATTTCCTGCGGCGCCACCGCCGCCACGATTGCCGTTAGATCAGCCAGCGTGGCGATACTGTCATAGGGCGGCAGCATCTGCCCGAACGAGGCGAACCAGCTCGCCTTTTCAAAATGAAGGTCCGCGACCAGCAAGGCGCGCCGGGCCGGCCAGAACAACGCCCCTTGCGGCAGCGCAAACAGCGCATGATCGGCGAACGAAAAGGGAACCATTTGCCTGCTATGGCGCTTCCTGCCGCGTGGAGCAATGCTTCAGCGCCGCCGCCTGTTCGCTCCTGCAACAAATCAGTTGCGCGGATTAACCACAGGCGTAAAGCGCGCCGTCCGTTCATGAGCACCCAACAATATGTCCGCTGCTGACACCGTGCCTGACGATCACCACCCCAAAAACCGCGCCACCTTGATGTTGGCGATCGGTGCCATTGGCGTGGTGTTCGGCGATATCGGCACCAGCCCGCTTTACGCCTTTCGCGAGGCGCTGGCCCAATCGGCGGCGGGCGGCATCGATGCGAGCGAGATTTTGGGCGTTTTGTCGCTAGCGTTGTGGACGCTGCTGATCGTGGTGACGTTCAAATACGTCATGTTCCTGATGCGCGCCGATAATCAGGGGGAGGGCGGCGTGCTGGCACTGACGGCGCTGGCCCGGCGATCATTGGGCACGCGCGCCCGAGTCGCCCTGGTGCTGGGCGCAACCGGCGCAGCGCTGTTTTACGGCGATGCCATCATCACCCCCGCCCTGTCGGTATTGTCTGCGGTTGAAGGATTACGCACCATCCCCGGCGGCGAAGGCGTGTTCAGCGAAAACATCATCCAGGGGCTGACCATTGCGATTCTGGCCGGGCTTTTCCTGATTCAGTCACGCGGCACCGCCAGTGTTTCCGCGCTGTTCGGCCCGGTGTGCGTCTTGTGGTTCCTGACGATCGGCGGCTTGGGGCTGTACCATATTGCCGACGAGCCGACGATCCTGCGGGCGCTTTCCCCGCTTTATGGCATCAGCTTCATCCTGCAGCACGGGATTATCGGGCTGTTTGTGCTCGGTGCGGTGTTCCTGACGGTGACGGGCGCAGAAGCGCTGACGGCGGATATGGGCCATTTCGGGCGCTTCCCGATCCAGCTTGGCTGGTTCGCGCTGGTTTTTCCCGCACTGGTGCTGAATTATCTGGGCCAGGGGGCGTTTGCGCTGAACGCGCTGGAGGCGGCGACGGCGGCCGGCCAGCCCTTCGCCAACCAGGATTGGTTCTTCTTGATGGCGCCCGGCATGCTGCGCATTCCGCTGGTGCTGATCGCAACGCTGGCGACGATCATCGCCAGCCAGGCGGTGATTACCGGTGCCTTCTCGCTCACCCAGCAGGCCATCCAGCTTGGCCTGTTACCGCGCCTGCGTATCCGCCAGACATCGGCGGATCATTCGGGGCAAATCTATTTGCCCGCGATCAACTGGCTGCTGCTGATCGGCGTGATCGTGCTGGTTACCCAGTTCCGCAGTTCAACCGCGATGGCAGCAGCTTATGGTATCGCGGTGACGGGCACGATGGTGGTGACGACCTGCCTTGGCTATCTGGTCGTGCGGCATCACTGGCATTGGGGCCGCGCGCCTGCGATTGCGCTGATCGCGCCGTTCCTGTTGCTCGACCTTATCTTTTTCGGGTCCAATATCCTGCGCGTGATTGAAGGCGGCTGGGTGCCGCTGGTGGTCGCCGCGATAATCGGCTTGCTGATCGCAACATGGCGTCGCGGCAAGGCGATCGTGGGGGCATTCGAGGCGCGGCAGAGCATCCCGCTCGCCGATCTGGCCGCCGCGCTTGCCAAGCGCCCACCCGAACGCGTTGAAGGAACGGCGGTGTTCCTCACCGCCAACCCCGACAACACGCCCGGCGCGCTGCTCCACAATTTGAAACACAACAAGGTGCTGCACGAACGCAACCTGATCGTCAGCGTCCGCACCGCAGACCGCCCGACCGTTGATACCGATGAACGCGCGACAGTGGCGCAGATCGACGATAATTTCACCAGCGTCGTGCTGAAATACGGCTTTATGGAAACGCCAGACGTCCCGCACGACCTGACCGTCAACCTGGCGATCGCCCCGATGAAGACGAGCTATTTCATCGGCCGCAACACGCTGAAAGCATCGGGCCAGGTTGGCATGCCGTTATGGCAGGATCGCATTTTCATGTTCCTGCAGCGCAATGCGAGCGACCCCACCGATTTTCTGCGCATCCCCCCCGGCAAGGTGCTGGAGCTGGGCGAGCAGGTGACGGTTTAGGCCATCGCGCCGCCGCCAGCGGCTTGTGACGCGGTAAACACCGCTAATTGGGCGGCAAAGGCGCGCTGATAGGCCGGCCGGGCCTCGCCCCGCGCGACATAAGCGCCAAGCGTCGGAAAGTCCTCGAACGGCGCGGCGCGGCGCACCCGCAGCAGCACCGTTACCATTATCAGGTCAGCCGCGCTGAAGTCACCATCAAGCCAGTCGCGCCCCGCGAGATGCTCGGCCAGCTCGCCAAGTCGCTTGCATAGCTGTGTATCGATCATTTCGAGCCGTTCGTGAAACCAGCTCCTGTCACGCTCAAGCATCGTCGCCATCGACCGCTCGACGATTGGCGGCTCAACCGTGGTGAGCGCGGCGAACATCCACCCAATCGCAAGCGCACGGCCATCAGCATCATCGGGCAGCAAACCGGGGTGCTGCTCGGCGATATGCAGCACGATCGCGCCTGATTCGAACAGGGCCAGACTGCCCGACTGATAGGTCGGAATCTGCCCAAACGGATTCAGCGCCCGATGCGCCGACGCCTTCAACGCCTCGAACGACACCAGCCGCACGTCATAGGGCTGGCCGACCTCCTCAAGCGCCCAGCGGACGCGCATGTCGCGGGCCAGCCCCTGACCGCGATCGGGCGAGCTTGCAAAGGCCGTGATGGTCGGGATCACCCCGCCCCCCATGATCGCTTATCCTGCATAGACCTTCACCAGATCGTACAGATAGTCGCGGCCCGCATAGATCGATTCGATCTTCAGCCGCTCGTTCAAACCATGCGTGCCGTTGCCATCGGGGTCGATGAAGATACCCGGCGCGCCGTAGACCGGAATGCCGATGGCCTGCAGAAAGATACCGTCGGTCGCGCCGGTCGACATCAGCGGTAACAGCGGCACACCGGGGAAATGCTTTGCCGCCAGCTTGCGCGCCGGATCCATGATCTTGGGGTCGAGCTTGGTGGGAATGGCGGTTGGGCGGACGGGCTCGTTGGCGGTTACCGTCACCATTGGCCCGGCAAGTTCCTGCAGCTTTGCCCGGGTTTCCTCAACGCTCTCGCCTGGAAAAATCCGGCAGTTGACGTTGGCAGTGGCACGCTGGGGCAGGGCGTTTTCGGCATGGCCCGCGTTCAGAATGGTCGCAACACAGGTGGTGCGCAGCGTTGAATGCATCGCCTTATCGCGGCTGATGAGCGCGTCAGCCTCGGCATCCAGAGGATTGGCGAGCAACCGGGTGATCGCCGCCCCCATTGCCCCGCCCGTCGCGGCGGCGCTGGCGGTGAAAAACGCCCGCGTCGTATCCGTGAACTTCACCGGAAATTCATAGCCCTGCACCGCCTTAATCGCATCGGCGAGCTCATAAATCGCGTTCTTGGGCACGGGCTGCGAGCTGTGGCCGCCGGGATTGGTGGCGAGGAAAGTGTAATTCTGCGCGGCCTTTTCACCCACCTGCATGGCCAGCAACTGGCGCTTGCCGGCGGCGTCATACCGGCCACCGCCGCCCTCGTTCAGGGCGAATTCGGCGGCGATCAGGTCTGGCTTATTCTGGGTCAGCCACTGCGCGCCGTTCCACGCAAAGGTAGTTTCCTCCCCACAGGTCAGCGCCAGCTTGATCGTGCGCTTGGGCGTATAGCCTTCTTTATTGAAGCGGATCATGCTGTCCGACCACACGGCCGCCTGCGCCTTGTCGTCCATCGTGCCGCGCGCGTAATAATAGCCGCCTTCTTCGATCAGCGTGAAGGGATCGCGCACCCAATCCTCACGCTTGGCCTCCACCACATCGAGATGGGCGAGCAGCAGCATCGGCTTCATCTTTTTGTCGCTGCCCGGCAGGATGACGACCATGCCGCCTTCACGGGGGTGATCGGGCACGCTGAACATCGTGATATCGGCATCACGATACCCCGCCGCCTTCATCCGTGCGCCAATTTGTTCAGCGGCCTTGGTGCAACTGCCAACAGATAGCGTGGTGTTGGTTTCCACCAGTTCCTTGTACAGCCCGAAAAACGCTTGCTGATCAGGCCGCGATTGCGCCTGGGCGATCGCGGGCACAGCAATTGCGGCGAGCGCGACCCCGCCTGCCAGTAAAGTCTTGGCCCGTTTCATTCCCACCATCATTCCGCGCATCGCCTGACCCACCCTGTTTGGTTTCCTGCCACGAAGTAGATCGATTTTGCCGCCAATTGGCAACAGCCGATCAGCGCGGGCGGCGGGGCAGCGACAGGCGCACCTCGCGATTGGCGAAATCGATATCGACGCGGCGGAACTGGCGCAGCGCATCCATGCCCAGCAACAGCGCAGGGCGGTTGCGCAGCCCGAATGCGGCAAAGGGCGCGGCATCGCGAAACGCCACGGGCAGCGTTTGAAACACCGCGCCACCAACCGTCAGGTCCTTCACCACCGCATATTCCGCCTCCAGTTGGGCACCCGTAACGCTGGTGAGCGTGATCTTGCCTGCCTCCTCGCGATTGGTGCCCAGCAAATCGCGCATCGCCAAGTTGCCAAGCGAAACAGCTGTGCCAGTGTCCAGAATCACGCGAATACGCCGCCCGCGAAAATAGGCCTGGGTCACCACCAACTGGCGAAACTGGCTGCGCGCGCGAATGACGATTTCGTCCGGGCTGTCGCCAAAATCGGCGGGTCGCTTGGCGGCGGGAAGCAACTGCATCTGCCCCGCTTCAAAATCAATGCGCACCGCGTGGCCGGCCAGCAAATCCAGCCCGATCAGCCCCGGCGCACCCAGATCATACCCGCGAAATATCGGTGCCTCGATTCGCGCAGCCGATACCATGCCCACCGTCAGCGAGGGGATAACGACAGTGGCAACCCCCGCCGCCCCGGTAATCGTGGTGACGCGAACCACTTTACCCTTGGCCAGCTTCAGCAACGTCGCCAGTTCGTTGGAGATCACGGATCGCTCGGCCCCGGTATCGATCGTGAAGGGATAGGGGCCAGTCTCCCCTGATCCGGTGCCACCAGCGCCGCCAATCGACACCGGCACGGTCATCCGCCCGGGGATATCGTTGCCCAGCGCGATCACGCTTTCGGTGGTCGGCGGCGGCGGTGGCCCCGGTGCTGGCGACGCCTGTTGCGCCGATGCCGGGCCAACCAGCGCGGCCGTCATCAACATCAGGGTCATCAACATCAGGGTCATCAACATCAGGGCAATTCCACTGCGCATGTCGCCGGGAATATGCCCCGATCAGGGTTTCGACAAGCGATCAATCAAGCCGCATCGCCTCACTCGCCAGCGCCTCCGCCTCGATCAGCAACGCATCATCCGCCAGCCCCTGCGGCACGCTTTCCCGCCCGATCATCACCAGCACCGGCACCGCCAAGGGCGACACGCGCGCCAGCGGCACATGCAGCATCGTTCCCGCCGCCCGATCGAGCAGATCGGCCAGCCGCCCAACATCGGTCATCTTCGCGCGCGCATCGGCCCAGGCGGCCTTTAACAACAAATGTTCGGGTTCATACCGGCGCAGCACATCGTAAATCAGGTCGGTGGAAAACGTCACCTGCCGCCCCGTCTTGCGCTTGCCCGGCTGCTGGCGCTCCACCAGCCCGCCAATCACCGCCACCTCGCGAAAAGCGCGCTTTAACAGGTGCGATCCCTGCACCCAATCCACAAATTCATCCTCCAATATGTCAGCGGAAAACAGCGCGGCGGGGTCCGCCACCGGATCGAGCGAATAGCAGGTCAGCGCATAATCATTCGCCACAAACCCCAGCGGCTTCAGCCCGACAGTCTCCATCCGCCGCGTCAGCAACATGCCGAGCGACTGGTGCGCGTTCCACCCTTCGAAACAATAGGCGACCATGTAATGCCGCCCTTCATGCGGGAAGGTTTCGACCAGCAACTGCCCCGGCTGCGGCATGATTGATCGTTTCGCCTGAATATCCAGCCATTCGCGTACACCGGGCGGAAAACGGTGCCAGCCGCTGGGATCGGCCAGAAAACCACGCACCCGGTTCGCCAGATTGGTGGTCAGCGGCATCCGCGCGCCGCCATAGCTGGGGATGCGCGCGGGCCGGGCGGTGGCGCGCACGATCAGGTCTTCGGTGTCGATTTTCTCAACTTCCAGGCTCATGCCGGCAAAGAAAAACGTGTCGCCGTGGCTCAGCGTTGCCGCGAACCCTTCCTCCACGCGCCCCAATTGCCGCCCGTTTTTGAACCGCACCTTCAGCATCGTCGCCTCAACGATGATGCCCGCATTCAACCGGTGCTGGGCGATGAATTTAGGGTGGCTGACACGCCAGGTGGCACCGCCAGACCCCTTGTGCTCCCGCGAAGGCGAGTGCTGGGTCGGATCGTCCCCCGGACGATCCTTGCGCCTACTGGGTAGGTGCAACCCTGCACTCCCAGTCTGGACCCCCGCCTTCGCGGGGGTACAATCTGGAGAAGCGGGCAAGGGTATCTCCTCCCGCACCAGCCGCTTGAACTTGTCATAGGCTTTCAGCGCATAACCACCGTCACTGATGAACCCCAGCACACGGGCAAACTGATCATCGCTCAGCGCCGAATAGGGCAGTGCCGATCGCACCTCATTGCGCAAATCGTCCTCGCGGAACGGCGCGGCGCAGGCGCACGCCATGATATGCTGGGCGAGCACATCCAGCCCGCCTGCGCGAAAATCATCGGCATCGAGCTCGCGGTCCGCCACCGCGTCGAGCGCCGCGCGCGCCTCCAGATATTCAAAGCGATTGCCCGGCACGACGATGGCTTCGCTTGGTTCATCAAGCCGGTGATTGGCCCGGCCAATCCGCTGCAGCAGCCGCGACGCGCCCTTGGGCGCGCCCATCTGGATCACGCAATCCACGTCACCCCAGTCAATCCCCATGTCCAGGCTGGCGGTGCACACCAGCCCACGCAATTTGCCATCGGCCATCGCGGCTTCCACCTTGCGCCGCGCCTCCAGCGCCAGCGATCCGTGGTGGATGCCGATCGGCAATTGCAGATCATTCGCCTTCCACAAATCCTGAAAGATCAGCTCGGCCAGCGCACGCGTGTTACAGAAAACCAGCGTGGTCTTGTGCGTTTCAATCTCCGCAATCACTTGGTGCGCGGCATAGCGCCCCGAATGGCCCGACCAGGGCACCCGCCCCTGCGGCAAAAGGATGGAGATTTCGGGGTCGGCCCCCGGCTCGCCCTGCACCGCTGTTACCCTGTCGATATCGCCATCGGGGGCCAGCCAGGCGCGATAGCCATCCGGGTCCGCCACCGTGGCTGACAGCGCCACCCGGCGCATTCCCGGCGATATCGCCTGCAACCGCGCCATGCACAGGCTCAGCAAGTCACCGCGCTTCTGCGTGGCAAAGGCGTGCACCTCATCAATCACGATCGTGCGCAAATTGGCGAACATCAGGAAACTGTCAGGATAGCTGATCAGCAGCGACAGTGATTCGGGCGTGGTGAGCAGGATCTGCGGCGGCCTGATCCGCTGGCGCAGCTTGCGGTCGCTCGGGGTATCGCCGGTCCGCGTTTCGACCCGGATCTCGAGACCCATCTCCTCGATGGGCGTGATCAGGTTGCGCTGCACATCCACCGCCAGCGCCTTCAGTGGCGAGACGTACAACGTGTGCAGCCCTTCGGTCGGGGCTTCAATCAGCTCGACCAAGGTCGGCAGGAACCCCGCCAGCGTCTTGCCCGCGCCGGTCGGCGCGACGAGCAGCGCGTGGCGGCCAGCCCGGCCCGCTGCCAGCATATCCATCTGGTGCTGGCGGGGGTGCCAGCCCTTGGCGGTGAACCAGTCTGTCAGGGCGTGGGGCAACGGCGGAATCATCCGGCTTGTATAGGCGGCTCGCGGCGGCGTACCACTGGCCGCAGTGCAAGACTTGAGGGCATTTCAATGACCGGACGTTTTCTGATCCGCACGATCGGCCTCGCCCTGCTTGCGCTAGCGCTCGGCGTTGTCCTCGTCGTTATCTGGGTAACGATCTATTCCGAGATGATCGATCCGGGCCGGGGGCAGCCATTTTACGAAGCCTATGCCATGCGAATCGCGCCGGTGATCGGCATCGCCAGCGGCATGCCGCTGCTGTTCGCTGGCGGCTGGCTGGCGGCACGACGGCGCGGGGCATTGCCGGGCTGGCAGGCGGGGGCAGCGGTGGGCATCGCCTATGCCGTGATCGATTTGCCACTGATCGCGGCGCTGGCAGGCGGGGCGATCCCCTGGGGCTATGTCGCGCTGTCCTATTCGACCAAGATTGCAGCGGCAGCAGCCGGCGGGTGGGTGGCGGCAAGGCGGCGATTGGCAAACGGCTAACGCACCCCGATAGCCCCTGATGACCAAGCTTGGCGACTGGATCGAACCGCATCCGCACGGCATCTATATCCCCGCCGCCGATGCGTGGATTGATCCGTCACGCGCCATGCCGCGCGCGCTGATCACCCATGGCCATGCCGATCACGCGCGCGGCGGGCACGGCGCGGTATGGGCAACGCCCGAAACGCTGGCGATCATGGCGGTGCGCTATGGCCCGCAATCGGGGACGGCGGTGGCTTACGGCGAGCAACTGATGTTCGGCGATGTCGGCGTGCGTTTTGTGCCCGCCGGGCATGTGCTTGGGTCGGCCCAGATCGTGCTGGAGCATCGCGGCGAGACGGTGATCGTATCGGGCGATTACAAACGCCGCGCCGACCCCACCTGCGCGCCGTTCGAACCCGTCAGCTGCGATGTCTTCATTACCGAGGCGACTTTTGGCCTGCCCGTGTTCCGCCATCCCGATACGCCGGGCGAAATCGCCAAGCTGCTTGCGGCGCTCCACGCCAATCCTGATCGGTGCGTGCTGGTGGGGGCCTATGCCCTGGGCAAGGCACAGCGCGTGATCCGCGAACTGCGCGATGCCGGGCATCACGACCCCATTTATATCCACGGCGCAATGCAGAAACTGTGCGACCTGTATGTCGCCCACGGCGTCGATCTGGGCGATCTGCGCCCCGCGACGGTGGCGAACAAGGCCGATATGGCGGGGCGCATCATCATTGCGCCCCCTTCCGCGCTACAAGATCGCTGGTCGCGCCGCCTGCCCGATCCGATCACCGCGATGGCCAGCGGCTGGATGCGCGTGCGCCAGCGCGCGGTGCAGCGCGGGGTGGAATTGCCGCTGATCCTGTCTGATCACGCTGACTGGGACGAACTGACCCAAACGCTGACCGAGATTGCGCCAAAGGAGGTATGGGTAACGCATGGGCGAGAGGACGCACTGGTCCACTGGTGCATGACCCGCCAGATCAAGGCACGCGCGCTTGCCCTGAATGGTTATGAGGATGAGGACGATTAACCGCCGCTTTGGCGCAGATCAGCCATTGGCCGAACGGGGCTGCACCTGTTCTTGCTTATCGAACAGCCAGGCCTCGGCCTCTTGCGCCGTCCGGAAATAGGCGACATCGCGCGATGCTGCGGCGCGCTGCAACTGCTTGCGTACCAGCGTTGATGCATGGACGAACGCCAGCTTGCGCGAACGATGCGTGGGATTAGCAAGCAATGTCTGGAAAGATGTGACCATTTCCTGCGACTGGATGCTCATGTCGGAAACGTCGTTCAGCGTCATATGGGCGTTCGGCGCACATTGCAGGCGGGCATGGGCTGCGTTTCGCGCTTTTGTGAATTCTGCAATCGCCTCGGGCCCGAAAAAACCGCCCATGCGGATCAGCACCAGATCGCGCTGCACATCGACATCAATGACAAAATAGGGTTCCATTTGCTCCAAATGCGGCAAATTTCTTGTCTTTCGGTAAAAAACCGCACCGTTTTTGCAAAAAATCGCACCAAAACCGCGCCAATTGCGGCAAATTCGGGCAGTGTTTTAGCGTTTGATCGGTGATGCCTCATACAGATCAAGCGTACCGGGCCTGGCCGAAAAGGCGTTGATCGCGTCCATAAATTCGCCCGATCCGGGCTGCAGGAAATGAAGCTGCACCGCCGCCATATCGCGCCATCGCTCAAAAAATACCAGCGTCAGCGGGTCTTCAGCATCGATCTGCACCGAATGGCTGATGCAGCCATCTTCGCCACGAGACCGTTGAACATGGTCAAGGCTCGCCTGCAACAGCGCCTCAAAACTGTCAGGCCGCGCGGTTGCCGTGCCGGTAATGATGATCATCAAGCCCCCTCCAGCGCCTTTGCCCGCCGCCGCTGAACGCTCGACCCGATGCCGAGCGCCTCGCGATATTTGGCCACTGTGCGCCGCGCGATATCAAATCCCTTTTCTTTCAACAGCTCAACCAGCGTGTCATCCGACAGAATTGATTTGGCACTCTCCTGCGCAATCAATGATTTGATCGCGCTCTTCACCGCTTCGGCTGACACCGCATCGCCGCCATCGGCGGACTGGATTGCGCTAGTGAAGAAATATTTGAGCTCATAAAGCCCCCGATCGCAGCTGAGATATTTGTTGCTGGTCACCCGGCTGACGGTCGATTCGTGCATCTCGATGGCATCGGCCACCTGCCGCAGCGTCATTGGCCGCAAATGGGCGACGCCGTTCACAAAAAACGCCTCCTGCTGCTTCACAATCTCGGTCGCGACCTTGATGATGGTGCGCTGGCGCTGGTCGAGCGCCTTTACCAGCCAGTTGGCGCTGGCGAGCATGTCTGACAGCCAGGCCTTGCTGTTCTTGTCCTGCGCCCCGCTCGACAACTCGGTATAATAGCTGCGGTTCACCAGCAGGCGCGGCAGCGTGGCGGCGTTGATTTCGATTGCCCAGCCCGTTTTGCGTCGCGCGATAAAGATATCGGGCACCACCGCCTGCGCCGCCTCCCCGCCATAGCGGCAGCCGGGCTTGGGATCATAATCGCGCAACTCGCGGATCATGTCCGCCATATCCTCGTCATCAACGCCGCACAGCCGCTTCAGTCGGCCCAGTTCGCCGCGTGCCAGCAAGTCCAAATTGTCGATCAGCCGGGCCATTGCCGGATCATAGCGATCAGCCTCCTTGGCCTGGAGCGCCAGGCATTCGGCCAGGTTCCGCGCGCCAACGCCGGTGGGATCAAAGGTGTGGATGATGCCCAACACCCCCTCCACCCGGGCCAGCGGCACACCCAGCCGGTTGGCAATGTCGAGCAGCGGCACCGCCAGGTAACCGCATTCATCGATCTGATCGATCAAATGGGCTGCGATAAATGCATCGGTGCCGCTCAACACTGGCCCAGCCTGGGCGAGCAGATGATCGGCCAGATTGATATCAGCGGCGGCAAAGCTGTCGAAATCGGGGCCGTCCTCACCGGCGATACCGCCGCTGCTTGTCCCGTTCAGGCCAAGCGATCCGTCCATTCCCGCGCCAAGCCCTGCGCCGTCAGACGGGCTGTCGTGATGGAAGCTCTCCGCCGCGAAATCGACATCCAGCGCCGCCTCCCCCGCATTCTCGCCACCCATGATCAGCTCATCTGCGCTGGCGGGTTCGCTGGGCAGCTCGACCGGCATTTCGCGATCGATGGTGGGCCCGTCATCATCGGGGGCGCTGGCATCCAGCAACGGGTTGCGCTCAATTTCCTCCGCGATGAACCCCTCAACCTCAAGGTTCGACAGCGCCAGCAACCGGATTGCCTGTTGCAACTGGGGCGTCATCACCAGCGATTGCGACTGCCGCAGATCGAGGCGCGGGCCCAGGCTCATTTCATGGGAGAGCAGCACCGGCCAGTGCTGGGTCGGTCATACCCCCGGCATGAACTGAACAGCGCGGGGCGCAGTTGACCCCGCACTGGCCGGTGCCGCTTGTTCACCAAAGGTGAACCAAACATCAAAGCGAGAAGCCCTCACCCAGATACAGGCGGCGGACATTGGCGTCGGCCACCAGTTCGTCGGGCGATCCGGTGAACAGCACCCGGCCATCGTAGATGATATAGGCGCGATCGACGATTTCCAGCGTCTCGCGGACATTATGATCGGTGATCAGTACGCCAATGCCGCGCTTTTTCAGCTCGCGCACTAGATCGCGGATGTCAGCGATTGAAATCGGGTCGATGCCGGCAAAGGGTTCATCGAGCAGCATGATCGAGGGATCAGCCGCAAGCGCGCGCGCAATCTCTGCGCGCCGCCGCTCACCGCCCGATAACGCCATGGCGGGTGCATCGCGCAGCTTTGTCAGCCCGAAATCATCGAGCAATTCATCAAGCCGAACCTGCCGCTTTGCCGCATCAGGTTCGGCAAGCTCCAGCACCGTCAGGATGTTCTTTTCAACCGAAAGGCCCCGAAAGATCGATGTTTCCTGCGGCAGATACCCCAGCCCCAATATCGCGCGGCGATACATTGGCAGGCCGGTAATATCATCGCCGTCCAGCATGATGCGGCCCGAATCGGGTTTCACCAGCCCCATCACCGAATAAAAGCAGGTCGTTTTGCCCGCGCCATTGGGGCCAAGCAGGCCGACGACTTCGCCGCGCCCCACCGAAACCGATACGTCGGACAGCACAGGCCGCTTGTCATACGCCTTGGCAATCGAGACGACCGACAAGCCGCTGCCAACCGGCAATGGCGCAATGGCGGGTCTGACCGACAGGGTGGTGACATCGTCCATGGTGCAGCCTCAATGCTTGCAGGAAATGGTTAATGATGGGTGCCGAAAACGCAATTGGCAGGCTTTGTGCATGGCTTGTGCACGATCGCTGACGCGGGGGGAAGCCCAGTGTCGCATACAGTGTCCCATGCTGTGCCCGAAAACAGCGTTATTTGTCGCGCTTAGGCACCGTGAAACGGCCCGTCACCCGGCCACCGCTGCTGGATGTGGCGCCGCCCACCGCACCGCCGCCGTCAAGATACGCCTTGCCCGAATCAAGATCGATCCGCAGCCGCCCGCCGCTAACCGGGTTGCCGCCCTGCACCAAAGTGACATTGCCAATCATGGTGATTTCGCGCCGCTGGATATCATACACCGCATATTCGCTACGCGCCGATTGATCGGGCCGTGTTACCGAAACCCCGCCCGATGCGTCTAGCCGCGATACCTGCGGGCTGCCGTCAACCACCTGGCCGGTATAGGCGACCGTCATCCGCGCCGAACTCAGCGTCATCTCCGCCTGGCGGACAGAGACGCTGCCCGACAGAACGGCGCGGTTCGCCTTGTCCTGCAATTCGATCCTGTCAGCCCCGAAATCGATCGGCGCGTTCGAATCATGACGTGCCTGCGCCAAAAGCGGTGCGGAAGCGGCGAGAAGGGTGCTGACGAGCAGCAATGCGGGAATGCGGATCATGTCCATGCGCGCCTATTTCGTCCTTCGCGGCACGATCCGCAAGCGGGCATCGCCGTTCAGCGTCACGATATGCGAATCGAGATCGGCAGACATGCGCGCCGCGCTGAATTTTCCCTGCGGCACCTGGCCCACCACAGCGCCGCCGCTTTTCAACTTGCGGGTCTTCAGGTCGAGCGTCGCGTTGCTGGTTTTCAGATTATAGCCATTGGCAGCGGTAAAACGGATCGGGCCATCCACCATCACCTTTTCGGTGCCCAGAAAATAGCGTCCGCTGTTCGCGCGCAGTGTGGCGGGGCCATCGGCAAGCGCCAGATCCGCTGCCAATGTGGTCAGGCGCACGATCGGCTCGGCAGAGCTTTGCTGCACGGCCGATCCGGCGCGCAGCGAAAAGGGGCGGCCCTGTTCATCTGCGCCGCGATATTGCGCAGACTGAATCCGCAACCGTTCCTTGGCCACTTCGACCTGATTTTTGTCGAGCAGAAAGCTGACATCGCCGCTCATCGTTAGCGGGGCAGTCACCAGGAAAGCCGCCAGCACGCCAATCAACACGGGCAGCACGAATTTTGACGTGGCGATCACGCGGTCGTGCTTGCTGCCGGGGGCGGCCCAGCGCTGCCGATCCGATCGGGGGCGCGGCTCGTGGTCAGCGATCACGGTCAGGCCAATGACGCTCAGGCATGCGCGAAGATATCGATTTCGGGCCAACCGGCCAGATCAAGTTCAGCGCGTGCGGGCAGAAAATCGAAACACGCCTGCGCAAGTGCCATGCGGCCTTCGCGGATCAGGCGCCGATCAAGCTCCTCCTTCATCGCGTGCAGGAAACGAACATCGGAGGCCGCATAATCTTTTTGCGCGTCGCTCAACACCGGGGAGCCCCAGTCTGACGATTGTTGCGCTTTGGACACTTCCTGGCCCAACAATTCGCGCACCAGTTCCTTCAGGCCGTGGCGATCAGTATAGGTTCGGATCAACCGAGACGCGATTTTCGTGCAATATACAGGTGCTGCGGTAACTTGCAGATAATGGCTGATTGCCGCCAGATCGAAGCGCGCAAAGTGGAATAATTTCAGCCGGTCGGGATCAGCAAGCAGCGCGCGCAGATTGGGGGCGGCGTAATCGCTGCCCGCCGCAAACCGCACCAGATGCTCGTCAGGGCCGCCATCCGATAGCTGCACCACGCACAACCGGTCGCGCGGCGTGATCAGCCCCATTGTTTCGGTGTCGACAGCGATTGATTGCCCGGCGGCAAACACGTTGGCTGGCAGATCTTCTTCATGCAGGTGAACGGTCATCAGCGTCGCCTAGACCCGAACGCGGCAACGCTCAATGCTTTGCGCGCTTTTTTGGCCAATAACGGGCGCTGGCGCGGCTTGCCGACACCAGTCGTTCACGATCAGGCCCTGCATTGGGCCAAGCCGAAGCGCTGCCACGACGAATTTGTTCGCAGCAAGGCAGTTTTTGAGTTATGCACAGGTCGAGGCGCGAGCAGAGGAGCGCCCGGAAACCTGCGTTTGTCGTCCGACGCTCGGGATCTTTGAACTATTACGGGCGGACCGGGAAGACGAACAGGGCATGAGTTTCGATAAAGGGCGCCGCGGCGATCGTGGCGGGCGTGGCAAAGACAAGCGCGATGGTTTCGGCGAGGGCGGATTCGATAGCGGCTTTGGTGGTGGTGACCGTTTTGGTGGCGGTGGTGATCGCTTCGGCGGCGGTGGCGACCGGTTCGGTGGCGGCGGTGATCGCTTCGGCGGCGGCGGTGGCGGCGGCGGTTTTCGCAGCGGCGGCGGCTTTGGCGGCGCGCCCGGTGGTGGCGGCGGTGCTGGACGCGGCATGCCCCCACAGGTCGTTGGTGAAGGCACTGGGGTCGTAAAGTTTTTCAATGGCCAAAAGGGCTTTGGTTTTGTTGTCCGTGATGACGGCGGCGAGGACGTGTTCGTGCACATCAGCGCGGTCGAACAGGCCGGCCTGACCGGCTTGGCCGAAGGCCAGCCTTTGGGGTTCACGCTGGTTGATCGCGGTGGCCGCATTTCGGCGACCGATCTGAAGATCGACGGCGAACCCATGCCGGTTGAAGATCGCGGCCCACCACGCGATCGCGACGCAGGCCCGGGTGCGCCCCGTGGTGGTGCAGGCGGCCCGCAGCGGCAGCTGACCGGTGAAAAGGCAACGGGCACTGTGAAGTTCTTCAACGCAATGAAGGGCTTCGGCTTTATTCAGCGCGATGATGGGCAGCCAGACGCGTTCGTGCACATCAGCGCGGTTGAGCGTGCCGGCATGCCAACGCTGAACGAAGGCGATCGGCTGGAGTTCGAGCTGGAGGTTGATCGTCGCGGCAAGTTTGCAGCCGTCAATCTGGCACCGATGCAGTAATTTTCCCGGCAATTGCCAAATCCGGCAATTGCCAGGAGTGTTCAAAAAGACCCGGCGCGCTAATGGCGTGCCGGGTCTTTTTTTGTCATCGGCCTTACGCCTGTGCAACGCTTATCAGGGTAACCCCGATATGATCCCCGAACCGGCTGAGATCGCGATTCGCGCAGCCCAGACAGATGATATTCCCGCGCTCCACGCGCTGATCGAAAGCGCCTATCGCGGCGACGCTGCCCGCGCCGGTTGGACGCATGAGGCTGACCTGCTGGGCGGCCAGCGAATCGACCTTGAAGGCCTCGCCGATATCCTCGCAGACCCCGACCAGCATCTGTTGATCGCCACACGCGCCGACGGGACAGCGGCGGGGTGTGTGGAAGTGACCGACAAAGCGCCCGGCCTTGCCTATCTGGGAATGTTGTCGGTCACGCCGCAGGGGCAGGCACAGGGGCTTGGCAAGCGCCTGATCAGCGCAGCGGAGCAATTCGCCCGCGACCAGCTCGGCGCGGCGCGGATGGAGATGACGGTGATTCGCCAACGCAGCGAACTGATCAGCTATTACGTCCGGCGCGGCTATCAGCTGACGGGGGAGGAACGCCCCTTCCCCTATGGCGATGCCCGGTTTGGCGCGCCGCGCACGGATGATCTGGCCTTTGTCGTTCTGGCGCGCGCGCTCACGTAATCAGCCGCTTCAGCGCGTCGATCGTATCGGCCTCTACGGCCGGCTTGTCGCTGCGGATTCGGGCGATCCGGGGAAAGCGCATCGCCACCCCCGATTTATGGCGCTTTGATGCGTGGATCGAATCGAACGCGATTTCGAGCACCAGCGCCTTTTCCACTTCGCGAACCGGGCCAAATCGCCCGGTGGTGTTATCCCGCACGAACCTGTCGAGCATTTTCAGCTCGTCATCGGTGATGCCCGAATAGGCTTTGCCCACCGGCAGCAGCACGCCGCCTGCGGCCGGATCACCCGTCCAGCAGCCAAAAGTGTAATCGGAATAAAAGGAGGATCGCCGCCCGCTGCCGCGCTGCGCATACATCATCACGCAATCCACCGAGAGCGGGTTGCGTTTCCATTTATACCAGAGTCCGGTCCGCCGCCCGGTCACATAGGGCGAATCGCGCCGCTTGAGCATCACGCCCTCAATCGCTGCATCGCGCGCGCCGTCGCGAATCGCCTCCAGCGCGGCAAAGTCGGGCGCGTCGATGATGCGGCTGAGATCAAACCGATCGGGATCAAGCGCACCGATAAAGCCTTCGAGCCGCGCCCGCCGGGCATGCCAGGGCAGCGCGCGCAGGTCCGCTGCGCCGTCGAACAGGATATCGTACAGCCGCACAAATGCCGGGTAATCGGCCAGCATTCGTGCAGAAACCGTCTTGCGCCCCAGTCGCTGTTGCAACGCGTTGAAGCTGGCTGCCGCCCCGCCCTCCGCCGCGCTGCCCTGCACTTCGCCCTTCACCATCAGCTCGCCGTCCACCACGCCGGGGGTGGCAAAGGCGCGCGCGACATCAGGGAAGCTGGCGGTAATGTCGTCGCCCGCCCGGCTATAAAGCCGGGTCTCGCCCGCGACATGAGCGATCTGCACACGAATGCCGTCCCATTTCCACTCGGCGACATAGTCGTCGAGGCTCAGCTGCAAATCCTCCAGCGGGTGGGCGAGCATGAATGATCGAAACACGGGCACATCGGTGGCAATCGGTTGGTCCCCGCGCCCCTCCCCCCAGGCGAACAGCGGCGCATAGGGGGGCGACAGGCCGTGCCACACCTCCTCCACTGCATCGACATCAAGCGCAAAGGCCTGTGCCAGCGCGGTCTTGGCCAGCCGGGCCGAAACGCCGATGCGCAGCGCGCCTGTCGCCATCTTCAACAGGGCAAAGCGCTCGCTCGCATCTAGCCGGTCGAGCATTGCTGCCAGCACTGTCGCCCCTTGCGCCCGCGTCGCCGCAGCCAGCGTGTCAACAACCTCGCCCAGCGTCAGCGGCGGTAGCGTTGTCGCCGAAACGGCTGGTTTGGGCCATAACAGTGCCACCGTTTCGGCGGTATCGCCCACATAATCGCGGCTCATCCGGTACAGGACAGGATCAACCCGTGCTTCAATCAGCGCGCGGATGATGGCGGGCTTCACCGCGGCAATATCAAGATCACCGGTCAGTGCTGCCATTGCCCAGCCGCGATCGGGATCAGGCACGGCGCGCAGATAATCAGCGATCAGCCGCAGCTTGGCGTTGCGCGACCGTGTATAGATCAGCGCATCAAGCAGATCAGCAAAGCGACGCATTCCTGCCGGACTATGGCCCGACCCGCGTGATCGTCTCTTCCAGCACCGCCACCGTGATCCCCAACTTGCGAACGATGAGCACATTATGTGCCGCCTTGCCATCGGGCCGCAGCGTTAGCAGTTGCTTGGCCTGAAAACCGCCCTTCATCGTAAAGCGCAGCACCAGGCGGTCGCCCCGCGTTACTCCGGTCACGCCACCCGTTGCATCGGAAAGGGTGCCCGCATAATGATCAGGCGTCGTTTCCCGGATGCGCCATTGGCGCTTTTTGGGCGGCTGGCCTGCCTCCTCAACAATCTGGTCGAGCAGGAGCGTGCCGTCACTGTCCATCACGCCCATACCGTGGACTGCGACAGGATGGCGCTTGCCGAAAATCACCTTCAGCGACGCCCGCCCCTCGGTGTGCCCGGTGAAAAAATCAATCGCGTCAAAACGCGGCGCTGGTGCCGGGCGGGCGATTCGCGGCATGGGGACGCACCCCGCAAGCAGGCCGGCAGCCGCACTCACCACCGCGATGCCCAAGCCGCGCCGGAAAGCTGGAAATGTGCCCACTCGCTTTGTGATCATTGCGCCCATCGTCACCCCCCTATCGCCCACACCCCATCATCAAAGCTTGTCGACCGATCTGCAAGGCAATTGGCGTGGCGCACTTACTGGCAGCGCGCTGATACGCCCTTCAAATCGGGGCGAAGGATACCGGCATCGCACAGCATCCGGAAAAAACTGGGGTCGCTGACATAATCGACAAAATCATGCCGGGCGCGCGGCGGATCAGTGAAATAGGCGGTCATCGGATAGCCACCCTCTTGCGCGATGGCCCGCCCCACCTCTGGCTCCAGACCCAGCGTGGTGGGGTTAAACCGATACTGAAAGCCAACGCCCTTTTTCAGCACCGGATCGCTGATGTTGACGACATAGCGGACCGATTTCAGCTGGCCAGTGAACCGGCGCAGCTTGACGCAGCCAACCCAGGGCCGATCGGCATCGTCCTTGCTCGCCGCCGTGCGGCGCAGGAACCGCTTACGCGGCGGGATGGTTGCGACATCAAACCGCGCTTGTTCCGTCGCATCGCAGAAATCGACGCGACCTATAGCGGCGGCCAGCAGCAGCACATGGATGGCATTGCCGTTTTCCAGCAGCGGCTTTTGCTCCAGCAAGTCGGCAATCGGCTTTACCCAGCCATTTGCGACCTTGTTGGTATCAACCTTGAACTGTTGATCATAAACCGGGTTGCCCAGCGCCGACAGGATCACAGAGGCTCCCCGGCTATGCGCGATCAGATAGATGTTTTTGCCCTGCAACCGGTTAAGCACCCGCCGTAACCCACGCGCGCCTGCAACCTGGCTATACCCTGCGGCATTGAACCAGATCTTCAGCGCACCCAGCCCTGATCCCGTCAGCCCGTCCCAGTAAAAACGGATCACCCCGTCGCGTGGCCCGATCGCGAGCCGGTCCTCGACTGCCTGAAATGACGGATCGGTTTCGGCAACGGTGCTGTTGAACCCGTGGACCAGAATATACACCCGGTCCTTTGATGCGGCAAAGGCGCTGATCGCATCAAGCTGGCGTGCTTCATCATCATCAATCCGGCCGCGAAATGCAGCACCCCCACCCTTGGCCCAACGGCTGTCCGCCAGGTTCAACAGGCTTGCCTTTGGCAGCCGCCCCGGCGGCTTGATCGGATCACGCGCGCATTGGCTGGGCTTCAACAAATAGGCGCACCAGCCGCTGGGATAAAAGCTGCCATTGGCGTCCACGAACACCGCGGCGCGCGGCGCGGCCACCGGATCGGCATTTTTGGGAACGATGAACTGGTCACTGGCGGGCAGAACATGGCCGGTACATGCCGACAGCAAGGCCGCAACAACCAACACGGTGACGGCACGAATGGATAGGCGCATCACCGATTTTTCCCCCGAAGGATTACCGTTGCCGACCAGATACGTTGGGGGACGCAAGGTCAAGCCACACAGCAAACCAGCGCCAAATGCGCCGGCGCCACAGGCCACTGGCAAGAGGCTTGGCGATTGCCGAAAGGTCGCGGTATGACCCGGTAATGCGAACCTCGTCATTTCGAACCCGGCTGCGCGCGTTTCAGGCGATGCGCGGCGCAAACCCCGAACCCGGCTTCATCGCCGATCTGGAGTTTCTGGAGAATCGCGATCTTGATCTGTCGGTGCGGATCGGCGGCATGTTGGCGTTCAACGCGCTGATGGTGACGATTGGCACGCACCCCATTTCGGCCAGCCCGGGCGCGCCGTTAAGCGTTGATGCCGCCACCCAGCCGGTGCTGACAATCGCCAGCCTGATCGGCATCGCCCCGCTGATCCTGTCCAGCGCCTTGTGCCTGCGTGCGCTGCTGGTGGGGGAGGAGTTTGATGCTGACGGTTTTGACGCCGATGACGATGACGGCGCCCAAAAGCTACAACGCCGCCTGTTCGCCGCCTTTGTCCATTCGATCGATGCGCAAAGCCGCTTGCTGCGCCAATCCGTGCGAACCAGCTTTGCGGGCGGCGCGCTGACCCTGCTGGTATGGGCGTGGATATTGGCTGCCAAAATGTGGGGTTAAGCAAATACCGGGTTGAGCATGGTGGCGCACTCAACGCGCGGCACCCCCGCCCAATGGCCGAATTGCCAAAGCGGCATGAAGTTGCAACAACAGGTTGCAACAACACTGGGCATAGAACACGGCAATGCAGCGGGGGCTGCATGATGCCGGACGATATAGGGGGAGCGCGCATGGTCTATATCCTGGGGGGCTGGCAAAGCGATTTCGCCGCGAATTGGCACCGACAGGGCATGGATATCGCCGATGCCTTCACTGAATGTGTGCAGGCCGGGCTAGCCGCAACCAAGCTGGATGCTGACGAGATTGATACCGGCCATGTCGGCAATTTTACCGCAGAATTATTCGCAGGCCAGGGGCTGCTCGGGGGCTTTTTCGGGCTGGTCGATCCAGCGTTTAACGGCATGCCGAGTGCCCGGCACGAAGCCGCCTGCGCATCAGGCAGCATCGCCATATTGGCCGCGACCGCAGAGATTGAGGCGGGTCGATATGACCTGGCCTGTGTCGTTGGCATCGAACAGATGCGTAACGTGCCGGGCAAAATTGCCGCGCAGCATTTGGGCAGTGCGGCATGGGCTGGCCATGAATTTGGCGACGCCGATTTCGTCTGGCCGCGCGCTTTTTCTGATCTGGCCGAGGAATATGATCACCGCCACGGGCTGGACCCGGCGCATTTGCGCCGCATCGCCGAAATCAACTTTGCCAATGCAAAGCGTAATCCCAACGCCCAGACGCGCGGTTATCGCTTCACCCCGGAAAGCTTCACCGAGGATGACGACGCCAATCCGGTGGTTGAGGGGCGAATGCGCAAGATGGATTGCGGGCAAGTAACCGATGGCAGCGCGGTCGTGTTCCTCGCCTCCCCCGCCCGCGCGGCAGCCTATGCGGCAAAGCGCGGTATCCCGATGGAAAGCCTGGCGCGGATCAGCGGCTGGGGGCATCGCTCCGCCCCGATCGGCTATGCCCGCAAGATCGCCGACAGCGCTGGCGACGCCTATGTCTTTCCGCAGGTTCGCCGCGCCGTGATGGACGCGCGCGCCCGCGCTGGCGTTGCCGATATCGCGCAGATCGACGCCATCGAGACGCATGACTGTTTCACGTCCAGCGAATATATGGAAATCGACCATCTGGGCATCACGCCGCCTGGCAAAAGCTGGCAGGCGATTGAGGACGGGACAATCGACATGGGCGGGGCGCTGCCGGTTAATCCATCGGGTGGATTAATCGGGTTGGGGCATCCGGTGGGGGCAACCGGGGTAAGAATGCTCCTCGACGGATTTAAACAGGTAACAGATGGTGCAGGCGATTATCAGGTGGACGGCGCACGCCGTGTGCAGACGCTGAACATCGGTGGGTCAACCACCACCACCGTCAGCTTCATCGTGGAAGCCGCCGGGCTTGAGATTGCCGCATGAGCGTGGCCATGCTGCTGGGCACCAATGCCGTGGTGCTGATCGTCATGTTCTTTGGGTTGTGGCTGCTGACGCTTCAGACGCGCGATGTAACGCCGGTCGACAGTGTCTGGGCGATCGGCATGATCGTGCTGGGCGGGTCGACGTTTTTGCAAACCAGCGGCGATCCGGGGCGCAAGGCCTTGCTGATGGTATTGTGCACGCTGTGGGGTGTGCGATTGGGGGCGTATCTGCTGTGGCGATGGCGCCATCATGGCCCCGACCGTCGCTATGTCACGATGTTTGCCAAGGCCGAGCAGAAAAATGGCTGGGGCTTTGGAGAGGCATCGGCGCGGCTGGTCTATGTCACGCAGGCGCCGTTGTTGTTCGTTGTTTGCCTGCCCGTGCAGCTTGGCCAGGTGGATGCGACGCCGGGGGTTGGCACGCTGGGCATGATCGGCGCAGCCGTCGCGCTGATCGGCATAATGTTTGAAACCATCGGTGACTGGCAGCTGGTGCGGTTTCGCGCCAATCCCGCCAATCAGGGCCAGGTGCTGACCACCGGCCTGTGGCGATTTACCCGCCACCCCAATTATTTCGGCGATGCCTGCACCTGGTGGGGCCTGTTCCTGATTGCCGCCGAAAGCAGCACCGGGTTGTGGGCGCTGCCGGGGCCGATTTTCTTGACATGGACGCTGATGAAATGGTCGGGCGTGCCAACGATTGAGGGGCGGCTGAAGCGCAAGAAGCCGGGGTATGAGGACTATGTACAGCGCACCAGCGGCTTTCTGCCATGGTTTCCCAAGGCTGGCCCCAAGCCGCATTAACGGGAATGGCAAGCGGCGTTATTGGTTGCTATAAGAAACTCATCTAATGTTATCAGGGCGGGGTGCGCAGCATGGCAATTACAGCAACGGTCAACGGCGAACCCGTGACAATCACCGCAGAAGCTGACACCCCTTTGCTATGGGTGATCCGCGAGGAATTGGGGATGACCGGCACCAAATTCGGCTGCGGCATTGCCGCCTGCGGGGCGTGCAGCGTTCATGTTAATGGCGAAGTGATGCGATCATGCAGCGTGCCGGTCAGCGATGTTGCAGGCAAGGCGATCACCACGATTGAGGGCCTGGGCGGGGCCGACGGTACGCTTCATAAGCTGCAAGCGGCATGGATTGACCATCAGGTGCCACAATGCGGCTATTGCCAATCGGGCCAGTTGATGGCCGCCGCCGCGCTGCTCGCCGCCAGCCCAAGCCCGAGTGACGCGCAGATTGATGAGGCGATGACCAACATCTGTCGCTGCGGCACCTATCCCCGTATTCGCGCGGCGATCCACGCCGTCGCCGGCCAGGCCTGAGGAGCAAGCAGATGGGCATGATCCGCAGAACTTTCCTGATCGGTGGCGCGGCCGTTATTGGCGGTGGCATTTTCGCAATCAAATATGCTGACGGTTCAGCGCGCTCAGCGGCAGCGGCGCTAACCAATGGCAAGGACGGGCATAATTTCGCCACCTGGCTGCGCATCGGCGAAGACGACAAGATCACGCTCTATTCGCCCCATGCCGATATCGGCCAGGGGTCCAACACCGGTCTGGCGCAAATGCTCGCCGAAGAACTGGATGCTGATTGGGCAAAGATGGAAGTCGTGTCGGCGCCGGCTGAATCGGCATTTGCCAATGTGCCGCTCGGGCGTGGATTTCTGGGCGAAATGAGCGGCTATCCCGCCATCGCCGCCGGGCTGCCCGAATCGCTGGCGTCGATGCTGACCCGGTCGCTGAACCTGCAGATTACCGGTGGTTCTTCGGCACTGCGCTTTACCGGGCAACGCGGCTTGCGCGTGGTTGGCGCGGCGACCCGGCTGGCGCTGGTGGATACCGCCGCCAAGCGGCTGGGCGTGCCCGCCACGGAACTCACCACCGCCGACAGCAAGGTGACCCATGCCAAATCGGGCCGCTCGCTCCGCTATGGCGAATTGGCCGCTGAGGCTGCCGAACGCTCGCTTTCTTCCACGCCCGCGCTGAAGCAGGCGAAGGACTTCCGCTACATCGGCAAATCGCCACCGCGTTTCGATGTTCCGGCCAAGGTTAATGGCACCGCGCAATATGGCATGGATTTCAGCCTGCCGGATATGCGCGTCGCCACCGTGATGGCGGCGCCTGTGCGTGGCGGCAAACTCGTCTCGGTTGATCCTGCGCCGGCGCTGGCGATTGCTGGCGTTGAAAAGGTCATCAAGCTCGACGGCGCGGTTGTCGTGGTTGCCAAGGGCTATTGGCAGGCGATGAAGGGCTTGCGCGCGCTGTCGCCCAAATTCAGCGATGGCGGCAACGGCGCCATCTCCACTGACACAATTTTTGCCGATCAGGCTAACTTGCGCGTGGCCAACAAGCCCGATGGCACCGCCGGAGACGGCGATGTCAACGCCGTGTTCACGGCCAAGGACGCAAAGCTGGTCGACGCAGATTATCGGCTGCCCTTCCTCCACCATGCCATGATGGAGCCGTTCGCGCTGACCGCGCATCACAAGGACGGCAAGCTCGATGTGTGGGGCGGGATGCAGGATCCGCTCGCCTCGAAAATGGGCGCAGCAACTGCATCGGGCCTTGCAGCAGACAAAGTGACGTTCCACCCGATGCTGATCGGCGGCAGCTTTGGCCGCCGCCTGCCAATGTATACCGAAATCGTCGATCAAGTGGCGCGGGTGGCGATGCAGGTGCCCTACCCCGTCAAGCTCATCTGGTCACGCGAGGAAGAAGTCACGCAGGGTGCATACCGCCCGCAAAGCTCCGCCAAACTCCGGGGTACGCTGAGCAAGGATGGCAAGATTACCGCCTGGCAGAACGATTTTGCGCAGCCCGAAGATGGGCTGAAGGAAGTGCCGTTCTTCTATGATCTGCCCGCCGTTTCCCGTCGCCATTTCAAGCAGGTGTCGAACCAGACGGTCGGCGCGTGGCGATCCGTGAATGCGACGCAGCATGGCTTTTGGACCGAAAGCTTCATGGACGAACTGGCGCATGCGGCAGCCATGGATCCTTTCGAATTCCGCAAGCGCCACCTGAAGCCCGGATCGCGGCACTTGGCCGTACTGGAAGAAGTGGCAAAGCGCAGCGGCTGGGGCACCCCGCTGCCCGCCGGCACCGGGCGCGGGATCGCGATGGTCGAATCGTTCAACTCCATCGCCGCGCATGTCATCGAAGCGACGGTGAAGGAAGATGGCACCCCCAAGGTGATCAAGGTAACCGCCGTGGTCGATTGCGGCACGGTTGTTCACCCCCGCAACGCCGAAGCACAGGTGATGGGCGGCATCGTGATGGGGCTGTCGACCGCGATTGGTGAGGCAATCACGCTGGACAAGGGCGCGGTGCAGCAAAGCAATTTCAGCGATTATCCGGTGCTGAAACTGGCCGATGCGCCGACGGTTGATGTCCACTTCATCAACAGCGGCCATGACATGGGCGGTCTTGGCGAACCCGGCCTGCCACCTGCCGCCCCGGCCCTTGCCAATGCGCTGTTTGCCGCAACCGGCAAGCGCGTGCGTCAGTTACCCATCCTGGCGCAGGCCAAAGCATAGGGGCCAAAGCATAGGGGCCAAAGCATAGGGCGTACTGGCAAGTGCAGGGGGATGGGTTACATCCCCCTGCCTGCTTACGCAGCCACCGGCTCGCGCAGCGGGATGATCCCTGCTTGCAGTGCCGCGATCTAGAGCAGGTCGTTTTCCGCCCGAACCCGCGCCGACAACCGATCGATGATCGACAAGGTGCTTTCGCGAAAGCCCGCCCAATCCGATTGGATCATCTCGGTGGTCCATTCGACCAGATAGCTGTTCCAATCGGCGCGTAACGCCGCAAATTCCCGGCAAAATTGGTCAGCCGCACCGGCAAAATCGCGCCTTTTGGCGGCGACGATCGGGCGGTACATCAGGCTGTCCTCATGCGCCAAATGCACCCGCAGCTCTTCCGCCAGGTCGCAAAGGATCAGCGTCGCGCCCACCGCATCCTCGTCTGGGTGTTCCACGATATTGGTCATCCGAACGAGCTGCGCGTCGATCCGGTCATGTTCTTGCAGCAGGCTTTGATACGTCATGTCAGTGCTCCTGCCGCCGAAATAGCAGGGCAATGATTACCAACTGATGGGCAGACTATTGTTAACCCGCAACGACCGACCCAAAAACAGACATCGCGATACCCGATATGGGCCTGCGGATAGCCCGTCAGCCCGTCAGCCTAGCCGCGCAGCACTGCCCGGTCCGCCCACCAGCTGTGTGTGCCGCTGGAAATTTTGTGCGGCAGCGCGATTCGGCAAACTGGCCCTGCCGCAATATCGCGCGCGTCGATCAGCACGCATTCGCTGGTGCCGCGATTTTCATCAATGATGAAGCTGACGAGATAGCCGTCATCCTCGGCGGTGCTGCCCACGCGCGGCGCGAACGGCGCTTCGCTGGCATAGCGGCCCTCCTCCAGCATCAGCGACCAGCTTTCGCCGGTTTCCAGATCATGTTTCACAAAGCCATTGAACAAAAACCAGCCGGGCTTTGTCGTGGTGGAATAGATATAGCGGTGTTTGCGCCCCGCCACACGCTGATCGATCATCCCGAATTCAAGCACCCGGTCATCCAGCCGTTCCTCGCGCGTCGTGCCGTCCGCCAGGTTAAACCGCCAGCGGTGCAGCTTGGGCTGAAAACTATGCTCATCAACATACGCCATCATATGGCCATAGCCGTCCTCGTTCGGCAGCGGCGCTGGCTGGGGATTGTCCTGAAAATAGGCATCCATCACCACCTCATCCCCCTCTTCATAGGCATTCAGGAAATGCAGGATGTAGGTGGGGGTCGCCTCAAACCAGCGGATATCTTCGGGCTGGCCGTGGCGCGGAATCAGCGCGAAACGGCTGGGCAGCCCGTCGTGCATCCGCGCGGCATGGATGTCGCGCTTCAGCAATTCCTGATCCCAGAACATCGGCAGATCGTTGACGATTGACCAATGCTCGCTGAAAATCATGTCGTGCGGCAGGCGCGGACCGGGCAGCGGCACCGGAATATAGTGCGCCAGCGCGCCGTCCCGGTCGACCACGCCGTAATGCATGAACGGCGCATGCTTTGAATAGTTGAAGAACATCAGCTCGCCGGTGCGGTTATCAACCTTTGGGTGCGCCGAAATCCCGTCAAGCGGCACCCAGGGCGCCAGGCCCAGCGGGTCCAGCGTTTCGGGATCAAGCACATAGCCTTCGCCGCACTGGTAAAAGGTGGAGATCGCCTTGCCCGCATGGACAATGATGTCCGTGCTCGACGAATCCTTCAGGCTGCCATGCGCGCCAAAGCCGGGGCGTTTTGAGGTGCCGGCCCGGTCCATCAGCCCGCCCCATAATGATCCGCCCGCTTCCTGTTCCGCCTGGAAACCGCGCGTGCGCACCCAGCGGTTGCGATAGCTGGCAGTGCCGCTGTGAAAATCGATCTGGTGGATCATCCCGTCGCCATCAAACGGGTGATATCGCCCCAGCGGCTGATGAAGCTGATTCTCGGTATTGCGCAGATAGACACCGTCAATGTCATGCGGAATGGTGCCCTCAATCACCTCCAGCGCGGTGGCCGTCACCTCCTCATGCTGCGGGGTCCACGCGCCGTTCAAATAGGGGTGATTGCTGGGTTCCAGCGTGGAAAGCACAGGGGAAAGGCGATCGATCTGCACGGTGCTGATCCTTGGCAAGGGGTAACGATGCGCCAGCCTAAGCCAAGCAGCCCGCGAACGCCAATATGACGCCGGTCGGCAATTTCCTGGCCAGCGCCATCCTGTCCCGTCCCGGCGCGCCGATTGATCCTGGAACTGGTAGGCGCTGGACGCCAAATCGGCTAAATTCCAGCTGATTACCGCTGCCGCCTGATTCTGTGTTCTTCGCAGGGCCAACGCGCTGGCCCAAAAAACCTGCCCCCAGAAAAAGTCTCGCCCCAAGGAAAATCTGGCAATGCCAATGTCTGATATGCCCTCCTCCCGCGCGCCCACCCCGGCATCACGCGAGCAATTATGGGGAATTTTGTTCGAAGCCGCCGAGATCGAACAGAATCTGATGTGCTGTTATCTTTATGCAATGTTCAGCCTGAAACAGTCGGTCGACGAAGATCTGACCGAGGCTGAACTGGCCGCCGTCCAGCGCTGGCGCGGCGAGATTATGGACGTGGCGATTGAGGAAATGGCGCATCTCGCGATTGTTTCCAACATCCTGTCCGCGCTGGGCGCGCCTGCGCATTTCGGGCGGCAGAATTTCCCGATCGCGCCCGGCTATCACCCGGCCGGTGTTGTGGTGAAGCTTGCGCCGTTCACGGTCGAAACGCTGGATCACTTCATCTATCTGGAACGCCCCGAAAGCGTGGAGATGGCCGATGGCGAGGGGTTTGCCCCTGAACACAGCTATGTCCGCGGGCTGGCGCCTGATCGGCTCATGTCGGCGACGATGGATTATGCAACCGTCGGCAAACTCTATCAGGCGATTGAGGACGGCATTCGCCAGCTGGCTGCCGACATTGGCGAAGACGCGCTGTTCGTTGGCGATGCCGCGCACCAGATTGGCCATGACGTCATGGCGCTGCCGAACGTGACCGTGGTGCGCTGCGTGAAAACCGCCTGCGCGGCAATCGACGCCATTGTCCGCCAGGGCGAAGGCGCTGATCCCGATGAAGCGGGGTCGCATTTTCAGCGGTTCTTGGCCGTCCGCGCCGAATATCAGGCGATGCTGGAGGCGCGGCCCGGTTTCCGCCCAGCGCGCATGGCCGCACACAACCCCGTCATGCGCCGCCCGCCACTGCCCACAGGCAAGGTGTGGATCAACGCCGAACCCGCTGCCAGCCTGCTGGATATTGGCAATGCGATTTACAATCACAGTCTGCGGTGTCTGGCGCTCAGCTATGCCGGGGTGGATGGCACAACGCAGCGATCATTGGTGAATGCATCTGTTGATCTGATGCGCATTATGACGCCGGTTGCCGAGCGGTTGACGGCCTTGCCCGCCAACGCCGATCAACCGGGCTGCACCGCCGGGCTAAGCTTTGCGACGTTGCGCTCCGCAGCGGCGCTGCCCGTCACGCCCGGCGCTATCCCCGTCCTGGTAGAGCGGCTGCGCGATATTGCTGCAACATCGCGTTTGGTGGCGGGGCAACAGGGCGAGGTTACTGATCTTTCAAGCAAAACCGCCGCCGATCTTGATCGCCTTGCGGATCGGCTGGCGGCGACGCCGGCGGTTGCAGCCGCGCCCGTTGAGATCGCCGTAACGCCGGCAGATCATCCCGCCGGCCCCGATGCGCCACTGGCGTTGGCGGCTTTATCGGCTGCGCCCGTCCCGGAAGTCGCAGCCGACGGAACGGAGATTATCCCCGGCAAATCGATCGACCTGATTTTTGCCGGTGATCGCTGCATCCATGCGCGGCACTGCGTGCTGGGCCAGCCCGATGTGTTCAAGGCCAATGTTGAGGGACCGTGGATTGATCCCGATGCGACCAGCACGGAAGGGCTGGTGACGGTGGCGCATATGTGCCCATCGGGCGCGATCCAATATCGTCGGCATGATGGCGGCGCAGACGAAGCGCCGCCGCCGGTTAACCTGGTGCAGTTGCGCGAAAACGGGCCAATCGGGGTGCGGGCAGATATGGTGCTGGCCGGCGAGCATGTCGGCTACCGAGCGACGCTGTGCCGCTGTGGCGCATCCAAGAACAAGCCATTTTGCGATGGCAGCCACACCGGGATCGGCTTTGTCGCCTCGGGCGAGCCAGCAACCCGCGAATCGCAGCCGCTGGTGGTACGCGGCGGCCCGTTGGCGATTGATCCGCAGCAGGACGGCCCGTTGCAGGTAACCGGCAATCTGGAGATTTGCGCTGGCACCGGGCGCACGATTGACCGCGTCACGGGTGCCGCGCTGTGCCGCTGCGGCGGTTCTGCCAACAAGCCATTTTGCGATGGCACCCATCGCCGGATTGGCTTCAAAAGCTGACCGCCAACCCGGATCCACTGAGACAGGGTCACTTGACACACGTCTTGACAGGGTCGTGACTTGGCATCATTATGTCAGTGTTGCATGACATATAGTCAGTATCGAATGACATATATGCCTGGACAAACCTTTTTGGAGGAGTGTGCAATGACCGCAGGCATGGCGGCGACATTGTTGGGAATGTCGGCAGGTTTCATCACGCTGATCGGGCTGTATCTCTGGCTGGTGGGCAATGATGCCACGACGGGCATCGTCATGTTCGCCCTTGCCGCATCGCAGCTTGCGCTGATCAGCACGCAGCGCCGCAGCCCCGGTTGCGCGAATAGCCAGACCTCTGGCCAATAACCCCCAAACCTTCTGATCGCGGGCGGCCTTCGTGTCGCCATCGTGCCATGCAAAGGGCTGACCCATGACCTTACCTCGTCGCATCATCCTCTACATTGCCTTGCTCGTTGCCGGATATGGCCTGGGCGCGCTTATCGCTCGGGCGACGAAGGCGCACGCGGCTGAGCCTGCCGCCGTGGCAGCGGCACCTGCGGCTGAATGGAAGACGCTGCCTACCGAGGCCTATCCCGGCAAGCGCGATGACATCAGCTTTGCTGATGCGCAGCATGGCTGGTACGGCACCGGCAAGGGCGATTTATTCGCTACCGCCGATGGCGGCGATAGCTGGACCAAGGTGGCCAGCAAGCCCGGCACGTTCATTCGCGCGCTAGGGTTTGTGGATGCCAAAACCGGCTATATCGGCAATGTCGGCACCGAATATTATCCCGGCGTTACCGATACCACCCCGCTATACCGCACCGATGATGGCGGCGTGACTTGGGCACCGGTAGATCTGGGTGGCAAGACCATCGCTGGTGTGTGTGCGATCGACATTTTGCGCACCAGCCGCATTTATCAGGGCGTACTTGAACCGCGCATCGTGATCACCGCCGCCGGGCGCGTTGGCGGGCCAACGGGGATCATCCGCTCCACCGACAGCGGCAAAAGCTGGACCGTGATCGACATGAGCGACAAGGCCGGGATGATCCTGGACGTCAAATTTCTCGACGAGCAAACCGGGTTGGTGTTTGCCTCCACCTCGCGCGATTCGGCGACCACCAACGGCCTGATCCTGCGCACCACCGACGGCGGCAAAACCTGGACCGAGGTGTATCGCGGCACCCGCCCGGCGGAACTGATCTGGAAAGCATCGTTTGTAAGCGCCAAAATCGGCTATGCCACGGTGCAAAGCTATGATCCTGCACGCACGACACAGGTCATCGCCAAAACGGTCGATGGCGGCAAAAGCTGGACCGAACTGCCGATGGTGGAAAACGCCGCTGCCCGCCAATTTGGCATTGGTTTTGTTGATGCACTTCACGGCTGGGTGGGAACGATGGCGGGCGGTTATTACACCGCCGATGGCGGCAAAAGCTTTACGCCTGCCCCCGTTGCACGTGCCGCCAACAAGTTTCGTGTCGTGCCCAGCGCCAATGGGAATGGGAATGGGAATGGCAGCGGCAAAACCGTTTTTGCCATCGGTACGCAAGTTCAACGTCTCGATTCAGTGCCTTGACGGAATCACGCTTGATTCTGCTTTACTGTCTTAATACACTATAGTCATTCAAACTCTGATTGCGCCAACCCGTGGGGGGAATTGAAGATGCTAGAACTCAGCAATGTCACGCATGTCTATGCCAATGGCACGCGCGCGCTCGACAATGTGTCGCTGACGATCCCCAAGGGCATGTACGGGCTGCTTGGCCCCAATGGTGCTGGCAAATCAACGCTGATGCGCACCGTCGCCACGCTGCAAACGCCCTCATCGGGCAGCATCCGCTTCGGCGATATCGACATCATCGCTGATCCTGAAAAATTGCGCGAGCGGCTGGGCTATCTGCCGCAGGATTTTGGCGTGTACCCGCGCGTTTCCGCCTATGACATGCTTGATCATATGGCGGTGCTAAAGGGTGTCGCATCGGCGCGTGAACGCAAGGAAACGGTAGAGACATTGCTCAACCAGACCAATTTGTGGACTGTCCGCAAGAAAGCAATTGCCGGTTTTTCGGGCGGCATGCGCCAGCGTTTCGGCATTGCCCAGGCATTGATTGGCAACCCCGAGCTGATCATCGTTGATGAACCCACCGCCGGGCTGGATCCGGAAGAGCGCAACCGCTTCCTCAATCTGCTGGCGGAGATTGGCGACAATGTCGTCATCATCTTGTCAACGCATATCGTGGATGACGTGGCCGATTTGTGCCCGCGCATGGCGGTGCTGGCGGCGGGCAAAATCCAGCTGGAGGGGGCGCCGCTTGATCTGATCGCCCGGTCACGCGGGACGGTATGGGCCAAGACGGTGGAGCGCGACCAGATGGCCGATTATGCCGCCGCGCATGAGGTGATCTCAACGCGGTTGTTCGCTGGCCGCACGATCATTCACATTCTGTCGGATAATGATCCCGGCAATGGATTCACCCCGGTCGATGGCGGGTTGGAGGATGTGTATTTCTCCACGCTCGCCCGCACGCGCCGCACACCCGCTGCTGCTGCCGCGTAAGGGGACCGCCACGATGTTCGCCAAAATCGCCGCTTTTGAGCTGCGTTATCAGTTCCGCAACCCCGTATTCTGGGTCGTCTCCATCCTGTTCTTCCTGATGACGTTTGGCGCGGCCACGGTTGAACAGATACAGATCGGCAGCGGCGGCAACGTTCACAAGAACAGCCCGTATGCGATCACCCAGACGCACCTGATTCTGTCGATTTTCTTCATGTTCGTGACGACGGCATTCGTCGCCAACGTCATCGTGCGGGATGATGAAAGCGGTTTCGGGCCAATGGTGCGATCAACGCGGGTGTCGAAATTTGATTATCTGATGGCCCGGTTCCTGGGCGCATTCCTGGCCGCCGGTGTCGCCTTTCTGGCGGTGCCGCTGGCGATCTGGATAGGATCGTTCATGCCCTGGGTAGACAGCGAGACGCTGGGGCCGAACCGGCTGGCGGATTACGCCTATGCTTATTTCGTCATGGCGCTGCCCAATGTGTTGCTGACCTCGGCAATCTTCTTTGCGGTCGCCACGATGACGCGGTCGATGATGTATTCCTATGTCGGCGTGGTCGTGTTTCTGGTTGTCTATCTGGTGTTCAACTCGGTTGCGCGCACCCTGCCCGATGCTCGCGCCTGGATCGGCTATGTGGAGCCGTTTGGCATCGCGGCTTTCGGCACCGTCACCCGATATTGGACCGCCACCGAATCAAACACGCTCACCCCGCCGATCAACGGCATGCTCATCGCCAACCGCGCGATCTGGCTTGCGGTGTCGGCAGCGGTGCTGGCATTCGCCTATTCGCGGTTTAGCTTTGCCGAACGCGGCATTTCCAAGCGAAAGCTGAAAAAACTGGCGCGCAATGATGCCAAACTTGCCAAAACCGCCCCAATATTGGTGACAAAACTGCCCCAAACGCGCCCAAATGCGGCCGCGGGTGCGCGGATGCTGGCACGGATTCGCTTTGAAATGGCGCAGGTATTCAAAAGCCCCGCCTTCTTCGTGCTGATGCTGGTCGGGCTGTTCAACGCCGGCGGATCGCTGATGTTCGCCAACGAAATTTACGGCACGCCCGCGCGCCCGCTTACTTTTGCCGTCATCCAGTTGCTGGTTGGCAGTTTTGCGATCATCCCGCTGATCATCGCGATCTATTATGCGGGCGAACTGGTCTGGCGCGACCGTGATCGCAAAATGCACGAGATTATCGACGCCACCTCACTGCCAAACTGGGCGTATCTCGTGCCCAAAACCATTGCTCTGTCCGCGGTGCTGTTTGCCACGCTGCTGATCTCCACCGTCGCTGCGGTATTGATCCAGCTTGGGCGCGGGCAAACCGATCTGCAGCTGGGGCAGTATGTCGCCTGGTATCTGGTGCCAACGACCGTGGACATGATCCTGCTCGCGGTATTGGCGATCTTTGTTCAGGCGCTCAGCCCCAACAAGTTCATCGGCTGGGGGGTGATGGTTGTCTATGTCGTCGCCACGATCACGCTCAGCAATATCGGGTTCGAACACCCGCTTTATACCTATGGCAGCACGGGGACGACGCAGCTTTCGGACATGAACGGCGACCAGATTGGTGGCACAATGGGCTGGTGGCTGCGCCTATACTGGGGCAGCGTTGCCTTGATACTCGCAGTGCTCGCGCATCTGTTATGGCGGCGCGGTACGGCGGCAAACCTGATGCCGCGCCTGCGCCGGATGCCTGCGCGCCTTGCCGGTGTTCCTGGCGTGATCCTGGCGGCTGGCGCGGTAACGGCGGCGTCGAGCGGCGGGTATATTTTCTACAACACCAATGTGTTGAACGAATATCTGGTACGCGATGATCGGCAAAAACTGATCGCCGATTATGAGAAGAAATATTTGAAGTACGAGACGCTCAAACAGCCATCGACAACAGATATCGTGCTGAAGGTCGATCTATACCCGCAAGAACGGCGGATGGAGGCATCGGGCAGCTATGCGTTGGTGAATGATACCGGCGCACCGCTCAGCGATCTCCACGTCCGTTTTCCCGATCCGGCGATCAAGGTGCTCGCCGCCGACGTGCCCGGCGCCGCGCTGGCGATGCATGACGAGAAGAACAGGTACCGCATCTATCACTTTGCCACGCCGCTCGCGCCGGGGGCAAAAGCGAGCCTGACCTTCAAGACGCAGCGCTGGCAACGCGGGTTTCGCGCCAATGGCGACGATACCCAGATGATTGCCAACGGCACCTTCCTGAACAACAGCGATTTCTCTCCGCAAATCGGCATGGGCCGGGCGGGGTTGCTGCAAGACCGAGTAACCCGCCGCAAATACGGCCTGCCCGCCGAATTGCGCATGGCCAAGCTGGAAGATACCGCCGCACAGGAACGCAACTATATCGGCAATGCCGATTGGGTCCGGTCTGACATCACGGTATCCACTGATGCCGCACAGACGCCGATTGCCCCCGGCAAGCGCGTGTCTGATGTCACCACAGGTGGCAGGCGCACCGCGCATTTCGTCGCCACCGCGCCCATCCTGGCATTCTTTTCGGTCCAGTCTGCGGCCTATGCGGAGAAATCGGCCGATGCCGGCGGAGTGAAGACCACGGTCTATTTCGATCCCAAGCACGCCTATAACGTCGATCGTATGTTGAAGGCGATGAAGCTGAGCCTTGATTATTACCGCAGCAATTTTGGCCCTTATCAGTTTGATTACGCCCGGATCATCGAATTTCCAGGCTATCAAACCTTTGCGCAGGCCTTTGCCGGGACAATCCCCTATTCGGAACGGATCGGCTTTATCGCCGATACGCGCGACGCCAACGAAATCGATTACGTTACCTATGTCACCGCGCATGAACTGGGCCACCAATATTGGGCGCACCAGATCATCTCTGCCGAAATGCAGGGCGGCACCGTGCTCGTCGAGACGATGGCGCAATACTCGGCGATGATGGTGATGAAGAAGCTCTACGGCGAAGATAAGATGCGCCGGTTCCTGAAGTACGAGCTCGACAATTATCTGCGGTCGCGCGGATCGGAAGCGATCGAGGAACTGCCGCTCGAACGCGTCGAGAACCAGGGTTATATCCATTACCGAAAAGGTGCGGTGGTGATGTACCTGCTGCAGGATCGGCTGGGCGAAGACCGCATGAACGCGATGCTCGCGCAGCTGCTCAACAAATACCGGTTCAAAAGCCAGCCCTATGCCCGCTCGCTCGATCTGGTCGACGGTCTGAAATCCATCGCCCGCAACGATGCAGAGCGCGCGCTGATCAGCGATCTGTTTGAAAAAATCACGATCTATGACCTGAAAACCAAGACCGCGACGGTGAAGAAGCTGCCCGATGGCCGGTTCGAAACGCTACTGACGGTGGCAGGCGACAAATTCTATGCCGACGGCAAGGGCAAAGAAACCAAGGCGAAGCTGGACGACGTGATTCAAGTGGGCCTGTTCGCGGCACGCCCGGGCATCGGCGCGTTTAGCGCAAAGGACGTCGACCTGATCGAACGCCGCCCGGTGGTGTCGGGCGAGCAGCAGATCCGGGTGATTTCAAAACGAAAGCCAGCGTTTGCGGGGGTTGATCCCTATAACAAATATATCGACCGCAATTCGGACGATAATGTCGTGGCGGTTACGGGGTAGGAGGATGGCCGCCGCCCCGGCTTGCCAGCGGCACCGCAGCGGCAACACTGCACATGTCGCAATGTTGGGCGCACGCGCTATAGGGTGGCAGCGCAAATTGAGGCAATTCAGGCAAACGCATGGCCCGCAAACATTCAAAACACGGTCCGTATGAAGACCTGGGCAGCGCGGAAGAGGCTCCGGCACCCGTCATCTCCTGCTGGCTGTGTGGCCGACCAACGGGCAAAACCATCGTCTGGCACCACCCCGTCCCCAAAAGCCGCGGCGGGCGCGATGTGGTGCCCATGCACCCGATCTGCCAGCAAACGCTGATCGCCAACTTCACCAATTCAGAGCTGCAACGCTACGGCATGGATGTCGAAGGCCTGCTCGCCAACCCCGCCGTCCGCAAATTCGTCGATTGGGTAGCGAACAAAGACCCCGACTTCACCGCGAGCACGAGCAAGAAGCAACGCTGACGGGCGAGGATGGGAGCCGCGTGGCGCGGCAGTGGATTGGGCGGTTCTGTTTGGAGATCGGTCACGGTAGAAATCGCCCAGACATAGTCGTTCGGCGCGGCGCCATGGCTTCCCAAAACCAGCGATTCGGGAAGCCGCTGCTATGCGAGCAGTGAAAACGAGTTGCCGAAATTGTGGAGCAGGACCGGCAAGAGCAGGCTTCCCGTCCGCAGGCGCAGCCAGACGGCGATGAATGATGGGATTGCCGTTAGGGCCATTGTGATAGGGTCAAAGGCGAAGCTGCCGTGCGAGAAGCCGAAGGCGTGCGCCATCCCAAACAGGAAACATGACATCACAGCTCCCCAGCCCCAATCGACACCGAGGAACCTCTTCCTGCCAATGAAAGCCTGATCGAGCGCGAACAGCAGGATTCCTCGGTAAAAGAGTTCTTCCTCCAAACCCGGCATGGTCAACTGAAAGGCGACGTCCTCGCTGCTGGACCGGCCGCCCGGAAAGGCCGCGGCGATAACGACGAAGAAGGCGCAGTATAGCACCGCAACCGGCAATGCAGCCTTCAGGCTGCCCGGTTCTTGTTCAACCGTGAGGCCGACGCGACGCAAGCCGAACGCTGGCAATGCAGCAATGGCGAGCGTCGCGACTAGCGCCAGAAGCTTGCCTTGCCAGTTCCATTCTCCGCCGATCAGGTCGGGTAGCAATTTGTAGGCGCGTGTAAGGAGGGCGTCGTTGACCGCCACCAGTAACGCCGCGATCAGCAGCCAGCGTGGCGCGAAGCGTTGGCGATCAGCGAATCCCACCAGCATTCCCAGAGCGAGGAGGAACGCCAGCGTTCCCCCCAAGCCGATCAGTCCGTTCATGTGCGCCCCTTCAAGCCAGCCACGGAGGCGTGCTAGCTTGAAGAGATTGATCCGGCTTCTCAGAAGTCGGCATTTCGCACCTCAAAACTCGGCTTTTCCAAGTGTGGGTATCCCGGATCGCCGTGGCGCATAGCGGCCCGATAATCGCTGGGGGTGCGCCCCTCGATGGCCCGGAAGGCGCGGTTAAAGCTGGCGAGTGAGGCGAAGCCGCTGTCCAGCGCAACGGTGATGAGCTTCGCGGGCTGATCCTGATCGCCGAGCAATCGGCGTGCCTCGGCGACCCGGTAGTGGTTCAAAAAGGTGCGGAAATGGTCGTGGCCCAGCTCGTGATTGATAAGCGTCCGCACGGCGCGTTCCGACGCTCCCATGCGATCCATGAACGCACTGAAGGTTAGTTCGGGATCAAGGAACACGCGCTCGTTCTCCATCAGCACGGATAGCCGACGGTATAGCTCGCTGTCATGTCGGAGGCTGAGCCGCGCTACGTCTCCCGTCGGTGGCGATGCTTCCTCGACAACGCCGAAAGCTAGCACGTCCGCACGCACTGTCAGCATCTTGCCTGCCAGCCACACGCCGAAAGCGAGGACGATCGCGTTCTGGGTGATGGAAAAGGCGAGCGGACGCCATGCGAAGCCAAATATCGCGTCGGCCGCCAAGTCGATGAAAAGCATCCCGCCGAGCAGGACCGCGACCACGATCCGCGCATCATGGCGTTGCTGGATTAGGTCACCCTGACGTTCGGCTAGCAGCCGCCAGACCAGATGGCCGACAATGGCAAAGCCCAGCGGTACGAGCAGCAGCGACAGCCCCTTGTTCGCGAACGCTTCACCGAGCAGGCCGCGATCGAATGCGGCGATGACGCCCCAGACCAAGCCGACGCCCAACACGCCTCCTTTCAACCCGAAACGGCTGTCGAAGCACGACAGGCAGAACCACCATAGGAATATGACGGTGAAGCCGCTTACCGTGTGACCTACAGCGCCGACGATTCCGGCCGGGGCCAGTGATGTGATTGGCGTGTTGCCGATGACGAACCCGGCAAGACACAGCGCCAATGGGGCAAAAAGACGAGCAGGCAAGCCAACTTGCCGGCGCTGACCGATCAGCAACCATCCCAGCAGAAGAATTGTGCCTACAGCACCCGCCCGGATCGCGGCATCGAATTGGCCTATGTTCATTCTGTTACAATACGAGAGCGCGCAGCGTCAGGCCACCTTGCCCTCAGTCTGTCGGAAGCGCCTTTTCCCTATCGACCATCGCTTTTGGGACGGTCGCGAAAGGCAGCTGACTCCGGTTCGTCTCCTGGAACCGGCCAGCCTGCTCTCCACCCCCTCCC
>JAKFUX010000029.1:0-117486 GCA_021732465.1 Sphingomonas sp.
ATACGATCTCGACCTCACGCAGCTTGCCAATAATCTCTTCCGGCTTGTGCTTCTTGCTCGGCATTCGTCGTCCCTTTCATGATCCAGACTATCATAGTCGATGGACCACTCAGACGGGGGCAGCTCACTTCGCCGAAAATCATTGGGCGTCGCGAGCGCTTTTCAAATCGGATCAGGGGCAACGCAACCTCGTCAAGATCGCCGAACATATTGGCTTCCGCGTCCCGCCCCATTCGCACATCTGGACCTGCAACGATCCGGATGTCGCTCATCTAAAGGCCCTGACCGGCACACATCTGCGGCCCCGTCAGTCGGGCTCGAATAGCTTTTCGCATGCGACCCATGCCACCATGATTTACACTGCCAAGCCCGAGCCAAAAATGCGGGCCATCTATGAGCGGCTCGGCGTGAATCCTGACTTCTTTACGCGTTCGAATGAGCGCGAGGTGATCCTTCAGTTCATGTGCCGAACTTCGCTCCGAGAGGCTGACGACCATCGTGATGTTCACCTCTACGTCTATGATCGCCAGCAGGCCGAATATCTGCGCGATTGCCTTGACGCCGATCCGCGCGGCTACGTTGATTGCGACCTCACTCTTGAAAACCTCGGTTTTGCATATGAGGTCAGAGATACCCGCCCCGGCAGACGGCATGTTGTCCTGACGCCTGCGGAAGCGGCAGCAAAAAAGGAAGCTGACCGGATCAAGGATCGGGATCGGAAGCGCGATGTGCGTGCAGCAAACAAAGCTGCTGCGGCCAATGACGAAGGCAATCATGCAGCGGCGTGATCTGACCGGCAACCAGCGACAGATTACTTGTTCAATTGATCCTGTTGGCGAGATTCAAGGGCTTCTTCGATCAGCAGCCGCACAAAGTCACCCTGCCGCATATTACCGCGCAGCGCATCCAATCGAGCCTTGGTGCCAGCCTTGGCCCGGAAGTGAATCGCCTCATTGTAGATTTTGGGCTTGGTCACCCGCCGAGAGATAGCGGTATCGCTTTCTCGCATCCAGCCCTCCCGGAAGATTAGTTGACGAATATAAACGGTATCGCTTATCACTTAAGCGGTATCGTTTATGCCGACAAGGGGGGATGGTATGGCCGTTAAAGCCGAATTTAGAAACGAACGCACCGGGGAAATCAAAACTGTCAAGGTGGGGTGGAGTTGGGTCTTGTTCTTATTCTCGGGCATTCTCGGAATACCCTTGTTCTTTCGTCGCTTATACATGTGGGGCGTCCTAATGGCCGCGCTTTGGTTCGCCAATCTCATCGGTCCCGAAGTCCTGTCTGATACGGACGAGGCAAACGGCTTGACAATTCTTTTGACGGTTATTGGTGTTGGCTTGGCTGTTTACTTTGGTGTGAAAGGTAACGAACTCACCGCTAAAAATTATCTGGAAAACGGTTGGGAGTTCGCCAACCCTGAAGACCGAGCTACGGAGTTTGCAAAAATGAAGTGGTCGCTGGACTAATGGGGTATTATGACGGTCTTGCAGCCGGTTCCTTTAAGGTCGGAGATAATGGGGATTTCTACGTATACCCTTACGCTTTTGGAAAAGGGCGTCGCTTTCATGACGAAGAGGCCTATGAGAGCGCCAAGGATTACCTCGTGGGCACTTATCGCTGGATCATGCCCCTTGGTGTGGCCAGCGGCATAGCAGTCGCCAAGTTCGGATTGATCGCGGCCCCGATTGCCATCATAATTGTGCTCTATTTGTTGGCGGTCACGGTCCCCCGTATCACCCGCGACAGCGAGCGCGTCGATGTCAAAGATAGCCTCTCTGACAGTGCAACTCGCGCCGGACAGGCATCCAGTCCGGCAAAGCTCGTCATGCTTGCACTGGGCAGCATAGCGTTTTCTATCGGAGGTATCGCAATGGCAATCGACGGCAAGCCAATGGGTTACTTCACTGCCATATTTTTCGGTGCCTGTGCCGTCGCAGGCATTGTCCAGTTGGTCCGTCGATGATGCTGCGCGCGTTCGTGCTGGCGTTTCTGACGGTCTCGTCATGCAACGATTTATCCGTCGGAATCTTGAAGAATATGTCGTGCAAGAGCATCGCCAGTCAGGTTGTAGGCATGTCAGACGGTGAACTTGTATCTCTCGACAAGAGGGTCTTGACGAGCCGCAGCGACGACCGCGTTGTATGCCACGGCAATGGTTTCTACAGCGACGGATCAGAGGTTCCGACGCGATTTGAAGCGTTCATCAACGGCGACGGGGAAATGCTGTTCCGCTATGACACCAAAGAGTATGACGCCCAACAGGTGACCGAAGCTGAAGCGCAAGCCGATCAAGAGGCACAAGCCGCCAAGGAAGAGTTTAATCGAGAATACGAACAAACTTTGGCCGATGTCAAAAAAAATTTAGAATGATCGTCAACCTGCACATATAAAATCTTCAATAAACTCATTCTTATTATTTTGGGTAGCGATGAACATTATCGTGATGGTGTTATTATTATAAGTTTCAGATTCGATCTGACACTATTTTAAACTGAAACTCCCTTGAAAAATAATTTGAATCCCGTCCGGTGTCCGACGATATTTCACTCCCAAATAGCGATAGAAAATGTAATTTTTCGCGCAATCGTTAGCAACGGTTTGGACAAAGGGAGCGGGTATGTTGAAGATTGCGCTGGCACTGGCGGCACTGATGGTGCCTGTTCAAGCTATATCACAGGATTTGCGCACGCTGGTGGTCCCGCCTAAAGGGGAGCTTAAGACCGCGTCTGTTGGCAGCACGGTTTATGAACGAAGCCAATACCGTGCTTTCCCGAGCTACCGAATTGCAAGCGCTGTGGTCGCGAAGATACTTTTTGCGCAAGTTGATCTTCCGGCGGGCACAGAGCTTCTCCAGATCGACAGCAAGACCAAACTGAAAGCATGCGCCGCAACCAGCATTGGGGCATTTCGGCTCGGGGAATACAATGGTTGCCTGATGGATGACGACGGTGATGGGAAATTCGACCGCGTCGCAGGCAATGAGGTTCAGGGCGGCAAAAAGCTTCCGGTTCCTGTCGAATACAGCCCGAGCGAGTATATCGATACTGCCCCGGGAAGCCTGAAGCAGGTGCTAATTTATCTTGGGTCCACGAGGGACACGCTGCGATTATCATATCGTGAATTCGTTAACGATATGGCGCGGCCTGCCTTCACAGAGGAATACACGTTTCCGCTTGAGGCCACTTTCCCACAGGTGATCGCGTTCAAGGACGTGAAATTGACCGTGACGAAAATCGATGGAGCCGGGTTACATTATTCCGTCGAATAGCCTTTCCCTTCCAATGAAGGTTCCATTCAGCCCAACTTGATTCACACCCCCTATAATAGGAGGTGAAAATTGGTGAAGGCATCAACGAACTGGGCTCTCACGCGGATCGTCGAACTCGACGAAGTTCATCCCGGCCTCGCGGGCCATTTTCTGCGTAGCAGCGACGAGCGGCGACAGGTCATTGCTGCTTATCTGGCAGTCCCACGGGCTGACCCGATCCTTCCACCCATCGAAGCTGAACTGCTGGCCACCGCCAACCACGACGACATCCTGCTGGCTGCCTTTGGATCGGTGCCCGTCGGCTTTCGTTCCGCACTTGCCCGCGCTGGCCGCAAAACACATCCACGACGTTTCTATCGCTACCTGCATGCGTTGCTGGCGAGCCGTCATGCCCGTGATGTGATTGCCATCTTGGCCCAACAGCCGACCCTCGATCTGGACCGGTTGCGGGTGATGCGCGCTCTGCCAAGCCAGATCAGGACTCCGCGCATCGTCGCCTTCCACCGTGACATCGATCATGCTCGCCAGACCGTATCGTTGTTCCGGCTGTTTATCGAAAATGGCGTCGATGCCGATTGTCTCGTTCAAGCCATTTGCGCGTCGGAAAAGCCGGGGGCGCTTGGCCGGTGCTGGCGTCGTGCGATGGAAAGGCTCCACTTCCCTTCACCGCCCATCCCGGCGTGTGCGGAGTATCGCCCGATTGAAAATGGTGGCGAACTTAAAGCGACCGCGCTGGGCTTCAGGAACTGCATGCGCCGCTACTTGACCGATTGTCTGGAAGGCAATCGTGCCTTCGGTGTGCTCTCAACCCCTGTAGAGGAGGTCATCGTCCACCTGCGTCGGCGTGACGATGTTTGGCACTTCGAAGACTGCAATACCCGTGGAAATCGATCGGTGTCTCCTGCGGTGGAAGCGACGGCGGCTGATTTCATGCTCGGCTACGGGATCACACAGTTCGTGCGAAAGCGTGAAGCAGCGACGAAATGGGAACCGCTGCGTGAGTTAATCGCGCGGTGGGATTTCACCCATGACGAAGACGTCGGGTGGGGTTGATGATCGCCTAAAATATGTATCAATTAACCTCACATATTTTGTCAGGATAATTGAGCGTGGAAATTGGTGAAGCGATCCGTGCTGAACGGCAGCAATTGCGGTTGAGCCAGTCCGAACTGGGGGACCAGATTGGCGTGAGCCGACAGGCAATTGCAGCCCTCGAACAATCACGCGGTCGTCTTTCCACGCTGTTGGCGGTCGAACCGATCCTCCGTCTCAACATCGTGGGCTTGTCACACGGAGACGGATTGATCGAGCGGGTGGGCGCAACAAGGGTGCGCGATGGTCGAAGCCTTCGAGATGTGGCCGCCAGTGCCGGGGTGTCGATCAATACGGTTCGCGAAATTGAAGCTGGGCGCGGTGCCGTCCAATCATTGTTGAAAATCATCGAAGCGCTCATGCCGGGTGCGCATATGCGTGCTGGGACGACGCGCATCCAAAGGCAGGGGTTCATGAGCGTCGGGCGGCGAATTTCTGATCGCCATAACCCGTCGGATTGTTTTGCGACCCCCGCGCCAGTGACGCGCCTTTTGCTCGATCATGAGCCGTTCGACATCGACAAGCCGATACTTGAGCCAGCGGCAGGCGAGGCCCGAGCTATCGACAGGGTTTTGCGCGAGCGAGGGCACCAAACGGTCTGTTTCGATCTGCACGGCAGTGGAGACGAACGACGCGATTTCCTGTCGCTGTCCGACAGGTATCATGCGTTGATCACCAACCCCCCGTTCTCCCTACATCTCCAGTTCGTGGCGCATGCGAAGCAGATTATCGACCACAAGATCGCGCTGCTGCTGCCACTCAATTATCTGACCGGGGCAAAGCGGCACGCGGAGATTTGGGAAGATCGGGAGTTTCCTCTGGCGCGCGTCCACGTTTTGAGTCGGGGCGTGAATTTCATGAAAGGTGATGTCCACGGGGACAGGTTTCACCCGGCTCAACTCTTTTTGGGATGGTTCGTGTTCGAGCGCGGCCATGAAGGCCCACCGCACATCAACTGGATCGACTGCACACCGTGGATCGAACGGAAGCGTCAGCCAAAACGCAGCGAGAATTCCACCGCGTCTGTCTCGTCGGCGAGTTCGAAATAATCTTGTTGATCCGTCGAGGTCTTCCGGGTCGGCTTGCCCGCTTTGGTTTCAAGCAGCAAAAACGAGCTTCGTCGCGGACATGCCCGCCGTTGGCAGTTGCAGTTCCGCGCCCAGTTGCGACGCCAACCCGTTGATGATTTTAAGGCCAAGACCTTGACTTTCCTCTGGGGAAAAGCCTGCGGGTATGCCCGGACCATCGTCACCGATCTCAACATTGACCATATCGCTGGGCAAACGGTTCAACCGCACCGTGATGGTGCCTACACCGCGTCCCTTGAAGGCGTGTTTGACCGAGTTGGTGATCAACTCGGAGACGAGGAGCGACAAGGCCGTCAACTTTGTGAGATCGAGCCGCACGTCCTCGGCCTCGATCATGCACCTGATGTGCTTCGCGCCGGTCACATCCAGAACCTCGTCGCACAATCCCCGCAGATAATCAGCGAGCGGCTGATCCAAGGCGGCAGGGTCGTGCAGGCGTCGATGGAGCCTGCCCATCACGTCCAGTCGGCGCATGGCTTCATCGAGCAGGTCAGCCGCAGCGGTGGGATTTGCCAGCACTTCCTTCTTTTGGAGGTGCAGAAGCGCGCTCAAGAATGCGAAATTGTTTGCCACCCGGTGCTGGAGTTCTGCGAACATCGTGCGTTGCTGTTCGGCGAGCGCGAGCGAGACTTGCTGTTCCGCCCGAAGCTTGTCGGCTGCTCGGGAGAGCCTGTCCATAGCGTAGATAACAAGCGCACTGATCGCAACGAAGAGGACGCTGCCGAGTAATGCCGACCTATGGACCGGGAAGCTGTGCGTGGGAGAAACGAAATAATATGACGCGACGACCGCTGATAAGACGGTGCAAATCGCGGCGGGTCGCGTTCCTGCAACGCCCGCAGTGACAATGACCGCGCCCAAGAATGTGATGAACGGATATTCGCCGGGCGCGAGCCCCACCACCATCCGCAGGGCCGCTGCGATGCCGAACGCACTGACCCCAAACGCAACCCCCAGAGCGTTCGAGCGTTTTATACGCACCATGGCAACGTCGAGTGCGTTCACCCCCAAGCCCTTACCTGCTGCGTCAGCTTACCCCAAACACATTGTCCAGCAGCGGAATAGAGATGAAACGTCGGTAACGTGGGTTTAATGACGATTTTCGCGGACGGATTAATGACGATGTCCAATGCCTCCCCCGCTCCGGCTGTGCTTATCGTTGAGGACGAACCCCTCGTTCGGCTGTTAGCAGTAGACATCGTGGAGGGCATGGGGGTTGCTGCCTTGGAGGCCAGCGACGCCGAGGAGGCCCTCGCTATGCTTCAGGCTCACCCCGAAGTGGCCGTGTTGTTCACCGACGTGGATATGCCGGGAAGCATGAACGGATTACGGCTCGCCGCATGCGTGCATGAGCGCAGCCCAGCCATTGCGATCATCGTCACATCTGGGAAGAGCCTACACTCGGACGCTGCCCTCCCCGAAAACAGCACCTTCCTCCCCAAGCCATACCATGTGGCGGAACTGACCGCCCTACTCTGCGGGAAGTTGAAGGCAGCGGGCATGCTGGCTTAATCCGGAGCGCGAGCATGTCGCGATGCCCGTCGTCGCCTATTTATCGAGTAGCCCACTGACGGGCTCAAGACGGCCAATGGGGATTGCAAGGAAGTCGGCGCTGATGCTTCCTTGATGCTGGTCGAGCCATGATTTGGCGGCGGCCCATCCCGGCGCAATCGACCCGAGATAATCCCAAAACACCGGCTCGTGGTTCCGATGTCGCAGGTGGGCAAGTTCATGCGCGACGACATATTCAAGCACCTTGGAAGGCGTGAAAATCAGGTGCCAGTTGATCAGCACATTGCCGTCCTGCCCGCATGATCCCCATCCACTGGAGAAGTCTCCAACCCTGATTGAGCGCGGGCAAAGGCCAAATCGCTTCGAATACGATCCAGCAGCGTGCTGGACTTCCTTTCGCGCACGCTGCTTCAACCAGAGCTTCAGTTCGCTGGCCACCAGATGATCGGTTTCGTTGCCCGCCCAGATCGGCAGATCGACGATGAAGCCGTTTCGATAAGTGATCGCCATTCGCTCGGCATCGCTGCGCCGCACCGTCAGATGCATGTTCCGGCCACGATAGGGAATCTTCGAGCCGGTGATAAATCGCGGGACCGAATGACGGTTCGCCGTAACCTGCTGCATCTCCCTGACCGTGTCGAAAAGCCATTGCCGCTTCCGGTCTAAAAAGCCGTCGATGTCGGCATCATCATCCGATGTCAGCGCCAGCACCTCAACATGGCCCGGCGTGACGACAATCCGCCGTTCAGATGCAGTCGCCGAGCGTCGTAAGTCATAGGAAATTTCGGCGCGACCGATTTGGATCGTTGGCATCAGTGCCCATCCCGGTAGGCATGCACGACGAACTCTTCGACTGCATCGCGAATGGCTTTGGTTTCGCCAATGCCACGATCTGAAAGCACGCGCCGGACCTGTTGGCGGAGGCTTCGCAGATATTCCGCCATGTGCGTGAAGGCGGGCTGACTCTTGTTCGCCTCCAAATAGATCGCGCCGATAGCGATGGCCGCGTCCTGCAACACATCGTGGCCGATGTCGGGAACAATCGTTTCCATGATGCGCAGGATCGAGAATGCGACCTCATCCATCCCAAGTTCGGCGTGTGCACCCTGCTCGGTTTGGATGTCGTCGGTCAGTCCTTCGAATTCACGAAGCCCATCAACGGCAGCGATCTGGCCGGATTCAAAGCGACGGATGACCTCCAACACGCGTTCGGAAAAGCGACCATATTGCGCAGGATTCCGGTCCACCAACTCTCGCGTCACACGTCGAAGCTCGGCAGATTTGCGGACGAACGCCTCCTGCAATTCGTCGTCCGATTTATCTTCCGTCTCGAAATCGTCGGCAAAGTTGGGGTCGGTAATGTTGCGAAGCCGGATCGTCGTCGAGAGACCAGTCACATGGACATGCTGCTCCAGCATATCTCTGATTTTGCCAGAATAGCTTCGATGATCGAGGCTTTCGTCCTTGGAAATCACCTGCGTGGCCAAGCGAAGGAACGCCGCCGCCCATTTCACTTCCGCTGTAAAATCGAGGATGGCCGGATCGGGTGACAGATCGGCGTAGACCTTGATGAACAAGCGCGTGAAACGCTGAAGGTCAAACCAGTCGTCTTCCTGACCCTCGGTGGCCAGCTTGCCGACCGCATAGGCGGCAGTCTTTTCGTCCATTCCCTCCAGCCCCATCGCGCGCTTTTGAACGCGGTATCGGGCATGGGCTTCCTTGAGATCGTTGCGCAGGACCGCGATGTTGCGAAGCGCGTTCTGGACATCATCGGCGCGGTAGGACTTGAGCGCCTCGTCGAGATCATTGGTGACGCCGATGTAATCGACGATCCGGCCATTGGGTTTGGTGATCTCGCCGCCGTCGGGGCGCTTTAGCGAACAGGTTCGGTTGGTCCGGGCAATCGCCTGAAGCAGGCCATGCTCCTTCAGGGGTTTGTCGAGATACATCACGTGCTCAATCGGCGCGTCGAATCCGGTCAGCAGCTTGTCGCAGACGATCAGGAAGCTGGGTTCTTGTCCGTATACCTTAAACCGCTTCTTGGCTTCCTTCTCACCCTCGGCGTCGAGATAGAAAGTCTCCAGCCCATCGCGCAGCGCCTGAACCTCGGCAAACTCGCTCGGCTTGTTGTCCTCTTGGCTCTTCGAGAACACGCACCCGATCATGGCGTCGGCTTGTGCCTGCGCAGAGTCGGCATCCATCCCGCCCTTCACCAGATCGGCGGTGATCACATTGGAGAGGGCTGCGCGGTAGAGGATGATGGCCTCGCGATCCACGACGACGATCTGCGCCTTAAAGCCGTCCGGTTGGCAAACCTGCTTAAAATGCTCCCAGATATCCAAGGCGATCAGGCGAATGCGCTCGGGGTGTTTGGCCAGCGTCGCAACGGTCAGCCCCTTGCTCTTCAGTTCCTCGCGCTTGTCATCGGGGAGATCGACGAACCAGCGGTCGAACAAGATGTCGAGTTCCGCCTCGTTGATCGCCCAATCTGCCTTTCGGCCTTCATAAAGGATTGGCACTGTCGCGCCGTCGCGGACCGCGTCGTCGATACCGTATTTGTCGAGGTATCCCTCGCCCGCCACACTGAACCGGGCATAGGTGTCCTTGTCGGTCGATTTGATCGGTGTGCCGGTGAACCCGTAGAAATGGGCATCGGGCACGGTCGCCTGAAGATAGGCCCCAAGGTCCTTCTCTTGCGTGCGGTGGCACTCATCCACCAGCACGATCCAGTTGTCAGAGTTGGGGATCGGCTCTTTCGATCCGGCAAACTTAAAGATGGTGGAGAGCAGTATCTGCCCATTGCCGCCCCGGTTCACCGCATCGCGCAGCACTGCCACTGATCCGCATTGCGCCGGGTTGGGCAGGCCGCAGGCAACGAATGTCTTGCTGATCTGATCGTCGAGGTCGATCCGGTCGGTCAGCACAAGGATGTTGGGGTTGGCCAACGTAGGCGCGTCGAGGGTCAGGTGGGTCTTCAGCTTGAGGGCGAGGAACACCATCGTCAGACTTTTGCCCGAACCCTGCGTGTGCCAGATCAGCCCCTTGCGGTGCTCGCCCGCTGCAACGCGCTGCACGGCTTTGTTGACTGCGCGGAACTGCTGGTAACGGCAGATTTTCTTGAACTTGCGACCTGTCTCTGGCTCGATCTCGAACACGATGAAATGTGCCAGCAGGTCGAGCAAGCGCGACGGTTCGCACATGCACCACAGGTCTTTGGCGAGATCGTCAGAGAAGTCGGCACGGGTGAGCGGCCATGCGTCGGGCCACGGTGCGAAGAACTGCGATGGCGAGCCGGTCGCGCCATATTCGGTTTTCATCCCATCGGTGATGATGTTGAAGGCGTTGGGGTAGAACAGGCGCGGGATGTCACGCTCATACTGCTTGATCTGGTCGAACGCCTCGTCGCCGGTCGCGGTGCCTTTCAGCGGCGATTTAGCCTCGATTACCACCAGCGGGATGCCGTTCACGAACAGCACAATATCGGGGATTCGGGGGCGCTGGGCAGCGACGCGCAATTGGCGCACGACGTGGAAGCTGTTGTTGGTGGGCGTCTTGAAGTCGATCAGCGTAATAGGCCGGTCACGGTTTTCGCCCGTCATCCGGCGCGAGTAGCCGCCCCGCAACTTGCGTTGCCAATCCTCGTTGTCGGACAGGGTGGCAAGGTCGCTATAGATCGCCTCGGCATCGCCCGTGCCAATGCCATTGAGCGCCTGCAACGCCGCGATCAGCACCGGCTTGAGGATGACGCGGTTTTCTTCCACCCGCATCGCGAGCGCCGCCTCGGGGGAAAGCGGCTGGTAGCCCAGCGCCTCCAGCACATCCATCGCGGGCTTCTCGGCGAGGCGATACTCGCTCACGCGGGCACCCGGACATGGCCGGAAAGCAGGTCGGACATGAGGGCTGCCTTCAAAAGCATGGTCATGCGCAGATCATCGTCGTTGCGTTCGATAACATCTTGCAACGCTGCCATCTCGGAGGCGAAGTCATTTTGATCGACCAGCGAAGGCAAGTTCATTTCCAGCCCAAGAACGATCTTCTGCGAGATGTTGGTCTGTGACGCTGCCATACCAGTTTTAGAGCGAACCAACTCGGCCTGCACATGATCGCTCGACAACAGTTCGGCGATAGCCAATGGCACGGCCTTTTCAGGCGATACCCGGAGCCGGATGATCTTGTCAGACAGCATTCGGCGACCAGAGGTTTCCCTAACAATCGCAACAACGCCAGTGCGCTCGGCAGGCCCCGCTCGTGTAATCAAAATGTCGTCGGCGGCTACCTCAAGGTTGGGCCGGACCTCGAAGCGTGAAGGCAGTCGCTTGTTTTCGCTGTCGTTATAGCCCTCCCAAACGACTGAACTGGTTTTCAAGATCGACCATTCGCCGTCATCAGCCGGTTCACTGTCGCAATCAGGGCTCCAACCCGCGTCAATGGAGGATAGCACCGCCTGCAACGCGGATGGTGGGGATTGCTGAAACCTCTGAACTGCGGCTTCTCTGCATGATCTCTTGAACTGTTTACTGGCCGTCAGAGCAGCCTGCTTCGCCAAAATCGAATCATCAACCGACCGCAGCACCTCGGCGATCCGACGCTGCTCGTCGAACGGCGGGATTGAGACTTCGAGTTTTGCAACTTGATTGCCGGGCAAATGCTTGATGCCACTTCCGGTCATATACTCGTCAAACGTGCCGGAGTGCACGCCATGGGCAAGGGTGTAGCAAAGGTAATGACCGTCGATCCCCTTCTTGGGGCGGATGCGGTGCAGCGCCTTCTGGATCATCATCCCCGGCACTTCATCCAACCAGATGGCACACCGACCCGGCTCACCCCCTTCACACATGACAATGTCACCGAAACGGAGGCCGTATCGGTCAACCTCTCGCTCTTCGAACGGCATTTCCCGAAGGTCGTGCAAGTCAAAGCTGCCCCACCGCACGTTCATGTTTGCAAGATAAGGGCGCGGTCCGCCTCTATTTTTCTCTTTGTCGAGCATCTTTCCCAAACAAAGTTCAGCGACTTGATCGAGACGCACCGATGACCACCCGTCCGGCAACTCACTCGGCATAACCGAGCCTACGCAGGTGACCGAACATCACCTCTTCCGCTTCATTGCGTCGAGAGATCAGGTCTTGCAGCTTGGCCACTTCTGCCGCGACATCGACCGCCTCGGCATCCGCGCCAGTCTGGACATATCGGCTGATATTGAGGTTGTAGCCATTGGCGGCGACCTCGGCCACCGGCACCGCGCGAGCCAGTTTGTCGATGTCGGTAAAGCCATGGACGGCATCAGCTAACGCGCGAACGTGCTCATCGTTTAGGAAGTTCTGCGCCTTGCCGGGCTGGTAGGTGGCATCGCCATTGACGATCAGCACCTTGTCGCGCCGGTCGGCGGGCTTCCTCTTGCGGCAGATCAGCAGGGCGGCGGGGATGCCCGCTCCATAGAAGAGATTGGTAGCGAGGCCGACAACCGCCTCGATCACGTCTGCGGCCAGCATGGCTTCCCTGATGCGGCCCTCGGCCCCGCCACGGAATAAAACGCCATGCGGCACCACCACCGCCAGCATTCCGTCATCCTTCAGGCTGGCCAGCATGTGTTGGACAAAGGCAAGGTCGCCATACCCCTTGGGCGGACAGCCATAATCATCGCGCCCGAACGGGTCGCCGTTCTGCCAGACCTCGTAGCCCCACACTTTCTCCGAAAACGGCGGATTAGCCAGCACCCGGTCATAGGCTCCGATGCCCTCGACGAATTCACGGGCCTTGGGATCATATCGTTTGGGGGACAGGATGGTGTCGCCCTTGGCGATGAAGGCATCGTCCACATCGTGCAGGAACAGGTTGATCTCGGCGATGCCCCATGTGGCGAAGTTCTTCTCCTGCCCATAGAGCGACAGGCTGCGTGCATCCTCGCCGCGATCCTTCAGATATTGCACCGCTTCCAGCAGCATGCCGCCAGAGCCACATGTGGGATCATAGATCGACATGCCGGGGCGCGGTTCGAGTATCTCGATCATCAGACGGACGATCTGGCGCGGCGTGTAGAATTCACCGCCCTTTTTGCCCGCACCTTCGGCGAACATCTTGATCAAATAGAGATAGGCATCGCCGAGCATGTCTGCCGGTGCGTCGGCGTTGCGTAGACGGTGCTGCTCGAAATGCGCCAATAGCTTTTCGAGAAGGGCGTCGGAAAACCGATCCTGATTGGCGAAATCTACGGAACCGAAAATGCCGCGCAGCCGCAGGTTGGCATCTTCGATAGCTGCCAGCGCATTGTTCAGCCTTTGCCCGATCTGGGTGGATTGCTTGCGAACCGCATCCCAGCGGTGTTCGAGCGGGATGTGGAAACGATGTTCGTCGGGATCGGCGGCTTCGTCACGGTCGCCAGTTTCGGCAAGGAGCACCTCATACTCCTCGTCCCAGACATCGCAGAGCCGCTTATAGAACAGCAGGCCGAAGATGTATTGCTTGTAGTCCCCGGCATCGACCGTGCCGCGAAGGATGTCCGCCGCACCCCAAAGATGGCGTTCGAGCGCGGCCTGTGTGAGCTTCGTCATTCAATCCCCAACCTTTATTTGGAACGTTAGGGCAGGTGCAACGTGGGGCCAAGACGGATTACCTTACCGCTGCGGCTCTCCATCCGTGCGGGACTCAACATTATCCCTGAACGGACTCGCTGGGTAACTCAACATCGATAGGCCAATAGCCTTTGCCGTCGATCATTCTAAATTTGCCTGACCGCCAAAGATTGGTCCCAAATACCTTATTCTTGTCAGTTCCGACGATTTCGAAGCCTTGTTGCTGAAGTCGTTTGACAAGCTCGCCCCGTTTCATCGGGCGTCGCTGTGCGACCATGATTCTCTTCGCGACGTCGATCATTTCGGCGACTCGGGCGCGCTGAATCGCCCGCTGCGAGACACCACGATATAGGTCTGGCTGTTCCTCTTCTGTTTCACCAACAATTTTCTGTGGATAAAAGAGTTCCTGATACGTCTTGATGAGCGAATCGAGTGCCTCGGATTCCACACGCAACTCTTCACGCCTTTTCAATGCTTTATCTAATATTTCGCGCGCCGTCGGGCTCGCCATCATGCAGTCTCCGTCAACAATATCGAGTTTAGCGAGCCAATTTATAGCACTTTGAGTGAAAAAACGCACTCTCTGGCTATCGAATTACCGTAGAATTATGGTAAAGAGTGGGTTCAACCCACGTCTTGCGAGTCCCCGGCGGGGCGAAGGAGGAAGTTTATGGATTGACCGAGGCGCGCGCAGTGCCGCGAATGCAAAAGGGCCGAACCTTTCGGCTCGACCCTTCCGGTGAAAGTCCGGGACGTTGGAACGTGCCGATCTCCATCTGCAACTGTGTGATTCGCACGTTCCTACAACTGAATCAAGAACGCGCTCAATGTGAGTCACGTGGAAAACGTGGACGAATGTTGGGTGAAGGGTGACGCCATGCGCACCTCTGATCCAAGGAACAATGCAATATGGTTATGACGACGACACAAACCGCCCAGATTAGGTGCATCAACAAAAATCCGCGTGAAGATCGACACCACTCGATCACCCATGTTGGAGGGTTTGGCACCAGCCAATGGAGACTTACGCTGGATGACGCCATTGCGAAGATTGAGCGCAGAGAGTGGACTTTCTACACAATGGCCAACGGTCACCGAGCAGAGGTAATCGTTGCTACGCGGAACGGGCGAAAATATCTCAAGACGACGGCGGATTACGACACGCCCGACAATCTCTTGAGTCTGGCTGAATGCCCGTAACTCGCGTTTGAGATTTACTCGGCGGGGCGTGCGATCTGAACCGCACGCCCCATATCGAAGAGGTATTTATGCCAAATATTGATGTAGCGCACATCCACGAGCAGGGGCAGGATATGCTTCTATTTCCACTCGACGGCAGCTTCGGCCACAAAACGCCTTCTGATCAACGCGCGATGCTAAATGAGCTACAAGCCCACGCGCGCGGCGCTGGACTCGCGGGACACGCTGTCGCGGTTTGGGTAAGCGGGGGCTCTACTTACACTATCGGCCCAGAACGGTGGCGGGGATTTTTGCAGAGCATCGACATGAGTTTTGTCATCCAAAACGTTAACAGAAAAATTTCTTGGTAGCTGTGTCCATTCCCAACAAGGCGCGAGGTATCTTAAAAATACCTCGCGCGTTTTTTTAATTGGTAGACCCTGAATTGATAAATCGGAGTTTTCGATGGACGGTGAATCATATTCACGATCAGTAAAGATGATTTGTGCAACTTGTGCATCAAGCGACTTCGAGTTCGAAGGCGATGAAGGCCCATATCGCTGCGTTTCATGTGATCGAGCTTTCACACGCGAAGAACTAATTGGTGAGAACGGTCATATCATCGAAGCCGAGGTTTCCGAGATGGGGGCGGAGGTGCTGGAGCGCGCGCAGAAAGAAATTAGCGACATGCTTCAGAAGGCTTTCTCCGGCTCGAAGGATATCAAGTTCAGATGAGCGTCGAGATCGATGCCGGTGATATTGTGGCGGGCCTTGCGCTTGTGATCGCAATTTACTCCACTTGGATCACAGCCCGCTTCAACAAGCGGCAGACAGCGTTTGAAAAAACCAATGAACGCCTGAATCTCATGTTAATTGAGAAAGAGGCGGGAGAGAGCAGGGCGCAGAAGGCGGCGGACTTGTCAGCAAACTTCTACAAATCTGGGAAAAATGATTATCGATTGAAGGTTTTTAACCGGGGTCGAGGTGTGGCGCGCTGCGTGCGGTGCGAAGTCCTCGACGACAGCGGCTTGTTCATGGAACAGGATATCACGGAAAAGTTTCCGATGCCCGTGATGGAGCAGCACTCGTCAGTGGAGTTAATCGGCTGCATGGATATGGACTCGCCAAGCCGAGCGCACATCCGCCTGACATGGGACGATGATACCGGGGATGGACATCAGAAAGAGCTTCACCCGACGTGGTAGTGTCGATCCCTGACCAGCGATTTGATCATTTCCCGGGCCATTCCGCAAACCTCCCTCACATCATCCCCCGACACCGGCGCAAAACCGTCATCTCCACAGTGTGGAAATCGTGTTTCCAGAATCGGATGGATTTGGAACGATGGGATAGCCTGACTACGGTCGTTGCCCTTGTGGAGGGGGCTGCGATTGATGTGCGTGCCAGACTATCCACCACCTCACGCTTGGAACCGTCAGGCACCACTGCTTTGCTGCCGCGCGACTCCCGCCTCAAGGAAAGCTGGGCGCACCGGCCTGAACCGCCACAAAATGATGGACAGATTCCAGAAGTGTGAGACCGTTCTGGAATGGCAAAGAGGGTAGCATTTTACACGCGGGTCTCGACCAACGACGGCAAACAGACCACCGACAACCAGCTTCGCGAACTCACCATCGCAGCCGAACGGCTCGGGTGGGAAGTCGTCGCCCACTTCACCGATGTCGGGATCAGCGGTTCAAAGGGCCGGGATCGACGACCCGGTCTCGACGATATGATGAAGGGCATCGCCCGCCGCGACTTCGACATGGTCGCATCATGGAGCGTCTGCCGCCTTGGCCGATCCCTCCAGCATCTCATCACCCTGCTCGGCGACCTCGATGCCCGCAAGGTCGATCTCTATCTGCACGTGCAGGCCATCGACACCAGCACGCCGTCCGGCAAAGCCATGTTCCAGATAATGGGCGTTTTCGCCGAGTTCGAAAAATCGATGGTCTCTGAACGAGTCCGGGCAGGCCTCGCCCGATCTGACAAGCGATCCGGCAGACCACCGCTGGACTACCTCGTTCGCCGCAAGATCGAGAAGGCGCTCAACCAAGGCATGAGCATCAACGCCACTGCCAAGAAGCTGAAGGTCGGCATCGGCACCGTTCACAGGATCAAGACCCGGTTGGCAGATGCTGCCTGACCGATCCAGCTTTAGGGACTGGTCCCATCAGGCAAGCACCAAGCGCACGATCTGGCCGACACGACCCAAGCTGCCCGCCGCCACGATGTCGGTCCTGCTCACGCCGCCTCCAGGCTTCGTGCGTTATCCGGTCAGCATCGAAGTCGGAGAACCCTACGCCAGCATCACCCTGGACCGTTGCTCCATACGGCATCCGGAACCGTTCGGACCCAACGGTCTTACCCATGCTTGCCGTGAGTTCCTGATCGATGCCGTCGAGCAAGCGGTCGATCACGATCATCACCTGCGATGGATTAACTGGGCAGATGGACCGACAACATCGTGCAACCCGATCAACGGTCACCGACGACCAAAACACCGACCCAGGGCGTCGTCACCATCGTCGAATGGACCGTCAAACGATCATGGAACAGGGCATGAATGAACGCCCGCGTAGCGTCGAAGAAGCGTCGGGGGATGCTTTGATGGATGATGTTCTGGACGATCAACCAGAGGCCGAAACCCAGACCCGAATCGCCGACATCATTGCCAGCATCCGGGCACGATCAGCGCCCGAAGGGCCATCGTCTCCAGATGCTCAAAATGCCGAATCGCCCCGTCCCTTCGCCCGCTCCAGCGACTCGCAAGCCGCTGAAATCGTGGAAAAACCGTCACTTAAACGGTCCCACTCAAGCGTTTACCCCACAGTTCTACTACACAGTGGGCACCCAGCATCTGTCTTAAACGCCCAGAAAACCTCGGGAAATGACGGGCGCGATTACTACACAACGCTACTACACAATCCGTGTAGAGCCACCCAACGCGCTAACGCGGTGGGCGAACCGTCATATTTTTGACACATCGCCTGCCGTGATGCAGATTCATTTGATGAATCCACCATCCTCTCGTGGGGCTAAAGACCCGGATTTGTGTGGCAGCAGTGCCGCAGCATTGCACCGGTCACCTGCCGGTAGCCCCGACGATATCGACAACGTCATTATGGAAAAGATCGCCAGCGGTTCGCTCGACAAGATGATCCGTCTCGCTTTCAGCGACCCCGACCAAGAACTCTGGAGATATCGGATCATCGTTGGATCACGCGAATATGATGGCAATGATATTATCGAAATGGCCGGTTCGATAGATTTATCGATAGACGCGGCTACGACCGAATGGCTTCAATCTGCGGTAAGCGTTTGGCAGACAGAGGAGCACGTGGGGGATGGTGGTTTTTCCGAATCATCTGATACATAGCCACGGTGGCGAAATTGGTTCCTCTTCTCTGGATAATTGAACACTTCCTTTCCAATTGATCCAAGCCAGAAATCTCAAATCCGCAGATGGCCAAGATCGAGCCCCGGATAGCTAACCTTATTAATAGCTTCTGCCAGTGATGCCGGGCGAAATCCGCTACCGTAGTTGTCGGCCACGGATGTTGATGTGGCCGACCATCCGCCGAGGATCATACCGATCTCGCGAGGCACATCATTTTCGCGCAACGCGTCGCGGAAAGAGTGGCGCAGGCTATGAAAGCTCGTGCGTTGTGCTGCCGCACCCGCTTGCTCAAGAAATCGGCTGAACCATCGTGAAAACGTCACCGACCTATAGCCCATTGAGTTGAGTGGTAACTCCGGGAAAAGCTTCGCATCACCGGCACGGCGTCGATCTTTGGCATACTCCATGAAGCCAATGTCGAGCAGTTCGCGATGCACCGGGACCAGTCGTTCGCTGGCGGCGGTCTTGAGCCGTTTATGTTGGTCTTCCTCGTCAACGCCAGTGGCAACGCGAAAGCATGGCACTCCTTCCGGTTGGACGATGTCGGCTGTATCGAGTTGGCAAATCTCGTTCAGACGCATCCCGCTGAACAGACCGATAAGGGGAACCCAGAACCGAGCACGACGAGGGTGGTTATGTCCCGGCTTGTTATAGCCCAGCCAATCGTCCTCACAGCCGTTGTAGATCGGTGCGGCGAAGATTTGTTGAAGCTGCTCCGTTGAGAAGGCCTTCCGCTTGTCGCGTCGCCTGACGGGGTCTGGGACCCGTAGACCTTTTGCGGGGCTCCGCTCGATAAAGCCTTCGTTTTCGGCCCAATTCATCACGCAGCAGAATCTGATGAGGTAGGCGTTCACATTGGCGACCGAGATACGCGGGATATCGTCACGACCGAGGGTCATCTCGACAACCTCTGGAATCGGCACGCCGGGAAATCGCTTATATGCGAACCGTGGCATGTGCATCAGTAGCTGGACAAAGTCTCGGCACGACTCTCGGGTGATGTCAGAAATTGGCGTATCCGGCCCGAATACGTCCAGAACCCAACGTTTTGTGGTCTCGTAGGATTGCGCGGTTCGAGGGCACCATGACTGCCGGGGGTCGGCGAGATAGGCGTCGTAGACTTCTGCAATCGTTTTGCTGACGACTGGATCGGTCGGCTCATCGGCTCGAACTCCAAGCGAATCGAGCACACCCCGCACGATTTCGGCGAGTAGGATCGTCTGGGAACCGTCTGAAGACGGTCGAATCAGCGTGTCATCAACAGTAAGCCGCGTTGATGTTCGAGCCAGTTCGAACTCTTCCTCAATCATCGCGATCACGCTTGGGAACCTACGGACAGCCAATCTTGGGCTATCGGTCCGGAGCGACCGCCAGATTTCGACCTTTCCCAGCACCTTTTTCAGGTCGGCAGGAACCCGCCGACGGACATGAAAGATGCCGTTCTGACGGACAACTCCTCTACACGGATTGTGTAGTAGCGTTGTGTAGTAATCGCGCCCGTCATTTCCCGAGGTTTTCTGGGCGTTTAAGACAGATGCTGGGTGCCCACTGTGTAGTAGAACTGTGGGGTAAACGCTTGAGTGGGACCGTTTAAGTGACGGTTTTTCCACGATTTCAGCGGCTTGCGAGTCGCTGGAGCGGGCGAAGGGATTCGAACCCTCGACCCCAACCTTGGCAAGGTTGTGCTCTACCCCTGAGCTACGCCCGCTCTGGCGACTTCGTCCGGGCAAGGCCGCGGACGGGGTGAGGGCGGGCTGTTAGCATCGGCTTGGGGGTACGGCAAGCCCGGATACGACCTATCGGCGCTTTGCGCAGTAACCCTGAGTCGCGGCGCGCCAATTCCGTCAGGATCATGGCCCCAAAATGGTCCCGTGGAGATTGCCATGTCGAAAAGGGTTGGCTTCACCCGATAAGCGCTCACATAAGGCGCTGACCATCATTTCGCCGTAAGGCACAGGAGCGACACTTGGCTACTCTGGGCATGTCCCCCGCTGAACGCGTAGCAATTGAGGCGTTTCGCCGTGACGTTGTAGAGCCGTCGATGACCAAATTGGTCATTATCGATTTCTGGGCGGAATGGTGCGGTCCGTGCAAGGCGCTGGCGCCGATGCTCGACAAGATCGCGGCGGCTTATGCCGATAAGGGCGTGGTGCTGGCCAAGATCGATACCGACAAGAACCAGTTTATTGCTGCGCAGTTCCAAATCAAATCCATTCCCACGGTCTATGCAATGTTCGAAGGCCAGCTGGTTGCTGACCTGACCAGCGCGCGCACCGAATCGGCGATGCGGACGATGCTAGACCAGCTATTGCGCCAGCTTCCCATTCAGGCCGAAGGGGCGTCGGCACAAGCCGATATTGAGCCGGTGATCGCGATGGCCGAACAGGTTTTGGGCGACGGTGATGGCGAGCGTGCGCTGAGCATTTTTGACCAGCTGGTAGAAATGGCGCCCGATCATCCCGGCGTGCTGTCAGGCCGTATTCGCGCACTGATCGCCAGCGGAAAGCCGGACGAAGCCGAAGCAGCCATCGCAGCACTGCCCGAAGATGTCGCTAAACTTCCCGAAATCAGCCGCGCCCAAGCGGCCCTGGCACTGGCACGCGAGGCAAGGCCGGTTGATGATCTGGCCGGGCTGGCAGCAGCCGTTGCAGCCAACCCCGCTGATATGCCCGCGCGCTTTGAACTCGCAGGTGGGCAAATGGCCGCGGGAGACCGTGATTCGGCGGCCGATACACTGCTCGCCATGATCGCCGATGATCGCACCTGGGACGAAGGCGCTGCACGGCAACGCCTGCTGAAGCTATTCGAGGTGGTCGGGCTGGAAGATCCATGGGTATCGGCACAGCGTCGGCGCTTGTCGGCGATTTTGTTCGGATGACGCGCGATCGCACTACCACCCGGCTATCGGTTTTCCCGTTGCCCGGCGCGCTGCTGTTCCCGCGCATGCACTTACCGCTCCATATCTTTGAAGAACGATACAAGGCGCTGATGAGCGATGCGATGGCGCGCGACAGGCGCATCGGCATGGTGCAGCCGCGCGCAGAGGGGAATCCGCCGCCGCTGTTTCAGGTCGGCTGTGTCGGGAAGATCGCGCAGTTCGAGATGCTGGATGACGGGCGCTATAATCTGGTGCTTGAAGGGCTCTCACTATTCCGCATCGTCCGCGAGCTCGATGTCACCACACCGTTCCGCCAGGTTGAGGCCGAGCTGATGCCGACCGCCGGGGAACAGGAGATACTCTCCCTGTCTGGCCGGGCGGCGCTTGAGATGGAATCGCGGCGCTTTGCCGATATTCAGGGCTACGCGGTCGATTGGGAAGCGGTGGCCCGGCTCGACGACGAATCGCTGGTGAACGGCGTGGCGCAGATTGCCCCCTTTGATGTCGCTGCAAAACAGGCCCTGCTCGAATCGCAGAGTCTGGAAGATCGTGCGGAATTGATCGTGCAGTTGATGCAATTTTTCGGGCGCCATGACGGCGAGGATTCGGTGACGCTGCAGTGAGTGACGCCCGGCCGATTGATCCGTGGTTGCTGTCTGTACTCGTTTGCCCGGTGACGCGCACGGCGCTCCGCCTTGATGCAGACGCGCGGGAATTGATTTCGGATCACGCCGCTCTGGCATATCCGATCCGCAACGGCGTGGCGGTGATGTTGGCCGATCAAGCGCGAGATTTGGCGGGAACGGCCTGATGCGCGGCTAAAAGAAGCGCAGCGGATCGATTGGCCTGGGATTGTGGATGATGCTCGCCAATCTGTTCGCACCCCGAAAAGTGGCAGCGATGTCGGTCGCACCGCCCGCGCCGCCGCCGACAAACCGGACACAGATTAAACGGTTTCGCCCTGCAACAGCTTGGGCAAGTCGCCGCTTTCACCGCGCGCTTCGGCCATAAACCGGGCCTTTAGCGGCGGGATTGCCTGGACCGCGCTGAGCCCGAATCGACGAACCGCGCTTGCGGTTTTGCCAGGCACCCCGAACAGGCGATTCAGCGTGTCAGTGGCCATGGCCACCATCAACGTATCCAGCCCGCGCCACCGCTCATACCGTGCCAGCAAGGCGGGGTCGCCCAGATCAAGCCCAAGCCTTTTTCCGTCGACCAACACTTCGGTCAGCGTTGCCACGTCACGGAAACCCAGATTGAGCCCCTGCCCGGCAATCGGGTGAATGCCGTGCGCTGCATCCCCCACCAGCGCCAGCCGCTCTGCTGTGATCCGTGCGGCATGGTGGAACCCAAGCGGATAGGTGGAGCGCGGCGCAAGGTTGCTAAGCGGCCCCAGAAAACCACCCATCTGCCGCTCTGCCTCTGCCAGAAATCCCCGGTCGGACAGTTTCAGCATGCCCGGCGCGTCGCCCTCACTCACCGTCCACACCAATGCTGATCGGTTACGGCCCTCAACCGGCAACAGCGGCAGAATGGCAAATGGCCCGGCGGGATAGAAAATTTCAAAAGCGCAATTTTCATGCGGACGGGCATGGTCAAATGCCGTGATGATGGCGTTGTGATGATATTGCCAGTGCGCAATCGTGATTCCGGCGGCAGTGCGTGTTGGGGAATTGCGCCCTTCGGCGGCGATCATCAACGGAGCGGCGATTTCCGCGCCCGAATCAAGCGTCATCCGCACACCCGCGCCATCGCGCGTCACTGATATCGCGCGGGTTCGCATCCGCAAATCGACCAAATCCGCCGCCATCGCCGCCTGGTGCAGCGTGGTACGCAATAACCGGTTCTCGTACATGGTGCCCAGCGCTCCGTCGCTGGCATCTGGCGCAAAATCGAGCGCGCCGGGGGCCAGCCCGTCGCTGACCCGGATCGATTCGATCGCGCAGCCCTTGCCCGCCAACCGCGCACCCACGCCAATCGCGTCGAGCATCCGGTGGCTGGCGCTGGCAATTGCCGAAGCCCGGCCATCAAAGTTCGCCGCCAGCGTAACCGCTGGATCAGCGGGATCGACCACAATGGTGGAAATGCCATGCGCTGCGAGCGCCAGAGACAGGCTGCACCCGACAAGGCCCCCGCCCAGAATGATTACGTCTGCTTGATCCATACACCGGTCCTAGCGGCCGCAATGCGTGCTGCCAATTCCCCCGGCCAAAGCCGGTATTCAACCGCGCCATCTTGACGCGAGACTCGCGCAGGGCGATTGTGGAACATCAAGCGTACATTTGTGAAGGAAACGCACATGGCGAGCCAGGCGCAACCGCCTTTGTGGCGCGAAACCATGCGGCACGGTGCCCGCCGCAGCCGATCCCTGTTAGCAGCGATGGCGATTGTCGCGGTCACACTCATGATCGCGGCCTGCCTGATCAGCTATGCCCCCGGCGATCCGTCGCTCAGCACCGCTGCTGCAGGCCCGGCGCGCAATATGGTTGGCAGCCCAGGCGCGATGATTGCCGATGCGCTGCTCGCGTTGCTGGGTTGGCCGGTGGCACTGATCCTCCCCTTTGGGCTGGTGCTGGCCACGCGACTTTGGCGCGACCTGCCGGTGCAGGGCTGGGGCCGCATGGTCCTGAAAGGATTTGGCGGCACGGCGTTGATGGCGACGGCTTTTGCCTTTGTATCATCAACGGCCGTCAATGCGCTGCCGGCGGGCTATGGCGGGGCGATTGGCCTGTCGCTTGCCACGCTGCTGCGCTGGGGCACCGCCCAGATTGGTGATCCGACCGCAATCCTGTGGGTTGATCGCGCGCTTGGCCTGATTTTGGGGCTTGGCGGGGTGGCGCTCTATGCGTGGAGTTATGAAATCGACTTGAGCGAGCGGCAATGGCAGTTTCGCTTACCAGCGCCCCGCGCCGATATGCAGCCCGACCTGCTGGCAGAGGAATCGCTCGCCGCGCCGCTGCGCAAGCCCATGCCGCGACCCGTCGCCGCACCCGAAAACCGGCCTGGCCCGGTGATCGCCGAGCGCGCACTGGCCCCGTCCACCGCCAAACCGCGCACCAAGCAAACCTCACTTGATCTGCGCGATAATTACCGGCTGCCGCCGCTCGATCTGTTGAAGCCATCCCCCAAAAGCGGCAATCTGGTGGTGGATAAGGCCGCGCTGGAACGTAATGCACGGCTGCTCGAATCAGTGCTCGACGATTTCCATGTAAAAGGCGTCATTGTTGAGGTTCGACCTGGCCCCGTGGTCACGATGTACGAACTCGAGCCTGCCAGCGGGATCAAGGCCAGCCGCGTCATCCAGCTCGCCGATGATATCGCCCGCAACATGTCAGCGATTTCGGCGCGTGTTGCGACAATTCCGGGGCGCAGCGTGATCGGCATTGAACTGCCCAATGCGCGCCGCGAATCGGTAAACCTGCACGAACTGGTCGGCAGCCAGAGCTTTGAGGATCAATCCGCGCAGCTGCCGATCATTTTGGGCAAGAATATCGCTGGTGATCCGGTGATCGCCGATCTTGCGCCCATGCCGCATCTGCTCGTTGCCGGCACCACCGGCTCGGGCAAATCGGTTGGGCTGAACTGCATGATCCTGTCGTTGCTCTATCGCCTGACGCCTGATCAGTGTCGGATGATCATGATCGATCCAAAAATGCTCGAACTCTCGATGTATGCTGATATTCCGCATTTGCTTGCCCCTGTCGTGACCGAGCCAGCCAAGGCGGTACGCGCGCTGAAATGGGCGGTGGAGCAGATGGAGGATCGCTACCGGATGCTTGCCTCAGTCAATGTCCGCAGCTTGGCCTCGTTCAATGACAAGGTGCGCGCCGCCAAAGCCAAAGGCCAGCCGCTCGGCCGCAAGGTGCAAACGGGCTATGATCAGGCAACCGGCCAGCCGATTTATGAAGAAGAACAGCTCGATTTTCAGCCGCTGCCGCAAATCGTCATCATCGTCGACGAACTCGCCGATCTGATGATGACGGCGGGCAAGGAAGTGGAATTCCTCATCCAGCGTCTCGCGCAAAAGGCGCGCGCAGCGGGCATCCATCTGATCATGGCGACCCAACGACCGTCGGTTGACGTCATCACCGGCGTGATCAAGGCCAATTTGCCGACGCGAATCAGCTTTCACGTAACCTCAAAAATCGATTCGCGGACGATTTTGGGCGAACAGGGGGCTGAACAACTGCTCGGCAAGGGGGATATGCTTTACATGCCGGGCGGCAAGCAAATTGCACGCGTCCACGGCCCGTTTGTGTCAGACGACGAAGTGCAGGCGGTGGCCAACCATTGGCGCAGCCAGGGGCAGCCCGATTATATCCAGTCCGTCACCGAAGAACCCGAGGATGGCTTTGCGCTCGACGGCGCGCCCGACGGTGAGGATTCGGCGGAGGATCAGCAATATCGCAATGCCCGCCAGCTGGTGGCCGAAAGCCAAAAGGCGTCGACGTCATGGCTGCAGCGCCAATTGCGTATTGGGTATAACAGCGCGGCCCGGCTGGTCGAACGGATGGAAAAGGACGGGCTTGTATCTAAGCCCGATCATGTGGGCCGGCGTGAAGTACTGATGGATCAGGAAGGCCGTCCGCTCTAACCACCATCGACAATTCGGTGGCGGAACCCGCTAGTTCACCACCCGTTCAAGCCAAAGCGCCAATGGTGGTGCAGTTGTTCCTCCCCATGCTGGAGAAAGATCGCGTGACATTTCGGCCCCTGTTTGCGCTGCTGTTCGCGCTGCCGTTGATCCTGGCGGTGCCGGTGGCGATCGCAGCACCTGCGACTGGTGACTTGGCGCTGGTGCAGGATCATTTGCGCTCGGTGGAAAGCTTGACCGCCAATTTCAGCCAAACCGACCGCAATGGCAAAACGCTGGACGGCACACTCACCCTGAAAAAGCCCGGCAAAATCCGCTTCCAATATGAAAAGGGCGTGCCCATCCTGATCGTGGGTGATGGCAAGGCCCTGTGGTTTCTGGATTATTCGGTCCGCCAGAAACAACGTTGGCCAATTGGTAACTCGCCGCTGGGGGTGCTGCTTGATCCCAACAAGGATATCACGCGTTTCGCCAAAGTGGTGCGCACAGCAGACCCGCGCGTAATCTCGGTTGAGGCAAGTGATCCGCGGCATCCCGAATATGGGCGAATCACCCTGGTTTTCGCGCGTGATGCCAGCGCGCCGGGCGGGCTGATGATGCAGGGCTGGGTCGCGCTTGACGCCCAGAACAACCGGACGACCATTCGGCTGTCGAACCAACTGTTCAATCGCCCGGTTGCCGACCGCGCGTTTCGCTGGACTGATCCCACGCTTCGTGGGGGCCGAAACTGATCGCTCGATCAGTTCGGTTTATCGCGGTTTTGTTCCGCCCCGCGACTTCATTCATATTGGCGACAGGTTTAGCGCGCTAAAACAGTGTTGCGAACGGAGCGATGCCGGGTTTTCCCCCTGTTACCCTGCAACAACCGTTCTGCCTGCGTGACGAACGCTAGGTCGGCCCTCGCTCCAAGCCCCCGGAGCGGGGGCCTTTCTGTATCGGTCGCTTTTCTGGTCCACAGCCAACCGGCTGGCTAGCGGTGGGCCCATCACGGGGTTACATCGCGGCATGGCCGAAACAATCAAGATCGCTTCGTGGAACATCAACTCGGTGCGGTTCCGCATCGACATTGTCGAGCGCTTCCTGCGCGAATCGGCGCCCGATATCCTGTGTCTGCAGGAAACCAAGGTGATGGACGGTGATTTTCCGGCCGCGACTTTTCGCGCGCTTGGCTATCCCCATCTCGCGCTGAACGGCCAACGTATGCACCACGGCGTGGCGATCATCAGCAAGCTGCCGCTGCATGCGCACGACCGGCTCGACTGGCAAGCGAATGGCGAAGCCCGGCATTTGGGTGTGCTGCTCGACAACGGCATCCGGATCGAAAATGTCTATGTGCCGGCCGGCGGTGACATCGCCGATCGAGAGTTGAACCCAAAATTCGGCCAAAAGCTCGATTTTCTGGAGCGGATGACGCGGTGGTCAGAAGGGGTGAGAGGGCCAACGTTACTGCTGGGTGATTTCAACATTGCGCCGCTCGAATCGGACGTATGGAGCCACAAACAGCTGATCGACGTGGTCAGCCACACACCATTGGAAGTGGAAACGCTGGCGCAACTGCAAGCCGCGGGGAACTGGACCGACCTTGGCCGCCACTTCATCCCGGCCCCCGACCGCCTGTTCACCTGGTGGAGCTACCGCGCAAAGGACTGGGCTGTCTCTGATCGTGGACGGCGGCTAGACCATATGTGGGCAAGCAGCGAACTGGCCGCCACGGCAACGCGGCACCACGTTCTGGAAGACGCGCGAAGCTGGCTAAAACCGTCTGATCACATCCCGATCACCACCGAGTTCACCTTGTGAGCGCGCGGCTGGTGGCCCAGGCGATTGATTCGCTGCGACGCGGCTGGCCCGTTGCCGTTCGGACAGACCTGGGAATGATCGCGGTACTCGCGATTGAAACGGCTGATCCGGTTCGGCTGGCTGCATTCGACCCGCAGGGCGAAGCGACGGTGCTGATCTCCTCTGGCAGGGCCGCGACGTTGAAGCTGACCAACCAGGCCCCGGCTGCAGCCCCCGAATGCCCGGTGATGATAGATCGCGCGCCGTGGCTTGATTTCGCCACTGCCACCGCGCTGGCCGATCCGCAATTTGATCTGCTCACCCCGTTTAAGGGGCCATTCCGCACTGCAGAGATCGCCAATCGGTCAGCGGCTGCGGCCGCGCTGCGCCTTGCAACAATGGCAGGGATGCTGCCGGCGTTCTTTGTTTTGAATAGCGCAGACGCTGGATTGATCCTGTCGCCTGAAGACATTGATGAACATCAAGATGCCCAGCGCCTGTCGATTGCGGCGCGCGCTCACTTGCCCATTGCCGGTGCCGAGTCGGCAGAATTGGTGGCCTTTCGCACCCCGGAAATGCCGGGCGAGCATGTCGCGCTGATGATCGGTGCACCCAATGGACATCCCCCGCTCGTCCGCTTGCACAGCGAATGCCTGACGGGCGATGTGCTGGGCAGCCTGAAATGCGATTGCGGGCCGCAGCTTGACGCCGCCATTGCCGCCATCGCGGCCAGCGGCTGGGGCATTTTGCTTTATCTGCGGCAGGAAGGGCGCGGGATTGGATTGATCAATAAACTACGCGCCTATGCGCTGCAGGATCAGGGGTTCGATACTGTTGATGCCAATACGCGGTTGGGATTTGCGGTCGATTCGCGCGATTTTGGCGTCGCTGCGCGCATGTTGGCACTACTTGGTCAACGTTCGGTACGGCTTTTGACCAATAATCCCCAAAAAGTGTCGCAATTGGCAGCAGCCGGAATCGGGGTAATTGAACGCGTGCCGCACAAGCTGCCCGCCAACCCGCATAACGAGCGCTATCTGGCCACCAAGCGCGATCGGACCGGCCACGAGTTTTAGGGCCCCCGAATTTTAGGCCAGGGCTTTCAGCTGACCAGCCGCGCCACTTCGGCAAAGTCGTGCGCAATGGCATTGACGCCAATATCCCGCAGCACCGCCGCATGATCGGCCCCACAATGCATCCCCGCGCATAACCCGATTACATATGCGCCCGATGCCACCGCCCCACGCGCACCCACGGGTGAATCCTCCAGGATCACACAAGATTCGATCGGCACGCCAATCGCCGATGCGGCATGCAGGTACAGGTCAGGCGCGGGTTTGCCCCGTTCGACATGTTCCTTGCCGCTGAAGATCTGATCACCAAAGGCCGCGCGCAGGCCGATATGATCGAGATGGCGCGTAATCCAGCGCGTCGAGCTTGATGAGGCTATGGCGCGGGGCCGCGTGGGTGGCAGCGATTGGACAAAATCAATCGCGCCGTGAACCGCATCGATCCCCTCTGCCATCACCCGGCTATCCTCGGCGGCGCGCGCCGTGTGAAAATCATCGGGCAAGGGGCCGCCAATCCAGTTTTCAACAGCGGCATGAAAATCGCGATCGGCAAGGCCCATAAACTGGGCCATCGACTGTTCGACCGTCGTGGGGTGCCCGGCACTGCTTAGAAACGCCGCGATCTGGCTGTTGCCCACATATTCGCTGTCGATCAGCACGCCATCAAAATCAAAGATGATCCCCGCAAACCTCATGTCCGTGCCCCAAACAGCGCGCTGCCAATGCGGACATGCGTTGCCCCCAGCGTGACCGCCGTTTCATAATCGCCCGACATCCCCATGCTGAGACCGGCCAGCCCATTGTCACGCGCCAATTTGGCGAGCAGCGCAAAATACGGTGCCGGGTCACGCTCTGCAGGGGGCAGGCACATCAGCCCTGCGATCGGCAAACCAAGCCGCCGTGCGTCAGTGATCAATTGGGCCAGTTCTGCTGTGGGGACACCGCCCTTTTGTGCTTCATCACCAATATTGACCTGAACAAAACAGGCCGGTCGCCGCCCGCTTTTGTCCATCGCCCGCGCCAGCGCATCAACCAGCGATGGCCGGTCGACGCTGTGGATGGCATCAAACAACGCCACCGCCGCCTCAGCCTTGTTCGACTGGAGCTGGCCAATCAGGTGCAATGCCACACCCGGCGCTTCGTCACGCAGCGCAGGCCATTTTTGTTCGGCTTCCTGCACGCGGTTTTCACCAAAAACCATCTGCCCGGCTTGAATCAGTGGGCGGATCGCCGCCACCGGCTGGGTTTTTGATACCGCGATCAGGGTTACATCCACAGCAGGGCGGCCAGCCAGCGTCGCCGCGGCGGCGATGGCGGCATGCACATCGACAAGACGTTCGGCAGGATCGCGGTCTATCATCGGCGTGCTATAGCCACGCGCATGTGCGCGCGTCACCCCCGGATTCCCACACAGTGGCTGATGACCGATGAACGCATGGGCCAGGTTTTATGGGATGCGCTTGAGCGCATACCACGCGGGCAGGGCGTGATCTTTCGCCACTATACCCTTGAAATCGCGGCGCGACGCAGCCTGTATCTGCAGGTGGCAAAGGTGGCACGCAGGCGGCGGCTGATGCTGATCGTGGCCGGGAGCGATGGTCTTGGGCCAGGGAATGCGGGCATCCATGGGCGATCAGCAAAACGCGCGCGGGGCATCCTGACGTGGCCGGCACATAATCTGCCAGAGCTGATCGCCGCGAACCGGGCAAAGGCCGATATGGTGCTGATCTCACCGGTTTTTGCGACCCGGTCGCATCCGGGGGCGCGAACGCTGGGGCTTGCCCGCGCGGCATCGCTTGCGCGACAGGCGGATATGCCGGCAATCGCCCTTGGCGGGGTTCAAAAACGCCATTCAAGGCAGCTGAAATCTGCTGGATTTCACGGTTGGGCTGCGATTGATGCCTGGATTGAACCAGAAATTCTCGATGTCGGTGGTCGCAGGTCCTGAGACTAAGCCCCCGGATTAGAACCGCAGCGCAGTACCGATATAAACGGCCTGGCTATCACGCCGGTTATCGGACAACCGGTCGAGCCGGTTGTTGAGTTCGCGCTTGTAACGAAGCCCGGCTGTCAGATCGATATTGCGCGCCACCGAATAGGCGCCGCCCACGTCAATCGCCATGCTGGGATCGTCCGAGATAAATTTCGGCGCATCGCCCAGCGGCCGATCAGCGGTTGCGCGCAAGCGGGCCGATGCGCGCTTGCCCGAAAAACTAACGCCAACACCCAGTGATTCGCGGCTGCCCGGCGCGCCACCCAGATCAAGCCGGGCAACATCACCCGACAGCGCAAAACGCTTCCAGCCCACCGACACGCCCAGATTATACGCAATCGGCGCAAGCCCGATTGATGCGCCTGGCGCCAATTCGGCGGCACCAGCCGTCTGCGAGTCGCGCGATACCGTAATTGAGCGCGCGCGAACCGCCACCGTCACTGCCCGGCTGCCGTTGCGGCGCGTTTCAGACGGCGTGAAGCGGAAATCACTGTCGCTGATGCCGCTGCGGGCGAGCAAAGCGGCAAGCTTTGGATCGGCTGACGCAGGCGTGAAGGTTGCAAAGCTGCGGGTAATGGCGCGCTCGGCGGGCACCAGACGGCGGGCACCCTCTGACGCGCCGAATGCTGGCACAACCAGACCGGCGACGATCAACGTCCCCAATATGGATCCAGCAATGATACGGCGCTTCAGCACGGCGAATCCCTCGACTCCGAATATTCCCTATAGGGATTTGCGAACGCAGCACCACCGGGCGATGTCGCTTTGTGGACAGAGTGTTGCAATCCGCCCACAATCCACGCGCTATCAACCGGTCGTTCAGTCATTGTGCGCCATGCTTGCGGGCTGGCGATACGATCTGTAGAGGCCAGAGGATTATTTTTCATTCGTCCAGGGAATAGCCCATGACCCGCCTGTTGCGCACCGCGTTCGTGGCCTCGCTCGCCCTTCCTCTCGTTGCCTGTGGCGGCGGCTCGAAGGATCGGCCTCGCGGCGATCTGGCCGCATCGCAAATCACCACGATTGGCGTGAACAGCTATCTGTGGCGCGCCTCGCTCGACACGATCAGCTTCATGCCGTTGCTGCAAACCGATTCAAACGGCGGCGTGATCGTCAGCGACTGGTACATCAACCCAGCCTCCCCCGCCGAGCGGATGAAGGTAACGATTTCCATCCTGGATCGCGATTTGCGTGCCGATGCGCTGCGCGTTGCCGTTCAACGCCAGATCAACCGCAACAGCGAATGGATTGACGCGCCGGTGCGCGCGGCCACCGCGCAAAAGCTGGAAGATATTATTCTGACCCGGGCCCGCGATTTGCGGCGCACCGCCATCGCCGGCTGATCGGATGACAACGGCGCCGCGCTTCAACGCGCTGAAGGCGGACGCGGCCTGGCAGGCGATCTGGGACGAGCGCCAGACCTTTGCGGTCACATCAGGCGCATCGCCAGCGGGCGGCAACCGGCCAAAATCTTATGTGCTTGAGATGTTTCCCTATCCATCGGGGCGCATCCATATGGGCCATGTCCGCAATTACACGATGGGCGATGTGCTGGCGCGCTATCGTCGGATGACGGGCCATGATGTGTTGCACCCGATGGGGTGGGATTCATTTGGCATGCCAGCCGAAAATGCCGCGATGGAAAAGGGCGTCCACCCGGGCGACTGGACCCGCGCCAACATTGCCAATATGCGCCGCCAGCTCAAGCAATTGGGCTTTGCGCTTGATTGGTCGCGGGAGCTTTCTACCTGCGAACCCGAATATTACGGGCATGAACAGGCCCTGTTTCTTGATCTGTTGGCCGCCGGGCTGGTGTATCGGCGCGAATCGGCGGTGAACTGGGATCCGGTCGACATGACCGTGTTGGCCAATGAACAGGTAATCGATGGGCGCGGCTGGCGATCCGGCGCGCTGGTTGAGCGCCGCAAGCTGAACCAGTGGTTCCTGAAAATCACCGATTTTGCCGATGATCTGCTCGCCGGGCTCGGGGGGCTGGATGCGTGGCCCGACAAGGTCAAACTGATGCAGGAAAACTGGATCGGGCGCAGCCAAGGGCTGGCATTTCGGTTCGCTCTGTCGAACGGCGGTGATGTTGAGGTGTTCACCACCCGGCCCGACACGATTTTTGGCGCCAGCTTCGTCGCGGTCGCCGCCGATCACCCGATTGCGCGCGCCGCCGCCGAGACAAGCCCTGATGCCGCTGCCTTTATCGAACGCTGTCGCAAAGGCGGTACGACCGCAGCGGAGATTGAAACCCAGGAAAAGCTGGGCTTTGATACCGGGCTGACCGCGACGCATCCGTTTGATCCGAACTGGCAGTTGCCGGTGTACATCGCCAATTTCGTGCTGATGGAATATGGCAGCGGCGCGGTGTTCGGCGTGCCCGCGCATGACCAGCGCGACCTTGATTTCGCGCGCAAATACGGCCTGCCCGTCACCCGCGTTGTCTCTGACGGTCATGAAGAAACACCGGTTTTTCAAGGTGATACTGCGTATACTGGCCCCGGCACGCTGGTGAATTCGCATTTCCTTGACGGGATGGACATCGAGGATGCCAAGCGCACCGTGATCCGCCGGGCAGAGGATGATGGCTGGGGCACGGGCCGCACGATCTTCCGTCTGCGCGATTGGGGCGTCAGCCGCCAGCGTTACTGGGGCACGCCAATACCGATCATCCACTGCGATGCCTGTGGCGCGGTGCCAGTGCCGCGTGAGCAATTGCCGGTGGTGCTGCCCGATGACGTGACGTTTGACATCCCCGGCAACCCGCTCGATCGGCACCCGACATGGAAGCATGTTCCCTGCCCGTCATGCGGTGCAGATGCGCGGCGCGAAACCGATACGCTGGATACCTTTGTCAATTCGTCCTGGTATTTCATCCGCTTTGCCAGCCAGCCCACCGACCAGCCATTCAATCAGGCTGAGGCTGAGGCTTGGCTGCCCGTGGGCCAGTATATTGGCGGTGTGGAGCATGCGATTCTCCACTTGCTCTATGCGCGGTTCTGGACGCGCGCGCTGCAGCATATCGGTCGGCTGAAGGTCGCTGAACCCTTTGCCGGGCTGTTCACGCAAGGCATGGTGACCCACGAAACCTATAAGTCAGTCGACGGCCAATGGCTGTCGCCCGATGACATCGCCAGCATTGACGGCCTGTTGGTTGAGCGCACGGGCGGTAAGCCCGTCACCGTCGGTCGCATCGAGAAGATGTCGAAATCGAAAAAGAACACCGTCGATCCCGAACCGATTGTCGAACAATATGGTGCCGACGCTGTGCGCTGGTTCATGCTGTCAGACTCGCCGCCAGAGCGCGATCTGCCGTGGAGCGAATCGGGGATTGAGGGATCGTGGCGCTATATCCAGCGGCTATGGCGGCTGCTCCAGTCCGAAAGCGGCGCGCAAACCGGCGCTGAGGGCCAGGACATCGCGCTTGATCGTAAGCTCCACCAGACGATCGCCGGTGTCAGTGCGGATATAGAGGCGCTGGGCTTTAACAAGGCGGTGGCGCGGCTGTACGAGCTGACCAATGCGATTGACCGTGCGCCGCCCTCTGCATCGCGCACCGCCGCCATCCAGGGGCTGTTGAAGCTGGTATCGCCGATGGTGCCCCATGTCGCCGAGGAAGCCTGGGCATCGCTTGGCGGCGAGGGATTGATTGCCGATGCGTCGTGGCCCAAGGTTGATCCCGCGCTGCTGGTGGAGGACGAAGTGACAATCGCGATCCAGATCAACGGCAAGCTTCGCGACAAACAAGTGGTGGCCAAGGGCATGTCACGCGACGCGGTGCAGGCAATGGCGCTCGCCAATGCCCATGTCCAGCGCGTGCTGGACGGCGCAGCGCCGAAAAAGATCATTGTCGTCCCCGATCGCCTGGTCAATCTGGTCGTATGAAGCGGCTTGCCCCCCTGTTGCTCCTCACCCTGGCGCTTGCCGGGTGTACGCTGCGGCCACTCTATGCAGGCGGCAGTGGTGGCAAGGTTGCCTCGGTGCTGGCGCAGGTGGAAATTGCGCCGATTGAGGGGCAGGCGGGGTATCTGGTTGGCAATGCCGTGCGGGATCGGCTGGCGGCCACACCGGGGTCAAAGGCGCTTTACCGGCTCGAAGTGCGGCTCGATGATCGGATCATCGGGCTGGGCGTGCGGCTTGACGATACCATCACCCGCGAACGGCGCACGCTGCGCGCGCGCTATCAGCTGATCGATCTGGCAAATGGCGCCGTGTTGCTCGACGCAACAGCAGGTTCTGATGCGGGCATTGATGTCGTCGGATCGGAATATGCAACTATCGCGGGGGAAAACACCGCATTGGAGCGGCTGTCGGCGATCGTCGCGGACCAAATTGTCGCACGCGTGGCGCTCTATGCCGAACGGACGAGCCCAACCGGACCGTGAAGGTCAACGCCAATCAGATGCGTCAGGCGCTGGATAGCGCAAACCCGGCAATCCGGCTGTACTTGCTCCACGGCCCTGACGAATCGGGCGCGCGCGATCTGGCGTTGCGGCTTGGGCGCGCCATGGGGCCTGAGGCAGAACGAATCGACCTGGACGGTGCCGCGCTGAAGGGGGATGTGGGGCGACTGGCGGCAGAGGCCGCGTCATTGTCGCTGTTTGGCGGCGCGCGCTATATTCGCGTGACCAGCCTTGGCGAGGAAAGCCATGATGCGCTCGCCCTGTTGTTGGCAGCGGAGCGCGCCGGCAACCCGGTTGTGGCGATTGCCCCATCGTTAAAGGCTTCAGGCAAGGTGGTGAAACTGGCGATTGCCGCCGCCAATGCCATGAGCTTTGCCTGTTATCTGCCCGAAGCCGCCGACGCAGATCGGCTCGCCGCTGCAATTGCCAGCGAACATGGATTGCGCACAACCGGCGGGACCGCTGGTCGCCTGTTCGCCGCCGCCGGTGGCGACCGCGCGATACTGACCCGGGAAATCGAAAAGCTCGCGCTGTATCTGGATGCGGCACCCGAACGCCCGGCGACGCTTGATGACCAGGCCATCGATGCCGTCGGGGCAGATGTGGGCGATGCCGAAATGGGCCGCGCGATCGAGGCCGCGATTGCGGGCGATCCGGCGACGCTTGGCCACGAACTGGCGCGTCTGGCGGAGGCGGGCATATCCCCCATCCCTGTCTTGCGCGGGCTGGTGCGGCGGTTGATGACGCTCGCCGAGCTTCAGGCGGACATCGCAGGCGGCGCATCAATTGCCAGCGTGATTGAAGGGCCACGGGTGTTTTTCAAGGAAAAAGCGAGCACTGGCCGTGCGTTACGCCAATGGAATGCCGTCAAGCTCAGCGGGGCGATCGATCATGTCCGCCAGGCCGAGCGCGCCATGATGGCCGCCGCAACGGCGGGTCCGGTTTTGGCAGAAGCGGCATGCATTGCGGTTGCGCGCGCAGTACAGCGCCAGCGCTGAAGCTGCTTGTTGTTAAAGCTGGTCGCCGCTCAACCGCTGGCAGATCATGTCGAGCTGATCGAGCGTCGAATATCCCAACGTCAGCGTGCCGCCCTTGGCACTAAACGCAATCCGCACCGAAAGGCCGAGCAAATCGGCAAGCTGATTTTCCAGTGCGGCAATATCATGATCAGGCCCCTGCCCTGCGGCGCGAGTGGCCCGGCCGGTATCCGGCTTGGCGGCGCGGGCCAGTTTTTCGGTTTCGCGGACCGATAATTGCCGGGCAATAACATCACGCGCCAGCGCCTCGACATTGGCAGCGCCAATCATCGCGCGGGCGTGGCCCATGCTGATCTGGCCTTCGACAACCATGGTCTGCACCGGCGCGGGCAATTCCAGCAAGCGCATGAGATTGGCGACATGGCTGCGCGATTTATGGACAATCTTGGCCAAAGCCTCCTGCGTATGGCCATAATCACCCACCAGCCGCGAATAAGCCTCTGCTTCTTCAATCGCGTTCAGATCCTGCCGCTGGATATTTTCAACCAGGGCGACTTCCAGCGTCTCTGCGTCATCAAAGTCCCTAATGATAACAGGTACTTCGTGAAGCCGCGCACGTTGCGCTGCGCGCCAGCGGCGTTCACCGGCGACAATCTGAAACCCCTTGCCAAACGGCCGCACAACGATGGGCTGGATCAATCCGCGTGCCGCAATCGAATTCGCCAGCTCGTCCAGCGCCGCTTCATCAAAGCGACGGCGTGGCTGATCCGGATGGGGTGACAGCGAGCCAACCGGCAGCATGCGTAATCCTGGCCCCGGCGCGGCACCGGGCGCGACGGGTTCCTCGCGCTGGATGTCGCCCATCAGCGCGCTCAGCCCCCGGCCCAATCCAGGGCGCGCCTTGCGAATCGCGGCGGTGGGCGCGGGCACAGCGACGTCAGTGGATTCGGTCATGCAGCTTGGGCGTCCCTTGGCGCTGTTTTCGGCAACCGCGCGATCAATTCACGCGCCAGCGCAATATAGGCCTCTGATCCGGGGCAGCGGTGATCATAGATCAGCGCGGGCAACCCGTGGCTCGGTGCCTCAGACAGGCGAACATTACGGGGGATCACGGTATCAAACACAACCTTGCCCAGCACGGCCCGCACATCTTCGGACACCTGCTCGGTCAATCGGTTGCGGCGATCATACATGGTCAGCGCGACGCCCAGGATCGACAAGCCCGGGTTAAAGCGGGTGCGAATCCGTTCGACAGTGTTGAGCAGCTGGCTAAGCCCCTCCAGCGCGAAAAATTCGCACTGTAACGGCACCAACAGCGAATCTGCCGCCACCATGGCATTCATCGTCAACAGCCCGAGTGAGGGCGGGCAATCAATCAGCACCACATCCCACCGGTCACCCGCCCGCGAGAACACTTTGTCGAGACGGTGGGTGCGTTCATCAAATTCGACCAGCTCAATTTCGGCGCCTGACAGGTCGGCCGTGGCCGGCACGATATCCAAATTCGGAACGCGCGTGGGGATATAGCTATCCTCCAGCGCCGCCTCACCAATCAGCAGATCATAGGAAGACCGATCACGATCGGCGCGGTTTATGCCCAACCCGGTGGAGCAATTGCCCTGCGGATCAAGATCGATCAGCAGAACACGCATTCCGGTGGCGGCAAGCGCCGTGCCCAGATTGATTGCGGTAGTGGTCTTGCCCACACCGCCTTTTTGGTTTGCGATCGCAATACACTTCATCGTCGGGCAACACCCTTTGCGGTGATGATGAGCGAATGTGGATCAGTAATGCTCTGTTCCACGTGAAACGTCCCATGCCATGTCTGGCGCGCGGCTGCCACTTCTTCGTCTGCGCGAGGGCCCTTTGGCAATATCCACGCCGTCTTTGTTGTGGATAAATGCGCGCCCGTCGCCAGCGCTTCCGGTAGTGCCGCCAGTGCACGGGCGGAAATTACCGCCGCGGTGCCCCGATATTGCTCGGCGCGCGCACAAACAACCGCGACCCGCGGGGATAGCCCCAGCGAAGCGACAACAGCCTCCAGAAAGGCAGCGCGCTTGCGCCTTGGCTCGATCAGCACCACGGGCCGATCAACGAGAATGCTCACCACGAGACCGGGAAAGCCCGCCCCTGTCCCGATATCTATCCATGGACCGTCGTGCTTCCCCGCAAACGCGACAAGCTGCGCCGAATCGACAATATGCCGCGCCCAGAGCTGACCAATGCTTGATGCCGAGATTAGATTCTGGTTCGCTGTCTCCGCCACGACGGCGTCGGCAAAGCGCCGCAAAAGCGTTTCACGTGAAACATCGTACCGCGCGCTGATCCACGCCCTTGCCTCTTCCTCGGTCATGCGGCCCGCTTGCGCACGTGGAGCAGAATAGCCGACAAGGCCGCAGGGGTTATCCCCCGAACCCTACCCGCTGCTGCCAGAGACACCGGACGCGCCACGCCAAGCCGCTCCACCATTTCATTCGACAGGCCTGATACTGCGCCGAAATTAAAATCCATCGGAATCGGTAGCGATTCGTCTCGGCGGATCGCCGCAATCTCTGAATCCTGGCGATTGATATAAGGCGCATATCGCGCATCCTCGGCGATTTCATCGATCAACGCTTGATCGTGGACCCCAGCAAGCTGCGGGGCAACATGGCCAATGTGCACACCCGGGAACCGAAGCCAGTCATAGCCGGACCGGGTTGCCCCATCATCAACAACCGGCGCACCCGCCGCCAAAAGCATACGCGACGGCAAGGGCACTGCCAGCGCCTCTTCGATCAACTGCCGCGCATGGGCGCGCGCCGCAAGCCGCTGCTGCCGGGCATCACCAAGGCACCCCGCCGCCAGGGCAATCGGGTACAATCGTGTCTCGGCGTTATCAGCGCGCAGGCGGAGACGATATTCTGCCCGCGCCGTGAGCATCCGGTACGGCTCGGTTACCCCCTGCAGCACCAGATCATCAATCATCACCCCCAGATAGCTGCTGGCCCGATCAAGAATAACGGGGGCCAGGGATAAGGCATGCGCCGCCGCGTTCAGCCCCGCCAGCAACCCCTGCCCCGCTGCCTCTTCATATCCCGTCGTGCCGTTGATCTGCCCACAGCAGAATAGTCCAGCCATCGCCTGCAGCGCCAATGTCGGCGTCAGCGCGCGCGGGTCAATATGGTCATACTCCACCGCATAGCCCGGCGTCACAATTCGTGCCCGCTCCAACCCCTCGATTGACGCAATCAGCGCGGCCTGAATATCGGCAGGCAATGACGTCGAAATGCCGTTGGGATAGACGAGGTGATCGTCGAGACCCTCTGGCTCCAGAAATATCTGGTGCCCGTCACGGTCAGCGAATCGGTGAATCTTGTCCTCAATCGACGGGCAATAGCGCGGACCGGCCGCCCCGATTGCCCCGGTGAACAACGGGGAACGGTCCAGCCCCGAACGGATAATGGCATGGGTATCTGGGTTGGTTCGCGTGACGGCGCAGAACAGCTGCGGCAACGCACGACTCTGCGTCAATGGTGACATGGTCCAAGGATCGGCGTCAGATCGTTGTTCGTCGAGCCGAGCCCAATCAATCGTACGCCCATCTAGCCTGGGCGGCGTACCGGTTTTGAGCCGCGCCATCGGCAATCCAAGCGCGCGCAGCTGGTGACCCAGCACCGTCGCGGCCTGTTCACCCCAGCGTCCGCCGGCATCGCGTTGATCGCCACAGAACAGCCGCCCGCCCAGAAACGTGCCCGTCGCCAGAACCACCGCGCGCGATGCCAGCGTACGACCATCGGCCAAAACGACGCCGGTAACCCTGTCATCCGCCACGGTCAGCAATTTGGCCTCTCCCGCAACAATCTCCAGCCCCGCCTGCCGCGCCAGCATCGATTGGATTGCACGCGCATAAAGCTTGCGATCGGCCTGCACGCGCGGGCCCTGAACGGCGGTGCCCTTGCTGCGGTTGAGCATTCGGTAATGGATGCCCGCTGCATCGGTGGCCCGGGCAATCAGGCCGTCAAACGCGTCCACTTCGCGCACGAGATGGCCTTTGCCAAGCCCGCCAATCGCCGGATTGCACGACATTGCGCCGATGCGCTCACAATCGAAGCTGATCAGCGCCGTACGCGCACCACGCCTGGCAGCCGCTGCCGCCGCCTCGGTCCCCGCATGCCCGCCGCCGATGATGATCACGTCAAAGTCCATCGCCGTCCGCTATGCGCTGTCGTGCCGCAAGTCAAAAGCGTTCGGCGCAAAGCGTTCCACGTGGAACATTACTTCCCGATGCAGAACCGCCCGAACAGCGCATCAAGCATCGCCTCCACATGGGTCGCACCCGTAATCCGGTCCAACGCAGCGCGCGCAAGCCGCAATTGTTCCGCGATGATCAGCAGGTCATCTTGTCCGTCAATCCCCGCCAATGCCGCAGCGCAATCGCCGCACAAACCACGTTGGCGGTGATTAAGCGCCAGTTGGTCATCACGCGGGAGCAGCGCCCGGGCAGTATCACCAATCCTCGCCCATAATCTATCCAGCCCCAGGCCAGATTGCGCCGAAACCGCAATCCGCCCCTCCGGCACAGTGGCTGACCGCGCCGCAATATCTGCACGCGGCCATAGCCATAGTGCAGAGCGCCCAGCTTCTGGAGCGTCATCGCCCAGCCACAAAATGATGTCCGCCGTCGCCAGCGATGCCCGCGCGCGTTCAATCCCCATTGCTTCAATCGGATCGTCGGTGGCGACGGCCAGCCCTGCGGTGTCTGTCAACAGATAGGCAACACCATCGCGCACCACCCCCGCCTCAATCCGGTCGCGCGTCGTGCCCGCAATTGGGGAGACGATCGATACATCACGATCAGCCAGCGCGTTCAGCAACGTCGACTTTCCACTATTGGGTGGACCGGCCAGAACCACGCTGATCCCGTGATGGAGCCGTTCAACCGGGGGGGCAGCCAATATCGTTGCCAAATCAGCCGCCAGCAGCGCCGCCGAAGCGTGGATGGCATTTACCGGCGCTTCGCCAACATCATCTTCATCAGAAAAATCAAGCGCGGCTTCAACTTGCGCCGATATCTCCAGCAGCCGCGCAGACCAACCGGCCACCGCCCGGCTAACCGAACCGTCAACTGATGCGATTGCGGCACGGCGTTGCGACTCGGTTTGTGCGGTCAGCAAATCACCAAGCCCTTCGGCCTCGGCCAGGTCGATCCGCCCCGACATCAACGCCCGCCGCGTAAACTCCCCCGCTTCCGCAGGGCGCAGCCCCGGCATGCTACCAAGCGCCACTGCGACCGCCGCAATCACCGCCCGCCCGCCGTGGAGATGAAGTTCAACCACGTCCTCGCCGGTCGCCGTTGCGGGGCCGGGAAAATGGATCACCAATGCACGATCAAGCAAATCGTCCGTCATGGGCTCCCGCAATGCCCGCAACGATGCGTGGCGCGGGGATGGCAGTGGCCCGGCAATTCCCGTCGCCGCCGCGACAGCATTAGGCCCGCTGATCCGCATGATGGCAATTGCTGCTGGTGGCTGCCCGCTCGCTACCGCAAAGATCGTGTCATTGGCACTTGTCACTGCCTAGCTCTTCGGCTTGATCGATCCATCGAACAACTGGCGCCAAAAGTTCATGCCCGCCTCGCCCATCGGTGCCCAACTGCGCATTACCGCTTCCAGCATTTCAGGCTTGATCTTACCCTCCATCGAATCAGTGAGCGTCGCGATGTATTTTTCATGGACTGGCGTGAAATCGGGCAGCCCCATCAGCCGTCGCGCTTCCTCTGGGGTGCATTCCACCTCGACATTGATCTTCATCGCCCGGTCCCACTTCGCTTGAGCATTGATTGGCTGCGCGCCATAATCCCCCCATGTATGCGCGCGATCAGGCCATTATCGCAACGCCCATCGGCGTGGTGCGTGTTGTTGCCACCACAACGCATCTTATCTCGCTGTCAATCGAGCAGGGCAATGCCCTGATCGCGCCCGTTTCGCCGCTGTTGAATGCCACACAAACTCAATTACATGAATGGTTTAACGGAACCAGGCGAGATTTTGATCTGCCATTACTGCCGCTGGAAAGTCATCGGGGAAACGCCCTGCGCCAGGGGATGATCGCGATCAGCTTTGGCGCAACAACGAGCTATGGGGCGCTTGCCCGCATGCTTAATTCAAGCCCCCGCGCGATTGGCCAGGCCTGCGCGCGCAACCCCTTGCCCATCATCGTGCCCTGCCACCGGGTTTTGGCGGCTGGCGGGGTGCTGGGTGCCTATTCCGGGGGCAACGGACCTGTGACCAAAGCGTGGTTGCTGGCCCATGAGCAACGATATGCACCGGCCCCATCAGGACAGTTGGATTTCGGGTAGCTGGATTTCGGTCAGCTAGATAATCAAGCGACGGCCTGAACCATCGGCTGCAACATTGGCTGAACGTCAAACCAGCCCTCATAAATCATCCGTCCGGCGACATAGACGATGATGATCAGGCCAATCCACGCAATCCAGCGATAACGCTCAATATATTTCGCGATTATATTCGCGGCCACACCCATCAACCCGACGGACAGGATCAATCCGATCACCATGATCCCCGGATGCTCGCGCGCCGCCCCGGCGACCGCCAGGACGTTATCAAGGCTCATCGACACATCAGCGGCAGCCACAGCCCAGGCGGCAGCGATAAAGCTTTTTGGTGGTTTTATCCCGCCCAGCTCGTCTTCGGCCAAACCGGTTTGCGGCTGAAGCTCGCGGTACATTTTCCACGCAACCCACAACAGCAGCAACCCGCCGCCAAACACCAAGCCATATTGCTTGAAACTCTCCAAACCATACAAAACCGCAACCGCGAACACGATCCGCAGAACCAGCGCCGCGAATATGCCAATTGCGATGACTTGCTTGCGCTGTGCAGCGGGCAACCCAGCCGCGAGCGCGCCGACAATGATCGCATTATCGCCAGCCAGCGCCACATCGAGCAGCACCACCGTGGCAAATGCCGTCAACGCAGACAATGAACCGATGTTCGCGAAATCAGCAAGAATGTGATCCCACAAATAGTTCATCGACATCGGTTCAGCAGCAAGCAGAGCCCACATTGACGATTCTCCGGCTGGCGACCCTGAGGCCTATTGGTTCATCGAATCAAAGAAATCTTCGTTCGTCTTGGAATCCTTCATCTTGTCGAGCAGGAATTCCATCGCGTCGATTGTGCCCATCTGCATCAGGATGCGGCGAAGGACCCACATTTTCGACAGCTTGCCCTTGTCGACCAGCAACTCTTCCTTGCGCGTGCCCGATTTGCCGACATCCATTGCCGGGAAGATGCGCTTGTCGGAAACCTTGCGATCCAGGACGATTTCCGAATTGCCGGTGCCCTTGAATTCTTCAAAGATCACTTCGTCCATCCGGCTTCCGGTATCAATCAGCGCGGTCGCGATGATCGACAGTGAACCGCCCTCCTCAATGTTGCGCGCGGCACCAAAAAAGCGCTTTGGGCGCTGCAGAGCGTTGGCGTCCACACCGCCGGTCAGCACCTTGCCCGAACTTGGCACGACCGTGTTGTAGGCGCGACCGAGCCGGGTGATCGAATCGAGCAGGATCACCACATCCTTCTTGTGCTCCACCAGCCGCTTGGCCTTTTCGATAACCATTTCGGCAACCTGGACGTGGCGCTGCGCAGGTTCGTCAAAGGTAGAGGAAATCACCTCCCCCTTCACTGATCGCTGCATATCGGTCACTTCCTCAGGCCGCTCGTCGATCAGCAGCACGATCAGGAACACTTCGGGGTGATTATCGGTAATCGCACGGGCAATATTCTGCAGCAGCATCGTCTTGCCGACGCGAGGTGGCGCCACGATCAGCGCGCGCTGGCCCTTGCCCTGCGGCGCGACAATATCAATCACGCGGGCTGACTTGTCCTTGACCGTGGGGTCAAAGGGATCGAGCGTCAGCTTCTCATCAGGATAAAGCGGCGTCAGATTGTCAAAATTCACGCGGTGGCGAACGACATCGGGGTCATCGAAGTTAACCGAGGTCAACCGCACCAGCGCGAAATAGCGCTCGCCATCCTTGGGACCGCGGATCTCGCCTTCCACGGTATCGCCTGTCCGCAGGCCGAATTTACGAACCTGATTGGGCGAGATGTAGATATCATCAGGGCCGGCGAGATAATTTGCTTCGGGGCTGCGCAGGAAACCAAAGCCGTCGGGCAGCACTTCAATCGTGCCAAGGCCCATAATCTGCTCGCCATTTTCAGCCTGAATTTTCAGGATAGCGAACATCAAATCCTGCTTACGGAGCGTCGACGCGCTCTCAATACCCAACGATTCCGCCATTTCGACCAGTTCGGCCGGCTTTTTCTTTTTCAGGTCTGCAAGATGCATGGGCACGATCCGGTCGTAACAGTTTTTGCGGAAAAAAGCGTCAGTCTGCGAAGGGAAAACGCGACGATGCTGAAGGGAGGGCCAGCGCGCGGCAAATTGCCGCCCGAGAGGAATAATCGCGAATTAAGGGTCGCCCGGGGCGAAGTCAAGCAAGCTTCAAAAGGGTTGAACGATCGCCAGCACAACAATCAGCGCTGCAGAAACCCCCGGCACTTCATTAAGCAAGCGCAGCTGGCGTCCGGTAAGCGATTGAACACCCTTGGCAAGTTTCTTTGAATAGCCGCTAATATAGCCGTGATACGCCGTCAGACCCAGCACCAGCAGCAATTTGATATGCAACCAGCCAAGCCCGCTAACACCGCTGAACAGCCCCAGTTGCGCAGCCAGCGCCAGGCCAAGCACCCAGACGATCAGCAACGAAGGCGTCAGGATGATCGAGCGCAATTTCTGCTCCCGCTCGGCCCAAATCGCTGCTTCAGCGGAACCCGCTACGGCTTCTTGATGATACACCAAGAACCGGGGCAGCATGAACAGTCCGGCCATCCAGAAAATCACGAAAATCAGATGCGCCGCCTTCACCCATAAATAGGCATTGCCGAGCCATCCCACCATCAAACCGCTCCCCGCACGCGTGCCAGCAACCGATCAACATGGCTGATCGGCGTATCCTGCAAGATACCGTGCCCCAAATTAAAGACATGCGGGCGATCAGGGAATGCCGCCATGATCCGGTCAATCGCCAAATCGAGCGTTTCACCGCCGGTTATCAATGCCAATGGATCAAGATTACCCTGCACCGGCATATCCTGTGGAATCGTGGCATTGGCCCAGACCGGATCAAGCGTTTCATCCAAACCAAGGGCATCGACACCGGTTTCGCGGGCATAGGCCTCCAATTTTGCCCCTGCGCCCTTTGGAAAACCGATAATTGGCGTATCAGGATAACGCGCATGCAGCGCCGCTGTAATTGCCGCGTTCGGCGCGATCACCCACCGTTCAAACTGCGCCGGTGAAAGGCTGCCCGACCAGCTGTCGAACAGCTGGACGGCTTCAACGCCTGCTTCGATTTGCTTGCCGACATATTCAACCGTCAAGGCCGCAATGGCATCGATAATCTCGGCGAAAGCCTGCGGGTCGCGGTAAGCGTAACGCCGGGTCTCGGCCTGGTCCTTGCTGCCATGGCCAGCCACCATATAGGTCGCAACGGTCCAGGGGCTGCCTGCAAAGCCCAGAAAGGTTGTCTGCGGCGACAACATGGCAGCAACCTTGCGCACGGTGCCATAAACCGGCTCCAACCGCGCTGGTACCGCCTCAAGCGCGCTCAGCGCGGTATCCACCAGCGGCGGCGCCAGCGCGGGGCCCTCACCAACGCCAAAACTCAGCATCTGGCCCATGGCGGATGGCACCATCAATATGTCTGAAAACAAGATGGCACCGTCGAAACCAAAGCGGCGCAACGGCTGAACAGTCACTTCTGCTGCGGCATCACTGTCATTCACCAGATCAAGGAAACCGCCCTTTTCCGCCCGCAATGCGCGATATTCCGGCAGATACCGGCCAGCTTGCCGCATCAGCCAAATCGGCGGAATGGTTTGGCGTTCTCCGCGCAGCGTCGCCAGCAATGGCTTATGGTCGGACAGCGTCTCTCTCCTGCTTTATCTATCAAGAAGAATCTTAAAAGGGATGTTGATGTGATGGCACCGTGGATATCGGGGCTTATGCAGCTATCCCGATAATGCCAACAGCCAAGCCTTGCTAGTGGCCCCAATTCCAGCAGCAATCCGGCGATTCTGGCTGAATCGTCCTCGCGACCCACAGGCTGTGGATGTTTTCGAGGCCTGTCGATGGCTTTGTGGATGAAGCTTGATCAATCCACAGCGCTGACAGCGCTTGGCGCTCTGGCCGGGTTGCGCTAGCCATTGTCCCCATGTTGTCCACAAATCTGTTCCGTTGATGCGGTTGCACCTTCATTTGCTGTCGGATTCCACCGGTGAGACGCTGGAGAACATCGCCAAGGCGGCGCTTGCGCAATATGATGATGTCGAGACGATCCGGCATTTCTGGCCAATGGTCCGCAGCGAAGCCCATCTTGAGCGGATCGTTCAGGAAATTGCGCAGAATCCAGGGCTTGTGCTGTTTACCCTGGTCAATTTGCAAACCCGCCGCACGCTAGAGGCTCAGTGCCGTGCGCTTGGCCTGTCAGCCGTTGCGCCGCTCGATTCCGTCACCGATGCGCTATCAGGGCTGCTTGGTCAGCAGGCCAAGGCGCGGCCGGGGCGTCAGCACGTGCTTGATGCGGCCTATTTCGCGCGGGTTGAGGCGATCCATTACACCATTGCCCATGATGACGGGATTGGCTGGGAGGATTGGGAGGATGCCGACATCGTGCTGGCCGGTGTATCGCGATCATCCAAAACCCCGACCGCAATCTATCTGGCCAATCGTGGATATAAGACCGCAAACATCCCGATTGTCGTTGAGGTGCCACCGCCACCAGCGCTTTTTTCGTTGAAAAATCCGATGGTCATCGGCCTTACGACCAGTGCGGACCGGCTTATCCAAGTTCGACGCAACCGGTTATTGTCGCTGAACCAGGCCCCCGAAACCGCCTATGTCGATCAAGAAGCCGTAACGCATGAAGTTACCTTTGCCCGACGGATGTTCGCCGATAATGGCTGGCCGGTGATTGATGTCACCCGGCGGTCGATTGAGGAAACTGCCGCGGCGATCATCTCCCTCGTCAATGAGCGGGTCGATACTAAATGAAAGTCATCCTTGCCTCGCAAAGCGCCTCTCGCCGGGCGATGCTTGATGCCGCCGGGGTCGATTATGATGCCGTGCCCGCCCATGTGGATGAGGCTGGCGTCAAGGCAGCATTGCTGGCCGCCGGTCATCCCCCGCGCGACATCGCCGATGCACTGGCTGAACTGAAGGCTGTCAAAATCTCGCAGGCCCACCCGGCAGCCCTTGTTCTTGGCAGTGATTCCATCGTTGCCCGTGCGGACGGCCGGTTGCTGGATAAGCCCGTTGACCTCCAAACCGCGCGATATCACCTCGAATCATTGTCGGGCGGCACGCATCAATTGATCAGCGCCGCCGTGATTGCCGAACAGGGCCGTCCGGTTTGGCGTCATGTCGATCATGCCAAGTTGGTGGTGCGGCCATTATCTGCGACGTTCATTGATGCCTATCTGGACGCTGAATGGCCCGCCATTGCCCAATGCGTCGGGTGTTTTCGCATTGAGGGGCGCGGTGTGACCTTGTTTGACCGGATTGACGGCAATCACTTCACCATCCTTGGCATGCCGTTGCTGCCGGTGCTCGGCTATTTGCGGCAGCGTGGCGCAATGGCGTCATGACGCACCGTTATGCAGAAGTAATCGGTGATCCGATCGCCCATAGCAAATCGCCAATCATCCATGGTTTCTGGCTCGCTTCGCTGGGGATTGAAGCCGATTATCGTGCGTTTCATGTTACCGCACCGGCGCTGCCCGGCTATTTTGCTGATCGCATGGCCGATCCCGATTGGTGCGGTTGCAACATTACCATTCCCCACAAGATAACGGCGCTGGATCATGTTGCTGATCCTGGCGGCGTGCGCACCAGCATCGGCGCGATCAATCTGGTTACCCGGGATGAACACGGCGGCTTTTTCGGAACGAACACGGATGCGGGGGGCTTTTATGCGCCGATTTCGGGCATGGATTTGACCAATGCACCCGTGGTGGTGATTGGCGCCGGCGGTGCCGCCAGGGCGATTCTGTTTGCATTGTCGCGATTGGGCGTTGGACGTGTCACCATGCTGAACCGCAATGTGTTGAAAGCGGCGGCATTGCTGGCGTCTTTCGGGTTAAAGGGGGATGCCCTGCCGCTGGGGGCGCCGCTGCCACCCGCTGCACTGCTCGTTAACGCCAGCGCGCTTGGCATGAAGGGGCAACCACCGCTGGCGATTGATCTGGGGCCCCTGCCCGATGACGCCGTGGTGTACGACATCGTCTATGCCCCGCTTGAAACGCCGTTGCTCGCGGCGGCGCGCGCGCGTGATCTTGATATTGTTGATGGGCTGGACATGCTGATCGGGCAGGCGGCACTGGCGTTTGAGATTTTGTTCGGGGTGGCCCCGCCGCGCGACCGTGACGATGAATTGCGCGCGCTGTTGCTATGATCACCGTTGGGCTGACCGGATCGATCGGGATGGGGAAATCGACCGTCGCTGCGATGTTTGCCGATGAAGGCGTTCCGGTGTTCGATGCTGACGCGGCCGTCCACCGGCTTCAGGGCGCATCAGGCGCGCTCATTCCAGCGATCGAGGCCGCCTTTCCCGGCACAACGGGCCCGCTGGGCGTTGATCGTGCCGCCCTGGGCGCGGCGGTGTTCGGTGATGATTCGGCGATGAAGCGGCTTGAGGCGATTGTGCATCCCGCGGTTGGGGCGGAACGGGCGGCTTTTCTGGCGGAAAATCATGCCGCTCCCATCATTGTGTTTGACGTGCCGTTGCTGTTCGAAACCGGCGGTGACAGGGGTGTCGACAAGATTGTGGTCGTGTCCGCCGCCGCCGATGTGCAGCGTCAACGCGTGCTTGCACGGGCAGGCCAAAGCCCGGAACGGCTTGCTGCGATCCTTGCCCGTCAGTACGCCGATGCCGAAAAGCGCGCGCGGGCGGACTTTGTGATCGCCACCGATGTACCATTGCTGGAGACGCGAGCTGCCGTACGTGCGGTCATCGCTTGCCTGTTGGCCGGGACGGGTGAATAGTATCGGCATGCGTGAGATTGTCTTTGATACCGAGACGACCGGCCTTAGTTTTTCAAATGGCGACCGGCTGGTCGAAATTGGCTGTGTAGAATTGATCAACCGGGTTGAGACCGGGATTACCTTCCACGCCTATTTCCACCCGGAACGGCCAATGGCCCCCGAAGCGCAGGCGATTCACGGGCTGAGCGATGTGTTCCTGGCGGACAAACCGCTGTTTGGGCATGTGTGTGACGATCTGCTCGACTTTTTGGGCGACAGCCCTTTGGTGGCGCACAATGCCAGTTTCGATTTCGGTTTCCTCAACGGTGAGCTGAAACGCATCGGCCGGAAAGTCCTGTCGCTTGACCGAATGATCGATACCGTGGCGATGGCACGCACCCGGCACCCTGGCGCGAAACACTCGCTTGATGCGCTCTGCACGCGGTTTGGCATTGATCGTAGTCACCGGGTTTTGCACGGCGCGCTGCTTGACGCGCAGTTGCTGGCACAAGTCTATGTCGAGCTTACCGGTGGGCGCCAGATCGGGCTGACGCTCGTCGCTGATCCCGTCGCCGAACCGGTGTTGATGTCGTCTGCGCCGCCCAGCGTCAGCCGCCCGCCACGCGTTTTCACCGTCAGCGACAGTGATGCCGATCGCCACCGGCTGTTCATGGAGGGCGTGAACAATCCGCTATGGGGTTCGTTACAATAAGGACGCACCAGCTTGCCCGGGCGATCAGCGTTTTGATTGTCCCAATCGAGGAGGAAAGACATGGAAATCCGCGTTTCAGGCCATCAAGTAAATACCGGCGAAGCGTTGCGGGAGCGTGTTCAGGATCGATTACAGGGCATTGCCGCCAAATATTTCTCGCGCGCCATATCTGCTCAGGCCACGTTCGGTCGTGGCCCGCATGACGCTGGCTTTACCTGCGATATCATTGCGCACGTCATGCACGGCCTGGTGCTGAAGGCACGCGGCGATGCGATGGAAGCGCATCTGGCTTTTGACGGCGCGGCAGACAAGATTGAAAAACAGCTCCGCCGTTACATGCGCCGGTTAAAGGATCGCCACGGCGGCCAGCCGGTAAACGGTGATGACGGCATGGCCGACAACGCAGGATACACTTTGTTCCGCGAAGAGACGATGGAAGCCGAAGCCCAGGACTATCCTGCAGTCGTCGCCGAAATGCGGGTCGATGTACCCGATAGCACGGTTTCCGATGCGGTGATGATGCTTGATCTGCGCAACACCACCGCGCTGTTGTTCCGCAATACCGGCACGGGTGCCTATAACATGGTGTACAGGCGCGGTGACGGCACGATTGGCTGGGTCGAGCCACAACGCGGCAACTGACGCTTTCCCTCCACCGTAAACGGCGTTATGCGGCGCCACCGCCCCATCGTGCGCCATTTGCGACGCCGGTGCCGCGATGTGGAACCATGATGACCAACTTCAGTGATTTGCTGCTGCCGCAGACAGTATTTGATGACGTATCAGCTGCCAACAAAAAGGCGGCATTGCAGCATCTCGCCCAGGCACTGGCGCGCGCGCACGACCTTGATGGCCGAATGGTGGGTACGGTGATTGCTGATCGCGAACGGTTGGGGTCCACCGGGTTCGGCGGCGGGGTGGCGATTCCGCACGGCAAGATTGCCGGGATCGGCCAGGTGATTGGCGCGTTCGCGCGGCTCGGCCAGCCGGTTGATTTCCAGGCGGTTGATGACCTGCCCGTCGATATCGTTTTCATGCTGTTGTCCCCGCTTGATGCCGGCGCAGACCATCTGAAAGCATTGGCGCGGGTATCGCGGCGGCTGCGTGACCGGGGCTTTGTCGCCAAGCTGCGCGGCGCGGGCTCTCCTGACGCCCTGTTTGCGCTGTGGACGGGCGATGAGGCGACAACCGAGGGCGGGACTGGCGATGCGGCGCGCAATGCCGCCTGAACCATCGGCACCCGCCGAAGGGGCCGAAGCGCATTTTCGGGCGCTCGAATCATTATACGCCGCAGCGCCCATCAACCGGTTGTTCGATTCGCGGCTGGTGATTCCCGAATCTGGGATTGCCCGCATCCAGTTTGCGCTTGATTCGCGCTATTATCATGCGGGCGGTGCAGCGCATGGCACCAGCTATTTCAAGATGCTCGATGACGCCGCTTTCTATGCCGCCAACAGCCTGGTCACCGACCGATTCCTGCTCACCACCGCGTTCAACCTGTTGTTTACGCGGCCAATGACGCAGGGGACCGTCACCGCCGAAGGGCGTTGGATCAGCGGGCAACGCCGGGTGCTGATTGCCGATGCCCGCTTGATTGATGCCAGCGGCGAAGAGGTTGCGCGCGGCACCGGAACGTTCATGCGATCCCGCATTCCGCTCGCCAGCCTGCCCGGCTATCAGCCCGCGTGAGTGATCGCCTGCCCAGCACCGTGCTGGTCAACGCCTTGTTGCGACGGGTAAATGATGCTGGCGGCATGGCTATGGTGCTTGCCAAGGGGGATTTGCAGGCTGGCGCAATCCTGATTATCACCTGTAAAAAAGATAATGATTTCAAAGTTTTGGAACGAGGCGTCGGCCCGTCCGGTGTGGCTGAATTGGTCGCGGTTGCAGCATTGCCGGTTGATGATCCAGCGCAGGTCACCGCCTATTGGCAGCGCCGCCGGGCGCGTGATCCTGATCTGTGGGTGATTGAACTGGATATCCCGGAAGCGGAACGGTTCGCCGCTGAAACGATCGCGATGGGTTGACTATATTGCGCTGCACAACGAGAGGACGGCGCTTCGAATGAGGCGTTGTGCTGTGCTGATGTGTGAAATCGGCCGGTGACGCAGTCGGGGGGTAAGCCCGGCATGGTGCCAATTGTGGCAATCATGACCGCGCGCCAACCGCATATTTAGCAGTTTCAATGCCGTTTTCTTTTCGTGCTACAATCGTAATCGCGGTTTTCTGTGCCGCCAGCCTTGCTGGTTCTGGCACTCCCGGATTCGCTCTCGAACGCGACCGGGCACTGGTTTTTTCGGCGCAATCAGCGACAGAAGATGCCAATTCTTCGACTATTCCGAACATTTTGCCACCCGAATCGGTGTTTTCAGCGCCCGGAACGCCCCAAATCGGCCCGTTATCGGCACCAACCAGCGGCCCGGTAATCGCAGATGATCCCCGCAGCGTGGATCGCAATTTTCCCGCAGAGCGTCGCAGCTATGCAACATTGGCAGCCGCGGTTGCCGCTCAGGATCCGCCGGTTTCAGCTGATGCCGATCTGGTGTGCCTGGCAGGCGCGATCTATTTCGAATCAAAAGGCGAGCCGCTTGATGGCCAGTTGGCCGTCGCCAATGTGGTGATCAACCGGATGCAGTCGGGCCGATTCCCGCGCTCCATCTGCGCGGTTGTCACCCAGCCCGGTCAATTCTCGTTCGTCCGCGGCGGTCGGGTGCCCAGCATCTCACCAAAGAACAATGGTTATCGGACGGCCATGGCCGTGGCGCAGGTCGCGATGGACGGCCATTGGGAAAGCCCCGTCGCCAAAGCGATGTTCTTCCATGCGCGCCGCGTGTCGCCAAACTGGCGGTTGACGCGCGTCGCCGCCATCGGCGGACATGTGTTCTACCGCTAACCGCTGGTACACGCCTGATCGGGGCTTTATTCTGTTCGTGTAATGTTCTAGATCGGGGAAATGCTTGGTAAGCCTTTCCCCGATCCCCGCCGTGTCATCTGCAATGATGCAGCGTCAGCAACGGCCGCAGATCTTGCCCGCGGGGTGACGCGGATGCTGCTGCGGCATGATCTGGTCGCCATGGGCGAGGTGCCGCTCGATGGGGGGCGGCGCGCGGATCTGATGGCAATTGATTCCCGGGGCGGCATCGTGATTGTCGAGATAAAAACGTCACGGGCAGATCTGCTGGGCGATGCAAAATGGACTGATTATCTCGCGCATTGCGATCGATATTTCTGGGCGGTGCCAAGCGGTTTTGATGTGTCACCGCTCAATGGCCCAAGCTTTTTACCTGATCGAACCGGAATCATTATCGCTGATCGGTACGATGCAGCGATTGCGCGGGAAGCATTTAGCGCCCCACTCCCGCCCGCTGTGCGCAAACGCGGCACGCTTGCCTTTGCGCGTCGCGCCGGTCGGCGCCTGATCCAGGCGATCGATCCAGACGCGCAACTGCCCGGCTAACCCATGGGCGATTTCGGCGTTACAGGGTTGGCCCTGATACCGCACGACGCTCACGCTTGGGGGTGTCATTGAATATTTTTGCCAGTCCCGGCGTGCGGCTATCCTCAATGGCATAGGCGCGCGCGGACTTGCCAGCGAGCGAATCCGCCTGATCAGGATCGGCCCCGGCGGCTATTAACTCACGAACCATCGCCAGATCGCGGCGCTGCACAGCCTTAATCAGCGGTGTTTCACCGCTGTCATTTCCCTGATTCACATTCGCCTTGGCGGCCACGAATACCGCAATCAGATCGCCATGCCCTGCGCTGACGGCAAGCAGCAAGGGCGTGCTGCCGTTCACATCGCGCAAATCTGGATAAGCACCCTTTTGCAGCAAAAAGCGCGTGTACAAAACATCCCCGCGCTTCGCGACGATATGGAGCGCGGTTTCGCGGCTGGAAAAATCGCGTGTGTTGACGATCGTCGTTCCGCCCTCATTGATGGCAGCGACCACCTCGCCATTTTTTTCCTCGCGAACCGCGGTGAGAAATTTTGATCCGGGCGACTGGCCGATCTGGGCACCTGCCACCCCACCGACAGTGAGGGCGACCACTCCAGCTATCACTGCGACCACTGTTTTACGCATCACTGCCCTCATGACTGCATCATATCCCTGTTTTTGCTTTCCCGGTTCATGGCGGCCGAGTGAGGCCCACCACTTGCACGCCAATCGATAACAGATCATGGCTGGCTACGCCATGAACGAGAAAATGCATCGCGCGCTGGCGCTGGTCTCGGCGGTGTTGCTCGCCAGCTGCTCTGCCCCCAACTCGCCGGATCAGCGCGCAACAGCAAGCCAGGCCCCGCTGGCGGGCGCGCGCATTGGCGGTCCTTTTGCGCTGACCGACCAGAATGGACGATCCGTCCGCAACACCGATTTTGCCGGCAAGTACCAGATCTATTATTTTGGCTACAGCTATTGCCCTGATGTCTGCCCGGTTGATGTGCAGAATATCGCGCTGGCGATGCGTCAGCTCGACAAAAGTGATCCCGAATTGTCCGCGCGGATTGTACCGATTTTCATCACGGTCGATCCGGTGCGCGATACGCCAGCCGCGCTGAAGCAGTTTGCAGCGGCCTTTTATCCGCGCCTTGTCGCGCTCACCGGCACGCCCGCACAGATCGATGCAGTGAAAAAAACCTTCGCGATTTTTTCACAGGCAGAACCAAAGCGGCCGGACGGCGGCTACATCGTTGATCACAGCCGCCTCGCTTATCTGTTCGGGCCTGACGGAAAGCCGCTCGCGTTGTTGCCGCAGGATAAATCGCCCGATCAAATCGTCGCTGAAATCAAGCGCTGGGCATTATGATCGGTCGGTTTTGGGAAGATACGCCGCTGCACAAGCTTGATCGTGCGCAGTGGGAAGCGCTTTGTGATGGCTGTGGCAAATGCTGTGTGCACAAGCTTGAGGATGAGGAAACCGGCGAATTGCTGCCGACCAATGTGTCGTGCCGCCTGCTCGATCGGGAGACGGCGCAATGTTCCAACTACAAGCATCGCCATGCCTATGTCGCCGAATGCGTCCGGCTGACACCCGCTAAACTCGCGGAGATTGATTGGCTGCCCAGCAGTTGTGCCTATCGCCTGCGCGAAGATGGTAAGCCGCTGCCTGAATGGCATTATCTTGTGTCGGGCGATCGCCAGTCGATCCACCGCGCCGGCAAGTCGGTACGTGGCCGGACAATCTCAGAAGATGATGCCGGTGAGCTGGAACATCATTTGATCGATGAGGAATTGTGACTTCGGGAATTGACGTGGTCCGCCATCCGCGCGCGCGACGGGCACGGCTCAGCGTTGATCCCACCACTGGTACTGTCAGGCTGACGTTGCCAAAGCGCGCCGCGCTGGCACCGGCGCTGCGCTGGGCAGAGGCACATGGCGAATGGATTGCCGAACAACGCGCCAAGCTGCCGCTACCCCGGCCATTTGCGCCGGGCGCGATTATTCCGCTTGGCGATGGTGCAGTAACAATCGTTTGGGACGAATCCGCGTCGCGGAAGATCGTGCGCGTCGGCGACTGGCTCCATTGTGGTGGTCCGGTCGACGGCCTGTCGCGCCGTATTACCGCCTGGTTGAAGCGAGAGGCACTCGCGGTCCTTAGCGCGGAGACCGCCGAATTTGCCCGTCGTATCGATGTGTCGGTCTCCGGCGTCTCAACCGGCGACCCAAAGGGCCGCTGGGGCAGCTGCGCGTCCAGCGGGGCGATCCGCTATAGCTGGCGGCTCATCCTGATGCCGGATCGTGTGCGCCGGGCCACCGTGGCGCATGAGGTGGCGCACCGGGTGCATATGAATCACGGGCCAGATTTTCATGCGCTGGTGGCGCAGCTCGTGGGCGATGATGCCACCACCTCTCGCATATGGCTGCGGCGCCACGGGGCGGCGCTTCACTGGTTCGGGCGCGATTCCTGAGCACGATCGCCGGATGGCGGTGATCGGGATGGGGGCGGATTGCCGCCAGGCCGGGGCCCACTTTGGCGGTTAAGCACCCGGTCCATCCAGGCTTGGTCTAGTTTTTGTGGCGGCGGCTGATCGCCATTGTCATCTCCTGGCGCGTCCCCCTCAATCGCTCCCCCGTCGGGCGTCACCAGACTGCCGTCGTTCGGCTGCGCAGCGGCTGGATCGACCGGGTTGCCATTTTCATCAACGAACAGCGCATTATCGGGTTGGCCGAAATAGGATTCTTCGTCGAAGGAAAGCCCGTCGGGCAGGGTGACGGCGGTTTCAAACTGCTCCACTGGCCGCCGGGCCACGGCGACCTTCATGAACGCTGCAAATGCCCGCGCGGGAGCCGTGCCGCCCTGCAGCCCCGGTACCGTCTTGGCATCGTCGCGCCCCATCCATACGCCGGTCGTCAGGCCGCTGGAAAAGCCCAGAAACCAGCCATCTTTGTTCGATGTTGTTGTGCCGGTCTTGCCCGCAACCGGCCGCCCGATCTGCGCCGCGCGGCCCGTACCGGTGTTGACGGCGGTCTGCAGCAAATCAGTCATCTGCGCGGCAACGCTCGGGGCGACCAGCACCTGTGATCGATCAACCTCATGCGCATAAATCGTCACACCGTTCGCGGTCACTTTGGTAATGCCATATGGCGTTACGGCAACGCCCTTGTTTGCAACCGAGGCAAACGCCCGGGTCATATCAATCAGTCGCACGTCCGAAGAGCCGAGCACCATCGCGGGCTGGGTGCTGACCGGCGTGGTAATGCCAAACCGGCGGGCCATGTCTGCAATTGTTGAAAACCCTATTTCCTGGCCCAGTTTGGCAGCAATCGTGTTGACTGAATAGGCAAAGGCATTGCGCAACGTCATCTCACCGGCATTTCGGCCAGAGTTATTGCGCGGGCTCCAGCCGTTGATCGTCACGGGTTCATCCACCACCTTTTCTTCGGTGCGATGCCCGGCTTCAAGGGCTGCCAAATAGACGAACAGCTTGAATGCTGACCCGGGTTGGCGAACCGCTTGTGTAGACCGGTTGTAGATTGACCCGACATAATCCTTACCGCCAACCATTGATCGCACCGCACCGTCGCGGTCGAGCGCCACCAGTGCGCCTTGGGCATTATCGGGAGCAGCGCTGCGGATAGCGGCATCGGCGGCGCGCTGCATCGGCAGGTCCAGCGTGGTCCAAACCTCCAGCGGGCGGCTTGTTTCGTCGATCAGCACTTCTAATTGCGGCAGCGCCCAATCGGTAAAATAGCGCACGCTGTTCTGCTTGGGCTCAGGTGCAAGCTTTACGCCGGCAGGGTCTGCGGCGGCGGCTTGTTCAGCGGTGATCGCCCCGGTTTCTTGCATAACGCCGATGACGACGCCCGCCCGGCCAATTGCTGCTTCGGCGTCTGCTGTGGGGGAATAATGCGACGGGGCCTTGACCAGTCCAGCGATTACGGCGGCTTCCGCAAGACTTAGCTGGTTTGCGCCGTGCCCGAAAAAGCGGCGTGACGCGGCATCAATGCCATAAGCCCCGCCACCAAAATATACCTTGTTCAGGTAGAGTTCGAGAATCTGATCCTTGCTAAACTGGCGTTCCAACGCCAGCGCGAGCACCATTTCGCGGATTTTGCGACCAAAAGTGTAGCGATTGGAGAGAAAAATCGTGCGCGCGACCTGTTGGGTGATGGTCGACGCGCCCTGCAAACGCCGCCCGGTGCCCTGATTGGCAATGGCAAATTGCATGATGCGGATCAGCGCGATGGGATCAACGCCGGGATGCGAGCGGAACCGCCGATCCTCCACAGATACCATCGCATCGCGCATCAGCACCGGAATCTGATCATAGCTCAGCCATTCGCCATAGCTTGGGCCGATGGATACGATCACCGTGCCGTCAGCGGCATGAACCCGAATCGTTTGGCCATTGGGCGATGATTTCAGATCGTCAAAACTGGGCAATTGCGCTTTGGCGACATAGACCGCGACGATCAGCGCGACCAACCCGGCCGCCAATAAGCCACCGCTAATCTGAAGGGCGAGCACAATCCGGCGACGCCACTTGGGTGATAGGGTGGGAAGGGTGAAATTTGCCATGCAGAAGTGGCGGAATACCGGTTAAATCGTGTACTCACAAGCCATCAGGTCCAGGGGACTCACCCCATTGCCCGAACGGTTCATCAACGCGGCGGTATCAGCTGCGCGGCCGGAAACCAAGCGACAGCGAATTCATGCAATAGCGCAGGCCCGTTGGCGCCGGACCATCCGGAAAAACATGGCCAAGATGCCCGTCGCACCGCGTGCAAACCGCCTCGATCCGGATCATGCCATGGCTCTCATCGCGGTGCTCGGTGACGTTTGCTGCGACGATCGGCTGGGTAAAGCTGGGCCAGCCCGATCCCGAATCATATTTGTCTGCGCTATCGAACAAGTCCAACCCGCAGCCGCCGCACTGATAGATGCCATCAGCCTTGTTATCATTATACCGCCCCGTAAAGGCGCGTTCGGTGCCTGCTTCACGCAGGACGTGATAAGCCTCGGGCGACAGTTTGGCGCGCCATTCGGCGGCGGAAAGCGTGATATGGTCCATATCTGCCAATCTGTTACGCCGCAGCGCGCACGTCAATCGGGGAATGATCGATTCGGGTCAGTCGGGCCGCCAAATCGATCGTCACCGGAAAGCGCCGGGCAATGGCCACCAGCCACCGTGCCGCAGCCGGATTTTCGGCCGCTGACCGAATCAAGCCCGCCATTGCCAGCGGACGCATCAAGTCACGCGCCAGTTGTCGTTGAAAACCGGGTGCCGCGCCGGGGCCACCGCGCGCATAGGCCTGGGCAGCGCGGATACCGCTGGCGATGGCGATACCCATCCCTTCACCAGCAAGCGACGGGATAACGCCCGCCTGATCCCCCAGTCGAAACATACCGGGCGTGCCCTGCCGCAAACGCCAGCCATAGGGCACGTTTGCCACGGCATCGATCCGCTCGCCCGTCCGCCAGGCCAGCCGTTCGGCCAACGGCGGCGATTCGGCGGCAATCGCGTCCAGCAATTGTTCAGGCCCGCCGGCCTCGGTCAGCCGCGAACGATGCACTGCCAGACACAGGTTCCCGCTGCCGTCTTCCTGCAGGTTCAGTCCTGCATACCCACGATCAAACAGATGCAGCTCAATCGCGCTGCCCAACAACCGGTCTAGCGCGGGCGCCGGGCCCAGCCGCACGCGCAGACCCAATGACGGGTCTGGCTCTTGCGCATCGGCGGGGCGGGCAGCGCCGCGCAGATCGCGCTTGCCGGTCGCCAGGAAAATCGCGTCCGCCCCCAGATCGGTGCCATCGTGCAGCCGCACGCCCGCTGGCGTCCAGGCGCGCGCATCAACGCCACGCTCCACATTGGCTCCGCTCGCAATCGCGCGCGCCACCATCACGCTATCAAGCCGGTGGCGCGATACGCCGCGTGCTGGACGGGGCAGCGGGGCCGCTGCAACCATCCCGGCCACGAAAAGCCGAGCGGTGGTGAGCTGTGCGGGATTGAGCGCGTCGGGGTCCACCCCCAACGCTTTGAGTGAATCAAGCGTGCGCCAGCTCAGAAATCCACCACATAGCGCATCGCCGGTCGTTGGCGTGCGCTCAATGAGCAGGTGGTCGATCCCCGCGCGCACCAATATGGTCGCGGCTGCCGCCCCAGCCGGCCCGCCGCCAATGATCAGCGCTGGCGTTCGACGCATAATCTGAACGGAAAATAGCGCGTTACGCACGCCGCATTAATTCCTGCTTGCGCCAGCAATGGCCACCACTCAGCCGCGCGGTATGATCGCGCGACGGACAACGTGCCATCATGCTTCACAATCGGGTGCCATCGCATCAATGTGGCGAGGATCGGAAAGCCCCAATGCGCAAATCCGTGGCGTTCAAGATCATTGATGAACCAGCCGCGTCGCGCCTGGTTTTCCATGAACTTCAGGAACGCCACCAATTGCTCTTGCGTCATGTGGTGCGCGACCAAGCTGCTGATCACCACGTCCCAGCCGGCATCTGCATAATCGGCGTAATCGCCGGTCAGATAGCGGATAGGCAGCCCGGCGGGCGTATGCGCGTGCGCGGCCAGCGCGCTGCGGGGGTTTAGATCAACGCCCACCAGATCAACCGCAATGTCCCGGCGCGCCGCCCAACGGGCAATCCGGCGCAGCATATCGCCATCGCCGTATCCGACATCGAGCAGTTTGAGCTGTTTGGTCCCCCGCGTCGCGCGTTCCAGGAACGCCAGCGTGGGGCGCGCCGCCATCGTCACGGCGTTGACGCGCGCCAGATCAGCGACCACCGCTGCATAGATTGCCGGGTCCAGATCATCGGCGTCCATAAGTTCGTCGGCGGTTGCGCGGACAGTTAGCCCACTCATGTCGCGTGCCTGAAGCCAAAACCCTCAGCGGCCAGCCCTGGCCCGAATGCCAGCGCCACTCCGTCATTGATTGGTAGCCCGTCAATCAGGTTGGCGAGTGCAAACATCAATGTCGCTGAGGACATATTGCCATAATCCGCCAGCACCCGGCGCGATGCCAGCAAGTGCTCCGGATTAATCCCCAGCGCGTTTTCCACTGCGTCCAGGATGGATCGGCCCCCGGCATGCACCGCCCAGCCGTCAATTTGGTCCGGTGCCCGCCCGCCAGTCGCTGCCCGCGCGAAATCCGCATCGGCCAGGCCTGCCGCGATCCGGCCTGGCACTTCGCCGGACAAATGCATCGCAAAGCCGCAGTCGGTGATGTCCCAACGGATCAGCGCTTCGGAATTGGGCAGGGTGGTCGCAAATGGCTGGCCAAGCGCAAAGCCGCCCGGCGTGCCCGTGACGAGCGCGGCCGCCGCGCCATCGCCAAATTGCAGCATGGCCAGCAAGGGCTCAATCATGCTGGTTTCCTGCAGATGCAGCGTCGACAGCTCCACACACAGCACCAAAACGCGTGCGTCAGGATCAGATCGCACGATGTGGCGGGCGGTGCGGATCGCAGCGACGGCAGCGTAACAGCCCATGAAACCGATCAGCAACCGCTCTACCGACGGGGCGAAGGCAAGCTGGCGGGCAATAATTTGATCAATGCCTGGTGCAACAAAGCCAGTGCAGCTGGCGGCGACAAAATGGGTGATGCCGCCGATGTCGGTCCGGCTGGCAAGTTGCTCAATCGCTGCGATCCCCAATCGGGGGGCTTCCTGCGCATAGCACGCCATACGAACGCCAGTGCCGGGCACGCCGGGCACGTCATAAAAGCCGCCGGAATCAACGGGCGATCCCCCCGAAGCGGTCGGCGGCAAGACAGACCAGCGGTGGCCAATCGCTGCCCGTTTTGCCATGCGATCAAACAGCGCGCGCTGGCGATCATCGCTGATCTGCGCACGCGCCCATCCGATAAACGCTTGATGGATGTCATGCCCGGGGACGGCAGTTCCGATGGCGTTGAGATATGCGGTGGCGACCAAGAAAAACCTTCAATCAGTGACAGGCAGGCACAATTGCTATGGCCTATACACGCAATCCGATCATAACGCGCGACTGGCCTTTGGGCCGCATTGTTTTGCATTGCGCCATATGTAGCGCATCAGGATGGAGACGGCGCCAGTGGCAGAACGATTCGAACGACACCGGCAGCCCTGGACGCAGGATGAGATTCAAAAACTTCATCTGCTGGCAAAAAAGGGCATGCCGCTGAAAGCAATCGCCAAGGCGATGACACGTAGCGAGGAATCGATCAAAGATCGCGCCAAGGTCGACGGATTGGCAATCACCAAGCTGCGTTAGCGCCGCGCCGCCGCCAGTTCCGCCTCGAGCGCGGCCACCTGCGCACGCAGACCGGCGATCAGCGGTGCAACATCGCTGATCGGCAGTTTGATCGGGATATGCTGGGGGCAGTTCAAATCCCAGACATCGACGGTGAAGATGATCGCCTGCTCGGGCTGTGCCCGATAGCCATCGGGCATCAACTGGCTAATGATCACAGGATCCTGGGTTGTGATCGCCTGACCCCAAATTTTGACCCGACGTTGGTTTGCATAATCCATCACAAACATCTGCGCGCGATGATTTTCTGACAGATTCCCGGTTGAGATATATTGTTTGTTGCCCCGGTAATCGGCGAAGGCGATCCGGTGGTCGTCGAGCACCCGGATAAACCCCGACGGGCCGCCGCGGTGCTGGATGTACGGCTGGCCATCGGCACTTGCAGTCGCCAGATAGAAACTGTCCGCTGCCGCAAGCCGCTCCATTAAGTCGTCATTGATTTCGGTACGAAAGGCACCGCGCGCCGCCATGCGGGCATAGTTTTCGCGCGATCCCCGCGCCGCCTGCACCGCTTTTACTGCAGGCGAGAAGAAAATGTCGCTGGGTGTCGGGTTTGCATCGTCCATGATCGGGCTCCCGCCGGGCACCGTGATGGCACCGCTTGGTGATCGTCGACCTAAACCCGCCCGCCGCACGCAAGAAGCCGCGTTAAACGCATCATTTTATTTCGTCAGGCGGAACAATTGAGCCTCGCATCATCCGATATCGGGGTTTGCGCGTAAGCGGGCGACCGCTAAGTCGACAAAGCTGCGAACCGTTGCTGATGCCCGCCGCCCTTCGTGATGGACGACATGCACGGGCATCGGTGGCTCCTCATGGTCGGTAAGGACAATTTCCAAATCCCCTGCCGCGACCGCCGGGTCAATCTGGTACGATAGCACCCGGGTCAGCCCCCATCCCGCTGTGGCAGCGGCGATGGCCGAATCAATCGTGTGGCATTGGAGCGGCGAATCGATCGCCACACTCACCCTGCCCGGACCGCCGAAGCGCCACACCACCGGGCTGGACGACGATCCCAATGTGGCCGCGACGATACGATGCCGGATCAACTCGTCGGGTTTGGACGGGTAACCATGCCGCTCGAAATAGGCCGGCGACCCGCAAATGACGCGGCGCACTGATCCTATCCGAATTGCGCTGTGGCTCGAATCGGGCAAATTGCCGATCCGGATCGCCACGTCTATCCCCTCTTCAACGATGTTGGTCACCCGGTCGACAAACACGGCCTGCGCGCGCACCGCCGGATGCTGGTCGAGATAGTCCATCAGGATCGGCATGACATGATATTGGCCGAACAGCGTCGGCGCGGTTACCACCAACGGGCCGCTTGGGCTGGAATGGCGCCCGGCTGCACTGGCCTCTGCCTCAGCGAGGTCGGTCAGGATCCGTCGACAGTCAACAAGATAACGCCGACCGATATCGGTTAGCCTGATCGTCCTGGTGGTTCGTGTGAACAGCCGGGCCCCAATATGCTCCTCTAACATCGCGATGGCGCGCGTCACGGCGGGGGGACTCATGTTCAAATGGCGCGCCGCAGCGGCGAATCCGCCTGAATCGGCTGCCTTCACAAACACCCGCATCGCATGAAGCCGGTCCATTTCTTCCCCTAAGCGTAATAATCTCTTTTCGCCGATGGTCATTCTATCCGTCGTGTAGAGCATATACAAACCCGGCGAGCACCAGGAGAACCGCCATGTCCCGCCCCCCGCTACCGCCCTTCACTGCCGACACCGCCGCGCAAAAGGCGCGGATGGCCGAAGATGCGTGGAATAGCCGCGATCCAGCCCGGGTTGCCCTTGCCTATAGCGAGGATAGCTGGTGGCGAACGCGGTCTGATTTCTTCATTGGCCGTACCGCGATTATCGATTTTCTGACGCAAAAATGGGCAGTTGAACGTGAATACCGGCTGATCAAGGAAGTATGGGCTTTCACCGATAACCGCATTGCTGTGCGCTTCGCCTATGAATGGCACGATCTGGCCGGGCAGTGGTGGCGCAGCCACGGCAACGAACAATGGGCGTTCGGTGGCGATGGCCTGATGATACGGCGCGAAGCTTCAGTGAACGATGTCGCGATTGCCGAACAACACCGCCTGTTCAACTGGCCGCTGGGGGCACGCCCGACCGATCACCCCGGGCTATCCGCGCTGGGGCTTTGATCGCAGATGCGGCCTCGCCGCTGGGGGATCAGGTGCGCGGGAGGTGGCCATTTGCGGTGTGTTTTGGCCGGATTTGGCGCGTTACGCGCGGGTTTCTGCTGGGTTTTGCCCTTTTTTGGTTCCGATTTGCGCGGTTTTGGACGATTTTTGCTCGATTTGGCCGGACTGATTCCATCGGTGCGCGCGTATGGTGAAAAACGGGCGGTTGATGTGGTCGGCTAGCCAATTTCCGCTCGGTCTGCCGTCTGATCTCCGGTTCGCCCCGGTTTGATTCGGCGCGGGGATGGGTGGTGACGGTTAGCCGGAGTTTCGCAGCGCGGTGGCAATCGCGTTGATCGACAGCAGGATGCCTTCGCCGATCCGTTCGTCCTTTTCGCCTGCCCGCCTGCGTTTGATGAGTTCGATCTGGAGCAGGTTGAGCGGTTCGATATAGGGCAGGCGCAGCCGGATCGAGGCATCGAGCGCAGGGTTGTTGGCCAGCAGGTGCGATTGGCCGGTGGCCAGCAACAGCCCATCGCGACTGCGGTGCCAGCCTGCGCTGATCCGCTCAAACAATGTGTCGGCCAGCCCCCGATCCTCGACCAGCCGGGCATAGCGCGCGGCGATGCCCATATCGGATTTGGCGATCACCTGTTCCATATTGGCCAGCATCGCGGCGAAGAACGGCCAGCCGCTCGCCATATCGCGCAGCAACGCCTTGTCTTCAAACGCGGCGATGGCGGTGCCCACGCCGTACCAGCCGGGCAGCATCACCCGCGCCTGCGCCCAGCTGAACACCCAGGGAATGGCGCGCAAATCCTCAATCCGGTCAGATTTGGTGCGGCTGGCGGGGCGCGAGCCGATTTTCAGGCCCGAAATCTCGGCAATCGGCGTCATCTGGCGAAAGAAGGTCCGGAAACCTTCTGTGCCGTACACAAGATCGCGATAGGTGCGGAATGCCGTGTCGGACAGCGCATCCATCGCGGCTGAAAACCGGGCATGATCACGCGGGGACAGCCGTTCCGGTTCCAGGCTGGCAAGCAAGGTGGCAGCCGCAATCGCTTCCAAATTGGTCGCGGCGGTTTCGCGCGTGCCATATTTGCCGGCGATTACCTCGCCCTGTTCGGTAATGCGGATGCGGCCCTGCACGGTGCCGGGCGGCTGGGCGAGGATCGCCGCGAAGGAGGAGCCACCGCCGCGCCCCACCGCGCCACCCCGCCCGTGGAACAGCTGGATCGCCACGCCGGCCGCTGCAAACACCGGGGCCAGCGCGGTTGATGCGCGGCTAAGGCTCCAGGTGGAGGTAAGGTAGCCGCCATCCTTGTTGCTGTCCGAATAGCCAATCATCACTTCCTGATGGCCGCGCGCCCGCGCAATCGCCGCGATTTCGGGCAAGGCCAGATAGGCGGTCATCACCCCCGGTGCTGCTTCCAGATCGCCGATCGTCTCAAACAGCGGCACCGCCATGATGGCGGCATGTGGGGGGCTGCTTTGCCCTTGGCCGGGGCGGTACAGCCCGGCTTCCTTCAGCAGCAAATTCACCTCAAGCAGATCGGATACCGATTGCGCCATCGACACGACATAGTTGGTGATGCAGGCCGGGCCGTAAGCCGCATGCGCCGCCGCCGCTGCATGCAGGATCGCGATTTCCGATATGGTTTCGTCGCTATAGGCGGCATAGGGGCTGGTGAGCGGACGCGGGCTGGCGAGTTCAGCGCGCAGCAGCGCGATCCGCGCCGCTTCATCCAGCGCGAGATAATCATCCACCACGCCTGCACCTTTGAGCAGATCGGCGACCACGCGTTCATGCACGGCGCTGTTCTGGCGTATGTCGAGCGTGGCCAGGTGGAACCCGAATGTTTCCACCGCGCGGATCAACCGGCCCAGCGCGCCGCCCGTTGCCAGCACACCGCCGTCTGTCGCGTTGGCATGATCATGCGCCAGCCCGCCAGCAATCGCGACCAGATCGTCACGAAAGGCCTGCGGGCTGGCATAGGGCGCGCCGGTCAGCCCGCCGGGGCGCGGCGCGGGCTTGCCCGTCAGCGCCAGATGTGTCGCGGCAAGCCGGGCATAAATGCCCGACAGCGCCCGCCGATATGGCTCATCCGCTCGGGAAATGGCGCTGTCGCCGCTCGCCTCTGCTAGCGCCGCCACGGCCGGATCAACGCGCGCCAGTTCGTTGGAGATCGACAGTTCGGCCCCCAGCAGATGAACGCCGTCGAGATAATGGCCCAACACCGCCTCGCACGCTTTGGTCAGCGCGGTGCGCATTGATTCCGCCACAACAAACGGGTTGCCGTCACGGTCGCCGCCAATCCAGCTGCCGGGGCGCAGGAAACTGGGCACCCGCTGACCCAGCGCGCGATCCCATCGCTGGTACAAGGCAGGCAGCGTGGGCAGGAACACGTCGCGCAAATAGCTTAGCGCGGTCTCCACCTCATCTGCCACATATAGCCGTTCGCGCCGCAGCACCCGGGTTTGCCACAACAGCGCAATCTGGCGGGTAATTGCCTCATCCACCTGATCGCCGTCAGGCGTAATCGCCACGCCGGCATCGCGCAGCTTCATCAGCTCGGCGATGCGGTTGCGGTGATCGATCATGCTTTTGCGCCGTACCTCGGTGGGGTGCGCGGTGAGCACCGGGGCAATCAGCGCGCGTTCCAGCAGCGCCAGTGTGGCAGGTGTATCGATGCCGTCGGCGCGCAGCCGGGCAAGTGCGGCGGCAATATCGGCACCCGGTTCAGCCGCGATGCCCTGGCGATCCTCTGCCAGATTGGCGAGCATCGAAAACAGCATGAAGCCGCGCGTGAAATCCAGTGTCTCGTCCAGGCTGAGCCGGTCAAGCGCCATATTGGTCGCGCGATGATCCCCCAGCCCCCGGTGCCGCTCCACCGAAGCCTGACGGATCGTCTCCACCCGTTCAAACAGCGCCGCGCCGCCATAATCGCGGATCACATTGCCCAGCAATTTGCCAAGAAAGCGGATGTCAGGATTGTTGGTGATCGCGGGGAGGCTGGCCATGCACCAATGCTGCGCTGCGGCGGGGGCCGGGTCAACCATGGTTCGCGCAAGAATTGCTGCCCGGTGCTCGCTATTTCCGGCACCAATCCCGGCAACTGCCAACGCTGCTGCTGCCGCGTCGATGGTAATTGATGCCCGTTTCATCACACTAGCAGGGCTGGCCCGAAACATTCTAGACAGGGGCAAGGGACGAAGACGGCAGGGGCTGAAGATCGGAAGGGTGATCAATGGGTGAAAAAACATTGCTCGGCATCATTGGGTTGACGACCTGCATTGGTATTTACATGGGCTGGCAGTTCCTGCGCGGGGTGCGCAACCCGCCGATGCTGGTGGCCGTTCACCTGCTGCTGGGGCTGGGCAGTCTGGAAGTATTGGCGGTCATCTTGCGCGGCGCGCCCAATGGTGGCCAGCTTGTGGACCGCAACGGCATTTTGCTGGCGGCGGGCCTGCTGGCTGGCGCGTTGCTGACGGGCTTTGCCGTTCCTTTGATCGCAAAGCCGGTGCCCGATGCCCTCGGCATATCAATTGCCACCCATGCCTGCATTGGCGCAGCCGCGTTTCTGGCGCTGTGTTACGCGGTGCTGGGGTAATTGACGACGAGAGCCATAGCACCCGGCATCCACCAGGGGCGATTTGGCGAGGGCCAATTTCTGGTGCCGCTGTCGATTCCGTTTTAGCTATTGGCTGTGCAGGAGCCGCTTTTTGGCCGCGGTCTTGTCATTTGGGGGGAAGGCCGGGCATGCGCCCTTGTCAACGACATGGACGGGAATGGTGGGGTCAAGCTGCTGAAATGCCATGGCCCGAAAAGCGCGCCGCGCGACGTTTGGTTCCGGGATCGCTACCGGGATCGTTTACGCGCTGATTTACGGCTCCAGCTCAACATCCCAATAGAGCCAGTCGTGCCAGGTATCGTGCAGGTAATTGGGCGGGAAGCGGCGGCCATGTTCCTGCAGATGCCAGCTCGTCGGGCGGATCGGCGCGATGTGGAGCGGCATATGGGCTTGTTTGGGGGTGCGGCCGCCCTTTTTTAGGTTGCAGGGCGCGCAGGCGGTGACGACGTTTTCCCAGGTGGTGCGGCCCTTTTGGGCGCGGGGGGTGACGTGATCAAAGGTAAGGTCGCGACCTGAACCGCAATATTGGCAGGTGAATTTGTCGCGCAGGAACAGGTTGAAGCGGGTGAAGGCGGGAAATTGTGACGGGCGGACGAACTGTTTGAGGGCGATGACTGAAGGCAGCTTCAGCCTCGCGGTGGGACTTCGCACCTCCCGTTCATAATTGGCGACAATGTCTACCCGGTCGAGAAACACCGCCTTTACCGCTGTTTGCCAGGGCCACACGCTCAAAGGATAATAGCTGAGCGGCGTATAATCGGCGTTCAGCACCAACGCGGGGCAACTGTCCGGGTGACGGACCATATCCGGGTGCCGGATAAGATCGGGATGATACATTTTACCTCCCACGCTTTTCCCCACCGCCTTTCGACGATTAGGATGACGGCATGATGACATCCAGCGCGACTCGCGGTCAAGAGCCGGATTGGCTGCCGGGCGGGAACATCATCACCCGCTTTGCGCCCAGCCCGACCGGCGCGCTGCATCTGGGCCATGCCTATTCGGCGATCCGCGCGCACGATCTGGCGCGCCAGCATGCCGATATTGGCGGTGGCCAGGGCGGGGCTGCGTTTTTGCTGCGGATTGAGGATATTGATGGCGCGCGCAGCCGGGCTGACCATATCGCAGGCATTATCAATGATCTGACGTGGCTGGGCTTAGGCTGGGATGGGCCCGTGACCTATCAATCGGCGCGGCTGCCGCTTTACGCCGATGCGCTGGATCACCTGCGGGCGATGGATTTGCTTTATCCGTGTTTTTGCACCCGCGCCGATATTGCCGCGAGCCTGGGCGCGCCGCAGGCGGGCGACGCGGTGGCGGTGTATCCGGGCACCTGCCGCGCGCTGCCAAGCCCGGTTCGCGCTGAAAAACAGGCGCTTGCCCCCCATGCCTGGCGGATCGATATGGCGCGCGCGGTGGCGATTGCCGGGCCGCTACACTGGCATGATGCGCTCGCCGGGCAGGTGGTGGCCAATCCGCTGGCGCAGGGCGATGTCGTGCTGGCGCGCAAGGATGCCCCGGCGAGCTATCATCTCGCGGTGACGGTCGATGATGCCGCGCAAAGCGTTAGCGATGTGATGCGCGGGGCTGATCTGTTCGCCGCCACCCATATCCACCGGCTGCTGCAGGCACTGCTCGGCCTGCCGACGCCGCGCTATCATCACCACCCCTTGCTGGCCGACGAAAACGGCAGGCGGCTCGCCAAGCGCAACGGCGCACCCACGCTCGCGCAGCTACGTGCTTTGGGGCAGGACGGTGCGGAATTGGCCCAAATGCTGCGCGCAGGGGCGCTACCCATTGGCATCGCCGCAATCCCGCATTAGATAACGGCGTATGACAGTCTTTCTCGCCATTTTGCTGGTCGCCGCGATGATTGCGACCCTTGTTGCGCTGGTGCGCGGCATCATCAGTTTTCTACAGGCGACCGAGGCTGATCTGAAAGGCACCGGCCCCAGCGTGGCGAGCGCGAAATCGAACAAGATGATGCAGCAACGCATTTTCTTTCAGGCGCTGGCGATTTTGATCGTGGTCGCCATTTTGTTTGTCACTGGTCGCACCTGATCATGTCGGGCACGTGATAGTGCTGGCCCTGTAATCGTGCTGGGTAATCGTGCTGGCGCTGTGATCATGGTGGGAAACAGCCCGTGGTAAAGCTCAACCGAATCTATACGCGCACCGGCGATGACGGCACGACCGGTCTGGTCGATGGATCACGCGTCGCAAAAGCGGATCCGCGGCTGAACGCCATTGGCGATGTGGATGAAGCAAACAGCGCAATCGGCGTAGCAATCGCCGCGCTGGGTGACCCCGGGGTCGCGGCTGCGCTGACGCGCATTCAACATGATCTTTTCGATCTGGGCGCTGATCTGGCCACGCCGGGGGATGATTTCACGCCGTCGCCGATGGTCCTGCGCATCGTTGCCAGCCAAGTGATGCGGCTGGAGGCGGAGATTGACGCGATGAACGCTGATCTGTTGCCGCTGACCAGCTTCATTCTGCCCGCCGGCACGCCGGGCGCGGCATCGCTGCACCTGGCGCGCGCGATTGTGCGCCGGGCGGAACGGGCAGCCGTTGCGGCGGGGGCCAGCGTGCCGCTTAATCCCCAGGCGATCTCCTATCTTAACCGCCTGTCGGATTTTTTGTTCGTCTGCGCGCGGTACGTGAACAATTCCGCCGGGGGCGACGTTCTTTGGGTGCCCGGCGCGTCGCGATAGCCGCGGTTGCGATGCCGGAGTGAAGGGGACGACGATGCTCACAGACCGCAACCGCTTTGCCGATCCGCTGGCGCTGTCAGAACGATATGAAGCGGTGCGCGCCTTGTCGGTTGCGCTGGTCGCGCCGCTTTCCGATGCCGATGCCAGCGTGCAATCAATGGACGATGCATCGCCCGCCAAATGGCATCTGGCGCACACAAGCTGGTTTTTCGAAACCTTTGTCCTGCGCGATTTTGTCAGCGGATATGCGCTCCACGACCCGCGCTTTCCATTCCTGTTCAACAGCTATTACGAGGCGGAAGGCGCGCGGCATGCGCGGGCGCGGCGCGGCATGATCACCCGGCCAACCCTTGATGAAGTGCTGGATTACCGGGCGGCGGTGGATGCCGCTTTGGTGGCGGCCCTGCCCGATCTGCCGTTGCCTGCGCTGGAACTGGTGACATTGGGGTGCCATCATGAAGAACAGCACCAGGAATTGCTGATCACCGACATACTGCACCTGTTTGCGCAAAACCCCACCGAACCCGCAATCTGGCCAGCGCCGCGCAAACTGCCCGTGGCGATGCCGGGCCCGATCAACTGGATTGAGCGATGCGCAGGCATTGTCGATATTGGCCATGACGGCAGTGGCTTTGCCTTTGATGCAGAAGGGCCGCGCCATCCAGCATTGCTCTCCGCCCATGCGATCGCCGACCGAACCGTGACGAACGGCGAATGGGCCGCGTTCATTGCCGATGGCGGCTATGCCGATCCGCGCCACTGGCTGTCCGACGGCTGGGCATGGGTGCAGCGCGAGGGCATTGCCGCGCCGCTTTACTGGGACCAGCAGGAAGGTGGCTGGACCAGGTTCGGGCTGGATGGCAGGCGCGCCGTCGATCCGGCGGCCCCTGTTACGCATGTCAGCTTTTACGAAGCGGATGCCTATGCCAGCTGGGCCGGCGCGCGCTTACCGACCGAGGCGGAGTGGGAAGCATTTGCACAATCGCAAGATTGCGAAAGCGGTAATCAGCTCGATCAGGCAGGACCGGTGGAACCAAGGCCGTCCACCGCCGGCTTTGGTGCGTTTGGCGATGTGTGGGAATGGACCGGCAGCGCCTTTCGCCCCTATCCGGGGTTTCGTGCGGCAGGCGGCGCGGTTGGCGAATATAATGGCAAGTTCATGAGCGGGCAGTGCGTGCTTCGGGGTGGATCCTGCGCCACGCCGCGCGGCCATGTGCGCGCAAGCTATCGTAATTTCTTTTACCCGCATCAACGCTGGCAGTTCACTGGCGTGCGGCTCGCCAGGGATGTGCAAGCGTGCTGAAACCTGAATTGGAGGACGGCGACGTAACGCTCGCCGATCCGGCGTTTCGCGCTGATGTGCTGAACGGTTTTGCCGCACGACCGCGCGCGATTCCAGCGCGCTGGTTCTATGATCGGCGGGGTTCGGAGCTGTTTGAGGCGATTACCGATCTGCCCGAATATTATCCGACCCGCGTCGAATCGGGCATTCTTCGTCACGCCGGGCCTGCGGTGGCGGCACGGGTGGGTGCTGGCCGCGCGGTGGTGGAATTCGGTTCCGGATCGTCGGCGAAAACCCCGTTGCTGCTCGGCGCGATTGCGCCTGCTGCTTATGTGCCGATTGATATTTCGGGTGATTTTCTGCGCGAATCTTCCGCTGCATTGTCATCGGCATTTCCGGGCCTGCCCGTTCATCCGATTGAGGCGGATTTCATGCACCCGATTGCGCTGCCTGCGGCAGTGGCGGCACTCCCCAAATTGGGGTTTTTCCCCGGATCAACCATCGGCAACATGATCCCATCGTCAGCGGTTGATCTGTTGCGGGCGATGCGGATGTGGCTGGGCACGGGCGCGATGCTGCTGATCGGGATGGACCGGCTGAAGGATGAAGACGTGCTGGTCCGCGCTTATGATGACGCGCAAGGGGTAACGGCGGCGTTTAACCTGAACCTGCTGGAACGCATCAACCGCGAACTGGCGGGCACGATTCCGATTGCCGCGTTTCGCCACCGCGCCATCTGGAACGATATGCGGTCGCGAATCGAAATGCATCTCGAGGTACTGGCCGATATCGATTTCACCATCGAGGGGCGCGCATTCTCCATAAACGCGGGTGAGACGATCCACACCGAGAACAGCCATAAATACGGCCCTCGCGACGCCCGTATCCTGCTGCGCGCGGGTGGCTGGACGCCCGTAGCGGAATGGACCGACCCCGAAGACCGCTTCGCGCTCATTCTGGCAGAAGCCCAGCCGGCGCGCACTGCGCCTTAGAGCCTGATCCGAACTAAGTTGACTGGTATCTGCGGGTTAGAGCATCGTGCTTGAAGTATGAATCGTCACCCACGAGCGCAGCGAAGCAATCCAGCGGTGTGCTCGCGATTAGGCTGGATTGCTTCGCTGCGATCGCAATGACAGGTGGTACTAAGTTGCGGCACGATGTTCTAATCTGACGTCAGCCCAAGTCATTGATTCAGCGATGTTTGTGAAAACTTCCGAAGATCAACGATGTGTACCACTAGTGTGGTGGCATCGGTAACGGGCAGGTACCCGCGATCAATCGAACAGCGACGACACGCTTGATTCGTCTGCGATCCGCTTGATCGCTTCACCCAGCAGCGGGGCGATCGTCAGGTGGCGGATGCGCTTGGCGTCGCGAATCACATCGTGGCTGCCGATCGAATCGGTGATGATCAGCTCACTAAGCGCAGACCCCTCAACCCGCGCCACGGCCCCGCCAGAAAGCACGCCGTGGGTGCAATAGGCGATCACATCTGCGGCACCCGCCGCCTTCAGCGCGGCGGCGGCGTTGCACAGGGTGCCTGCCGAATCGACGATATCGTCGATCAGGATGCACACGCGCCCCTCGACATCGCCGATGATGTTCATCACTTCGGATTCACCGGCGCGTTCACGCCGCTTGTCGACGATGGCGAGCGGGGCGTTGTTCAGCCGCTTGGCCAGCGCCCGCGCGCGCACCACGCCGCCGACATCGGGGGAGACGACCATCAGATTCTGGCCACCATAGCGCGCCTCAATATCGGCTGCCATGACCGGCGCGCCGAACAGATTATCTGTGGGAATATCGAAAAAGCCCTGGATCTGCCCGGCGTGCAGATCGACCGAGAGCACCCGGTTGGCGCCCGCTACGGTGATGAGATTGGCGACGAGCTTGGCCGAAATCGGCGTGCGCGGCCCCGGTTTGCGATCTTGCCGGGCATAGCCGAAATAGGGAACCACTGCGGTAATCCGCCGCGCCGATGCGCGTTTGAGCGCATCGATGCAGATCAGCAGTTCCATCAGATTGTCGTTCGCAGGGTATCCCGTCGATTGCAGCACGAACACGTCTTCGCCGCGGACATTTTCGTGGATTTCGACGAACACTTCTTCATCAGCGAAACGTCGCACGCTCGCCTGGGTGAGCGGGATATCAAGATAGCCCGCGACATCGCGCGCCAGCGGCAGGTTTGAATTGCCGGTCATCAACTTCATGGCGCATCCCCCAGCGTCGCAACTCGTAACAGATTTGTGACCCCTTAGTGCGCCCCCGGCAACACGGGAAGGGGGCATTGCCGTGCCCGCGCCCGCTGCCTAGAGCGTAGCGCATGACCGTGACCACCCGTTTCGCCCCTTCGCCCACCGGCACGCTGCACGTCGGCAATATCCGCGCGGCGCTCCACAACTGGTTATGGGCGCGCCAGCAGGGCGGGCGGTTCATCCTGCGCATTGACGATACCGATGCAGAACGCAGCGAAGAACGATTTGTCGATTCGATCCGCGCTGATCTCGACTGGCTGGGGCTGGTGCCTGACGGCGAGGCGCGGCAATCGGCACGGTTTGATCTGTATCAGCGGCATTTTGATGCGTTGCTGGCGGCGGGGCGCATCTATCCCGCCTATGAAACCGCGCAGGAGCTTGATCTGCGGCGCAAGATTGCCGCCGGGCGCGGGTTGCCGCCGGTTTATGATCGCGCCGCGCTGGCGCTGAGCGACGCGGATCGGGCACGGCTGGAGGGCGAGGGGGTGCGCCCGCATTACCGCTTCAAGCTGGATCATAGTGCGCCGATTGAATGGGATGATCTGATCCGGGGCCCGCAGAAATTTGATCCGGCGACGATGAGCGACCCGGTGATCCGCCGCGCCGATGGATCATGGCTGTATATGCTGCCGTCGGCGATTGATGACGGCGATCTGGCGATCAGCCATGTTGTGCGCGGTGAGGACCATGTGTCGAACACCGCGCTGCAGCTGCAGATGTTTGCTGCGATGGGCATGACCCCGCCGCGTTTTGGCCATGCCGCTTTGCTGGTGGGGGCAGAAGGCAAGCTTTCAAAGCGGCTGGGCGCGGTGGGCGTGGCGGAATTTCGCGAGATGGGGATTGAACCAGAAGCGATTATTGCGCTGCTGGCGCGGCTGGGCACCAGCGATCCAGTGGAGCCTTTGGTCGATCGCGGGCCGCTCATTGATCGGTTTGATTTCGGCCATTTCGGGCGGGCACCGGCGCGGTTTGACGATGGCGAATTGCAGACTGTGAATGCCAAGATCATCCACCAGATGCCCTATGCGCGCGTGGCGGCGGTGCTGCCGAAGGGCATGGATGCGGCGGCCTGGGCGGCGATCCAGCCAAACCTTTCGGTACTTGCCGATGCAGCGGATTGGTGGGCGGTGGTTGAAGGGCCGATTGATGCGCCCGCCGCGCCAGAAGACCGCGATTTCCTGCAGCGAGCAGCGGCGCTGGCCGAAACGCTCGATTGGGGGGCGGAACCCTGGAAAGCGCTTACCGGCCAGCTAAAGACGGAAACCGGGCGATCGGGCAAGGCGCTGTTCCTGCCGCTGCGCCGCGCGCTGACCGCGCGTGACCATGGCCCAGACATGGCCGCCATGCTCAGCCTGATCGGGCGGGACCGGACCATTGCACGGCTGCGGCGCTAGGGCCGGAAGAATTTAACGGGCCAGCTTAATCTCATCGCCGCTGTCCAACCCACCACAGAAACAATTGGCAACCATTGTGTAATAGTATAACATCACTACACTGGCCGATCAGAGCCAGTTGAGGATGATGGAGAGATGCCATGTATGCAGATCGAAATACCCGTAGCGATGGCCTGAAGCCGGGCAGCCTGGCGATTGCGGTTGCCATTAATGGCGGCGTGCTGGCGGCCGTGCTGCTTGCCCCGGCGGTGGGGGTTCACCTGAAACCCCATAAGCCGTTCGAATTGATCAACGTCGACCCGCCCGTGCCGCCCGAACCCATCCCCCAGCCAAAGCCGCAAAAGCCGCCACTGGCTGAGGCCCGGCCAGTCACGCCGACCCGGCGGGTCGAAATCATCACGCCACCGCCCGCGACCAATGTGGACATCAGCCCGTTTGTGGGCGCGCTGCCAGGGCCGGATTCGGGTGGCACCGGGGGTGGCACAGGCGTGACGATCGATCCTCCCGCAGTCCCGCCCGTGATTATCGACCCCGAGATTGATCCGCGTTTCCGCAGCGCGTTCCAGCCCCAATATCCGCCCGTTGAGCAACGCGCGGGGCGCAGCGGTTTGGTTACCGTTCGGGTGTTGATTGGCACCAATGGCCGGGTCCGCGCGATTGAGCCGGTAACGGTGACATCGGATGATTTTTTTGCCGCCACCCGCCAGGCCGCATTTGCGCGCTGGCGGTTTCGCCCGGCAACGCGTGACGGCGTGCCCATTGAACGCTGGCGGGTGATGCGCGTGACCTTTCAATTCGTCGAAAGCTGATTGAAGTGCGATAATGGGCGGGGGGCTGGCCATGGTCGCCAGCCCGCCCTATCTTTGTGGCTATGAATTTCTTCACTCGCCTTTCGCCGATGGCCGCGCTGCGCGATCTGCGGTTCTTCCTGTCCCAGCGGCAGCCTTATGAACTGGGGATGCTGGCACTGTCGATCATGATCACGACGGTGTTTATTGCCGGGTTTGTCCATGATTCGCATTTCGAAAAACCGTATCAGCGCAACATCATCTATGTTGAACAATGGCCGGTAACGCGCACCAATGCAGAGATTGTGGCCCAGCAAAAGATCGATCTGGTCGTGCGCGCGAAGGAAAAGGCGGAATTTGAGCGCCGGCAAAAGGATCTGCAGGCGCAATATAAGCGGCTGGATAACAAGTTGAAGGCAATGGGGCTCTGATCGCTTCGGGCACGCCGGCCGATGGTCGCTGGATGGGCGCAGCGCTTGGTTTGGGACAGCGCGGGCGGGGGCGGACCGCACCCAACCCCAATGTCGGCTGCATCATCACACGGCATGGGCGAGTAATGGGCCGGGGCTGGACGCAGCCCGGCGGACGCCCGCATGCCGAAGCGATGGCGCTGGACCAGGCGGGTGGGGATGCGGCTGGCGCGACGCTTTACACGACGCTGGAGCCTTGCGCGCATGTGTCGCCGCGCGGCCCGGCGTGCAGTGACCTGATCATCGCGGCGAAGATCGCCCGGGTGGTGATCGCGCTGGTCGATCCCGATGCACGGACGTGCGGGCTGGGGATCGCCGCCCTACAAGCCGCAGGGATAGCGGTGGCGCAAGGCGTGGGTGCGGATGCGGCGCGAATCGGCATGGCGGGATTTTTGACGCGTCAGGCGCTGGGCCGGCCCTACGTAACGCTAAAGCTTGCCACTTCAATCGATGGGCAGATTGCGCTGGCCAGTGGCGACAGCAAATGGATTACCGGGCCACAGGCGCGCGCGCACGGCCATGGGGAACGCGCGCGGCATGAAGCGATTCTGGTCGGGCGTGGGACGCTGGCCGCCGACGCGCCAATGCTCGATGTGCGGCTGGCGGGGCTGGAAGCGCGATCCCCCCGGCGATTATTATTGTCATCAACCGGCGATGCGCCGCCGGGGTGGCAGGTTCTGCGCACCCCCGCTGAGGTGGCGATGCTTGACGCGGTGAACGATGTGCTGGTGGAGGGCGGTGCGCAGACAGCGGCAGCGTTTCTGGCGGAGGATCTGGTTGATCGGTTGCTGCTATACCGCGCGCCGATCATCATCGGGGCGGGGAAGGCGGCGATTGGTGATATCGGGCTGGCTGATCTGGCCAGCGCGCATGGCCGTTGGCGGCTGGATGATCAACGCATGCTTGGCAGCGACCGGCTGGACGTCTACCACCGGACAAGGGGTTAGCGCGGCAATGTTTACAGGCATCATCACCGATATCGGCACAATCGACCAGATCGCCAAAGACGGCGACACCCGGCTGGTGGTCGCCACCAATTATGACACGTGCGGCATTGATTTTGGCGCATCCATCGCCTGTTCGGGCGTGTGCCTGACGGTGGTGGATAAATCCGGGCCGGGCACGCCGGGCTGGTTCGCGGTCGATGTGTCAGACGAAACGATTCGCCGCACTGCGCCGGGCCAGTGGCAGCAGGGCCGCCGCCTGAACCTGGAACGCGCGATGAAATTGGGCGATGATCTGGGCGGGCATATCGTGACGGGCCATGTCGACGGCATTGGCATGGTTGATTCGATTGCGGTCGTCGGCGGATCGCATCACGTGGTCGTCATCGCGCCGCCCGAAATTGCGCCCTTTGTTGCGACCAAGGGGTCGATCACCGTCGACGGTGTCTCGCTGACCGTCAACGCCGTGCATGACCGGCCCGATGGATCGACCGCGTTTGACCTGAACATCATTCCGCACACCTGGGCCGTCACCGCGTTGGGCGATCTGGTGCTGGGGCAGGAAGTGAATTTGGAAATCGATGTGCTCGCGCGATATCTGGCACGGATGAAGGATTATATGTGCGCGTAATGTGAAATGTTATGTTGACGATCACATTGTGATGTGATCTATTGTCGCCATGAGCACGATATTGATCACCAAACTCCGCAGCCTCGTCACTGATGGGGGCATGTCGCGATCCGGCCTCGCCCGCGCCGCCGGTCTTCACGCCAACACGCTGCGCGATCTCGAATCGCCCGACTGGAACCCGACGGCGGATACGCTGCGCAAGCTGGAGACCTTCATCTTCGACAGCGATGACAGCCCGGCATTGGTGCCGATTGAGGAGATCATCGACGAAGCGCGCAATGGCCGGATGTTCATTCTGGTCGATGATGAGGACCGCGAGAATGAGGGCGATCTGGTCATCCCCGCGCAAATGGCGACGCCTGATGCGATTAATTTTATGGCGACGCATGGCCGCGGGCTGATCTGCCTGTCGCTCAGCAAGGCGCGGGTGGATGCGCTGGGGCTCGAATTGATGAGCCGCGCCAACGGCACCCGCCACGAAACCGCCTTCACCACCTCTATTGAGGCGCGCGAGGGCGTTACCACCGGCATTTCGGCGGCTGACCGGGCACGGACGATTTCGGTGGCGATCGATTCGTCAAAGGGTCGCGATGATATCGTCACCCCCGGCCATGTCTTTCCGCTGGTGGCGCGCGAGGGCGGTGTGCTGGTGCGTGCGGGCCATACCGAGGCCGCCGTGGATGTCGCGCGGCTGGCCGGGCTGAACCCGTCGGGCGTGATCTGTGAGATCATGAAGGATGACGGCACCATGGCGCGGATGGACGATCTGATATCGTTCGCGCGGCTGCACAATCTGAAGATGGGCACGATCCGTGACTTGATCGCCTATCGCCGCAAGCATGATCATCTGGTCGAAAAGCGCGCGGAAATGAGCTTTCATAGCCAATGGGGCGGCGAGTGGAAGGCAATGACCTTTTACAACAAGGCCAGCGGCGACGAAACCATCGCGCTGGTGAAGGGGCGGATTGATCCTGATGCCCCTACGCTGGTGCGGATGCACACGGCATCATGGTTTGTCGATATGTTTGGCGAACAATCCGAACGTTCGGGGCTGTTGTCGCGGTCAATGGAGTTGATCGCCGAGGCCGGGTCAGGCGTGATCGTGGTGATCAACCGGCCGATGAAAGACAGCGTGTCGCGCTTCATCAAGCTGCGCGGCGAAGGCAAGGGTGCGGGCGCACCGGAGATTGAGGAACTGCGCGATTACGGCGTGGGGGCGCAGATTCTGGCCGAACTGGGCGTGCAGGATATGGTGCTGCTCACCAATACGCACCACAGCCTGGTCGGGCTTGGCGGCTATGGCCTGAGCATCGTCGGCGAACGCCCGATCCCGGGCACCGGCGGGGAGTAAATTCCTTCCCGAGCTTACTCGGAGAAGATTGAACAGGAAGCAACATGGCAAAACTTCTCATCGTCGAAGCACGTTTCTATGATCACCTGAACGATATGCTGATTGAGGGTGCGCGCGCCGCCATCGAAGCAGCGGGCCATGCGCATGAGACGATCACCGTGCCCGGTGCGCTCGAAGTGCCCGGCGCGATTGCGATGGCGGCGGAGAGCGGGGCTTATGATGGCTATGTCGGCCTGGGGGTCGTCATCCGCGGTGAGACCTATCATTTCGAAATCGTGGCGGGTGAAAGCGCACGCGGGCTGATGGCGCTCAGCATGGACGGACTGTGCATCGGCAATGGCATATTGACCGTGGAAAACGAAGCGCAGGCGCTGGCCCGGGCGCATCCGGCGGATAAGGACAAGGGCGGCGAAGCGGCCAAGGCGGCGCTGGCGATGATGGCGTTGAAGGCGCGCTTCGGCTGATCGCATGCCGGGCCAGCCGCCCCCATCGCGCTATCGCATTTATGAGCACCACAGGCGGCTGGTGGTGGTCGACCAATGGGCAGCCCCAACCATGGATGGCACTGTTTCCACCAGAAAGCCCCGGAATCTGCGCCGGATCGCCTATGACGGGCGCACGGCGTTCACCACGCACGCCCTGTTCGACAGCAAAGGTCCCCGAACGATCGTCCTTGATCCGGGGAGCGCGCAGACCGTTAAGCTCGTCAAAGTCACGCTGGTTATTGGCGCGGCGGTTTTCGTGCTGATGGCGAGCGTGTCGGTTTATTTCCTGCTGCCGCTGATCATCCTGCTCCAACGACGGTTCCGCCAGCAGATTCGCGCCGGGGCAACGGCATGGCTCGATCGCGCAGCGATCACCCCTGCTTAGGAAGGCCGATCAATGACTGGACCGCTCCTTTTCACGCCCCGCCTGATCCTGCGCCCGATGATCGCGACCGATTTTGACGCCTGGGCTGATTTCCATGCCGATCCCAAAACGATGCTCTTCCTGGGCGGGGTGAATAGCCGGCCCGCCGCATGGCGGAGCCTGTGTGGGATGGCGGGTGCGTGGACAATTAACGGCTTTTCGATGTTCTCGATGATCCACCGGGAAAGCGGCAAGTGGATTGGCCGGACCGGACCCTGGCAACCCGAAGGCTGGCCGGGGACTGAGGTCGGCTGGGGCGTGGCTCGCGCCTATGCGGGCCAGGGCTATGCATATGAAGCCGCCGTCGCATCGATGGATTATGCCGTCGACATCCTTGGCTGGACCCACATCATCCACACGATCGATCCTGACAATGCCGCGTCGATCGCGCTTGCCCGGCGGATCGGATCGACCAATGGCGGCCCCACGCAATTGCCGCCGCCGCTCGATGGCTTTCGGGTGGATGCCTGGGGGCAAAGCGCCGATGATTGGCGGGCAGGGCGGGCAAGTCGCTAGTCTTTTGGCCTGGGCTTACTTATACCGATGTCAGTAACGATCCTCCGGAGACGACCAATGGCGCTCGCCCACACGTTTAAGGCCAATCCGCACTGGTTGAAGCCGATTCCGCAAAGCGCGATCCGCGCTATCCCGGGCGAAGACGGGCTGCCGCTTGTTGGCAACACGTTTCGCATGTTGCGCGATCCGGTAGGGTTCGGGCGGCGGATGATCGCCACCTATGGCCCGGTGTTTCGCAACAATGCCTTTGGCGGGCCGCAGGTCAATATGGTCGGCCCGGACGCCAACGAACTGCTGCTGTTCGACCGGGACAAGGTGTTTTCATCTGAACAGGGCTGGGGGCCGCTGCTCAACCTGCTGTTCCCGCGCGGGCTGATGCTGATGGATTTTGAAAAGCACCGGGCTGATCGCCGCGTCATGGCGGTTGCGTTCAAGCCAGAGCCGATGCGCCATTATGCGCAGGCGCTGAACACCGGCATCGCGCGTGAAGTGGCTGGCTGGGGCAACAAACCGATCCAGTTTTATGATGCCATTAAGGAACTGACGCTCGATCTGGCGGCAGAGAGCTTTCTGGGCATGGAACTGGGGCCAGAGGCGACCAAGATCAACCAGGCCTTTGTCGATGAAGTGCAGGCAAGCGTAACGCCGGTCCGCATTCCATTGCCCGGCACGATGATGGCCAAGGGCGTGAAGGCGCGGCAATATCTGGTTGATTTCTTCCTGCGCGAAATTCCCAAACGTCGCGAGGGCGCAGGCCAGGACTTTTTCTCGCAATTCTGCCGCGCCACTGACGATGACGGCGAGCCGCTGTCGGACATGGCGATTGCCGATCACATGAACTTCCTGATGATGGCAGCGCACGACACGATTACGTCGTCCGCGACCAGCCTGGTCATGCTGCTGGGCCGCAACCCGGAATGGCAGGAAAAGCTGCGTGCGGAAATTGGCGCGCTGGGGCTGAACGATGAAGAGGGGCTTGCTTACGGCCAACTCGATCAGCTTGAATTGACCGATTTTGCTTTCAAGGAGGCGCTGCGGTTGATTCCGCCGGTGCCATCATTGCCGCGCCGGGCGCTGAAGGCGTTTGAATTTGGCGGCTATCAAATCCCGGCAGGCGCGAACTGCAATATCGCGATCGCCTATACCCACATGATGCCCGACATCTGGCCGGAGCCGGAGAAGTTTGATCCGATGCGCTTTTCGGCCGAGCAATCGCGCGGGCGGCACAAATATGCGTGGGTGCCGTTCGGCGGCGGTGCGCATATGTGCCTGGGGCTGCACTTTGCGACGATGCAGATCCGCATCTTGATGGTGCAGTTGCTGCGCCGTTACCGGATTGAGCTCGACGAAGGCAGCGGCGCGCAGTGGCAGCCCTGGCCAATCCCGCGGCCGAAGGACGGGTTGCCGCTGAAGTTCGTACCGCTGGGGTGACGCGCTGATCCGCCTGCGGGATTGTTGGGCGAGGCGGTGGCGCTGGGTTTACGCGAGGGCGCAAAGGTGGTGCGCTGGGAAGGCGCGATGCGCTTTACCGTTCAGGGTGAAAAATGGGGTGGCTTTGCCGCAACGCGCAACCGCCGCCACCCCTTCTCCTCCGCGTCCTCCGCGCGAACAAACCCTTCTTCTGACTGACTATTCAGCCGCAGCGGTTTCCAGGGCGGGATAATCGATATATCCCTCTGGCCCCTGGCTGTACCAAGTCTGCCAATTGCCCTGATTAAGTGCAGCACCGGTGCGCAGGCGTTCGGGCAGATCGGGGTTGGCCAGGAAGGTGCGCCCAAAGCTGACCGCATCCGCCACGCCTGAATCGATCACCGCCTGTGCGGCGTCCGCCGTTACATAATCCGAATTGACCACCAGCGGCCCTGCAAAAACCTCGCGGATCGCGGGCGACAAACGCGGCACATCGGTGCGACCAAAGGTGCCGTCGGGGCCGGGTTCGCGCAGTTCGAGGAAACCGATGCCGATGTCGCTCAGCAGCTTGGCAGCGGCGGTGAACAGCGCGTGCGGGTTGCTGTCATCCACCCCTTGCGATTCGCCATTGGGCGACAGCCGCACCGATGTGCGGTCCGCGCCTGCCGCCGATGCCACCGCCTCGGTCACTTCGCGCAGCAGCCTGGTGCGGTTGTCGATCGATCCGCCATAAACGTCATCGCGCGCATTGGCCCCGTCACGCAGGAACTGATCAATCAGATAGCCATTGGCGGCGTGAATCTGCACCCCGTCAAAACCGGCGGCCAGCGCGTTGCGGGTGGCGCGGGCATAATCTTCGAGCAACCCCGCAATCTCATCAATCCGCAGCGGGCGCGCGGTTTCGAAATCCTGCCGCCCTTCATAGGTATGCGCCTGGCCCGCCGTGGCGGTGGCCGATGATGACACGGGCTGCTCGCCGATCACCGACGAATGCACCTGGCGCCCCATATGCCATAACTGCGCGATGATCCGCCCGCCTGCTGCATGGGTAGCGGCAACCACCGGCTTCCACGCTTCGGTCTGCTCGTCGGTCCACAGGCCGGGCGCGAATGGCCAGCCAAGCCCCTGGCGGCTGATGCCGGTTGCTTCGGAAATGATCAGCCCGGCACTGGCGCGCTGGGCGTAATATTCGCCCATAATTGGCTGCGGCACATGCCCCTTGGTGGAACGGCCACGCGTGAGCGGTGCCATCAAGATACGGTTGGGCGCGGCGATTGCGCCAAGTTGAATGGGATCGAACAGGTTCGGCATGAATGGGCTTCCTTGATCAGGCACCCTGTTTTGCAGGGCGACGCCGCAAACATAGGGCGCTATGCGCCGCAATGCATCATCTGCGTTACCCAAGAAAAGCTAGGCCTGACAAAACCAACGATCATGGCCAACACCCCCCCATCTTCCGCCCCAGATGCAGCACATTCCGCCCGTGCATTGGCGGCGTTGCTGACCGCCAATGTCGCGCTCGCCTTTGGCCCGTTATTTGTGCGCATCGCCGATACCGGGCCGGTGGCGTCGGCATTCTGGCGGATCACGCTGGCGGCACCGGTGCTGATCATGATCGCGCTGGGCAGCGGATGGCGACCCCGGCAAATTGGCCGATCCATCTGGGCGTTTGTGGCGTTTGCTGGCGTGTTTTTTGCCGCCGATCTGGCGAGCTGGCATGTCGGCATTTTGGGCACAACGCTCGCCAATGCGACGTTGTTCGGCAATTCAGCGACGTTGTTTTTCCCCATTTACGGCTTTCTCGTCGCGCGCGCGCTGCCCAGCCGGGTGCAGGGTTTCGCGTTGCTGCTCGCCACGATTGGCGCGGGGTTGCTGCTTGGCCGGTCATATGAACTCAGCCCGGCCAATCTGGTGGGTGATCTGCTTTGCCTGCTCGCGGGGATACTCTACACCGGCTATTTCATTCTGATGGCGCGTGCGCGCGAGACGATGGCGGCGGTGCCCGCGCTCGCGGTATCGACCATGGCCAGCATCCTGCCGCTGCTGGCCATGGCGATGGTGTTGGGGGAACGGATTATCCCTGATCACTGGGGGCCGCTGGTCGGGCTGGCGCTCGCCAGCCAGGTGATCGGGCAGGGCATGATGATTTATGCGCTGGGCAAGCTGAGCCCGCTGGTGATTGGCATTGGCTTGCTGATCCAGCCGGTCGTTGCCGCGATTACGGGCTGGATTGTGTTTCGCGAACAATTGGGGCTGGCCGATCTGATCGGCGGGGTGCTGGTGGCGATTGCGCTGGTGCTCGTCCGCCGACCGGCCCCGCTTGGCGTGGGGCAGGACCGCCGCTAAAGGGCGCATAAGGAGATAGAGAATGCCCGTAATGCTGCCCGCAGATCCGACGCTTGACGAAATTCGGGCAGCGCTTGCGCCGCTGATTGCCGACAATGCAGCGTTTGATGGCTGGACCAACGAAGCGCTGGCGCTGGCGGCGGATAGCGCTGGCGTTGATCAGGATGTCGCCCGGCTCGCCTTTACGGGCGGCGCGGTGGCGATGATTGATGCGTGGTTTGCTTATGTCGACAATGCGATGACGATCGCGGTGCCAGACGTGGCGCTGCAACGGATGAAAATACGCGCGCGGATTACCGCATTGGTTGAGGCGCGGCTGGCGGCGGTCGCTGATAATCGTGAGGCTTTGCGCCGGGCGCTGGCGGTGCTGGCGATGCCGCAAAATATTGCGCGCGCAACGCGGCTTGGCTGGCGGACGGTTGATCTCATCTGGCGGCAGGCGGGTGATACCGCGACCGATTATAACCACTATACCAAGCGCACGATTCTGGGTGGCGTCTATGCCGCGACCATTACTGTCTTCATCAATGATGAAAGCGAGGACTGGGCCGATACCCGCGCGTTCCTGGGCCGCCGGATCGAGGGGATTATGCGATTTGAAAAAGCCAAGGCGGGGTTTGTGGCGCGCACCGAAAATTTGCCCAGCCTGTCGCGCTTTATTGGGCGGTTGCGTTACCCGGTGGTTTGATCGTCCCAACTGCCGATAAACATCGGCGCGCAATCCCCCGCGACGGTGGCGCGAATGCCATCGGCTGCGCGGCGCGCCGTTAGCCGCAACAGGCTGGGGCGACCCATTTCGATCCCCTGCCATGTCGTAAAGGCTGCGCTGTCTCCCCCGTCGATCGACAGCAATAACGCTGCCAGTGTTGCATTTGCACTGCCCGTCGCCGCATCCTCAATTGTGCCCGACAGCGGCGCAAACATCCGCGCGCGCAAATTGGCGCCGTCGCGCGTATAGACGAGCAGCGAATACCGGTCGGGCGTGCCATCATGCGCGGCCATGGCGACCCGGAACGCCGCGATATCGGGCACGCAATCGGCCAGGCGATCGGGCGCGACCTGCACCATGACGAAGGCGACTCCGGTCGACACCTCAACCGGCGGGTGCCCGCTGACAATGATATCCTGGGGCGACAGGCCGATACAGGCGGCAACCAGCGCAGGATCAGATTGCGTGCCGATTGAAAGCGGCTGTGGTGTGGCAATCTGGGCGCCCGTTACCGCCCCGTCTGCACCGCGAAGCAAATTCGCCTCGACGATGCCGGCGGGAACTTCCATCCGCAGCACATCACCGATGAATCCGCCCCGCGCCAGCACCCAGGCGGTGCCGATCGTCGGGTGCCCGGCAAAGGGCATTTCGGCGGTGCGGTTGAAGATCCGCAGCCGCGCATCATTGGCGGGATCGGCGGGGGGCAGGACAAAGCATGTCTCGCTCAGGTTAAGTTCTGCCGCAATTGACTGCATCGTTGCCGCGTCCAGCCCGCGCGCATCGGGGAATACCGCCAGCGGATTACCGCCAAACCGGCGATCAGTGAAAACGTCGAGCGTTTGAAAGGCAAAGCGAGTCATGCAGCGAGTTTACTTGTTCAGGCGTAGCTTGCGAACAAAATAGCGAAGCACCGCCATCGTCGTTATTGATAATCAATCGCAGAAGGCGTAATCCGCCCGCATGGAGACTCGGGTCACCCTTGAGCAGCTCGCCCTTGGCCAGGGCGCGACGGTCGCGACAATCGATTGGAACAGGCTCGCCGCGCCTGAGGCACGGCGGCTGCGCGAGCTTGGTTTTGACGAGGGCGTGGGCGTTGAAGTGCTGCACCGTGCCCGGCTGGGTGGCGGGCCGATTGCCTGCCGGATCGGGCGGATGACGGTGGCGCTGCGGCGCGTGGTGGCGGGCACCATTTATGTCCAGCCGTTATCCCCGGCAGAATGACCCCGCTGTCATGACCTTCTTTCGATGACAACGATCCCGCTGGTGGCGCTGGTCGGCAATCCCAATGCCGGCAAGAGCGCGCTGTTCAACGCGTTGACGGGCGCGCGGCAGAAAGTGGGCAATTATCCCGGCGTTACGGTGGAACGGCATTCGGGGCGGCTGGCGCTGCCCGATGGTCGCCCGGTGGAGCTGGTCGACTTGCCCGGCGCGTACAGCCTTGATCCCGGCAGCCCTGATGAGCAGGTGACGCGCGATGTGGTGACGGGCACGCAAGTCGGCGAGCGATTGCCCGATGCGCTGATCATCGTGGTGGACGCCGCCAATCTCGACAATCACCTGCGCTTTACGCTGCAACTGATCGCACTTGGCCTGCCGGTTGTGGTGGCGCTGAACATGATCGATCTGGCGGAGCGCGACGGGCTGGTTCTCGATCCCGAACGGCTGTCGGCAGAGCTGGGCGTGCCGGTGGTGGCCACCGTCGCGGTGCGCAAACGCGGGCTGGATGTGCTGAAGGGTCAGGTCGGCGATTTGATCGGGCGGGGAGCGGCGGTGCGGTTGCGATCAAGCGACGGCAGCGTGCAGGACGATATTGTGACGCTGCAACGCCGCGCGCGCAGCATTGCGGTGGCGGCAACCCTTTCCGAAACGCCCACCAGGCGGTGGACGCATGCGCTGGACGAAGTGGCGCTGCACCCGGTGTGGGGAATGATGCTGCTCGCCACCATCTTGTTCTTGATGTTCCAGGCGGTGTTCAGCTGGGCGAAAGTGCCCGCTGACTTGATCGACGGGGCGTTCAGTGCACTGGGCAGTGCGATTAGCGTGCAGTTCGGCGACGGGTTTTTCCAATCGCTGATCGTCGACGGGGTGATTGCGGGCGTGGGCGCGGTGCTGGTGTTCCTGCCGCAGATCATGATCCTGTTCTTCTTCATCCTGCTGCTGGAAGCGAGCGGCTATATGGTGCGCGCCGCGTTTTTGATGGACCGGGTGATGGCGAGCGTTGGGCTGTCGGGCCGGGCGTTCATTCCGCTGCTTTCCAGCTTTGCCTGTGCGGTGCCCGGCATCATGGCCACCCGGACGATAGAGGATCAGAAAGACCGGCTGACGACGATCCTGATCGCACCGTTGATGACCTGTTCGGCAAGGCTGCCGGTGTACACGCTGATCATCAGCGCGCTGATTCCCAATACGCCGGTGCTGTCGTTCGTCGGCCTGCAGGGTGTGGTGATGTTTGGCCTGTATGTGATGGGCGTGGTTGGGGCGTTCATCGCCGCTTTGGTGCTGCGCAACACGGTGACCAAGGGCGCATCATCGGGGTTCATGATGGAAATGCCCAAATACCAGATGCCCCGGCTGCGTGATGTCGCCCAGGGGCTGTGGGGCCGGGTAGCGATATTCCTGCGCCGCGCGGGCACGATCATCCTCTATTCGACGATTGCGCTGTGGCTGCTGCTCAGCCTGCCCAAGCCGCCGGTGGGCAGCCCGATTTCGCCGGTGAATTATTCGGTGGCGGGGCGAATCGCCAATGGGCTGGCGGTGGTGTTGAAGCCGATTGGTTTTGACCGCGACATTGCCCTTGCGCTCATCCCCGCCATGGCCGCGCGTGAAGTGGCGGTGGCGGCGCTGGCCACGGTTTACGCCATCGACAATCCCGATGCCGCGACCGGGCAAAAGGCGCTCGCTGCCAATCTGCGCAGCCATTGGAGCCTGCCGACCGCGCTCGCCTTTTTGATGTGGTTCGTGTTTGCGCCGCAGTGTATTTCAACGATTGCGGTGACAAGGCGAGAGACCAATAGCTGGAAATGGCCTGCGTTCATGGTCACCTATCTGTTCGTGCTGGCATATGTCGCGGCTGGGGCTACATACTGGGCAGCAATCGGACTCGGGCTTTAGGAACAAAAATATGGCGGGCAGCGTCAACAAGGTCATCATCGTCGGCAATCTGGGCCGCGACCCGGAAACCAAGACATTCCAGAATGGCGGCAAGGTGGTGAACCTGCGCATCGCGACGTCTGACAGCTGGAAAGACAAGAATAGCGGCGAAAGGAAAGAAGCGACCGAATGGCATTCCGTCGCGATCTTTAACGAGGGCCTCGCCAATGTTGCCGAGCGTTATCTGCGCAAGGGCAGCAAGGTCTATATCGAAGGCGCATTGAAAACCCGCAAATGGCAGGATGCCAGCGGTAACGATCGCTATTCGACCGAAGTGGTGCTGCAGGGTTTCAACAGCGTGCTGACGATGCTGGATGGCGCGCCCGGCGGCGGCGGTGGTTCAGGCGGCGGCATGGGCGGCGGCAGCGGTGGCGGTAGCGACTGGGAAGGCGGCCGTGATGATTTCGGCGGCGGCGGATCGCGCGGCGGCGGTGGGAATCGTGGTGGCGGCGGCGGCTTTGGCGGCGGCAACAGCGGCGGTGGTTTCCCCGACGATCTGGATGATGACGTACCGTTTTGATGGGGTTAGTCGGTCCGCGCCGAATTGCACGTACCGGACGTTTTATACTGATGTCATGCTGAACGTGTATGCGCATCCACCGCGCAGCCAACGGCATCTGTCATTGTGGAGCGATGGATCCTGAAACACGTTCAGGATAACGGCGTCAGATTATAGGGACCCCGGCGCGCGAACGAACCGCATGCCTAACTTAAGCGCGCTCCACCAGCTTGCCTGAGCCATCCTGCACGCCTGCTGCACGCACGCCGTCCAGCCCGCGGCGTTTCAGTTCCGCCTTTAGCACTTCGGGTTTGGGCGCATAGATGAAGCCGAAGCTGACCGTGCCGTGCTTGGTTTCCACCACATGGTGCAGCCGGTGCGCCTGGACGATGCGCTTCATATAGCTCCAGCGCGGCACATAGCCTGTCTCTACCCGGCGGTGGACGATGATGTCGTGAAAGCCGAGATAGATTGCCCCGTACCCGGCAATCCCCGCGCCAATCCAGGTCGCCCAATCCCCCGTCGTCCCGCTTGTCCCCAGCACCAGCAGCACGATGGAGGGGGTGGAGAAAACCACGAAATACCAGTCGTTCAATTCCCAATTGCCCGTGCGCGGGCGGTGGTGGCTTTCATGTAGGAACCAGCCAAAACCGTGCATCACCCAGCGGTGCACGACATAGGCGAATATCTCCATCCCCAGGATGGTGCCAAAGAACAGGGCGAAACCGGCGAAGATCGACATGATTGCCCTCATACCCCCGCCGCGCGCAGAACGCGAGTGGACGCCGATACATCTTTAAGGGCATATCTGGATTTGGCGGTCGCACTGTGCTTAAGGCTTGCCAAATCCCCTAGCAAAGGCGCTGGCTCACCCATGAACATTCACGAATATCAGGCTAAGGAGCTGCTTGCGACCTTTGGCGTGCCCGTCCCTGCCGGTTTTGCTGCGATGACCGTGGACGAAGCCGTTGCTGCCACCGCCAAGCTGCCCGGGCCGCTTTATGTCGTAAAGGCACAAATCCATGCCGGCGGGCGCGGCAAGGGCAAGTTTGTGGAACTGCCGCCCGAAGCCAAGGGCGGCGTTCGCCTGGCCCGCAGCGCAGACGAGGTGCGCGCGGCGGCAACCGATATGCTGGGCAACACGCTGGTAACGATCCAAACCGGCGAACACGGCAAGCAGGTAAACCGGCTGTACGTGACGGACGGCGTTGATATCGCCAAGGAATTCTACCTCGCGCTGCTCGTCAACCGCGCCAGCGGGCGAATCGGCATGGTGGTTTCCACCGAGGGCGGGATGGACATTGAAACCGTCGCGCATGACACGCCGGAAAAAATTCACACTATCGATGTTGATCCGGCAACCGGCTTCATGCCGCATCACGGCCGCGCCGTGGCAGACGCGCTGGGGCTGAAGGGCGATCTGGCCAAACAGGCGAGCAACGTCGCGTCAAAGCTGTATGATGCGTTTTTGGGCACCGATGCCGCGCAGATTGAGATTAACCCGCTGGCCGTTACCACCGATAACCGGCTGCTGGTGCTGGACGCGAAGGTAAGCTTCGATTCGAACGCGCTGTTCCGCCACAAGGACCTGATGGCGCTGCGCGACGAGACCGAGGAAGACCCTGCCGAGCTGGAGGCGAGCAAATATGACCTCGCTTATATCAAGCTCGACGGTGACATTGGTTGCATGGTCAACGGCGCAGGGCTCGCCATGGCGACGATGGATATCATCAAGCTGAACGGCATGTTCCCCGCCAATTTCCTCGACGTGGGCGGCGGCGCGAACAAGGAAAAGGTGACGGCAGCGTTCAAGATCATCCTGGCGGACCCCAATGTGAAGGGCATCCTGGTCAATATCTTTGGCGGAATCATGAAGTGTGATGTGATCGCTGAAGGCATCGTTGCCGCGGCCAAGGAAGTAAATCTGTCCGTCCCGCTGGTCGTTCGACTGGAAGGCACCAATGTGCAGGCGGGCAAGGATATCCTCGCCAATTCCGGGCTTGCCATCGTTCCTGCCAATGATCTGGGCGATGCGGCCAGGAAAATTGTCGCAGAAGTGAGGGCGGCGGCGTAAGTTCAGCCCTTCTCCCGGCGGGAGAAGGGTAGGCAGGCTTGGCAGCTTGCTGCCCAGCCGAAGTTGGATGAGGGCGTGCACCTCTTAAGAGGGGAGATCCCCTCACCCAGCGACGACTAGGGCCGCATGAAGAATGCGACTCAAGTCTCTGCAACCCTCTCCCGACGGGAGAGGGATGTCTAGGAAGGATGGAAATGAAGATCATGGTCCCCGTCAAGCGCGTGCTTGACTATAACGTAAAGCCCCGCGTGAAGGCGGATGGCAGCGGCATTGACCTTGCCAACGTCAAGATGAGCATGAACCCGTTTGACGAAATCGCGGTTGAAGAGGCGATTCGCCTGAAGGAAAAGGGCGTTGCGACGGAAATCGTCGTCGTGTCGATTGGCGAGCAAAAGGCGCAGGAAACGCTGCGCACCGCGCTGGCCATGGGCGCCGACCGCGCGATTCTGATCGTTACCGAAGACCGGGTCGAGCCGCTGGGCGTTGCCAAGCTGTTGAAGGCGATTGCTGATGAAGAAGCGCCCGGCCTGATCATCCTGGGCAAGCAGGCGATTGACGATGACAACAACCAGACGGGCCAAATGCTCGCGGCACTGACTGGCTGGGGCCAGGGCACCTTTGCCAGCGCGGTTGAGGTGAGCGGTGATGCCGTCACCGTTACCCGCGAAATCGATGGCGGTTCGGAAACCGTGTCGTTGAAGCTGCCCGCCATCGTCACCACCGATCTGCGCCTGAACGAGCCGCGCTATGCGTCGCTGCCCAACATCATGAAGGCAAAGGCAAAGCCGCTCGCCCAGAAAACCGCCGCCGATTACGGGGTGGATATCGCCCCGCGCATCACCACGCTGAAGGTGGAAGAACCCGCCAAGCGCAGTGCAGGCGTAAAAGTTGCCGATGTTGATGAACTGATCGGCAAGCTGAAGACACTTGGAGTAGTCGCATGAAGACGCTGGTTTGGGTTGAGCATGACGGTGCAGCCGTCAAGGATGCCACGCTGTCGACGGTAACCGCCGCAAGTCAGCTCGGCGAAGTGCATCTGCTCGTCGCCGGGCAGGGCGTGGGTGCCGTGGCGGATGCCGCCACCAAGATTGCGGGCGTGGCCAAGGTGCATGTCGCCGATGACGCCGCCTATGCGCACGCGCTGGCGGAAAACATCGCGCCGCTGGTGGCTGAGCTGATGGGCCATCATGACGCGTTCGTCGTGCCCTCCACCTCCACCGGCAAGAACATCGCCCCGCGCGTTGCCGCGTTGCTTGATGTGATGCAGATCAGCGATATCCTGTCGGTGGAAGGTGATAACAGCTTCACCCGCCCCATCTATGCCGGCAATGCGATTGCCACGGTGAAGTCGAGCGATGCCAAACTGGTGCTGACGGTGCGCGGTACGGCGTTTGCCAAAGCAGCGACCGAGGGCGGATCGGGGACGATCGAAGCGGTTGGTTCAACCGGGGAAAAGGGCGTCTCCACCTTCCTTTCATCCGAAATCGCCAAGTCTGAGCGGCCTGAACTTACCAGCGCAAAGATCATCGTATCGGGCGGGCGCGCGCTGCAGAATGCGGAGAACTTCACGAGCATCATCGAACCGCTCGCCGACAAGCTGGGCGCTGGCGTCGGCGCCAGCCGCGCGGCGGTGGACGCAGGCTATGTGCCCAACGATTACCAGGTCGGCCAGACCGGCAAGATCGTAGCTCCGGAAGTGTACATCGCGGTCGGCATTTCCGGCGCGATCCAGCACCTCGCGGGGATGAAGGATTCAAAAGTCATCATAGCGATCAACAAGGACGAGGATGCCCCGATCTTCCAGGTCGCGGACATCGGTTTGGTGGGTGATCTGTTCAAGATTGTGCCGGAGTTGACGGAGAAGCTGTAGGGTAGGGCGGCAATGCCCGCCATCGCCGACCTGACGCTCGAAAAGGATGGGGCGGTGCGGATAAACCGCGCCGCCCTTTCGCTTGTTAGCCAAATTGAGGCGATTATTGCGCCGGTTTCGTCAGGAGCGCCCGGCGTTCGGCTTTACAGCGTTCCCGGTCTGGCCGGTCTACTTGACGGCACCGGGCCGATTGCTGCCGTAGCGTGCGCTCTTGCCGGTCAAGGCGTGCTGCCAGTCCGGGCGGTACTTTTCAACAAGACAGCGGAGAGCAACTGGGCGCTTGGCTTCCATCAGGATCGGACCATCGCTGTAGCTGAAAGGATCGACGTTGCAGGGTTCGGGCCTTGGACAGTGAAGGCAGGCATTGTTCATGTTGAGCCACCATTCTCGGTCATCGAACGGATGATCACGTTGCGGATTCATCTTGATCCCGTGCCCGCAGACAATGCGCCATTGCTGATTGCACCCGGATCGCACTTATTGGGGCGGATTGCGGAGGCATCGATAGCGGCGGTAGTTGAGCGATGTGGCACCATGAAGTGTGAGGCAAATCGCGGCGATGTTTGGGCTTACGCCACGCCGATCCTTCATGCATCGGCCTCGGCGACGCAGCGGACCAATCGGCGTGTACTGCAAGTGGATTACGCACCGGATTCTCTGCCGGGCGGTCTTGAGTGGGCAGGCATCTAATTTCACGGACTTAGCAGGAATAGCGCATGACCACCCGAATCGCCGTCGTCCAGACGGGCTCGACCCTGTTCGACACCCTTGCCACGCTTGACCGGATGGCGGCGCATGTCGACACGCTACGCGACCAACAGGTCGAGCTCGCGGTGTTCCCCGAAGCTTATGTCGGCGGTTATCCCAAGGGGCTCGATTTTGGCGCGCGGGTGGGGTCACGCACCTCCGCCGGGCGCGATGATTTCGCGCGCTACTGGCAATCGGCGATTGACGTGCCGGGGGCGGAAACTGCGCGGATGGGGGAGATGGCGGCCAACATTGGCGCAACATTGGTGGTTGGGGTGATCGAGCGTGCAGGAGGTACGCTTTACTGCACTGCGCTTACTTTCGGCCCGGACGGCACGCTGCTTGCCCGGCACCGCAAGCTGATGCCCACGGCCAGCGAGCGACTGATCTGGGGGCAGGGCGATGGATCGACGCTGAACGTGGTCGACACCCCCGTTGGCAAGGTCGCGGCCGCGATTTGCTGGGAAAATTATATGCCCGCGCTGCGCCAGCATTATTATGCGCAAGGGGTGGAATTTTACGGCGCGCCAACGGTGGATGATCGCGACATCTGGCAAACCACGATGCGCCACATCGCCTATGAAGGCCGGTGTTTCGTGCTGAGCGCGTGTCAGTATATGACGCGTGCCGATGCGCCTGCTGATTATGACTGCATTCAGGGTAACGATCCCGCCACCGTGCTGATCCGGGGCGGCAGCGTGATCATCGGGCCAATGGGCGATGTCCTGGCGGGGCCGGTGTACGGCCAAGAAGCGGTGCTGGTTGCTGACGTTGATCCGCTGGATATCGTGCGGGGGCGGTATGATCTGGATGTCAGTGGCCATTATGCCCGGCCGGATATTTTCTCGCTGGCGGTTGATACCAGGCCGCGCGCGCCCGTCACCTGCCCCGTCACCTGCCCCGTGACCTGCCCCGTGACCTGCCCCGTGACCTGCCCCGTGACCTGCATTGCGGCACCGGACGGGCAAGCCTAACCTGCCGCATCGATCACGGGGGAGAATGAGATGCTGACGCCATTATTGCTGGTCCTGGCCCAGGCGGCGGCCCCCGCGCCCGCGCCCGCCGATCCTGTAACCGCCCAGCGCATTGAAAAGCTGCTCACCGCCAATCCGGTGATTGACGGGCATAATGATCTGCCCTGGGAAATCCGCACCCGCTATGCGGCCAAGGTGGAGGCGGTTGACCTGACCAAGGATACGTCAATCCTGCCGCTGCCGCTGCAAACCGATATTCCCCGGCTGCGCCGTGGCCATGTCGGCGCGCAATTCTGGTCGGTATGGATCACGGCGGACATTTTGGGGCCGCGCGCGGTGGAAGTGACGCTGGAGGAGATCGACATCGTCAAACGCTTTGTCGCTGCCAATCCGGGTGCGTTCGAAATGGCGGGCACCGCCGCCGATATCCGCCGGATTGAGAAAAGCGGCAAGATCGCGTCGCTGATGGGCGTGGAAGGCGGACACCAGATTGACGGGCGGTTGTCGGTGTTGCGGCGCTATTATGATCTGGGCGTCCGTTATATGACACTCACCCATACATCGAGCCTGCCCTGGGCCGATGCCTCTACCGATGAACCCCGGAGCGGCGGGCTAAGTCCGTTTGGCAAACAGGTCGTGGCGGAGATGAACCGGATCGGCATGATCGTTGATATCAGCCATGTCTCCGATGCGACGCTGGCGGTGACAAAGGCGCCGGTGATGGCATCGCATTCCTCCGCCCGCGCGCTGGATAATGCGCCGCGGAACATTCCTGATGATCTGCTGGCCGCGATTGGCAAGAATGGCGGGGTGGTGATGGTCAATTTCTATCCCAGCTTTGTCTCGCAAGCGTGGCGCGATTGGGACAAGGCACGGACGGATTATGCCAAATCGGTCGGGGCGTCCGCAGAGGCCTATGGGCCAAACGCCGCTGCACCGGTGCTGGCATGGGAGGCGAGCCACCCCGAACCGATCGTTAGCTCCGCGACCATCGCTGATCATGTCGATCATATCGCCAAGCTGGCGGGCAGGGCGAATGTGGGGATCGGCAGCGATTATGACGGCATCAACGGCACCGCCCCGCGCGACATGACCGGGGTGGACGGCTACCCCGCGCTGTTCGCCGAACTCGCCCGGCGCGGGTGGAGCGACGCTGATCTGGCCGGGCTGGCGCGCGGCAACATTTTGCGGGTGATGGAAAAGGTGGAAGCCGTGGCCAAAGCGATGGCGGGCATGCCACCGATTGATGCGACTGACCGGCCGTGACCGTTACATCGGCCGCTTGAAATAGTGGAAAATGAACCAGCTCGTCACATACTGCCAGCCATCGCGCGCCATCGCGGCGGTGTTGGGCGCGATGCCGGTAATGCGAACATACTCCCATCGGTGATCGCTTTGGCGAAAGGTCAGCGCAAGGGGCCCAGTGCCAATCAACTCCCGGCCGTTTTCCCCCTCTGCGCGCAGCATCGCCATTTCGTTGAATGCCGTTGCCCCGAGGCGAACCGAAATCACCCCTGTTTCGCTGTCGGTCCGCGATGAGTCTGGATCGCCGAACCGCTGTTGGGCGGCCTGTTTACTGATGCCGATGAGGCCGCCAATCTCGGCCCAGCTCATCCCCGCTCGCCGACCGGCATTGACCCAGCGGCCAAGCGACAGGCGGGCTTCATCCGCCACAAGGTGCGCGGCGAGGATCATCTCGGCATAATCTTCCAGCGTTGCACCATTGAACGGGCCGCGCGTCTCCTCGCGATAAGTGAGCGCGAGGTACGCGGCTCGCTCACGCAAGGCATTTTCATGATCAAGCAGCATTTCACCCTCCCAATCGTCAATGACTAATTGACAAAACGTCAATATTATCTTGACGACAAGATGTCAACATTAAGTTGACGTTATGCCGACAGGTCTTCGATGAAGCCGGTGAGGAACGACACGACGTTGTTGCCAAGCGCCCCGACTGCATAGCCGCCCTCCATCAGGATCACGGTCGGCCATCTGCGGGCGGCGATGTCGGCGGCGAGAATCGCGTAATCACCGGTGGTGAGTTTCAGGTGGCTGATCGGGTCGCCCTCCCAAGTGTCCGCGCCGAAGCTGACGACGAGCAGGTCGGGAGCGAAGGCGGCGATCGCATCGAGTGCCACGGTCTGTGCGGCGCGGAACCCGGCCAGGGTTGTTCCCTGCGGTAGCGGTAGATTGAGATTGGCGCCAAGACCCTCGCCCGCGCCGCGCTCATCGGCATGGCCCCAATAAAAGGGATAATCGGTAGCCGGATCGGCGTGGAGCGAGGCGTAGAACACGTCACCGCGATCATAGAAAATATCCTGCGTGCCGTTGCCGTGGTGATAATCAATGTCGAGAATGGCAACCCGGCCTGCGCCAGCGTCGCGCGCCGCCTGCGCGGTGATTGCGGCGCTGTTCAGATAGCAATAGCCGCCCAGATAATCCGCCCCGGCATGATGCCCCGGCGGACGGCAAAGCGCGAAGGCGGCGGGGTCGCCGCCCTGCACCGCCGCGAGCGCAGACAGCGCGCTTTGCGTGCTCCAATAAGCCGCATCCCACGTAGCCGTCGTCAGGGGCGTGCTGGCATCAAAGCTGAACTGGCCGACCAGCGCGTCGATGCGCGTCAGGTTCAGCGGCCGCCGGCCCACCACCGGCCATACATAACCCATTACGTCACCGGGGCGCCCCGCCGCCGCCCAGGCCGCAGGCGCGGTTTGCAGAAAATCGATATAGGCGGCGCTGTGCACCGCGCGGATCGCTGCATCACCGTGATCATCCGGGCCTTCCAGCCCGGCCAGCGCCGCCGCCATCATTTCGGCCCGCGACGGGCATTCGGCATAGGCAGTAAAACCACCGTTATGGAGTTCCTGCAGCGGCGCATGGGCCAGCTGGCGCGGGGAAAAAAACTGACGCATCGGTTAGGCGATCCATTTGGAGAAAGAGCATCTGGGCGGTTTGGCATAGCCCAGCACGCCAATCGCCGAAAGCGATCCTCGCGCATCAAAATCAGACCGAAGAAGTCCGATTTTGCTATGCTATCGCCGGACGCGCGGTAAGATATGCAGGCGATTCGACAGGGTATCAGCCCGGAATTGGCGGCGCGGGGGGAAATCCGATGAACCTTGATCTTTTCGAGATGGCAGCCTTGATTCTGGGCGTCACGGCGTTGGCCTGCTGGATCAATGCGAACACCTTGAAGCTGCCGGTGGCTGTGGGGCTGTTGATCGTCGGTATGGCATTCACCGGGGTCGTTGCGCTGGCCGATCTCGTCAAACCAGATCTGGGGCTTGCAGCCACGCTGAAGGCGCTGGAGCAACAGATTGATTTTCCCAAGCTCGTGCTGAATTTCATGCTGGCCTATCTGCTGTTTGCAGGCGCGATGAACGTCAATATCGCCGCGATGATCAAGCGGGGATGGGCCGTTGCGGCACTGGCGATTTTGGGCACGGTGATCACCGCCGTGCTGATCGCAGCGGCCTTTTGGGGCGTGTGTCATCTGGCTGGGATTGAAATGCCGGTCAGCTGGGCACTGGTATTCGGCGCGCTGATCAGCCCAACCGATCCGATTGCCGTTCTCGCGATGACCAAGCGGACCGACCTGGAGCCGCAGCTTCAGGCTCAGCTTGAAGGCGAAGCGCTGTTTAATGATGGCGTGGCGGTGGTGCTGTTCAAGGCGCTATTGGCTTATGCCATCGGGCAGACCGCCGGGGGTGGTGACGCAGGCCACCATACCGACCTGTCGGCCCTGGCCCAGCATTCAGCGATTGAGGCATTTGGGGGGATTGCCCTGGGGTTGGCCGTCGCTGTCGTGGCGGTGGCCATCCTGTACGCCGTCAACGACTGGATTACCGAAACGCTGATCACGATTGCGACGGCAACGATTGTGTACGCGGTGGCGCTGCACTTTGAATTATCCGGCCCGCTGGGCGTGGTTGCCGCCGGGTTGGTGATGGCAACCGATTGGGCGAACCGCGCGCTGGCGCCGCGTGCCAAGGAATATATTCATCCATTCTGGCATGTTATCGACGAGGGGATGAACGCGATTTTGTTCCTGTTGGTGGGCATTAAGGTTTATGCGCTCGCCCTGACCCCGATGACGCTGGTGCTGATGGGTGCGGGTGCCGCAATGGTGCTGGTGGCGCGCTGGCTTGCAGTTGCAGGGCTGGGTTCTGCCATGATTGTGATCGGTCGGCGTGCGTCGCTAAACCTGTATAATGTGCTGACTTGGGCGGGGGTGCGTGGTGGATTGTCGGTGGCGATGGTGCTGTCATTGCCCGATTTCCCCGGGCGCGATGCGATTTTTGCCGCCACCATGGGCGTGGTGATTTTTTCCATCGTCGTCCAGAGCATGACGATGGAAAAGCTGGCGCTCAGCACCGGATATGGCAGCCCCAAGACAGAACCCGAGGCGACGCACTGATTGCTCAGTTTTTTGCCAACGCCTCGGCAATCAGCTTGCGGCTGTTCTCAACGCCGTAGAGCGCGATGAAGCTACCCATGCGCGGCCCCTGGCTTGATCCGAGCAGGGTTTCGTACAGCGCGCTGAACCAGTCGCGCAGATTGTCGAAACCGCCTTCGTTGCCGATGGCGTAGACGATGTTCTGCAAGTCGACCGCCGATGCGTCAGCGGGGGCAGTTGCCAGTTCGCGGTCGAGCCGGTCGAGAGCAGCCACCTCAACGCCCTCGGGCTTGCGGCGGACCAGCGTCGGCGCAACAAAATCGCGGTTATAGGCAAGGGCATGGCCGATCAGCGCATCAAGCTCTGGTGACACATCGCCGTCGATATAATTGCTGAGATAGCCGCGCACCTGCTCTGCCGTTGCGCCCGCGCCCAATACGCCGACCAGGTTGAGCAACAGGCCAAAGGTCACCGGCGGATTCGTGGCGGGCACGGCGCCGTCGTGAATATGATGCGCCGGGTTGCCGAGCTGCTGCTCAACCGGTTGCGCTGCGTAATTGCCGCGAAACTGGAAATATTCGTCCACCGCGCGCGGGATGACGCCAATGTGGAGCTGTTTGGCCTTTTTGGGCTCGCGATAGGCAAAAAAGGCGAGGCTCTCCTGCGTACCGTAATCGAGCCATTGCTCCAGTGTCAGGCCATTGCCCTTGGACTTGGAGATTTTCTCGCCCTTTTCATCAAGGAACATCTCATAGATCAGCCCCTCTGGCGGGCGACCGCCGAGCACGCGGGCGATCTTGCCTGACTGCACGCCGCTGTCGATCAGGTCCTTGCCGTACATCTCATAATCAACACCCAGCGCGACCCAGCGCATTGCCCAGTCGACCTTCCATTGCAGCTTGGCATGGCCGCCCAGCACGCTTTGTGTCATCACCTCGCCATCGGCATCGGTGAAGCGGATCAGCCCAGCCTCTGCATCCACCACCTGCACCGGCACCTGCAACACAATACCTGATTTGGGGCTGATCGGCAGGACAGGCGAATAGGTCGCGGCGCGTTCCTTGCGCAGCGTGGGCAGCATGACGCCCATGATCGCATCATAATGGCGCAGCACACCCTTCAGCGCGCCATCAAACACGCCGGCTTCGTACTGCGAGGCAGACGAGATGAATTCATATTCAAACCCGAACCGGTCAAGGAAATCGCGCAGCATCGCATTGTTATGCGCGGCGAAACTTTCGAACCTGTCGAACGGGTCCGGAATACGGCTCAGTGGCTTGCCGAGATGTTCGGTCAGCATGGCCTGGTTGGGCACGTTGTCCGGCACTTTGCGTAAGCCGTCCATATCGTCTGAAAACTCGATCAGCCGGGTCGGCGCGTCAGACATTGCCTGGAACGCATGGCGCACCATCGTCGTGCGCAGCACTTCGTTGAACGTGCCGATATGCGGCAGGCCCGATGGGCCATAGCCGGTTTCAAAAATGATCGCCGCGTCAGCAGGCTTGCCGTCGGGATAGCGTTTCAGCAGCTTGCGTGCCTCTTCATAAGGCCAGGCCTTTGAAGCGAGTGCAGCGGCGCGAAGCGAGGAATCGGTCATCGCTCGTCTGTGGCGCGATTGAGCAAAAATCGCAATCGCTGCGGCCTGCAGCGAAAGGGCAGCGAAAGGGCAGCGATAGGGCAGCGATAGGGGAGCACCGCGTGGTGGTGCTCCCCGCTATGCCTACAAATGCTTCCAGAAGACGATCTTGTGCTCGCCCTCGCTGTAGAAATGCCGGATTCGCGCCTCCTCATCGAAACCGCGCGCCGCGTAGAACGCCCAGGTCGGGGCAAATTCATCGAGCGCGGAGGTCTCGACGATCAGCACGCGCGCCGCCAATGCACGCAGTTGCTGTTCGAGCGTCTTGATCAGCGCGCTGCCGATACCGCTACCCTGCAGACCGGGTTCGACCGCGATGGCCAGCAGATTGAACGTGCCGTCGGTCGCCCGTTCCGGCTCGCAATAGGCGAAGCCGCAAACGCGATTGTCGAGTATTGCGACCAGCCAGTGATGCGGCTGCGCGCCTGTCAAAAAGGGGTCGGCCATGGCGCTTAGGAAATCAGACGGGAACAGCCCGGTTTGGTCGAGCACGGCGACGATTGCGGGCAGGTCGTCGCGCACCATCATGCGGACGGATATTTGATTGCTCATGAGATAAAATCCACCTTATCGCGCCCGAAATGTCAGGCGCGGAAAAAAAGGGTCGAACCGCTGATAGGCCAGCGGATCGCGCTTTCATGCCTTGCAGGTCGCAAGGCCGGTCGGTTTAAGCAGTCATGCCCGATTCAATAGCCGGGCTGCGGCCAGATGCAATCGCCGTTTTCCTTTCGTTCCGGCTGGGCTAGGCTGACGACGTGTCGATCTCGCTTCCCTATCCCGCGCTGCACGCAAGCCATGGCGGCATCTGGATCGCGCAAGATGGCAAAACGCGGCAGGTTGGCCGGGGTGAGGCAATCCGGATTGCCGCCGATACCCCCGTCATCGTGCTGAACGCCGCTTTGGTGGGGCAGCGACTTGGCTATGCCGAGCTGTCCGGGCTTGATCTGCTCGAACTGTTCGCGTTTCTGCACCCCGCGCGCTTCATGGTGCCCACACCGCGCGGGCTGGCGCGCGTGACGGGGCTTGATGAACCCGCACGCGATGATGCGATTGCCCCGTTTTTTGCCGCCGCCGCTGCCGCGCTGATTGATCAGACCGGTGGCGACTGGCCTGAGCGCGAGGGCGCGTGGACAGCGTTGCAGGCGCTCACGCGGCTGCGCTGGCCCTGGGTGCCGCTGCTTGCCGACCAGCTGAAAAAGCCGGAAGTTGCCGAGCGCTGGCTGTTTTCAAAGCTGCCGGAATGGAGCGAGGGCGCCCCCCGTCCCGCGCCGCGCAGCATCACCATTGGGGTGGAAGCCACCCAGGCACGGCTGGCGACGCTGACCGGCAGTGCCGCTGAACAGCGCGCCGGGCAGCGCGCCTTTGCCGCCGCCGCAGCACTCGCCTTTGCGCCGCGTACTGCTCGCGACAGCCCCAATCTGGTGCTGGCAGAGGCAGGAACGGGGATTGGCAAGACGCTCGGCTATCTCGCGCCCGCGTCTTTATGGGCTGAACAGGCGGGCGGGGCGGTGTGGATTTCCACCTTCACCAAAACGCTGCAACGCCAGTTGGCGCATGAAAGCGCACGGTTGTTTCCCGATACAGCAATGCGCAAGGCAAAGGTGGTCACGCGCAAGGGGCGGGAGAATTATGCCTGTTTGCTCAATCTGGAGGATGCGCTGCAGGGCGGTTTTCAGGGCCGCGCCGCCGTGCTCGCCCAACTGGTGGCGCGCTGGGCGGCGTATACGGTGGATGGCGATATGGTCGGCGGTGATTTGCCCGGCTGGCTGCCCACCTTGTTCCGGCGCAATGGCCCCACCGCGCTGACCGACCGGCGCGGCGAGTGCGTTTATGCAGGTTGCCCGCATTACCGGAAATGCTTCATCGAGCGGGCGGCGCGCGCGAGTGCCGATGCCGATATCGTGATCGCCAATCATGCGCTGGTGATGGTGAATGCTGCACGCGGGCGCGAAACCGCCACCCGGCCCAGCCGCTATGTGTTCGACGAAGGCCATCACCTGTTCGATGCCGCCGATTCGATGTTCGCCACCGCGCTGACGGGCCAGGAAACGATCGAGCTGCGCCGCTGGGTGATCGGCCCCGAGACCACCGGGCGGGGGCGCAGGCGCGGGCTCGCGGCGCGGCTGTCCGACGTGGCAAGCTATGACGAGGCGGGTGCGCGCGCGATTGCAGAGGCGGCGGATGCAGCGCGCGCCTTGCCCGGCGATGGCTGGCTGGCGCGGCTGGGGGAGGGGCAGCCCTTTGGCGCGATTGAGGGGTTGCTGGCGGCCGTGCGCGGGCTGGTATTTGCGCGCGACGACAGCACTGAGGACGCAGGGTACGGGCTTGAAACCGAACTCGCTGAGCCCGATGCCGCGCTGATCGAGGCGGCGGCGGACGCCGGGCAGGCGCTCGATTCGCTTTATCGCCCGCTGGTCGCGCTCGGCCGACGGCTGGAGGCGGTGCTGGCCGATGCGCCTGACTGGATGGACGGCCCGGCCCGCGCGCGGATTGAGGGGGCAATCGCCTCGCTCGGCTGGCGCGTCGACACGGTGGGGGCGTGGCTGGCGTTGCTCGCCCGAATCGGCGGGCCGGCCGACCCTGATTTTGTCGACTGGCTGGCGGTGGAGCGGGTCGAGGGGCGCGAATATGATGTTGGTATCCACCGGCGCTGGCTTGATCCGATGCGCCCTTTTGCCGAAATTGTGCTGAAGCCTGCCCAGGGCGCGCTGGTGACATCAGCGACGCTGACGGGGGGCGGGGCAAACCGCGACGAAGGCTGGGCGGTGGCCGATGCCCGCACGGGCGCCGCACATCTCACCCGCCCGGCGATTCATTTTGAAGCCGCCAGCCCGTTTGATTACGCATCAGCGGCAGAAGTGCTGATCGTCACCGATGTGAAGCGCGGCGATATGGGGGCGCTCGCCAATGCCTATGCCCGGCTGATCGCGGCGGCAGGGGGCGGCACGTTGGGGCTGTTCACCGCGATTCGGCGGCTGCGGGTGGTTCATGCGCGAATCGCGGATCGGCTGGCGCGCGACGGGTTGGCGCTGCATGCCCAGCATGTTGATCCCATTGATACCGGCACGCTGGTGGATATTTTTCGCGATGATACGCGCGCATCGTTGTTGGGCACAGATGCACTGCGCGACGGGGTGGATGTGCCCGGCCATTCGCTGCGGCTGGTGGTGATGGAAGGCGTGCCCTGGGCCAAACCAAGCGTGCTGCATGCCGCGCGACGGCTGGCAGGGGGTGGCTCCGCCTATGATGACCGGCTGGTGCGGGCACGGCTGGCACAGGCATTTGGGCGACTGATTCGGCGGGCCGATGATCGTGGATCATTCGTGCTGCTGTCCGCTGCCATGCCGTCGCGATTGCTGAGCGCATTTCCCCCTGGCGTGCCGATTGCGCGTGTTCCATTGGAAGAAGCGATCATTCGGGTCACGCAACGGCTTTCCACCGCCGCCGCGCTAGGGCATGAAGTGGCGGATCGCGCCTGAGGGGGGATGGGGCATGAAGACGCTTACCTTGCTCAGGCACGCCAAATCGGGCTGGGACGATCCCGTTGCGCGCGATTTTGATCGGGCGCTGAACGCGCGCGGCAAGCGCGGCGCTGCACAAATCGGCCAGTATCTCGCCGATCACGGCCTGGTGTTCGATCATGTGCTGGCGTCGCCTGCTGTGCGGGTTGTCGAGACGATTGATCATGTATCCTCGCGCTATGACCTGCCGGTCCCCCCGGCGTGGGAGCGCCGGATTTACCTGGCGTCTGCCGCGACCTTGATCGATCTGGTGGCTGGCCTGCCTGATTCGGTTTGCCGAGTGCTGCTGGTGGGGCACAACCCCGGCCTGGAAGATCTGGTGCTGATGCTGGTCCCGGCCGATACCGATGCGGCCACGGACGGCGCGCGTTTGCGGGAAGAAGTGGAGATCAAGTTTCCCACCGCGAGCCTGGCCGAACTACAGTTCGATTGTGCCGCCTGGGCGGACATGGGCAGCACCCCAGCCACCCTGACGCGCTTTGTTCGCCCGCGCGATCTTGATCCAACGCTGGGCCCGGATGACACGGATTAGGCAGCTGGCCGAATGATTGGCCGTGTCAGTCGGGCGTGCCCTCCAGTTTGGCCTTCAGCGCTGCAAGCCCGCTGAACGGCCCCACCTCGCCCTCGCGGAGTACACCCGCCTCACGCAGGACCGATTCGGCATTTGGGCCGCGCGGAAACGGATCAAGCGCCAACGCCATTGTTTCAGCCGCCGCCTCGCCCAGATCGATGACGCCATCTGCATAGGGGATGATGTCAAGCGCATCGGCGGTCAGCTCTATCTCGTCGCCCAGCGCGCTTTCATCAGCAACGAAGCGCAGGGCGACGGGTTCGTCGATGTGTGTGGAGAGGGGTTCTGCCGTCACCACGCAGCGTTGCACCACCCGCGCAATCACGCGGCCACGCGCCACGATGCCGCCCGGATCCCGGTTTACGGTGAATTCGGCGTGCAAATCAGCCACCTCGATCAACCCGAACCGGGCAGCGAGCGCCGCCCGTTCGGCCGGGTCAGCCGCGATGGCGATGGTGCGCGCGCCCTCGCCGATCATGTCGATGCGTTCGGGCCGTGCAAATTCAGGCGCGGTCATGCCAGTTGCCCGGCCAATATCTCTGCCGTGCCGATAGCCGCCAGCTGATCGCGCAGCGCCAGCAATTGCGGGATGCTGTGCGCCAGTGCCGCCTCCCCCGGATCATCGCCGCGATACAGGTTGCGCTTGACCGCCGGCCCCAGATCGCCTGCCGCCAGCGCGTCCCGATATGCTCCCAGCCTTCCGCCAAGCATGCTCATCATCTGGCCCACATATTTTCCAATGCCGACATCGCCGACACCGTTCTGGCGCAACTGGCCGTCCATATCGGTGATGAACTGTTCGGTAAGGCGTGCGCTGGCCTCAGCGGCTTGTGGATCGCTTTCCAGCCGTAACAGGACAAAGGCCAGAATTGCCGCGATCATATCGAACCGGCCATCCATCGTATCCGGCACGGCACCGTCCAGATACCAATGCGGCGCCCGCCCCTGCGCAATGATCGCGTCATACAGCGGCGCGATGGCCGAAGCGGGCTTTGGCCCGAACAGTTTGTCGATCAATCCCATATCCGTCCCATCATCCTTGGACCCATCCGCAAAACCGCGCCTTGTTTGCTGGCGTCCCCCGGCATATTGAGGCTGAACCGGCGCGATGCAATGCGGTGCTGATCGCCATCATCGTATCAGCCGTCATAGTATCAATTGTGTATCAGCGTAGCCCGTCTGGGAGAGTCGAATGAAGCGAATGTCCGCCCGAATGGGAATATTGCTGCTGATCGCGTTTGGCAGCACCGCGCTGGCGGGGTGCACGCGGCTCAATGGCCACCAGGGCTATGTGGTCGATGTTGACTTGGTGGACTCGGTCCAGCCGGGGGTGGATAACCGGTCATCGGTGGCGCAGGTGCTCGGCAAGCCCAGCTTCACGAGCACATTCGATGAACGCGAATGGTATTATGTCTCCCGGAATACGCGGTTTTACGCGTATAATAACCCCAAGCCGCGCGACCAGATGGTGCTCCGCGTTCGGTTTGATGCCAAGGGCGTGGTGACTGCGGTTGATCGCACCGGCATTGAACAGGTCGCGTCGATCAACCCCTATGGCAAAACCACGCCAACGCTGGGCCGCACCCGTACTTTCTTCCAGGATCTGTTCGGCAACATCGGATCGGTCGGTTCGGGGCAGGCACCAGGGGGCCAGAACCAGGGCGGCGGCACGCGCGACCAGCCGTAGATCGCGCCACACCCTTTCATTTTCCTGACAGTCGCGTTCGACCTCCGTTCAGCGCGACTCGGGCAAACCCATTCGTAGACGGCACCCATATCCCCCTTGGGCGTTATGTCTGGACCGAAGAATGGAGAAGCATCATGCGTAAATTGATCATCATGGGTTTGATGGCCGCAACCATGCTGCCAGTGGCTGCGAGCGCCCAGTCACAGCGCGAGGTTTGGGAATCGCGGCAGGATCTGCGTCAAGAGCAGCGCGACCTTAACCGCGCCTACCGGTTCGGTGACGAACGCGATATCCGGCGCGAGCAGCGCGATGTGCGCGAAGCCCGGCAGGAACTGCGCGAGGACCGGTTCGATCGTGATCGCGCCTGGGGCCGCAATGACTGGCGCGGATATCGCGATGGCCATCGCGACCTTTATCGCCGCGGCAACTGGAACGCGCCATTCCGGTATAACAACTTCCGCAATGGCGGTCGGATCGCGCCTCCCTTTTATGGATCGCGTTACTTCATCGCCGATCCATGGCGTTATCACCTGCCGCCCGCGCGTGGCTATAACCGCTGGGTGCGCCACTATAACGATGTGCTGCTGGTCGACACGCGCCGTGGCATCGTTCTCGACGTGAATCGCGGCTTCTTTTTCTAAACCCCGCAATTAACAGCCAAAAGGGCCAGTCCGGATATCCGGGCTGGCCTTTTTCTTATCTACCGCACCGTGAAAATCACCTGATCAACCACCTTGCCGCCCAGATCGATCAGCCGCAGCCGGTGCCGCCCAGGTGCTGCGAGCACCAGCGGTTTGGCATCGGCGGCACCCAGATCACGTGCATCAAGCTCTATCCGGTGGCCTGCGGCGGCACCCGAGACGCCAATCGCCAGTCGCTGACGATCAATGGGGATATCGGGATCGAGCGCATAGACGCTGCCCGACACCGGATTGGTAATGCGCGGGCGCCGGGCGGCATCTGGTGCGCCTGCGATTTGCGTTTGCGCGGTGCCCGCCAGAAAATATTCGCGGCGCGGCTGTTCAATCGCCCCGCCGAATCTAACCTGCCGCGCTTCAATGCCGCGCGGTTGCGCTAGGGGCCGTGCGGTTCCCCGCGCGTTGATCGCCAGCATGATGTCGCGCCATACCGGCGCGGCACCGCTGGTGCCCGATACCGCGCGCATCGGATCACCCTCCAGATTGCCAACCCAAACACCGACGGTGAAGCGATCCGAATAGCCGATGCACCAGTTGTCGCGCAGGCCCTTTGACGTACCGGTTTTCACCGCCGCCCAGAAGGGCAGGCGCAGCGCGCTATCCAGCCCGAATGTGCCCGCGCGCGCATTGGGATCGGCCAGCATGTCGCTGACGATCCAGGCGGCGGCGGGGGTGGTGATGGCGCGGGGGCGTTCGGGGTTGTCGGCTGCCGTCAGCCGCAGCGGTGACCAGCGCCCGCCCTGCGCAAGTGATCGAAACGCGGCCACCTGTTCCAGCAACGTCACTTCGGCAGAGCCAAGCGCCAGCGAAAAGCCGTAATATTGCCCGTCCTCGGTCAACCCGCGATAGCCGGTATCCCATAGCCGGTCGCGAAACGGTTCAACCCCCACTAGCAGCAAGGTTCGCACGGCTGGCACATTGAGCGATCCCGCCAGCGCACTGCGGGCAGACACCAGCCCTTTGAAATCACGATCATAATTTTGCGGCACATACAGCCCGGATGCGGTGTCGAGCTGCACCGGCGAATCGTCCAGAATCGACGCGGCGGTCAAATATCCCCGCTCGATCGCCTGGGCGTAGAGAAACGGTTTCAGCGTCGAACCCGCCTGCCGGTAACTCGCCGCGCCATCGACGGCCGCTGCTGTCGATGCGCCGCCAACCCCGCCGACATAAGCGAGCACATCGCCGCTGGCATTGTCGACCACCAGCACCGCCCCGTCACGTGCGCGCGCACCGCCCAGCCCGCGCAGCTGGCGCACCAGTGCTGCAGTCGCGATTCGCTGCGTTTGCGCGTCGATTGTCGTGGTGATTTTGATGCCCGGTTTGGTGAGCAACCGCCCGGCGAGATGCGGGGCCAGCCCCGGATCAAGCGCCAGGCTGCGCGCGGGACCGAGCATTGAAAACGCAGCCCCTGCAAAACGCGTACAATCCTGCTGCTTGGCGAGCGCACACGCCCGGTGCGACACCTGATCAGGGCGCGCCTGCGGATCAGGCAGCAGCGCTGCCAACAATAACGCATCGTCGCGCGACAGGGCATCGGGCGTTTTGCCGAACAGCCCCAGTGCCGCTGCGCCAATACCCTGCGCTTCGCCGCGAAACCCGGCCAGGTTCAGATAGGCCTCAAAAATCTGGTTCTTGCTCCACGCCCGCTCCAGACCCCACGCCGCGCGCATCTGGCGCAGCTTTTCGCGCCAGCCACGCGCGCCGGGCGCTGCCAGCTCGCTGCTGAGAAAGCCCGCCACCTGCATCGAAACCGTGCTTGCGCCGCGCCCGCGTTTGCCCTGCAACCGATCGCGAATGGCGCTGCCCAACGCCAGAAAATCGACGCCGCCATGGCTGTAAAAGCGCTTATCTTCGGCATTGAGCATCGTCTCGCGGGTCGCGGGTGATACCTTGTCAATCGGCGTCCAGGCCAGCCGCCGCGCCGCAAAGTTTACGCGTGCGCTGTCGATCAGCACGCCGTTTCGGTCATATAGCCACGCCTCGGATGGCTGCCACTGCCTGCGGACCTGGCCATAGCTGGGCAGCGGCGGCGGCTGGGTCGCATAATCGAGCAAGGCGCCCGCCAGCCCCAGCAGGATCAGGCCACCAATGCCGTACTGCGCGGGGCCGAGTTGCTTTGCCCAGCCGATCATCGCCGTCACCGCCCGATCGGGCTGATCGGTGAGCAGCGCGCGCAGCCGGTGATAGGCGGTCATGTCACCCTGCCACTAAGCTCACTTGGCCAGCACTCACTTGGCCAGCACTCACTTGGCCAGCACTCACTTGGCCAGCACTCACTTGGCCAGCACTCACTTGGCCAGCACTCACTTGGGTAGCACGGTCACCGGCGCGTTGGGCAATGCGGCGCGGATGGCGGGCGAATACATTGCCTCCACCCGGCTTGGCGGCAGATTGAACCGTCCTGCGCCGTTCAGCCGCACGGTATAGCTGACGGTAAAGCTGCCGCGCGGCACCCAGGCAAAATAGCCGCGCCACGTTGCCCCGCCACGCTCGACATAGCTTGGCGTACGGCCCGCATCGCCGGTCACCTGCGCCAGCAGCGATGATTGCCCGCCCTGATCACCGATAATCGTCGCGCCTGCGGGCACCGGATCGCTCACCACCACCCAATTGCGTTCCGCCGATGCATCGACGGTGATCGACACTTTCAGCACATCGCCGCGCGTCAGCACGCCGGCCTTGCGGGCCTGCACCACCGATACGGTCTTGGTCATTTTATACCCGGCATTGAGCGGCTTGCTGAGCGGCACCGCGGCCGACACCGATATCATCGCCCATGGCCCCGCACCGCCGCTTTGCGAGAGCGCCAACGGCGTTCGCCCGGCGGGCAGTGGCAAGCTGACGAAGCGTGATGGCTCGGCCAGCGGCCAGCTGCGCGTTAGCGTGGTGGCACCAAGCGTTGCGGTTGTTACACCGGCGACCGCTTCTGCTGGATAGATCCCTGCGAATTTGCGCGCGGCAACCGCACCCCAGGCATTGGCCGTCGTGGTATCCCAGTGGCCACGGGATTGGCGCAGCGCGGCACCCACCATCATCCGGGGCGCATCATCCTGCCAGCCCGGGCGCCCGAGCACCGCGATCAACGCCTTGATCGCCGCCTCGTCACCCGATGACATCAGCCACCAGGCCGCGTTTGACTGATCGCTCAGGTCCAACCGCGTGCCTTCATACACCAGCCGCTTGCGCAGTTCGGCCTGTGCCGCGCCTTTCAGCGCGGTGGCGTTGGCCAGGCCTGGAACCTTGTCGAGCGCGACCAGATAATCGGCGAGCTGTGCCGTCTGCATCTCGCCAATCGGCAGCCCGATCTGGCCGAGCATGCCAGGCGTGGCGGCCCCGGCGCGGGCGAGCGCGGCAAAGGCGGCGACACGTTGCAGCCTGACATCGCCGTAATCCTCATGCCGCACCCGACCATCGACGACGGCCTTCAGCCCCTCAATCATCTTGGCGCGCGAGCCTTCGGGAATCGGCAGCCCGGCTTCGGATGTTATCGACAGAACATAGGCGGTCAGCGCTTCTGATCCGTTCAGCGTTTCCGATGGCCAGTATCGCAGCAGCCCATCGGGTGCCTGATAGGTCGGGATTTCGCCTGCCAGCGCGCTCCAGCCCGCCACATCGCCTAGTGCCACGATCCGCGAAAGCCGCTGTTCGAAGCAGTTATAGGGATAGGCGGTCATGTACGCCCGCACCCCGGCGAGCGGCGGCGCAAGCGTATCGGTTAGCCGCAGATCGACACTGCCACGGCCGGGCAATGCGCCTGCCGGTGCCTCAATCGGGATCATGCCGCCCGCGCCGACCCGCGCCAGCGTTGCCGCCCACACCTCAACCGGCACGGCGGGCACAATCTGCTGATCGACGGTGATCTTGTCGACTGCCTTGCCGTCGGCGCTTCTGGCGGAAACCTGCCAGCGCAAGGACGACAGGCCTTCGCGCGCGGTAAGGTTCCACACGACCGGCGCGGCACCTCCGGCGGGGATCGTTACCGTCAGCGGCTTACCGGTGGCGATGCGCGGGCTAAGGTCAACGCTCGCCGTCACCGTCATCGGCTTGTCCGAGCCGTTGCGCAGCGTGAACACCGCGCCAAAATTATCGCCGGTGCGCACCAGCGGCGGAATACCGGCAAAGATGCTCAGATCCTGGGCTGCGCGGATATCGGTTTCCCCGGTGCCGAACAGTTGCGCACCGTCTGTCGCGATGGCGACCAGCTTGAACGATGTCAGCGCGTCATTCAGCGTCACCGGCACGCGCGCATGACCATTGGCGTCGAGCGCGACATGGCCTTTCCATAGCAGCACGGGCTGGAAATTCTCGCGGTTCAGCCCCGACAAGTCACCGCCGCCGCCGCCGCCTGCCTCAACGGCTTTCTTGCCGTAATGGCGCTTGCCCACCACCTGGGTTTGCGCGGTTGAGGTAAGCACGGAAAGCGAGCGTTCGCCCATCATCGCGCTCAGCACGTCCCAGCTTTCATTGGGGGCGAGTTGCAGCAATGCCTGATCAACAGCCACAAAGGCCACGTCGGCGCTGGCCGCCGGCTTTCCGTCCGGCGTTTTCACATCGACATCGACTTGCGCCACGTCGCGCGCGGCATAGCGTTCGCGGTCAGCCTTCACGGTGACGCCCAGCCGGTATGCGTCCCAGCCCACTTTCACTTTGGCAATGCCGAGCCGGTATGCAGGTTTGCTCAAATCGACCAGCGCGGTTGCCTCCGGCGCGGGTTCGTTCTTCGCGACAATGCCCAGCATCGCGCCAAAATCGGTCAGCCAATCCCAGAATCCGCCCTGCACGCGCCCACGCACCGCCATGACGGAGACAAATATATCGGGTGCATAGCTACCCGGCATCTTCACCTCGACCACCGGATTTCTGCCCTCAAGATGCGTGACGAAGCTCGACAGCACGCCTTCGCGCTCAACCGTGACAAGCGCGGTCGCCTCGCGGAAGGGCATGCGGACCTGGAAGCGTGCGGTTTCGCCGGCCTTATATTCGGGCTTTTCGGGGATGAGATCCATGCGGTCGCCATTGTCGCCGCCAAACCACCAGTCATCATCGCCGACCAGCCATGTAGAAACCGTGCTGCGCGCCAGATTGCCGGCAGCATCAGTGGCGGTGGCAACGGCATAGACCTCACCCGATACGCCGGGGTTGATCGCGCATGTCGCCAGCCCCTGTGCGTCTGTCGTCGCGGTGCATGTCGCGGACAATTTCGTGGTCTTCATCTGGTTGTCATAGGCATAAAAGCCGCCGATCAGCCGCCGCCGCGCGGTAAGGATTTCGCGATTATACAGCGCAACGGTGATCTTCTGATTGGCAATCGGCTTGCCCTGCGTATCCACCGCCACCAGCCGCAGCCGCAGATCATCCTGCTTCATCAGCCAGCCATCGGTCTTGATGCCAATTCGCACCGCCGATGGGTAAATCGGGATGCTGCGTGATGCGGTTAGCACTTCGCCATTGGCGTCGGGATAATCCATCTCGACCAGCATGTTCGCCGCGCCGTCCAGCGATTGCGGGATGTCGATGGCGGTGCGCGCGGTGCCGTCCGCACCCAGCGTCACCGGCAGCGTTTGGGTTGGGGGCAGCGGAGTTTGTTCCTCCCCGCCGTCGCCGTTCATTGCCTTGACGCCCTCGCTCAGCGCCTTGCCGCCAAAGCTATAGGCTTCATACCCGCTTGGGGTGCCGACCGTGCCGAACCAGCCGATTCGCACATCGACCGGCAGGTTGGCAGCGCCCCCGCCCGACAGATAGCCCACGAACAAGTCAATCGGCAGCGTCTTGGGCCGGATCGCGGCTTCCTTTGGCCCGGATACGGTGGCGCGCATCGTGGGCAGGCGGTATTCGTCAACCTTGAACGACTGGTTGGTGTAAATCGTCTTATCGCCGCCGATGACCTGAATATCGTAATCGCCCATCGGCGCGCCTTGCGGGGCAGTCCACTGGGTTTCGCCGATGCCGTTCGCGTCGATGCGCAGGGGCAGGTCAAATTGCGTGTCCGACCCTCGATGCGACAGCCGCAGCGTGCCGGTAAAGGCAGGGGAGGTCGCAAATCCAGCAGCAATCGGCTTGCGCGCAATATGCTTCATGTTGATCGTCTCGCCCTGGCGGACCAGCGCACGATCAAACACCGTGTGGACAATATCTTCCTGCGCTGAATAGCCATAGGGCAGATCGAAATCATAGGGGCGGATGCCTTCGCCCCAATCGGTCAGCGTAAAGCTGAAATCATCGTCCTTGCGGGCCGACACCATCAGCGCATGGGCAGAACCCTCACTGTCGCACGATGCATAGGTTTCGGGCGTGGGCAGGCCAGCAGGGATCAGCAGCCCGCCGCTCTTGTCGCTGACGCCGCGTGCCAGCACCTTGCCGGTGCAACTGTCGGTCACGGTAACGGCGGCGTTGCCCACCGGCTTGCCGCTGTCGAGCGCGGTGACCCAGGCAAGGCTGCGATCCCGGCCCCATTTGAAATGCACGGCCATGTTGGTGACGAGCGCGGCGCTGGCCACATAACGCGGCGCATTGCGACCGAGCAGCGCATTGCCAAGCTTTGGACTGGCCAGTTCAACCACATAGAATCCGGGCTTGGTGAGCGGAATGCCGACCACCTCGAAATCCTTGCCCTTGCCCGGCAGGCCGACCGACAAATCAGTTCCCTGGTTCGCGGCCAGGATGGGCTTTGAACCGGTGTCGTTGATCGTCACCTTTTCCTTGCCGCGCTGTTCTTCGTGGCTGGCATAGTCATCGGCATCGTCAACGGTGCGCAGCCATGCCGCAATCTGGCCGTCAGTGCCGTCAATCTTCAGCGTTTGCCCGGCAATCGCCAGGTTGCGCCCCTGCAACGCCGGTTCGACGTTGCGGACGGTGACGGGCAGCACGCCGCCTTCGCGGGCCTCCAATATGCCGAACGGCGCGGCGAATTTTACCAGCGGCGGGGCTTCATCAAAGCGGATGTCGAGCGGAAAGCGTTCGGCATTGGACAGGGGGCGACCGCTTTCATCCTTGATGTCGGCGGGCAGGATCAGCTTGGCGGTGCTGGCCGATGGCAAGGGCGTGGCAAAGCTGATGTCGCTGACGGTCGATTGCTTCTTGGCATCATTATCGAATTTGGGCGCGATCGATTTCCCATCGGCGGTCTGGATGCGGATTTGCTCGGCCAGCCCCTTGGCGATGGGGGATGAGAACCGCACCCACGCCTTTTCAACCGGGCTGCACCCAGCCTGCGGGTTGACGCGCCCGCATTCGAAGCGCGCGGTAAACGGCTTGCGCACGGTATAGTCGAACCGTTGATCAGCCCCGACGAGTTTGCCACCAGCACCCGCGATCTTGCCTGACCAGACAATCGCCATGTCACGCCCCGGCGGCAAGGGTCGGCGGCACTTCAGCGCGGTAATGCCGGCGGTCATCGCGGCGCGGTCCGCCTCGGCCGCTGGAATCGTCGCGGGCAGGCCAGCGCTTTCAAGGAAACTGGTGACCTCATACCGGTCGGTCCCCAGTTCGCCGAGCAGCTTGGGCGCAACATCTGGCCCCAGCACATCGACCGGAATTTTTTCGCCAATGCCGTCAACCGCGCAATAGGCATTGGCCGCGACAGAAGCAGGCGTGGCGGGCATGTTGGCAGCGATCAGGAACACCTGATCCTCCTCAATCTCCCCGCCATATTGCCCGGGCAGCACCGCGCGCGCGACCGGGCCGCCGGCATCAACCTTGAAGCTGCGCTGGCCGCCGACTGTATAGCCCGACACTGTTTTCAGCCCGTCGACCAAATCAAAGCTGCACGCGGTGCCGCCGGGCAGCGGCGTCTTGAATTCATGGACATAGGTTTGCTGATCGACCCAGCGACCCTCGCCCGCAATCGCGCATGTCACCTTGAATGGAGACGCAGCGCGCGGATCGCCCAGCGCAACGATTGGCTGGTTGAACCGTGCCGTAAAGCGCTCAATCGCGCCGCTGCCGATGCCGGGGGTCGCGACAATGATCTGCGGAGAATTATCACCCGAGGCACTGATCGGGGCGACCACAAGGGCCAGGAATGCCAGACGGGAGACCAGCTTCATCATCGCCCCTTTCGGAAAGGAGGCCATTAACTACCGGGCCGGGAGACTGTGGTCCAGCGGCGAATCACCCCCGCCAAGGCGACTTGCGGCCAGCATGTTGCTGGGGAACAACAGTCGGCGGGCGAATCGGGGGGCGTCACGGTTGATCGGCTGGGTGGATGGCATTGCGGTAATTGATTTTATCGCGCGCGAGGCGTTGCTGTTCGCAGGCGTCGGCATTGCCCTTGGCGGGATTGATGATCTTGCGGTCGATCTGGTGTTTTTTGTGCGCAGCGGCTGGCAAAAGCTGGTGCGGCAGCGCGCAGCAGGACCAGTGTTGGCGGATTTTGCAGCGCCCCAGCCACAGGGGCGAATCGCCATCTTCGTTGCTGCCTGGGATGAGGCGGGCGTGATTGGCGCCATGCTGGATACCGCGCTGGCGCGGCTCGATTACCCCGATTACCGCATTTATGTTGGCACCTATCCCAATGATCCAGCGACGATTGATGCAGTGGCGGCGATCGCCAAGCGTGACGACCGAATTCGGCTGGTGATCGGTACGGCTCCGGGCCCTTCAACCAAGGCGGCCAATCTCAACGTGCTGTGGCGCGCGCTGGCCCGTGACGAGATTGCAGATGGTGTCCGCGCGCGCGCCATCGTGCTGCATGATGCAGAAGATGTCGTTCACCGCCATGAGCTGCGTATCTTTGATCGGCTGATCGGGCCGTATAGCGCGGTGCAGCTGCCCGTTCTGCCGCTGGTGCAGCGCGGTTCGCGGCTGGTGTCGGGGCATTATTGCGACGAATTTGCCGAGGCACACGCCAAGCAACTGGTGGTGCGCCAGGTGCTGCGGGCTGGCTTGCCGCTGGCCGGCGTGGGCTGCGCGATTGCGCGCGAGGTGCTGGAGGCGATTGCACGGGCGCGCGACGGTGATCCGTTCGATGCCCATAGCCTGACCGAGGATTATGAACTTGGCCTTCATGTGTCGGCGCTGGGTGGCCAGTCAATTCTGGCGCGGGTGCGTGACTATCCCGGCGGTCCGCTGGTGGCGGTGCGCGCCTATTTTCCGGCCAAACTGGACGCTGCCGTTCGGCAAAAGGCGCGGTGGATGGTGGGGATTGCGCTGGCGGGGTGGGATCGCACCGGCTGGGGCGCGCGGTTTGCGCTGGGCGATCACTGGATGCGCATGCGTGACCGGCGCGGCCCGGTTGCCGTGCTGGTGCTGGCAGTGGCGTATCTCGCGGTGGTTGCCACCGGTCTATCATCGCTGTGCCACGCCGTGGCAGGCATGCCGCTGGATGCCGTGGCGCTGCCCATAGCCGTTTTAACCGCCAATGGCACATTGCTGGTGTGGCGGCTGGCGATGCGGTTTGGCTTTACCAGCGCAGCCTATGGATGGCGCGAAGGCTGCTGGTCTATCCCGCGTGCCTTTGTTGGCAACATCATTGCGCTGCTTGCCGCGCGACGGGCGATCACCCGCTATGTCGCAATGCTGCGCGGCGCACCGATCCTTTGGGACAAGACCGCCCACGCCTTTCCGCCGCTTGATCCGGCCCTGGTTGCGGGCCGCGCGGCATGAATCGCCAGGGCAGCCCACTGCGATTCCTCGCGCTGGTGATCGGCGGTTGGGTATCGATCCGCGTGATCATGCTCTGGCCCAACAGTGCCGCGGTCACAGTACCGCCTGGTCCGCCGGAATTGGCAGCGCCGATGGTCACATTGCCGCCGATTGCGCTGCGCGAAGCGGGCGATGGCTTATATCGTGCGCCGCGAGCCGATGCCCTGCCACTATCTTCGCCGTCATTATCGTCAAAAAATCTGCCCGCGCCGCATCGGCAGAGGCCCGCGCCAGACCCACAACGGATTGCGCTGGCGTTGCTCGGGATGATCCGGTTCGGCACGACGGAACCCGTGCCGCCTGCCCGGCGATCAATACTACCGGGTCCAAGCCTGGCTTTATGGCCCTGGCCCGCCGCCAATGACCGCCCAGATCGGTCGCCGTCGCGCTTGTCGGGTAGCTTCTGGCTGGTCGCGCGCGACGGGCGCGGGCTGGGGGCCAGCCTGTCGGGCAGCCAGTTGGGTGGCAGCCAGGCGGGCGCGCGGCTGGCCTATGCGCTTGGTTCGGCGCGCAGGGTGTCAATCGTGGGTCGGCTTGCCAGCCCCCTCGCTGGTTCGGGACAGGAAGGGGCGGTGGGCTTAGAATGGCGGCCAACCCGCTTGCCGGTGCGGCTGGTAGCCGAACAGCGTATCGGCATCAACGGCGCGGCGGGCGGGCCCTCGCTGGCGCTTGTCGGGGGTGTCGGGCCAGTGCCGATTGGCAGGGGTTTTCGACTGGAAAGCTATGGCCAGGCCGGCATTATTGGGCGTGACGGCGTGATCGGTTATGCGGACGGCGCGCTGCGCGTAAACCGGCACGTCGCGGTGATCGGCGGCAGCCCCGTTGATCTTGGCGCTGGCGGCTGGGGCGCGGTGCAGCCCGGTGCAGCGCGGGTTGACCTTGGCCCGTCGATTGGCGCGCGCCTGCCGGTGGGCACAAGGCGCGTTCGCATTTCGCTCGACTGGCGGCAGCGGGTGGCGGGCGATGCGCTGCCGGGATCGGGGCCGGCGCTGTCGATTGGCGCTGATTTGTAACGCCTTTTTGCAGCGCGCTTGATAACCCTTGCGCGCTGGGCTTCCGCCTGCCCCCCGAAAGGGATATCGCGGGGTCTGCTCATGGACATTTACCTGCCCATCGCCAATCTAAGCGTGAACGCGCTTGTCATCATCCTGCTGGGGGGCGGGGTGGGGTTG
>JAKFUX010000006.1:0-115644 GCA_021732465.1 Sphingomonas sp.
CAGCCGGGGTTGGCCTTGTGCTGGTGCTGGGCGGGGAAGCGCTGTTCCAATGGGCGCTGACCGGTGATCCGCTGCGCCGCTATGCAATCGCCTTCAACCATGATTCCCACATTGATCGTGCGGCCAACCATGAGGGCAATCTGCTTATTCACCCGGCGATTGATCCGCTGCTGGTGCTGCTGATCAATGATGATTTTGGGCTGTTGTTCTGGGTGGCGGGGCTGGGGAGTGTGGTCGCGCTTCGCCGCGGTTGGGGGATTGTGCGTCCGGGCCCGCTGGTTGTGCTGGCAGCAATGGCGCTGGCTGATTTTGTGCTGGTTGCGGTGTTGACCGAAAAACTGGTGCTCAACCCGCGCTATTTCATGCTGCCGGCCATTTTGGCGGTGGTGGTTTCTGCGCTGTGGCTCAGCAGGTTGCCGGGCAGATGGCGCTGGCCGGTTCTGGCGGGGGTGCTGGCGATCAACCTGTTGATGTTGAGCGTGGGTAACGCCCATCCGCGCTGGGAAATGGAGGTGCTGATCGAGGCGAGTCGCACCCACCCGGCCGACATGATCAGCGGCGATCCGGTGATGGTGCGCCGCGCGAGCCAGCCGATGCGTTTTGCCGGTCGCGCCAATATTCGATACGCTCCGGCCAGCGCAGGCGGGTTGTTGGTCGCCCCGTTGGGCCGGGCACCAGCGGGGGAGATTCTGGCGCAATATCCCTCGCCGCCGACGCGGCTTGGCGCGCTGATCGATAGCACCGGATTACGCAAATTTGTGCCCGCCGTGCTGCACCGCCGCATGTTCGCGCCCAGTGAAACGGTTGTGCTGGTCCGCACGCCGCGCTGAACCGTTTGGTGGCGCGAATGCTTGCCAGCGTCGTCGCACGCTCCTAACGAAAACGCTTCCAGCGGCAATCAGGAGCCAGGATCATCCGCGCTTTTCTCTTCCCCGGACAGGGCAGCCAAGCCGTCGGCATGGGCCGTGCGCTCGCCGATGCCAGCCCCGTCGCCCGCGAAGTCTTCCAGGAAGTCGATGAGGCAATTGGTCAAAATCTGTTCAAGCTGATGACCGAAGGGCCCGATGACGAGCTGACCCTAACCGAAAATGCCCAGCCCGCCATCATGGCAAACGCCATCGCGACCTTGCGGGTGCTGGAACGCGAAGGGGGTGTCCGCATTTCGGAAAAGGCGCAGTTCGTCGCCGGGCATTCGCTGGGTGAATATACCGCGCTGTGTGCCGCAGGCGCGATTGCCTTGCCGCTGGCCGCGCGATTGCTGAAGATTCGCGGGCGGGCGATGCAGAATGCGGTGCCGGTTGGCGTTGGCGGGATGGCGGCGTTGCTGGGCGCGACGCTGGAACAGGCACAGGCGATTGCCGATGCAGCGGGCCAGGGCGAGGTGTGTACCGTCGCCAACGATAATGCCGCCGGGCAGGTGGTGCTATCCGGCCATATGGGCGCGATTGAGCGTGCGGTAGCAATGGCGAAGGACATGGGCGCGAAACGCGGCATGATGCTGTCGGTATCAGCACCGTTTCATTGTGCATTGATGCAACCCGCCGCCGAAGTGATGCTGCATGCGCTGAAGGCGGCGCGGATCGATACCCCGCTGGTCGCGCTGGTCGCCAACGTCCTCGCCGCGCCGATCACCGTGCCCGATGAAATCCGCGCTCGGCTGGTCGATCAGGTAACGGGCGTGGTGCGCTGGCGCGAAACAATGCTGGCGATGCAGGCAGCGGGCGTGGTCGACTATGTCGAATTCGGTGCCAAAGTGCTCGGCCCGATGGCAAAGCGCACGGTGGAGGACGCTGAAACCCGCAGCGTTGTGACCATGGACGACATTGAGGCGTTGGCGAAGGCGATTTAGCGTTTGTCGCCGCCGCATTTTGCAAAATCCAAGGAAAGATTGATGTTCGACCTTACTGGCATGACCGCACTTGTCACTGGCGCTTCGGGGGGGATTGGCTCTGCGATTGCGCAGGCGCTTGCCGCGCAGGGCGCGCGATTGGCCGTATCTGGGTCGAATGTGGACAAGCTTTCGGCGTTCCTGGCCACGCTGGAGGGCGATCATGTCGCGCTGTCGTGCGATTTGTCGGACGGGGCGGCGGTTGACGCGCTTGTCGGGCAGGCGGTGGAGGCGCTGGGGGGCAAGCTGGATATTCTGGTGAACAATGCCGGCGTTACCCGCGACAATCTGGTGATGCGGATGAAGGACGACGAATGGGATCAGGTGATCCGCGTCAATCTGGAGGCCGCCTTCCGGCTGGCGCGCGCTGCGGCGCGACCGATGATGAAGGCGCGGCATGGCCGAATTATCTCAATCACGTCCGTTGTTGGCACCACGGGTAATCCTGGCCAGGCCAATTATGCCGCGTCAAAGGGCGGGCTGACCGCGATGTCAAAGGCGATGGCGCAGGAATTGGCGAGCCGGGGCATCACCGTGAATTGCGTCGCGCCCGGCTTTATTCGGTCCGCGATGACGGATGGTCTGCCCGACGCGCAAAAAGAGGCGCTGAATGCCCGGATTCCGGCAGGCCATATGGGCGACGGGGCCGATATTGGCGCAGCCGTGGCGTATCTGGCCAGCCGTGAAGCGGGCTATGTCACGGGCCAGACCATCCATGTAAATGGCGGTATGGCGATGATTTAACGCGGATTGGCGGCGATTTAGGCCGTTCAGAACTACGCAGACCGCACCGCTGTGGTGGCTGCCCCCTTGCAAGGGCAGGCCCCGCGTTCTAGGTGCGGTGAGGAATACAAACACCCAATGCTACGAGAGGGAAGAGAGCATGAGCGAGACCGCCGATCGCGTGAAGAAGATCGTCGTTGAGCATCTTGGCGTGGAGGCCGAAAAGGTCACCGAAGATGCAAGCTTTATTGATGATCTGGGCGCAGACAGCCTTGATATCGTTGAGCTGGTGATGGCGTTCGAAGAAGAATTCGGCGTCGAAATCCCCGACGATGCGGCTGAAAAGATCGGCACCGTTAAGGATGCGATCACCTATATCGACGAGCACAAGGGCTGATTATCCGGGGCCGTATCGCGCGAGCGAGACGCCCGTCCAGCAAGCTTGCCTTATGGGGCAGAAACGACTGAGCGGCTCCTCGTCCCGGGTTTTTCCGGGGTTGGGGGGCCGCTTTGGTATTTGAAGTAGAACGGAGATTGCCATGCGCCGTGTTGTCGTCACCGGGCTTGGGCTCGTCACCCCGCTGGGCGCGGACGTTGAGACTGCCTGGGCCAATATTCTGGCCTCCAAGTCTGGCGCGGGAATGATCACGCGTTTTGATGCGACTGATTATGTCTGCCGCTATGCCTGCGAAGTGAAGCCTGCGGATCACGCATATGGCTTTGATCCCGCCAAGCGCGTGGACCATAAGGTGCAGCGCCAGGTTGATCCGTTCATCATCTATGGCATCGATGCCGCTGGCCAGGCGCTTGAAGACGCCGGGCTGACCGACATGACCGAGGAACAGCGGCTGCGTGCGGGCTGCTCCATCGGTTCGGGCATTGGTGGCTTGCCGGGCATCGCCAGCGAATCGATTGTTCTGCATGAAAAGGGGCCGCGCCGCGTGTCGCCGCACTTCGTGCATGGCCGATTGATCAACCTGATTTCGGGTCAGGTGCAAATCAAATACGGCCTGATGGGGCCAAACCACGCGGTCGTCACCGCCTGTTCAACGGGCGCGCACTCGATTGGCGATGCCGCGCGGATGATTATGCTCGACGATGCCGATGTGATGCTGGCCGGCGGCGCTGAAGGCGCGATTTGCCCGATTGGTATTGCCGGCTTCTCGCAGGCACGCGCGCTTTCGAGCGGTTTCAACGATTGCCCCGAAAAAGGCAGCCGCCCCTATGATAAGGGCCGCGACGGCTTTGTGATGGGCGAAGGCGCAGGCGTGGTTTGCCTGGAGGAATATGAACACGCCAAGGCGCGCGGCGCCAAAATCTATGCCGAAATCGTCGGTTACGGCATGTCGGGCGACGCCTATCACGTCACGGCACCACACCCCGAGGGCGCGGGCGCGTTCCGGTCGATGCAGCAGGCGATGAAGCGTTCGGGGCTTTCGCTGGGCGATATCGATTATATCAATGCGCACGGCACATCGACTCCGCTGGGTGACGAACTTGAATTGGGCGCGGTCCGCCGCCTGTTCGGCAATGCCATCGGCACGCTGTCGATGAGCTCGACCAAGTCGGCGATCGGCCATCTGCTGGGCGGCGCGGGCGCGGTGGAGAGCATTTTCTGCATCCTTGCCATGCGCGACCAGATTGTGCCGCCAACGCTCAACCTGGATGATCCCAGCGAAGGCTGTGAGGGCGTTGATTTGGTGCCACATAAGCCGAAGGAACGGGCGGTAAAAGCGGTGCTGAACAACAGCTTCGGCTTTGGCGGGACCAATGCCAGCCTGGTGATGAAGGCGATTTGAGGCGGTTTTTGGCCGTTCCAATCACTTAGTCCCGTCACCCCGGGCTTGACCCGGGGTCCAGCTGCCTTTCTGCCGGGACAGAAGCGGGACCCCGGATCAAGTCCGGGGTGACGCATGTAAAGTTTAGAGCTTGGCGCGATTGGCGTTAAAGTGAGTTGTGGCATGGGTTCTAACAGGGGGGCGGGCATCGTGCGCAAACTGGGTTGTCTTGGTCTCCTGATCGTCCTGGCGGCATTTGGCGGGCTTTTCGTGCTGGTGCAGGATTGGGGCGGGCGCGGCCCCGCGCCGCGCAACATGACATTTGAGGTTGCAGAAGGCGCGAGCCTTTCCGGCACGGCTGATCGGCTTGAAAAGGCGGGCGCTATCCCCTCAGCGGCGCGGTTCAAGCTGCTCGCCAGGGTGTTCGGTTCGGACACGCCAATCAAGGCGGGCGAATACCGTATTCCCGCGCACCTCAGCCCCGCTGACATTCTGAAAATGCTCCAGGGCGGCAAGACGCTGCAGCGTTTTGTGACGATTGCGGAAGGGCTGCCCGCCGTTGTGGTGAAGGACAGGCTGATGGCGGCAAAGGGGCTGGTCGGCACGATTGATGTGCCGATTGAGGGCACCGTTTTGCCCGACAGCTATAGCTTTCAGCGTGATGATACCCGGCAAAGCGTGCTCGATCGGATGCAGCGCGCGATGCTGAAATATCTCGCCGCGGCGTGGGATAATCGCAAGCCGGGCATCGCGGTGACCACCCCGCGTGAGGCGCTGATCCTCGCCTCGATTGTTGAGAAGGAAACCGGCAAGGCAAGCGAGCGGCGGCTGGTCGCGGCGGTGTATTCGAACCGGTTGAAGCGCGGCATGATGCTGCAGGCTGACCCGACGATCATTTATCCGATCACCAAGGGCCGACCGCTGGGCAGACGTATCTTGCGGTCTGAGGTTCAGGCCGTAAATGCTTATAATACCTATGCGATGACCGGTTTGCCAGCAGGGCCAATCGCCAATCCGGGGCGCGCGAGCATCGACGCTGTGCTTGATCCCGCGCAATCATCGGCGTTGTATTTCGTCGCGGATGGCACGGGCGGGCACGTTTTTGCCGACACGCTGGAACAGCACAACGCTAATGTGCAGAAATGGTATGCGATCCGGAAGGCGCGGGGAGAGCGGTAGCGCTTCGATGCATTTATTGACGCAATGAGATGGTTACGCACGGCCGCTGCTCATGTAAAAACCATTAGCTTGATCGTATAATTTTTGGTGAGACGGTGACCAAAAATATAGTTATCGTGTCAGCTAATGCCAACTACAGCGAGGCAAGATCGATGGGCCGATGGTTTACTCAACAGCTAAGCTTGCGGACGTCCTTGGTGATTGCTGTTTGTCTGACGATAGCACTCAAATATGGTTCTGCGTATTTTTTTGAGACGCCCATGACATGGAGCGCTCTTGAGGTTTCGTATATTTTGGCAGGCTGCGTAGGGATGACTCTTGGACACTTGGTGCGGGAAGGTAAGTTTTGATGCTACTGACCCTTCAAGGAGCTTGCTGCACGCGCTAGCGCTACGATTTCGTGGGCCGTCGCGCCCTTCGGTGTCACCCAGCTGCCGCCCACGCACAGGACTGGGCCGAACGCGAGCCATTCGGGGGCGCTGGCCTCGGTAATCCCGCCGGTGGGGCAGAAACTGCACTGATAGAACGGCGCGGCGAGGGCTTTTAGCGCTTTCAATCCGCCATTGGCCTCAGCAGGGAAGAATTTGAAGTGGGTGAGGCCCAGCTCCAGCCCCAGCATGATGTCTGCCGCATTGGCGATGCCGGGCAGGAACGGCACGCCGCTGTCGATGATCGGCGTCGCAAGCCGCTCGGTCAGGCCGGGCGAAACGATGAACTCGGCGCCTGCATCCATCACTTGCGCAAATTGCGCCGCGTTCACCACCGTGCCCGCGCCGACAATGGCACCGGGCACGCGCTTCATCTCACGGATTGCGTCGAGTGCTGCCGGGGTGCGCATCGTCACCTCCAGCACGCGCAACCCGCCTGCGACCAGCGCTTCGGCCAGCGGTGCGGCGGTGGCGGCATCGTCGATCACCAGCACAGGGATGACGGCGCTGGTCCGCATGATTTCGGCGATGGTCGGGTGAGCGGTCGCGTTGTTGGTCATCGGGAATGCCTCTGCGCAAAAGCGGCGGCCGCGCCAAACAGGCCCGGCTGCGGATGGGTGATCAGCTTAACGGGGATGGAGCGCATCAAATTCTGGAAGCGTCCCTTGGCGGTAAAGCGCTGTTCGAACCCCGAATTGACGAGATGATCCTTCAATCGCAGCCCAAGCCCGCCTGCGATCACCACACCGTGCGGGCCGTGCGCCAGCGCCAGATCGCCGGCCACTGCGCCCAGCGCGAGGCAGAATCGGTCAAGTGCCGCCAGCGCCAGGCTGTCGCTGCCGTCCAGCGCCATGCTCCAGATGGTCTTGTCGTCCAGCCGCTGCACTGCGCGCCCCTCGATCTCGGCCAGGGTTTCGTAAATCGCGACAATGCCGGGGCCGGAGCAGATGCGCTCCGCCGAAACGCGGGTAAACGCCTTGCGCAACCGCTTCAGGATCGCGTCCTCCAGCTCGTCTAGCGGTGCGAAATCCGTATGACCGCCCTCGGTCTCGATCACGTGATAACCGCCATCGACCCTCAGCACCTGTGCAACGCCCAGCCCGGTGCCGGGCCCGCAGATGGTGATTGATCCGTGGTCGGGAAACGGCGCGTCCGGGCCACAGAGATGCAGGAAATCTTCTGGCCCCAGCTGCGCTGCGGCATGGCCAATGGCGCCAAAATCGTTGATGAGGATGAAGTCATCAACGTCGAAGCGTTCCTTCACCAGCGCCGGGCGGATGATCCACGGATTGTTGGTCAGCTTGATGATCTCACCGCCAATGGGTGAGGCCACGGCAATGGCGGCGGCGCGGGGCAGCGGGTGGCGCAGCGTTTCGCCAAATGCCTGCCACGCGGTTTGCAGGCTGGCATATTCGGCGGTCTTCAGCGTAACGGGCTCGCCGAGCGTTTGCACACGACCGCCCGCTACCTCAGCCACCGCAAAACGGGCATGTGTGCCGCCGATATCGACCGAGACCAGTTGCATCATTTACGCCCTCCCCCCTTCAGGGGAGAGGGCTAGTGAAGTTGCCGAACGGACAATCATGCCCCCATCGCTGCCAGCATCGCGCTGGCGCCCTTTTCGGCTTCGTTGGCACCGTGGCGGAACATCGCGAACAGCTCGCGCCCGGTGCCGCTGGCCCAGGCGGGTGCTTGCACGGGCACGCGCGCAGCCCATTCCGCATCGTCCACCAGCGCCTGCAGCACGCCCATTTCGGCGCAAACGCGGATTACATCGCCGTCACGTAACCGGGAAAGCGGGCCGTCGCCCAGCGCTTCGGGGCTGGCGTGAATGGCGCAGGGCACCTTGCCGCTTGCGCCTGACATGCGACCATCGGTGACCAGCGCAACGCGAAAACCCCGGTTTTGCAACACGCCCAGTGGCGGCGTTAGCTTGTGGAGTTCGGGCATGCCATTGGCGCGCGGCCCCTGAAAGCGCACCACGACCACCACGTCACGATCAAGCTCACCCGCCTTGAACGCCGCCTGCACGCCTGCCTGATCGTCAAATACCCGCGCCGGCGCCTCGATCGTCCAACGATCACGCTCAACCGCGCTTACCTTGATGCAGGCGCGGCCCAGATTGCCGGTCAGGATGCGAAAGCCGCCTTCGGCTGAAAACGGATTGCTGACCGGGCGGACGATGGTTTCGTCCCCGCTCACGCCGGGATCAATCCAAGCAAGACCGTCGCCCTCCACCACGGGCTTTTTGCCATAGGCGGTCAAGTCATCGCCCGCCACCGTGCGGATATCGCGGTGGAGCAAACCGGCGTCGAGCAGTTCACGGATGACAAATGGCATGCCGCCCGCATCTTCAAACCCGTTCACATCGGCCGATCCATTGGGATAGACACGGGTGATAAGCGGGATGGCGGGGGACAGCCGGTCAAAATCCTCCCAGTCGATGACGATCCCCGCGGCGGCGGCAATGGCGGGCAAATGGATGAGGTGATTGGTCGACCCGCCCGTCGCCAACAGGCCGATAGCGGCGTTGACGATGGCTTTTTCATCGACGCATTCGCCCAGCGGGCGATAATCGTCGCCATTCCAGCCGATCTTGGTGAGCCGGTGAACGGCACCCCGGGTTAATTCCTGCCGCAATTTGGTGCCGGGGTTGGCAAAAGCCGCGCCGGGCATGTGCAGCCCCATCATTTCCATCATCATCTGGTTGGAATTGGCGGTGCCGTAAAAGGTGCAGGTGCCCTTGGAATGATAGGCGGCGATTTCGGCATCGAGCAGTTCTTCGCGCGTTGCCTTGCCTTCCGCATATTGCTCGCGGATCGCTACCTTTTCCTTGTTGGGCAGCCCGGATCGCATCGGGCCGCCGGGAATCAGGATCATCGGCAAATGCCCAAAGCGAAGCGCGCCCATCAGCAGACCGGGGACGATCTTGTCGCAAATGCCCAGCAATGCCGCGCCTTCAAACATGCCGTGGCTCAGCGCGATGGCGGTGCTGAGCGCGATGGTGTCGCGGCTGAACAGCGACAATTCCATGCCGGGAAACCCCTGCGTCACCCCGTCGCACATTGCCGGCACGCCGCCTGCCACCTGCGCCGTCGCCCCTGCTTCGCGCGCCCAGATCTTCATCTGTTCGGGGTAGCGGTAATAGGTCGCATGGGCTGACAACATGTCATTATAGGCAGTGACGATGCCGATGTTCATCGCACGGCCACCGCGCATCGTATCGCGATCCTCCTCGGTACCGGCGTAACCATGCGCCAGGTTCGCACAGCCCAGGATTGGCCGGTCGACCCCGCCTTCACGTTCCCGCCGGATCAGCGCCAGATAAGCATCCCGCGTCGGCTTTGATCGCTCAATGATCCGATCGGTAACGGAGCCGATTGCGGGGTGAAGGGACATCTTTTTAAGCGCTCCAGTGAATATCCACGGGCAGTTCGACATCGGCGAGCACGCGGCCAATGGGGTAGGGGGACATTGGGCCGTCCTTGATTGCGCGTTCGATGATATCGCGTTTCGCTTGCCCCGTCACCGCGATCAGCAGCGCGCGTGATGCAGTAATCGCCTCGCGCGTCAGGGTAACGCGCGCGACCGGCGCGTCCTTGGGCAGATCGCCGGGCATCACGCCCACGGCGCGGCGTTCCTTGGGGCCAGCCACGGCTTCATCGAAATCGGGGCCGGGGAAGATCGACGCGGTATGCCCATCGGCCCCCACGCCGAGCACGCACAGATCAAGCGGCCAGTGCACATCCTGCAACCGCGCATCGGCAGCGCGCCCGGCCGCCTTATAATCCGCCGCTGCTTCACTGGTGATTGGCAGCACGCGCACGCCCTTGGGCAGGAAAATCTTGGCGATGGCCGTGATGTTTGAAAGCGCGTCCCCCATGGGCACCAGCCGGTCGTCGGTGGGCAGGATCGTCACCCGCTTCCAGTCGAGCTTGGCCTTGGCGAGCTTTTCATAGATCGGCAGCGGGGTCGTGCCGCCGGGCAACGCGATTACCGCTTGGCCGCGCGCATCCAGCGCACTTTCGATGATGAACGCGGCGTCGCCAGCGACGGCATCGGCCATCTCATCCGCGCTGTCATAATCCCACCACTCTATCTCGGTCATAAACGCTCCATTGGTTCTAAATCTGGTGCCGGAAAAAGGGGGCCGGGGTGATGCGTTGGCCTAAGCGTTAGTCGTCGTGCCAGGTCGTGCCGTCGCGCTCGGTCAGCGCAACTGCGGCAGAGGGCCCCCAGCTTCCCGCCGGATAAGCTTTGGGCTTCATGTCGTTGGCGGTCCAGCCAGCACGAATGCCGTCAATCCATTCCCACTGCGCCTCCACCTCATCACGGCGAACGAACAATGTCGGGTCGCCCTCGATCAGATCAAGCAGCAGTCTTTCATAGGCAATCCGCCGCCGCGTGCCCGCAAATTCGGTGTCGAGGCTTAAATCGAGCGGCACTTCACGCAAGCGAACGCCGTCGCGGTCCAGCCCCGGTTCCTTGGCCATCACCAGCAGGCGGACATATTCTTCGGGCTGAAGCCGGATAATCAGCGTGTTGGGCTGCAACTTGCCACCGCGCGCTGCGAACATGGAGTGCGGCACGGGCTTGAACTCAATCGCAATCTCGGATTGGCGGGTCGGCATTCGCTTGCCGGTGCGCAGATAAAAGGGGGTGCCCTGCCAGCGCCAGTTATCGACATTGGCCTTGATCGCGACAAAGGTTTCGGTGGTTGATGGGCGTTCAAGTTCTTCGGAATAACCGCGCACAATCTCGCCGTTTACCGCGCCGCCGGTATATTGGCCGGTCACGGTTAGTGCGGGTGCATCGGCCAGGCTGATTGGTCGCAGCGACCGCAGCACCTTTACCTTTTCATCGCGGATCGCCGTGCCATCAAACCGCGCAGGCGGCTCCATCGCGATCAGCGCGAGCAATTGCAGCATATGGTTCTGCACCATATCGCGCATCGCGCCGGAGCCATCATAATAGCCCGCGCGTCCTTCCAGTCCGACCGTCTCCGATATGGTGATCTGGATATTGTCGATCCCGCGTGCATTCCAGATCGGCTCGAACAAGGTATTGCCAAACCGCAGCGCAAGAATGTTCTGGACGGTTTCCTTGCCCAGATAATGATCGATCCGGAACGTACGATCCTCAGGGAAAACCTCCGCTACGGCATCGTTGATCTCACGGCTGGACGCCAGGTCATGCCCGAGCGGCTTTTCAAGGCCGATCCGCACGTTTGGCCCGGCAAGGCCGGCTGATTCCAGGCCCTTGATCGTCGGGCGGAACAGCGACGGCGCGGTCGACAGGAAAATGGCGAGCCCGCCCGATGTATCACCAATTTTGTCGGCCAGCGCGCCAAAGCCGTTCAGCGACGACGCATCAAGCGATTGATAGAATACGCGCTGCAGAAACGCGGCAATGGCGGCATCGTCCTTGCGGTCTGCGGGCAGGAAGCGGTTCAGCGCTGTCGCGGTGAAATCACGGTATGCGGCGTCGTCCAGATCAGATCGCGCGGTCCCGGTGATCGTTAGTCCTTCAGGCAACAGCCCGTCTGCATGAAGCCCGTAGAGCGACGGCAGCAACATACGCTGCGCAAGATCGCCGGTGGCGCCGAACAGCAGCAATTTGGCAACGGGCTGGCGGGTCATGCGGGTTGGCGATTCATCGGGGGGTTCCTTACAGAATCAGGCCAAGAACCGGGTCTAAGCCAGCCATAACGTTCAGATTTTGCACCGCCGCACCCGATGCCCCCTTACCCAGATTGTCGAGCGTGGCGATCAGCCGTGCCTGCCCGGTTTCGCTGTTGCCCAGGACGCGCAGGGTGAGCCGGTCGGTACCCGCGTCATCTTCTATGCGCACCAGTGCAGTCCCATCATCGCTGTCAGCGACCCGTACAACCGGGCTGTCGCGATAGGCGTCACGCAGTATGGTTTCGCACGTTGCGATTGTCGGATGACGGGGGAAGGCGTGGAGCGGTAACGGCACCTCAACAATCATGCCGCGATAGGTGTTGGCGACCGAGGGCATGAAGATGGGCGGGTGGGCGAGCCGCGCATGTTTTTGCATTTCAGGCACATGTTTATGGGCAAGGCCCAGCGCGTAATTGCGCAGCACGCTCGTTTCTGTGCCGCTTTCGAATTCGGCGATCATCGCTTTGCCACCGCCGGAATAGCCGGATGCGGCGTTGACGCTTAACGCCCAATCGGCTGGCACCAGCCCGGCGCGGATCAGCGGCCTGACCAGGCAAAGAAAACCGGTGGGGTAACAGCCCGGATTGCTGACGCGCGCCGCATCGGCAATCGCTGCGGCCTGGCCGGGTTCGATTTCGGGCAAGCCATATGTCCAGCCCGCTGCCGTGCGGAAGGCGGTGGACGCGTCGATGACGCGCGTGCGGGGATTATCGATCAACGCCACAGCGTCGCGCGCGGCATCATCGGGCAGGCACAGAATAACGAAATCAGCATCGTTCAATGCCTGGCGGCGGGCATCGGTATCTTTGCGCGCTGATTCGTCGAGCGCAATCAGCGTCAGATCACGCCGGGTCGCCAGTCGCTCGCCAATCTCCAGCCCGGTTGTTCCGGCCGCCCCGTCGATGAAGACGTTGATGGTCATGGCGCTGGCTCAGTCCTGCGCGGGTGCGATGGCATGACGATCGACATACCCCACCAGCCCCAGCGCCACCGCGATGCCCCACGCCGATTTCCCGGCGAAATCCAGCGCTTCAAAAATCGTGCCTACGGGCAATTCCGCTAACATCTCTGCGTTGCTTGCGCCTGTAAAATACAGTGTGGTCGGTTGCTGGACCACCATTGTCATTGGTGCTGCATAATGCGGCGCGAACACCCGATCTGACAGCCGAATATCGGCAAGATCGGGCCGTACCGCCTGGGTGCGAGGATCAATGGCGACGGAGGGCCCCTCCAGCGCAAAACTCTTACGCGACGCGACTTCGTTGATCGGTGGCTGCTTCTGACCCGATGAAATGTTCGAACTGTTCAAGAAATTCTGCCCCTTCGGCGGTGCGCACGACATAGATGTTGCGCTTATCGCTTTCGTCCCGCTGGCGGCGGAGATAGCCGAGGCTGCCAAGTCTGTTCAAGGCGCGAGTGATAACAGGCTTCGAAACTTTTAATCCGCTCGCCAGTCCGCGCACCGTATGCGGGCCTGATTGCAGGTAAACCATAAGCAAAAGCGCCATTTGTCGGTTGGTTAGATCGGGTTCGCCGGATCGGACATAATCGATCAGGGTCGCCATCCAGCCGGAAAGACCGTCAAGTGCGTTGTGCATGGGCGTGGTGCGGGCGGAAAGGGTGATGGAGGACATGATGCGGTTCGGCTTGTAAAAATGGATGGTCTGGGCTCAACGCATGGAGACGTGACTGGTTTCGACTCGGTTACGAATTCTGCCCTGCGTTTCGGGCCGCTGGTTGATCGCAGGACGTTGGTCGCCTATGTGCGCCGCATTGCTTCTCCTCTCGGAAAATTCAGCCCGCTTATGTTCTTCACCTTTCTGCTTGTCGTTCACGCCCTGGTGGCGGCCTCGCTTGTTGGCGTAATCCTGATGCAGCGATCAGAAGGCGGCGGGCTGGGCATGGGTGGCAGCCCTGGTGGATTGATGTCTGCGCGCGGCACTGCTGATTTCCTCACCCGTGCAACGTCCATCCTGGCGACCGTGTTCATCGCGATGAGCATCCTGCTCGCGTTTATGGCGGCGTCGCGCCAGACACAGTCGGTTGATGCATCGCTGGCCCGCAAGCCAACGGCGCCGTTACGCGCGCCCGGCGCACCGGCGCCAACACTTGGCGAAGCGCCGTCGGCTGCTGCGGTGGCGGCGGCGGCGGCAAATGGCAACAGTTCGGCGCCTGCGCCAACGGTCACCTTGCCGGGCGGCAACAGCGCCGTTCCGCTGGAGCAATAATTTCCGTTATATTTCGCTGGTTTGTCGGTTTTTTCCGCGCGAAACAGATTCGCGCGCTTGTCGGCAATGGTAATTCAACGCTAGGCGTTTTCTCCCATGGCGCGGTTCATTTTTATTACCGGCGGCGTGGTATCGTCGCTTGGCAAGGGTCTCATGGCCGCAAGCCTGGCAGCATTGCTGCAGGCGCGCGGTTATTCGGTACGGATTCGTAAGTTCGATCCGTATCTGAACGTCGATCCCGGAACGATGTCTCCGTATCAGCACGGTGAAGTCTATGTGACCGACGACGGTGCCGAGACCGACCTCGACCTTGGCCATTATGAACGTTTTACGGGCGTACCCAGCCGCCAGTCAGACAATGTGACGTCGGGCCGGATTTACCAGACTATCATCCAGCGCGAACGGCGCGGTGATTATCTGGGGGCGACCGTGCAGGTGATTCCGCACGTCACCGATGCGATTAAGGCTTTTGCCCAGGCGCAGACGGATGATGTTGATTTCGTGTTGTGTGAAATTGGCGGCACGGTGGGTGACATCGAGTCGCTGCCGTTTATTGAGGCGATCCGGCAGTTGCGCAATGATCTGGGGCGCGGCCAATCGGTCAGCATCCACGTCACCCTGGTGCCCTATATTGCCGCCGCGGGGGAATTGAAAACCAAGCCCACCCAGCATTCGGTGCGAGAGCTTGCCGCTTTGGGCGTACAACCCGACGTGCTGGTATGCCGCTGCGAACATCCGTTGCCCGAGAGCGACCGGGCAAAAATCGCGCTGTTCTGCAATGTCCGCAAGGAAGCCGTGATCCCGGCGCTGGATGCGGCCAGCATCTATGCCGTGCCGATGCAATATCATGCCGAAGGGCTTGATTCGGAGGTGCTGCGTGCTTTTGGCATCGAACCCGTCGGCGCGCCTGATTTGTCACGCTGGACCGATATCGTTGATCGCCTGACGAAAACTGAGGGCGAAGTGACGGTGGGCGTGGTCGGCAAATATGTCGGGCTTCAGGATGCGTATAAGTCCTTGAACGAGGCACTGGTGCACGGCGGCATCGCCAACCGGGTGAAGGTAAACATCGAGTGGATCGATGCAGAGCTGTTCGAACAGCCCGATAGCGACGTCGCGGCGCGGCTGGAGCCGTTGCACGCCATTCTGGTGCCCGGCGCGTTCGGCGAGCGCGGGGCAGAGGGCAAAATTGCCAGCGTCCGCTTCGCGCGTGAACGCGAAATCCCCTATTTCGGGATTTGTTTTGGCATGCAGATGGCCTGTGTGGAGGGCGCTCGCGATCTGGGTGGCATTGCGGGGGCCAGTTCGACCGAATTTGGCCCGACCAGCGAACCCGTGGTCGGCATGATTACCGAATGGATGACGGCAGACGGCATTCAGAAGCGCGAAGCGGGCGGCGATCTGGGCGGTACGATGCGGCTCGGCGCGTATCCCGCTAAGCTTGATGGCAACAGCGTTGTTTCGTCTATCTACGGCACGTCAGAGATTAGCGAGCGCCACCGGCACCGTTATGAAGTGAACACCGGCTACCGCGACGTGCTGGAAAAGGGCGGACTGGTGTTTTCGGGCATGTCGCCCGACGGGATGCTGCCTGAAATTGTTGAGCGGCCTGATCATCCGTGGTTCGTCGGGGTGCAATTTCATCCTGAGCTGAAGAGCAAGCCATTCGATCCGCACCCGCTGTTTGCGAGTTTTATCGAGGCTGCGGTAAAGCAGAGTCGGCTGGTTTAAGACACTGGTTCGGGAACAGGGGGGCGCAAGGCGGCGTTCAGGGCCATGCGTCTAATGTCGGCGCGTTGATCCTGCCGTTAGAAATGCCCGCCGCCATGAGCTTTACAACGTCGTCCACACCAGATCGCGTGCGTGCAGGGGCGGCGGCGGTGATTGTGCAGGTGGCATTTGGCTATGCGCTGATCGCTGGCTTCGCGGTCAATTTCCCCAGAATAATGCCTGAAGCGATGATGCTGTTCGTGGCATCGCCCCCGCCACCGCCGCCGGTCGTCAAACCGGTCGTCCCGCCGCGCAAAGCCCTGTTCAGGCCACAAGGTGCAGCGTCTCCCCCCAATTTGCGGGCGATCGCAACGCCGGTTGTTGCGCCCGTTCCCGTCATCGTGGTTCCGCCGCCCCTAAACATGGTGGTCACCTTAAGGACTGACGAGGGCCGTGCCGTTGCATCTGGCGTAGCACCGGTTGCTGGCCCTGGCACGGGCAGAGGCGGGCAAGGCGACGGTTCGGGCAGCGGCGGCGCGGGCGATGGGGATGGCGGCGGTGGTGCGCCGCTGCGCAAGACGGGTGGACGGATCACCGGGCGGGACTATCCGCGCGGGCCCTATGAGGCCGGGATCGGCGGCACATTATTCGTTCGCTACACAGTCGGTGTCCGTGGCCGCGTTACTGATTGCGCGGTCACCCGGTCGAGTGGCAATGCAGTGCTTGATACCGCCACATGCCGACTGATCACCGAACGATTCCGATTCAAGCCCCGGCGCAATTCCGCGGGAAAACCTGTGCCTAGCGTCATTGTGGAGGATCACAGCTGGGTGGTCGACCGGCCCGAACCGGTTGAGCCTGATCCCGAATGACAAAAGGGCATCCGGGGTTGCCCCCGGATGCCCCGCATCAATGCTGTGCAGGCCTTAAGCGGCCCGTGCTTCGTCTGTCTCGTTCACCGGTATTGCGGCGAGCGGTACGCCGGTTTTGATCGCAATCGTCTTGGGCTTCATCGCCTCTGGCACTTCACGCACCAGATCGATTGTCAGCAGCCCGTCGTTCAATCGCGCATCGTCAACGCGGACGAAATCGGCGAGTTCGAAGCGGCGTTCAAAGCCCCGATTGGCAATGCCCAGGTGCAGGAACGCGCTTGTCGAGCCGGTCGCTTCATCCTTCTTGCCCTTTACCAGCAGCAGGTTCTGCTGCGCGGTAATCTCGATATCGTCCCGCGCGAAACCGGCGACCGCGAGCGTGATCCGGTAACGGTCTTCGGCAAGGCGTTCGAGGTTGAACGGTGGATAGTTTTCCGTCGGTGCCTGGCGTGCGCTGGCTTCCAGCATGTCGAACAGCCGGTCAAAACCGATTGCCGAGCGGCGATAGGGGGTCAAATCAAACTGACGCATTTTCAATTTCTCCATTGAGCAAGTTGAACGTCCAAATCAGCGCCCGCATCTGCGCGACGCCGCTTGTTGTGCGGCCCGATTGGCACCGCACGGTCGCTGATTTGGGGCGGGTTGTCGCCGCGTCAAGATGCGCAACGCCAGAAATTTCCCGTCATAAAGCAGGGCTTTTGAGGAGGATAGTTTTGAATGGCGTGAATTCCCACTGATTTGATGGGATTTATATTGGCGACTCGATGTTCGTTCATCTGACGAAGGGGAAATCATGCTCGCCTATCTGCCCATGTTGCTGCTTGCCCCGGCCAATCCCGCACAGGCCGCTCCCGCACAGGCTACAGAGCCTCAAGAGCAGGTGCCAACAACCCGATTCTCGCCGCCGCAACGGTGAAGCCCGAACAGGTAAATCACTATGAACTCGGCCTGAAAACGCAGTTTCTTGATCGCCGGGCGACGGTGAACTTCTCCGCCTTCGGGACGGAGATTGAGGATTATCAGGCGACCGTCACCAACGGGCAATTGGGCGTGCTGCGCGGGTATCTCGCCAATGCGGGCAAGGTGCGGACGCGGGGGATAGAGGTCGATTCGGCGTTTCGCCCAACTTCACGCCTCAGTCTTTACGCCAATGGCGCGTTTACGGATGCCCGTTATCTCCGCTTTGTTGATGCCCCGTGTCCGCCGGAACTGGCTGGCGGCCCGGCGGCGACGGCGCTTAACCCCGCCAGCCCGGCGGCAACGCCCGGTGGGTTCAGCCCGGCCAATTGTGACATTTCCGGCCAACGTCTGCCCGGTATTTCCAAATGGGCATTTTCTTACGGCGCAGAGTATAATCTACCGATTCGCATCGCCGCCACTGACAGCCAATTTTATATCGGCTATGCCGGCAGCTATCGGTCGCGCTTTTCATCCAACCCCTCCCGATCAATATTCACGGATGTAGCGGGATATTCGATCAGCAACTTTCGTATTGGAGTGAAGGCGCGGGATAGATGGAATGTGTTCGGTTGGGTGCGCAACGCATTTGACCAGAATTATGTCGAACTGCTTGCATTACAAGCAGGGAACACAGGCTTGGTCGTTGGCCAGCCGGGCGATCCCCGCACCTTTGGCGGAACGATTTCAACGAGTTTCTAGCGGTAAAACAGCAAACGCCCGGGCCGTTGCCAGCCCGGGCGCCTGCGTGACGATCGCTCGTCAGCCCCCTAATTGCCTTCCGCCTCAGCATGCGCCCCTGTTCGCGCTTAAGGCATCCAGCATCCCCGAACCACGGCCATTGCCTGTGTGTCAGTGCGCAATTGCTAGGTCTGCGTAGCGGAATTGTCATCGGTAAATCGTGCGTTAATCGCACTATTGGTGCGGCCCTGTGGCGAATCCGCAACAGATTGTGTCGCGGTTGCATGCGGCGCTGCAGGGCCGTAGAGGGTGTCTGGCCCAATTCCGGGCGGGGGCCTGGGACCGAATTCTATGCTCCTTTCGCGCTATGAACGGATGATCGCGCGCCGTTATCTGCTGCCGGGCAGGGGTGAGGGCTTCATTTTTCTGGTCGCCGGCATCAGCCTGGCTGCGGTGATGCTGGGCGTTGCCGCGCTGGTGATTGTCATGAGCGTGATGAACGGCTTTCGCGCCGAGCTGTTCGACAAGATCGTCGGCCTGAATGGCCATGCGGTGATCCAGGGCTATGGCGGGCGCTTGCCTGATTGGCGTGATATTGTGGCTGAAGCACGCGCCACGCCGGGCATTACCGAAGCGACTCCACTGATCGAACAGCCGCTGATGTCGAGCTATAACGGCCGGGTAGAGGCTGTGCTGGTGCGGGGTATGCGTATCGCCGATATCCGCAGCAACCCCACGCTTAAGGGCAAGGAGCTTAGTGGATCGCTTGCCAGCCTGACCGTGGGCAGCGGCAGGATTGGCATCGGATCGCGGCTGGCGGAGGGGCTGGGGGCGCAGGTCGGCAGCCAGGTTTCGCTGCTCAGCCCGCAAGGACAGACCACGCCATTCGGCACCGTGCCGCGCATTGTATCCTACACCGTTGGCGCGATTTTTGAGATTGGCGTGTATGATTACGACAAAGCATATGTGGTGATGCCGCTAGAGGATGCGCAGACATTGTTGCTGATGGGCGATGCGGTCGGCGTGGTCGAGGTGAACACCGTCAACGCCGATCAGGTCGGGGTGATCATGTCGCCGCTTGCTGCGAAGATCGGCAGTCGCGGTGTGGTTGCCGATTGGCGGCAGCTCAACGCGCAATTGTTTGAAGCGCTGGAGGTTGAGCGGATCGCGATGTTCACCGTGCTGTCGATCATCATCCTGGTCGCGGTGTTCAACATCTTGTCATCGCTGATCATGCTGGTGCGCGCCAAGACCCGCGACATCGCGATTTTGCGGACAATGGGGGCAACGCGGGGCGGGCTGATCAAGATTTTCATGGTGGTGGGCACCACCATCGGGGCGCTGGGCATGGTGGCGGGGCTGGTGCTTGGCTTTATCTTCTTGTTCTATCGCCAGAGCGTGGTGAACTTCATTCAGTTGGTGACCGGGCAAAATTTGTGGGATCCATCAATCCGGTTCCTCACTGAATTGCCGTCAAAGCCCAATCCGGTGGAGATTGTGGTGATCGCCCTCATGGCGCTGGTGCTCAGCTTCCTCGCGACGCTCTACCCCGCGTTCAAGGCGGCGAATACCGATCCGGTGCAGGTGCTGCGCTATGAATGATGCAAGCGCAGCGGCGCGCGGCTTTGCTGCGTCCGATGGAACAACAGTGCTTGCTGTTAGCGGGCTGACGCGCAGCTTCGTGCAGGGTGAGGACACAATCCATGTGCTGCGCGGCGTTGACCTGACGATTGGCAAGGGTGAGATTGTCGGTCTGCTCGGGCCGTCTGGGTCGGGCAAATCGACATTGCTGCAAGCGGTTGGTTTGCTGGAGGGCGGGTTCGGCGGGTCAATTCGGATTGCGGGCACAGAGGCTGCACAGCTCAACAGCCACGGCCGCACGCTTATCCGCCGTGATTATCTGGGATTTGTGTATCAATTCCATCATTTACTGCCGGACTTTAACGCCACCGAAAACGTGGTGTTACCGCTGCTGATTCACGGCAGCACCCGGCCAGAAGCAGAAGAGCGGGCAAGGTCGCTGCTCACCACGCTCGGCCTTGGCCACCGGCTCACCCATCGACCAAGCCAGCTATCGGGCGGCGAGCAGCAACGTGTGGCGGTGGCGCGCGCGCTGGCCAACAAGCCCGCGCTGGTGCTGGCGGATGAGCCGACCGGCAATTTAGACGAGGCAACGGCCGGTATCGTGCTCGCCGAATTGTTGCGGCTGGTGCGCGACGAAGGCTCTTCCGCGCTGATCGCCACGCATAACGAGCGGCTGGCGGCCCAGATGGACCGTGTAGTGCGGCTCGATCAAGGACGGCTGGTGTGACGGCGGCGGCAAACGCCTGGACCGATCAGCCAATATTGACCGGCAGCCACGTCACGCTGCGCCCGCTGGTGATGGACGACCGCGACGCGCTGGTCGCCGCCGCGGCGGATGGGGCGATTACCGAATTGTTCTTCACGAATGTGGCAAATCTGCGCGATCCCGATGCCTATATGGCGGCAATATTTGTGGAACGCGATTTCGGGCGGGCAATGCCCTTTGCCGTTGAAATCCCTGATGGCACGCTCGTCGGGATGACGCGGTACATGCGGATGAATGCGGCGCACCGCCGGCTTGAAATTGGCGGTACTTTTTATGCACGCTCCGTCCAGCGATCGGGCGTCAATACCGAAGCGAAGTTGCTCCTGCTCACGCACGCATTTGAGGCGATGGACTGCAATGTCGTCCAGATCCGAACCGATTGGTTCAACAAGAAATCGCAGACAGCGATTGAACGGCTGGGTGCCAAGAGGGACGGCGTATTGCGCAACCACCAAACCATGGATGGCCGCATCCGCGATCTGGTCGTCTATTCGATCATTGCCAGCGAATGGGCGGGCGTGAAGACCAATTTACACTATCTGTTGCAACGCCATGAGGGGGGAAGATGACCGCAATCACTGATTTTCAGGTCAAGGGTGCCGATGGCAAGCCCGTCGATCTGTCCAGCTATGCCGGCAAAGTGCTGCTGATCGTCAACACCGCATCCAAATGCGGATTCACCCCGCAATATAAGGGGCTGGAGGCACTGCACCGCGAATATGCGCCGCAAGGATTTGAAGTGCTGGGCTTTCCCTGCAACCAGTTCGGATCGCAAGAGCCGGGCGACGCCGAAGAGATCGCGACCTTTTGCACGATTAATTACGACGTGACCTTCCCGATGTTTGCCAAGATTGAGGTCAACGGATCGGGCGCCGACCCGCTGTTTGATCGATTGAAGGATGCAGCCCCTGGCCTGATGGGATCGCGCGGCATCAAGTGGAACTTCACAAAGTTCCTGGTGGATCGGACCGGCGAAAAGGTAACCCGGTACGGCCCACAGACCACGCCTGCAGAAATCGCCAAGGATATTGAGAAGCTGCTGGCGGCTTAAGGGGTTTAGCGGCTGGCGCATCTCAATCGGCTTGTGATAACCCCAATATACACGTCACCCCCGGACTTGCTGGGGATTTATCCCCTTCAACCAAGGACAACTTTGTTGTGCTCCCGCGAAGGCGGGAGCCCAGTCTGGGCCCCAGCCTTTGCGGGAGCACAAGAGGCTTGGAATTCGGTCGGCATTGATGCGCCGCCCTGGCGGAAGGGGATAACGACCGACTTGCTGCGGGGTGACGGCATGTGTCCGCTCGGTTTGCCGTTCAACATCGCTAACCGAAATCCCTTCCCGGCCAGCTGCTGCGCGAACCCGTTCAGCGTCCGTGCTCACCCATCCACAGCATTTTTTGTCACAATGCCTTCACACTGTGCCACCCAATCCGCATAGTCGCGCGCATGGCCCATTCCGGTTTCGTCCCGTTACGCATTTTCTCGTCCTTCACGATGCTCGATGGCGCGATTGAGCCAAAAGCCATTGCAAAACGCGCGCAGGAGCTGGGCTTTCCGGCGGCGGCGCTGACGGATCGCAACGGGCTATATGCCGCAATGGCCTATGCCGAGGCGGCGCGGGCGGCGGGGGTTCAGCCGATTATTGGCGCGATGCTCGGCGTTGCGCGGCCCGATATGCCGGAGGGGGTTGCGACGCCGCTCGACTGGCTGGCGCTCTATGCGCAGGATGAAAACGGCTATCAGAACTTATGCGCATTGGTGTCGGCAGCGCATCTGGCGCGCCCGCTTGAACTTGCCCCGCATGTCGATTTTACGACGCTGGCAGCGCATGCTGATGGCCTGATCGCGCTGACAGCGGGGCGTGAGGGGGCGTTGGCCCGGCTGTTTGCCGAGGATCAGCCAGATGCCGCGCTTGCCTATGCTGATCGGTTACAGGCGCTGTTCCCTGACCGGCTGTATATCGAACTCACCCGGCGGCTTGATGAGGTTGAGGGGCGGGCGGAATCGGCGCTGCTCGATTTGGCCTATGATCGTGACGTGCCGATCGTGGCGACCAACCCGTGCTGCTATGCTGAACAAAGCTTTGGCGCGGCGCATGATGCCATGCTGTGCATTGCCAATTCGACCTACATCGCCAGCGATGATCGCCCCAAAAGCAGCCCAGACGCGTGGATGAAGCCCGCCAGGGACATGCGCCAGTTGTTCGATGACCTGCCTGAGGCGATTGCCAATACGCTGGTTGTCGCGCAGCGCTGCGCCATTGCGGCTCCCAAGCGCAAACCCATCCTGCCCAGCCTGGCGGGTGACCGTGATGCCGAATCGCAAGCGCTGCGCGTTGATGCGCGTGCGGGGCTGGAACGGCGGCTGGAACGGATTGCAGCCCTTCAAAAACTCCCGTTCGTCCCGCGTTCTGAGCAGCTGGCTTGCCAGCCAGTCGAAGGGCTCGACACGAACGGTTTGGAGAATAGGCCAGGGGTTGACTGGACAACCCCTTATCGTGAGCGGCTGGAATTCGAGCTCGACGTTATCATTCAGATGGGTTTCCCCGGCTATTTCCTGATCGTCGCTGATTTCATCAAATGGGCCAAGGACAATGATATTCCGGTGGGGCCGGGCCGTGGATCGGGTGCCGGTTCGGTGGTCGCGTGGTCGCTGACGATCACTGATCTTGATCCGATGAAGCTGGGGCTGCTGTTCGAACGGTTTTTGAATCCCGAACGCGTGTCGATGCCCGATTTCGACATCGATTTCTGCGAAACACGGCGCGAAGAAGTGATCCGCTACGTTCAGGCCAAATATGGCGTGGATCATGTCGCGCAGATCATAACCTTTGGGCGGCTAAAGGCGCGCGCGGTGTTGAAGGACACCGGGCGGGTGCTCCAGATGAGCTATGGGCATATTGATCGGCTCGCCAAGCTGGTGCCCAATCACCCGACCGATCCGTGGACGCTTGATCGCGCGCTGAACGGCGTTTCCGAACTGGCGGCGGAATATCGCACCGACAGCGGGGTCAAACACCTGCTCGATCTGGCGATGAAGCTGGAGGGGTTGCCGCGCCATTCGTCTACCCATGCCGCTGGCGTGGTGATTGGGGATCGACCGCTGGCGGCGCTGGTGCCGCTGTACCGCGACCCCCGATCCGATATGCCCGTTACGCAGTTCGATATGAAATATGTCGAGGCGGCGGGGCTGGTGAAGTTCGATTTCCTCGGCCTGAAAACGCTGTCCGTGCTGAAAAAGGCGCAACAGATGCTGGCGGCGCGCGGCATCATCGTCGATCTCGATGTGCTCGAATGGGATGACGAGGCGGTCTATAAACTGCTGCAAAAGGGCGACACGGTGGGCGTGTTTCAGCTGGAATCGGAGGGGATGCGGCGCACGCTGTCTGCCGTCCGCCCGTCCAATTTCGGCGACATTATCGCGCTCGTTTCGCTGTATCGGCCGGGGCCGATGGACAATATTCCCAGCTTTGGCCGGCGTAAAAACGGCACTGAGGCGATCGATTACCCCCACCCGTTGCTCGAAAATATCCTGTCCGAGACCTACGGCATCTTCGTCTATCAGGAACAGGTGATGCAGGCCGCACAGGTGCTGGCCGGTTACTCGCTGGGCGGCGCAGATTTGCTGCGGCGTGCAATGGGCAAGAAGAACCAGGCGGAGATGGACGCGCAGCGCGCCACCTTTGTTGAGGGCTGCCAGAGCGTGAACAACATCGCGCCTGCAAAAGCCAATGAGCTGTTCGATTTGATCGACAAATTCGCAGGCTATGGCTTCAACAAATCGCATGCCGCCGCCTATGCGCTGCTCGCCTATCAAACCGCGTGGCTGAAGGCACATTACCCGGAAGATTTCTTCGCCGCCTCAATGTGTTTCGACATGACGCTGACGGACAAACTGGGCATTTTCACCGATGATATGCGGCGGATGGGCGTCGCCATTTTGCCGCCATGCGTCAACGCCAGCGCCGCCGAGTTTGCCGTTGAGGAAACGCCGGAAGGGCTGGCGGTGCGCTATGCGCTTGCCGCGCTGAAATCGGTAGGTGAGGGCGCGATGGAGCGGCTGGTGGTTGAGCGCGAGGAGAATGGCGCGTTCGGCTCGCTCGATGATCTTGCAACGCGGGTCGATCCACGCCTGCTGAACAAGCGCCAGTTGGAAACGCTGGCAGCGGCGGGCGCATTCGATGCCATAGACCCCAATCGCGCGGGCATTTTTGCTGCAGCGGAAACCGTGCTGGCTGTCGCCGCGCGGCTGCATGATCAGCGCACCAGCGGGCAGGGTGGGCTGTTCGGCGAAAGCGAGCCATCATCGGGCGCGTCAATCCAGTTGCCGCTGTCGGCGCGGTGGACGCTGGCGCAGCGAATGGATCAGGAAAAAGAGGCGTTCGGTTTCTATTTTTCCGCCCACCCGGTCGATCGGCACCGACATCTGGCAAAAATGTACGGCGCGCGCAGTTATGTCGGGCTCGGGGAACTCAATATCCCTGATGATGGCACGCGCGGCGGCGCGACCATGGCGGTGCTGGTTGAAGAGGCAAAATGGCGCACATCGGCCAAGGGGCGCCGCTATCTGATGGCGACATTATCCGATGCATCGGGCCAGTTCATCGCGACCTGTTTTGATGATGCCGTTGCGGCGCATCTGGAAGATGCGGCGCGCACCGGCGGCTGCGGCATCGCAACTGTCGAGCTTGACCGGCGACCTGGCGAGGAAACCCCGCGCGTGACGATCAAGCGGCTGCAATTATTTGAAGAACTGGCAAACAGCGCGCGGATGGTGATGGAAATCAGCGTCGATCAGGCGCGTGCCATTGGCGAGATTGGCGCGTTGATCGCCGAGGCGCGCGGCGCGCGCGGAGAGGTGTATGTGCGCGCCGCCCTGCCGGGCGGCGGTGAGGCGCTGGTGCTGCTGGGCCGCGATTTCCTGCTCGACGGTGAACTTGCAGGCCGGATAGAGTCGATACAAGGTGTAACAGGTGTCGCGCTGAAAACCGCTGAGATAAAGCGGCTGGCGCTCGTGGGTTAATCCCGACGCTGAACGGCGCGGGACGGGGAGAGGATGACTATGCTCGGCGGAATGCAGGATTTCGAATTGCGGGTGCCGCGGCTGATTGATCATGCCGCGCGCGAACATGGCGCACGAGAAATCGTCACGTATTGGGCGGATGGGCATGAGACGCGGACCAGCTGGGCCGGTATCGCGCGTGATGCGAAAAAACTGGCGCAAGCGCTTGTTTCCATGGGCATGAACCCCGGTGACAGGATCGCAACCCTGGCCATGAACCATAGCCGCCACCTCGCGACGTGGTACGGCGTGATCGGGATGGGCGGGGTTATCCACACCATCAATCCGCGTCTGTTCGACGAACAGCTTGTCTATATCGGCAATCATGCCGAAGACCGGGTGCTGCTGTACGACAAGCAGTTTCAGCCGATCGTCGACCGCCTGAAATCGCAATGGACCAGCATTGAGCGTTATATCTGCTTCGACGGCGAAGGGCCGGACAGTTTTGAAGGCGTCCTCGCGCTACACGACGGTGACTTTACCTGGCATGAGGGGCCGGAGCGTGATCCGTGCATGCTCTGCTATACCAGCGGCACCACGGGCAATCCCAAGGGCGTATTGTACGAGCATCGGTCGACCATGATCCATGCCATGGCGGGCGTGGCGCCGTGGCTGCTCAACATGTCCAGCCAGGCGGTGGTTCTGCCTGTGGTGCCGATGTTCCATGCCGCCGCATGGGGACTGCCCTTTGCGGGCGCGCTGTCAGGCGCAAAATTTGTTTATGCCTGTGTGAATGATCCCGCCGTGTTGTGCCGGTTGATGAACCAGGAGCGGGTGACGCATTCTGCTGGAGTGCCAACGGTTTGGCTGTCGATGTTCCAGCATATGGATGCCACGGGTGAGACGCCGAATTACCTGCAGCAAGTGACGATTGGCGGATCAGCCGCCCCGCGCGCGATGATTGAGCGGATCATGGGCATGGGCGCGCGTGTGGCGCATTTGTGGGGGATGACCGAAACCTCCCCGATCGGCACGGCGGGCGCACCGCCGCCGCATTGGGATGAGATGAGCCTGGGCGAACAGCTCGATATGATATCCAAACAGGGGCAAATTCCGTTCGGCGTGGAGCTGCGCGTGATTGATGACGAGGATGTCGTCCAGCCGCGCGACGGCGCGAGTTCAGGTCGGCTGCAAATTCGCGGGCCTTGGGTCATCAAACGGTATTTCAAGGCCGAAGCGGATTGTGTGGATGCCGATAACTGGTTTGATACCGGCGACGTCGCGGTGCTGCACCCCGATGGCACGATGCAGATCACCGATCGCGCTAAGGACGTGATCAAATCAGGCGGCGAATGGATCAGCTCGGTGGAGCTGGAAAATGCGGCGGTGGGTTGCCCCGGTGTGGCAGAGGCCGCCGCGATTGGCATTTATCACCCCAAATGGGACGAACGCCCGCTGCTGCTGGTTGTGCGCAAACCCGGCAGCGACGTGGGCGTCAGCGAGATTGTCGCGCATCTGAGCAATCACGTGGCGAAATGGTGGCTACCCGACGAAATCCTGTTCGTCGACGAACTGCCCCACACCGCCACCGGCAAACTGCTCAAAACGGCTTTGCGCGCACAGTATAAGGACCACCGGCTGGCAAGTGTTGCCTGACGCGCATTCGGTCCTTACCCGAACAACTCCCCCTGCGGCCCGGCGGGCGGCCGGAAGAGATCGCTGCGCAGCACAGTGCGGTCGCGGTTCAGCCCGAGCTTGCGGCAAGCGATCGCGAAACGCGTGTGCGTCAGGTCCGCCCATGGCCCTGATCCCCGCATCCGGGTGCCGAAATCAGGGTCGTTGTCGCGCCCGCCGCGCAGCGATTGGATGATCGCCATCACCTTGCCCGCGCGATCGGGGAAGTGCGCCGCCAGCCACGCCCTGAACAGCGGAGCGACTTCGAATGGCAGCCGGACCGGGATATAGGACGCTGACTGTGCGCCCGCTGCTGCTGCCGCGGCCAAAATATGATCGATTTCGTGATCGGTGATGGCCGGGATGACAGGCGAAATCGATACGTGAACGGGTATTCCCGCCGCCGCCAGCGCGCGCATTGCTGCCAGGCGGTTGGCCGGGCCGGGTGCGCGCGGTTCCATCGTCATCGCCGTGCGCGGGTCGAGCGTGGTGATCGATATCATCACCGAGACAAGGCCTTTTGCCGCCATTGGGGCCAGCAAATCGATATCGCGCACCACCCGGTTAGATTTGGTGGTGATTGTCAGCGGGTGATCGCATGCTGCCAGCACCTCCAGGCAGCCGCGCATGATGCGCCACTCACGCTCGATCGGCTGATAGGCATCGGTGTTGGTGCCAAAGGCGATTGGGGCAGGGGCGTAGCCACGTTTGGCGAGTTCGGCACGGAGGAGGGTCGGCGCATCAGGCTTGGCGAACAGCTTCGTTTCAAAATCCAGCCCCGGCGAGAGATCAAGAAACGCATGGGTCGGCCGGGCGAAACAATAGATGCAGCCATGCTCGCACCCGCGATAGGGGTTAATCGATCGGTCGAACGGCACATCGGGCGACTGGTTGCGCGAGATAATCGTGCGCGGGGTTTCAACGGTGACATTAGTGCGGATTGGCGGCGGTGCACCATCCAGCAGGTCGCGCCAATCAAGCCAGTCGCCATCGGCCTCCGTGTGCGGCAGGTTGAACCGATCGCTGGTCGTGTTCAGGGTGGCGCCGCGCGCAGGGCGTGATCGCTTGGGCATTGACCGATTATAATATGCTGATTAGAACATAGATAGAACAAAATGCTGAAGGAGCGTGGCAATGGCGCGGCTATATTATCTCGAATTACCCGTGGCGGATTCGGCGCGGTCGGCGGCGTTTTATGGGGAGGCGTTTGGCTGGGGCTTTACCCAATTCGGGCCAAGCTATTCGGCCACGATGACGGGCGATACCGATATCGGCCTTGATTCAGATGCCGAGACGCAGGTGAAGGCGCCGCTACCGGTGATCGATACCGATGATCTCGAATCAGCGCTCGCGGCAGTGGTTGCGGCAGGCGGGACGATCAAGGTGCCGATTTTCGCCTTTCCGGGCGGCAGGCGCTTTCATTTCATCGATCCCGACGGCCATGAACTTGCCGTTTCGGCAGCAGATGGTGCTGGCTGATCGCGGACGCACGGGCAGCCATCGTCGAGCCCTGCCGGGGGGGGGGCGGCGGGGGCGATCAGCGTTCCATCAAACGCGGCATCAGTTCCACGAAATTGCAGGGCCGGTGGCGGCTGTCGAGCTGGGTGGCGAGAATACCGTCCCACCCATCCTTCACCGCGCCCGTCGATCCGGGCAGCGCAAAGATATAGGTGCCGCGTGCCACCGCAGCGCAGGCGCGGGACTGGATGGTCGATGTGCCGATGGTCTGAAAGCTGAGCCAGCGAAACAGCTCGCCAAAACCAGGTATCGCCTTGTCCTGAACCTGTTCAATGGCCTCAGGCGTCACATCGCGCCCGGTAACGCCGGTGCCGCCGGTGGTGATGATGCAGTCCACCAGCGGATCGGCGATCCAGCCGATCAGCGTTTCGACGATCACCGGCACATCATCGCGCACAATGGCGCGATCAGCGAGCACATGCCCCGCCGCCGTCAATCGCGCGACCAGCGTGTCGCCCGAACGGTCATCGGCCAGGCCGCGGGTGTCTGAAACAGTCAGGACGGCGATACGAACCGGCAGAAAAACCGCATTCTCGTCAATGGGCACTGGCGGTCATCACTGGCTTAATCTTGTTGGTGATGCGGACAGATGGTGCGCCGGGCAGGCCGGGAAAACGTGGCCATAGCCCTTGCGATAATGCCGCCCGGCTGGGGGACACGGCCTTGCCGCTTTCGCGTTCATACACCCAGTAATTACGCAGCACCGTCACCACATAGCCGCGCGTTTCCCAATAGGGGATCGATTCGATGTAGAGCAGGGGATCACCGCCATCCTTGACGATGGTGTTCCAGGCCTCAACCGGCACTGAACCGGCGTTATACGCCGCAATCACCTTTGGCAGCAGGCCGCCGGTGGCGGGCTGATCGCGCAACCATTCGAGATAGCTTTGGCCGATTTCGATGTTGGTCGATGGCCGGGTCAGCGCGGCGCGATCTGCGCGCATGCCGCGCGTTCGGCTCATGTCGCTGGCGGCACCTGGGCGGACCTGCATCAGGCCGTAAGCACCCGCTGCACTAACGACATCGGTGCGAAACTTCGATTCCTGCAGCGTGTGCGCATACACCAGCGCCTTATCGACCCGCCACCCGCCATCGGGTGTCCAATTCGGCGCGGGGTAGCGCGCCGCAAGGCCGGGTGAGGCACCCGCCGGGGCATTGTGCGACAGCCAGATCTGCGTGGAGGGCAGGTTAAGTGCACCCGCTACCCGCAGCAGCGCGGCATAGTCAGCCGGATCACCGATCCGCGCCTGCCGCTTGAAGACTTCGTCAGCCAAAACGTCTTCATCAATTTCGACGAGTGCGGCGGCAACGCGCAGATTGGGCCGGCGACCAAGCGTCTGCCAATCGGCGGTGATGCGAACATCGTTGGCGCGATCAACCGGCGTGCGAATACCCAGCGTCTGGCGCGCGAGCAGGCCGTAAAATGTCTCATCATATTGTGCGGCGCCCTTCAGCCGCGCCTCAATCCGGTCCGCCCGTCCACACGCCATATCGGCGCGCGATGCCCAATACAGGCCGGCGGATCGCAGCTCGATATCGGTTGATCTGGTGGCGACGCTGGCAAAAGCATCGCTTGCGCCAGCGCAATCCTGTTCCCGCCAGGCGGCCAGCCCCGATACCCAATCGGCCTGAATCGCCCATTCGCCAGATCCCTGACGCGCCTTTGCCGCCATCAGCCGCGCGTTCACATCATCGCCGGATACAAAATATACCCAGGCGATTTTTTGCTGCCATTCCGATTGGGCTTCGGGGGTTAGTCCCGGCGTATTTTCCAGCAATTGTTGGGCGTCCGAACCGCGATCCTCCTTGATGAAGGGCTGCATCTTGATCGCAAGCTGGGCAGCGATCTGGTCGCTTTTCAAACTCTTGGCGCGGGCGCGGATGGGGGCGCCGCCGATCCAGCTGAGCGCTTGCGTATAGGGGAGTGTGGGCAATTCGCTTGCGCCGCGTGCTTTGGCCATTCGCGCAAGTTGTTCGGCCTGGGGCAATTCGGGCGCTTCGAAAACCAATTTGGCCAATTCTTCTGCGGTTGCCTTTGGCGAACCCGGGGCGACGACCAGCGAAGCCATGGCAATTGTGTGCAGCGGCCCCGGCTTCATCGTTGCCAACTGCAAACGGGCATCGACCCATTTCTTGTCGCGGATGGCGTTGAAAACGATGCGGTATCCGGCCCGCTGCTCCGCATCGAGCTGCGCGGGAATAGTTTCGGGCTGAGCCGCAGCTGGAATCTCGCCCGCCAGTGCAGGAACTGCGGGTAAAAGACCGATCGTCGCGGCGATAAGCAACAGTCTTTTCACGCATCAATCCCCTGGGCAAGCAACAACAAGTCTTTCCAGGCTTCCGCCTTGGCGGCCGGTCTTTCGAGCAAAAAGCGCGGGTGGTAACTCGCAACTGCTTCGATCGGCGGGACTTGTTGTGTATTGTTTCGGTTAATTGGGCGTAAAGCGCCACGCATATCGGCGATGTCTGCCCCAAGCAGCGCACGGCTCGCCGCATTGCCGATCACCAGCAGGCGACGCGGCCCAGCAAGCATCACCTGATGGCGCAGCGCTGCATCCAATGCGGGCATAAATTCGGGCGGGATGCTGCCCGTGCTGGGGCGTACCACGCACATTGGCACCAGATAGATCGAGTCGCGCGTCCGACCGATGGCGGCAAGCATGCGATCGAACAAAGCCCCTGTTGGGCCGCTCAACAGGCTGCCCGCGGCGCCGTCATCACGTTCCGGCATTTCGATGATGACCATCAACGCCGACTGCGCCGCCCCTTGCGCACCGATGCGCGGGCCGGCCCAGCCCGAATCGGGGGCATCATCGCTGAGGCGCCAAGCCTCAAATGCAGCGATTTCGGCTGGCATTGGCGCAATTGGGCGAGCCGGAGCCGCAGGGGCTGCGGGCGCCGCGCGGGCACGCGGTGACGGTGTGGCATCGCGGTCTGACGGTGCGATTGCGTCGGCTTCAGGCGCGGGGTTTTCCGCTTTGGCCTTCAACCAGTTGCGTGGTTCTTCGGCGATCGCAACGTCCAGCCCAGCCTCTTTCCACCAGTCCATCATGCTGGTGACGCTGGCCGCCCAGTCGAAATTTTGATCTGCCCCCATGGCCATCATCTAAAGTCCCGGTTGACGTGGCGGTCAATTCGCGGGCACGCGTGATTGGACAAGACGTTGCCGGAACGCGACGACGGACTTTGGGACAGCCTTTGGGACAGGCTTGGGGTCAGCCCCGGTGCCGTGCCCCAGTAACGTCTGCAAGTGGAGACGATCATGAGCGAACGCGAGTCAATGCCGTATGATGTTGTGATTGTGGGGGCGGGCCCAGCTGGCCTGTCTGCTGCAATCCGATTGAAACAGCTGGCAAGCGAACAGGGCAGCGAGCTTTCGGTTTGCGTGCTCGAAAAGGGTGCGGAGGTCGGCGCGCATATCCTGTCTGGCGCGGTGGTTGATCCCATCGGCCTTGATGAACTGCTGCCCGATTGGCGCAATATGGGCTGCCCGATGGCCGAAACACCTGTGACGGAGAATCACCACTGGATTATGAGCAGGACGGGGCACCGCGCCCTGCCGCACTTCCTGTTGCCGCCTTTCCTGAACAATCACGGCACCTACACAGGCAGTCTGGGCAGCCTGTGCCGCTGGCTGGCCGAACAGGCAGAGGGGATGGGGGTAGAGATTTTCCCCGGTTTTGCTGCGGCCGAAGTGCTGTTTAACGATGATGGTTCGGTAAAGGGCGTCGCAACGGGCGACATGGGCGTTGCGCGCGATGGCACCCACCGCGACGATTATCAGCCGGGGCTTGAGCTCCATGCGAAATATACGTTCTTTGCCGAAGGGGTGCGCGGTCATCTGTCGAAGCAGCTGATCCGCCAGTTTGATCTGGCAAAGGACAGCGAGCCACAGGTTTACGGCATCGGCATCAAGGAGTTATGGGACATTGCGCCCGAAAATCACGTGCCGGGCCGGGTGATCCATACCCAAGGCTGGCCGTTGAACGACAATGCCAATGGCGGGGCGTTCCTGTATCATCAGGCCAATGGCCAGGTGGCACTGGGGCTGGTGACATGGCTCAGCTATTCGAACCCGCATCTGTCGCCGTTCAATGAAATGCAGCGCTGGAAAACCCACCCTTCAATCGCTGCCATCCTAAAGGGCGGCAAGCGCGTTTCCTACGGCGCGCGCGCGATTAGCGATGGCGGGCTGCAATCGATTCCGAAGCTGGTATTTCCCGGTGGCGCGCTGATCGGCTGTTCTGCGGGCTTCCTGAACGTGCCGCGCATCAAGGGCAGCCACACCGCCATGAAATCAGGCATGATGGCGGCTGAGGCGGCGTTTGCCGCGATTGGCGAAAGCCGCACCAGCGACGAACTGGCGGCGTATCCCGCGGCGTTTGAAAAAAGCTGGGTGAAAAAAGAACTGTCGGTTGTCCGCAACGCGCTGCCGCTGATCGAAAAATTCGGCATGTTGGCAGGGGCTGCACTGGCAACGGCAACAATGTGGGCGGAAACCCTGCGGATCAAGATGCCCTTCACCCTGGGCCACCACCCCAACCACGAAGACATGTGGCGCAAGGATCTGGTGCCCAAAATCGATTATCCAAAGCCTGACGGCGTGTTATCGTTTGATCGCCTGTCGTCGGTATTCCTGTCGAATACCAATCATGCGGAGGATCAGCCGGTCCATCTGCAACTAAAAGACCCAAGCGTCCCCATCGCGTTCAACCTGCCCATGTATGATGAACCGGCGCAGCGTTATTGTCCGGCTGGCGTGTATGAAGTGGTGGGCGAGGAAACAGGCGATCCCAAGTTCGTCATCAACGCGCAGAATTGCGTGCACTGCAAGACGTGTGACATCAAGGATCCCACCCAGAACATCAACTGGGTGGTACCCGAAGGCGGCGGAGGGCCAACCTATCCCAATATGTGATCGATTGATCGGCAAGCGGTTCGCACTGCTGGCGGCATCGCTGCTGGTGCCGTGCGCGCCCGCCTATGCCGAGGCCAATCCGAACGATTTGTCGGCATATGTCCGCGCGCGCGCAGCCGATGCTGATGGCAATGCGGCCGTGGCGACAACTGGCTATGCGGCGGCATTGGCAACCGAGCCTGACAACGCCGTAATCGCACTGCGGGCTTATCGCGCGGCGATCACGGCGGGGGATTTTGCGGTGTTAACGCGCGCGCGGCTGGTGCTGGAACGCGCCAATCTGGCCCCGGCGGACGCGGCGTTGCTCGCGCTGGCAGAGGCGGTTCGGGATAAGGATGCGGTGGCGATCCGTGCGGCGATTGACCGGGTAAAGGCCGGGCCGCTTGATTTTCTGGCCCCCGCTTTTCGCGCCTGGGCAGCCATTGGTGATCCTGTGGCTGCGCTTGCCGCGCTGGATACAGCGGGCACCAATCCCATCGAGCGACGCTATGGCCAGGAAAGCCGCGCGCTGCTGCTGATTGCGTCCGGAAAGATCGATCAGGGTGCTGATCTGGTACGTGTGCTGCTGAGTGCGGACCGCGCGAGCATCGATCTGCGCCTTGCCGCCGCGCAATTGCTGGCGGATCGCGGACGGGGCGACCTTGCCATGTCGCTGCTCGCCGGCAGTGGGGCTGAACTGGTGAATGCACGGCAATCGCTTGGCAATGGAAAGCCCGCGACCACGGCGTTCGGCATTTCCTATGTGCTGGGGCGGTTGGCGTCTGATCTGGATGACGGCCAATCGGGGCGGTTGCTGATCGTGATGGTGCGCACCGCGTTGCGGCTTGATCCCGGCAATGATCGCGCCCGGCTAGTGCTGGCATACACACTGGCTGCCGATGGTAATCCTGCCCACGCGCTGAAAGCGCTTGAAGAGATTGCGCCCGCCAGCCCCTTTCGCCCGTTTGCCGATGAGCGGCGGGTCGCGCTGCTTGCACGCGGCGAGGGCGTAGCGGTCGCACTGGCCGAAGCAGCGCGGATTGCGGCCGCACCGGGTGCCAAACCCGCTGACATCAAGCGGTACGGCGATCTGCTTGCCGAAGCCGAGCAGTTTGATGCCGCCGCCGCTGCCTATCGCCGCGCGATTGATGTTGATCCGGCGGCTGCGGACTGGGTGGTGTATCTGCAACTTGGTAGTGCGCTCGATCGGGCCGGGCGCTGGGCAAAGGCGCGCCCAATGCTCGAAAAATCAGTCGCGCTCGCGCCTGATCAGCCGGTGGCGTTGAACTATCTGGGCTATGGTTTGCTCGAAAATCGCGGTGATCGGGCCACGGCGCGCAAATTGCTGGAACGGGCCAGCAGCCTGCGCCCCAAGGATCTGTCGATCCTTGATTCGCTCGCATGGGCCTATTTCCAGCAAGGCGATGTCGCCCGCGCGCTGCCGCTGCTGGAAATGGCGGCGAATGGCGAGCCCGCCAACAGCACGATTAATGAGCATCTGGGTGATGCCTATTGGCAATTGGGTCGCCGTTATGAAGCGCGTTACGCCTGGCGCGCCGCTGCATTGGTGGCTGAGGCGAATGATGCGCCACGGCTCGCTGCGAAAATTGCCAACGGCACGGCCGCGCGCTGACCCCACCGATGATCGTCGAGCTTGCCCCTGCCAAGATCAACCTTGCGCTCCACGTCCGGCGGCGGCGGGCGGATGGGTATCATGAACTGGAAACCCTGTTCGCGTTTTTGCAAGATGGCGACACGATTTCCATCGCGCGCGCGACGGTGCCGTCTTTTCGGGTGACGGGGCCGTTTGCTGAGGGGCTGACGGGGGAGGGCGACAATCTGGTCACCCGCGCCGCGCGACTATTTGGTGAGCGTTTTGGCGACACGGGCGCCCTCGATATTGTCCTCGACAAGCATTTGCCGATCGCATCAGGGATTGGCGGCGGATCGGCTGATGCTGCCGCGACGTTGCGGGCGTTGGCGCGGTTGCAGGGCATTGCCGGTGATGACGCCGCGCTATTTGCGATCGCTGAGGTGCTCGGGGCCGATGTGCCGGCTTGTTTGCTGGGGCGCAGCGCAATTGGCACCGGCAAGGGTGAGCAATTGGAACCGGTTGCCGGATTGGTCGATACGCCGGTGCTGCTGGTCAATCCTGGCGTTGCTGTATCGACCGGGCCGGTGTTCCGGGCGTGGGATGGGGTTGATCGCGGCGGGATTGGTACGGGAGATTTGCTCGCGCGTGCGATGGCGGGCCGCAACGATCTGGAGCCGCCCGCGCGCGCGCTGGCCCCGGTGATCGGCGATGTGGTGGCGCTGCTTCAGGTGCAGCCCGGCGTGCTGCTGGCGCGCATGTCAGGATCGGGGGCGACGTGTTTTGCGCTGTTTGATTCGGCTGAACATCGGGCGCAGGCGGCGGCGCTGGTTCGCGCGGCGCAACCTGGGTGGTGGTGTCTCGAATCGGCACTTGCGTGACAGTTTTCTGCGTCACATCGGGACGACAGCGGAGCTTGGCGACGGGAAATGGCGCAAATGCGCGGTTGGCCCGGCTCTTGCTGAACCCCGGCATAAGCGGGTCCGTCGATAACCACGGCGCGTCCGTGGATGGTCCTCGCTCCCTCGGGCATCATCAGGGTCGAAGGGTGGCGATGGTATCGCCGCCCTTCACCTCCCCCACACCGCGAACCGGCGTTCATGCTCCCCGTTGAGGTCATCACCGGCAGCGGGCCGATCCTGCTGATCTGCGATCACGCATCCAAAGCCGTCCCGCCCGATATCGATCTGGGCATCGACCCAATTTTGCTCGACAAGCATATTAACATCGACATTGGCGCGGCGGATGTGACGCGCGCATTGTCGGCCAGGCTGGGTGCCCCGGCCATTCTTGCCACGGTGTCGCGGCTGGTGATCGATCTGCACCGTTCGCCCGATCATCCCGGACTGGTGCCCGAATCAAGCGATGGCCATGCCATCACCGGCAATATCGGTGCTGACCGGGAAGCGCGCCTTGCCCGGTTCCATATCCCCTATCACCGCGCGCTGGCAGGGTTGATCGCGCGCCACCGGCCCCGATTGCTCGTATCGATTCACAGTTTTACGCCCGCGCTGGAAAGCGGCAGCGCGCCACGCCCATGGGAAATCGGTATCCTCTACAATCGTGATGCGCGGGCCGCGCATCAGGCGATCCAGCGATTTACCGCAGCAGGCGTGGTAACGGGCGATAACCAGCCCTATTCGGGCCGCGTGCTGAACATGACGCTGAACCGACACGGTGAGGGCAATGGTATCCCCAGCTTTGCAATCGAACTTCGGAATAACCTGATCGATATGCCTGCCGGGGTGGCGCATTGGGCCAGCGTGATTGCCCCGATATTGTCGGCCATTGCCCAGCCGGGGCAAGCGGCCTAGGCGCTTGGCGATGCGCGCGCCCATTTACCTGATTGTCCCGCTGGCCCTTGCCGCTTGCGACGGCACAACGCCTATCGCCGCGCCAACGGGCACCGGCGCGCCCGCGCAGCCAGTGGGTGCTCAACCCGGCGGCGAGGTCGAACGCCTGGCGTGCGCGCTTGGCAAGGGATCGCCCTTCAGCACCACGTGCATTGTCGAGCGGCAACAGGATCCAGATGGCGCCCTGCTGACGATCAGGCATCCTGATGGCGGATTCCGGCGCCTTCGCATTGCGACCGACGGGCGCGGCGTAATTGCCGCCGATGGCGCTGAAGCATCAACCGTGCGCGTCATCGGCAAAAACGAGATTGAGGTGACGATTGGCCAGGATCGCTATCGCTTGCCCGCCACCGTGCGCGGCAAAGGGGCCAAATAGTGCCTAATGCCGAAGACCTGATCATCCGCGTCGCCGGGCGCGGCGAGGGCGTGACCGCTGATGGCCGCCATGCTGCGCTGGCTGCGCCGGGGGACTGGCTGACGGCAGACGGCGCCGTGGTGCCCGGCCCGCATCACCAGGCAGCACCCTGCGCGCATTACCCGCGCTGTGGCGGCTGCCAGCTCCAGCATCTTGATGATGAAAGCTATGGCCAGTTCATTGTCGATCGGATCGTCGGGGCACTGGCCGCGCAGGGCCTGTCGACCGAGATCCGCCCGCCGATCATTTCCCCGCCGCGCAGCCGCCGCCGGGCGGCGTTTCATGCAGAGCGCAAGGGCGGGCAGATTATTCTGGGGTTCAGCCAGTCGGGCAGCCATGATCTGGTTGATCTGCGCGAATGCTGGATCCTTGATCCCGTGCTGTTCGCGCTGCTGAAGCCGCTGCGGGTGCTTCTTGGCCGGTTGATGACCGCCAAGCGCCGCGTCGAAATTCAAATGACCGTGATCGATCAGGGCGTCGACATGCTGATTACCGGAATCGCCGCCGAGGGGCTGGAGGCTGCAGAGGCGATTTCGGCTTTTGGCGCGAAGTTCGGCATTGCGCGGCTGTCGATCGACAACGGCCTGGGGCCAGAAACACGCTGGGAGCCGGTTGGGGCCACTATCACGCTGGGCGGGGTGGAGGTGCCATTCCCGACGGGTTCGTTCCTGCAAGCAACGCCTGAGGGCGAAGCGGCGCTGGTCGCGGCGGTGCGTGAGGCGATTGGGCCTGCCGCAGCGGTGGCTGATTTATTTGCCGGGCTGGGCACATTTGCGCTGGCGGTCGCGTCGCCCGCAAAGGTGTATGCGGCAGAGGCTGGCCGCGATGCGGTGTTCGCGCTGAAAATGGCGGCTGGGTTGAAGCAACTGCCCGTTTTTGCAGACCACCGCGATCTGTATCGTCGGCCGCTTACCGCCGCCGAGCTTGACCGGTTCGATGCCGTCATCCTTGATCCGCCCCGCGCGGGTGCAAAGGAGCAGGCAGATGGCCTGGCCGCCAGCAAGTCTCCAATACTGGCCTATGTTTCGTGCAATCCCAGTACATTTGGCCGCGATGCTAAGACCATATGTGAGGGCGGATATGCGTTGGATTGGATCCAGCCCGTCGGCCAGTTTCGCTGGTCAACGCATATCGAATTGGCGGCTAAGTTCAGTCGTTCGCGGTGAAATCCCCAGCATAATCCCCAGCATAATCCGCCCCGACAAAAAACAACCCGTCCGGCGGCGCGTTAAACCCCAGCGCCGCGCGATCACGCGCCGCCAGCGCTGCCGCCATGTCGTCAGGCGACCATTTCCCCTCGCCGACCAGCGCCAGGCAGCCGACCATCGATCGCACCTGATGATGCAGGAACGACCGAGCCGATGCGAGAATGCGGATGATGTCGCCGTCGCGCGCCACATCCAGCCGGTCAAGCGTGCGCAGCGGGCTGTCGGCCTGGCAATGCGCTGATCGAAACGTCGTGAAGTCATGCCGCCCCAGCAACCGCGCTGCCCCCGCCGCCATGGCATCGGCATCAAGCGTGGCGGGCACGCGCCAGGCGAGCCCATGATCCACCGTCAGCGGCGCGCGGCGGTTGGCGATGCGATATTCATAATGGCGGGCGGTGCAGGAAAAGCGGGCGTGCCAGTCGTCGGGCACAATCTCGCAGGCCAATATGGCGATCGGTGCAGGTCGCAGCAATGCATTCAGCCCCTCCATCAGTCGGAACGGCGTTATCGGCCGTGCAATGTCGACATGCGCGCGCATGCCAAGCGCATGCACCCCGGCATCGGTGCGCCCGGCGGCATAAGCGATCACCTCTTCCTGCACGATTCGGCCAGCGGCTTCCTCAATCGCCTGCTGCACGCTGGGGCCATGCGGTTGACGCTGCCAGCCCATGAAGGGCCGCCCGTCATATTCCACCGTCAGGGCGAATCGCGTCAAAGCCGGGTGCCTGCCGGCAGCGGGAAGCCCCGCAACAATTCGCTTGCGGTCATCGGGCCGCGCCCGGCGCGCTGCACCTGCTCGGCGATCAAGCTGCCGGTGCCACAGGCAATTTCCAGCGCATCGTCCAGCACCTCACCCGGATCGCCGCGGCCCGCGCCAATTTTGGCGCTGTGGATGCGGATTCGCTCGCCCGAAACTTCAAAAAACGCGCCTGGCACCGGATTGAATGCGCGCACCTGCCGCTCAATCTCCTCGGCAGACCGGGTCCAATCAATCCGCGCCTCGGCCTTGTCGATTTTGGCGGCATAGGTGACGCCCGCTTCGGGCTGGGCGCGCGGCGGGTTGGCGGTCGGATCGGCCAGAAAATCGGTCATCAGCCGCGCCCCAAGCGCGCTCAGTGCGTCGGTCACCGCGCCCGCGGTCTGGCCGTCAATGGCGATCCGCCCCTCCAGCAGCACCGGCCCCGTATCCAGTCCCGCCTCCATCTGCATGATGCACACGCCCGTCTCATCATCCCCGGCCAGAATCGCGCGCTGGATCGGCGCGGCACCCCGCCAGCGTGGCAGCAATGATGCATGGACGTTGATGCAGCCAAGGCGCGGCGCCTCCAGCACGGCACGCGGCAGGATAAGGCCATAGGCCGCCACCACCGCCACATCCGCGCCGAACCCGGCAAACGCAGCCTGCGCGTCGGGATCACGCAGCGTTAGCGGCGTAATAACGGTAATTCCCAGCGCCTCTGCGCATTGCTGCACGGGGGACGGCATCAACGCCTTGCCCCGGCCCGCCGGACGCGGTGGCTGGCTGTATGATGCCACCACGTCATGGCCGCAATCCACCAATGCCTGCAACACGGGCACCGAAAAGGCAGGCGTGCCCATGAAAATGATCTTTAAAGGGGGCGATTGCATATCTCTCCATCGCTGCTTGGCATTGCAGCGCGCAAGCCCTTATCTGTCGATCATGGCTTCTCCAGAAATTGACGCGCTAACGCAGGCGCTGGCCCGGTTACCGGGACTTGGCCCCCGGTCGGCGCGGCGCGCCGTGCTCCATCTGCTGAAAAAACGTGAAACGGCGCTTGATCCGCTGCGGGCGGCGCTGGACGCGGTGGGGGACCGGCTTACGGCGTGCGCGACTTGTGGGAACATCGATACCAGCAACCCCTGCGGCATCTGCACCGATCAGAGGCGGGATATGCGGCTGTTATGCGTGGTGGAGGAGGTTGCCGATCTGTGGGCGCTTGATCGATCGCGGCTGTTTCCCGGCCATTTCCATGTGTTGGGCGGCAAACTTTCTGCGCTGGACGGGGTGCGGCCAGAGGATTTGTCGATTGATCTGCTCGTCCGCCGGATAGCGGCAGGGGGCATTGACGAGGTTGTGCTGGCGATGAACGCCACGCTGGAGGGGCAGACAACGGCGCATTACATCGCCGAGCGGATTGAGGCGTTTCCGGTGCGTGTCACCCAGCTGGCGCACGGCCTGCCGGTGGGGGGTGAGCTTGATTACCTGGATGAAGGCACCTTGGCACAGGCACTTCGCGCGCGTCGGCCGGTGGGTTGATTGCACCCGCCACCTTGACGATTCGCCGCCCCTTTCCTAGCTGAACCTCATGGCCGTTCACAAAATTGTCGAAATCCCCGATCCGCGCCTGCGGACCATCTCCACGCCCGTCGCTGAGGTGGATGATGATGTGCGCGCCCTCATCGATGATATGTTCGATACGATGTACGCATCACGCGGCATCGGGCTGGCCGCGATCCAAATCGGTATCGCCAAACGTATCCTGGTGATGGATCTTCAGGAAGAAGATGAAGACGGCAAGCCCGTCCGCGAACCGCGCGTGTTCATTAATCCCGAAATCGTCGAAACGGCTGACGACAGCAATATTTATAATGAGGGCTGCCTGTCGGTGCCCGATCAATATGCCGAGGTTGAGCGCCCCGCGACCTGCCGCGTGCGCTGGCTGGACGAAACCGGTGCGGCGCATGATGAGCAACTCGAAGGCTTGCTGGCGACATGCATCCAGCATGAGATGGATCATTTGGAAGGCATCATCTTCATTGATCACCTGTCCCGCCTAAAGCGCGAGATGGTGCTGAAAAAGCTGGCAAAACAACGCAAGGCTGCCTGACTGTCATGAACGCCTATCGCCTGTTTGGCATGCCAGGATCGCTCTATACCGCCAAGGCGCGGTCCTATTTGATCAAACAGCGCGTTGATTTTGAAGAAGCAATCCCAGCCGATCCGGCCTGGCCCGATATCACCAGGGCGATTGGCCGCTGGATTATCCCGGTGCTGGTGACACCAGCGGGCGAGATGATTCAGGATGGTACGGCAATCATCGACCATGTCGAGGCGGCGGGTTTGGCGCGGGCAAGCGCCTATCCCGAAACGCCCGTCCACCGCGCCGTCAGCCTGATATTCGAACTGTTCGGCGGTGAGGGGCTGTTGCGCCCGGCGATGCATTACCGCTGGGATTTTGACGAAACGAACCTTGATTTCCTGCGCACCGATTTCGTCGCAGCGTTGATGCCGGGCGCGACGGGGGAGGTGCAGGAAGCGGTATTCGGGGCAGCCAGCGGCCGGATGCGCAAGGCCAAGACGGCTTTTGGCGTGTCGCCTGAAACCGCACCAGCCATTCAGGCCAGCTATGCGGCGTTTCTGGCGCTGCTCGACGCGCATTTCACCCGCTATCCCTATTTGCTGGGGGGGCGACCAACGATCGGCGATTACGGGTTGATTGCGCCGCTTTACGCTCATCTGGCGCGCGATCCCTATCCCGCCGCGATGATGAAATCGCGATTTTTCCACGTGTGGCGCTGGGTAGAGCGGATGAACGCCGCACAGGCGCTGCTCGACGGGCTATGCCCCGATGAAGCGCTGTTCGCTGACGATGCCATTCCCGAAACGCTGCTGGCGCTGATGCGCTTTATCGCGGAGGATTATGTGCCCGAACTGACGGCGCATGTGGCCCATGCCAATCGCTGGCTGGACGCACATCCTGATGTGCAGACCGGCACCAATGGCTTGCCGGATCCCGGCACCCGGATGATCGGCATGGCCGAATTTGATTGGCGCGGGCATGTGATCAGCACGATGGTGATGCCGTACCGCTTCTATCTGCTTCAGCGCGTGCAGGCGGCAATCGCCGATGCTGGCAGGCCGATGGCGGCGTTGCTGGCCGATTCCGGATTGGCCGCGCTGGCAGCACTTAAAACCCACCGCCCGGTTGAACGGCACGGCAATTTGGAAGTGTGGGGCGCGGATCTGCGCGGTTAATTACGCGGTTGGTGTTGTCGCGGGCAGGATAACTGTCACCCGCACGCCGCCCAATGGCGATGTGCCAGCGTCGATCCGGCCATGATGCGCCTCAACAATCGCCTGTGCGGTGGCCAGCCCAAGCCCTGAACTCGTTACCGATTCGCCGGGGAGCACTGTGGCCCGGTAAAAGGGTTCAAACAGCCGCTGCGCCAGATCGACGTCGATGCCCGGCGCGCTATCGTCAATAATCAACCGCCAGGCACCGCGCGTCGGCTCAAGCCCCAATTGGATGCGGCCACCGGGCGGGGTGTAGCGCAGGCTGTTTTCGATCAGGGCGGTGAAAAGCTGTTCGATCCGCGCGCCATCCCAGCGGACGATCACGGTCGTGGCGGGCATTTGGCCGGCCTCAAGCGACACTTGCGCAATATCTGCCCGGCGCTTGTTGGACCAGATGGCATTGTGGATCAGCGCGCATGGATCAACCTGCGCAAAATTGACCGGCAACCGGCCCAGATCCGCCAGCGCCACCGCCTGAAAATCCTGGGTAATCTCCACCAGCCGACGAACATTATCGTCAACCCGCTCAAAAGTGTCGCCGGTAATTGTTTTGTCCACGTCGCGCTCGGCGCGAATCTGGTCATCCAGCGTCGCGACCGGCTTGCGCAATTCCTCGGCAATCGCGACCAGCCAGGTACGCCGCGCGGTTTCCAGCCGGTCAAAGGATCGGGCGATCCGGCCCAGATTGCGCATCGTCACCACGGTTTCCCATGCGCCGTCTTCGGGAAACTCGCCGTCGAAATTTCCTTCGGCAACCGCAGCACTTACTTCTTGCAGTTGGCGTTGCGGGCGGGTCCAGCGGTTGGCGATGATGCTGGCAACCAGCAGCATCACCAGCAGCATGGCGCCCAGCACAATGCCCACCACGATCAGTTGCTCGCGGAACAGCGCGGCTTCGGCATTGGGGCCACCAACCACCCTGGCGATATCGAGATAGCGTTGAGTGGTAAATCGCAAGCCAAGGATCAGCAACAGCGACGGTATCGCCGTTACGAGCAGCGCCTGGGCTGCCAGCAACAGGAACAAGCCGCGAGATAGCCGCACAATCTGTCTCCCCAGCCCCAGCGCGGTATTGCGCTGTCCCCAGCCGTTATCAGTTCAGGCGTTATCCTGCTCCATGGCATGAAACAATCGGCATTGTGACGTTCAGGCCGGTCCCGGCTCGGGACGGAGCCGGGCAATGGCCGCCAGCACGGGCGCGGCAAGCTCGGCGCGGCAGATCAGCAGATCGGGCAGCAGCGGCTCGGTGCAGTTATACACCAGCGGACTGCCATCAATGCGTGATGCATGAAATCCGGCCGCCAGCGCCACGGCAGCGGGTGCGCAATTATCCCATTCATACTGGCCACCATCGTGCAGATAGATATCGGCATTGCCCGCCACCACGGCCATCGCCTTTGCCCCGGCAGACCCCATCGGCACCAGATCGGCGCCGATTGCCGCTGCTACCGCGCGCGCAATTGCGGGCGTTCGGCTGCGGCTGACGACCATGCGCGGCCTTGCCGGCAGGGCACCGGGCGCCAATGGCGCATCGTCTGTCGCAAAAATGCTGTTGCAGGCGGGCAGGGCGACCGCGCCGACACATGCCACGCCGTCAACCGCAAGCCCGATATGGACCGCCCAATCATCGCGCGCGGCGGCATATTCGCGGGTGCCGTCCAGCGGATCGATGATCCACACCCGCCGGGCGGCGCAGCGTTTGCGGTCATCGTGCGATTCTTCGGACAGGATGAAATCGTCAGGGCGCGCGGCGCGCAGCCGATCAATGATCAGCCGATTGGCGTCTGCATCCCCGCGATCACCCAGCGCTGCGCCGTCGCCCGTCCAGGCGTGCCGAATATCGTTCAGCAAAGCCCCCGCTTCGAGCGCAACAGCCCGTGCGAGCGCCGCATCGGCCAGGGTCGAAGCGTCGGGCGCGCGGCGGGAAACATCAGGGGTCATCACCCGCGCTTACAGCATTGGTGACCAGATGCCGATAATCTGTTCGACGATCAGGTCAGCGGCCTGCTCAGCCGTTATCGCCGTCGTATCGACGTGGCATTCGGGCCTGGCGGGCGGCTCATAGGGGCTGGAAATGCCGGTGAAGTTCGCAATCTCACCCGCTCGGGCACGGCGATACAAGCCTTTCACGTCGCGCGCCTCGGCCACTTCGATCGGCGTATCGACGAAAATCTCGATAAACTCCCCTTCAGGCACCATCGCCCGAACCATGTCCCGCTCTGCCCGGAACGGGGAAATAAACGCCGTCAGCACAATCAGCCCGGCATCCGTCATCAGCTTGGCGACTTCACCCACACGGCGGATGTTTTCAACCCGGTCGGCATCGCTAAATCCCAGATCCCGGTTCAGGCCGTGGCGGACATTGTCGCCATCAAGCAGGAAAGTATGCTTGCCCAGCGCATGCAGCTTTTGTTCGACGATGTTGGCGATGGTTGATTTGCCTGATCCCGAAAGACCGGTGAACCACAATATGCGCGGTTGCTGGCGCATTTGTATGGCATGGGCTTCACGACTTATATCAATGGTTTGCCAGTGGATATTGTCAGCACGCCGCAGCGCCTGCCGGATCATCCCGGCTGCCACCGTCGCGTTGGTGGCGCGGTCAATCAGAATAAACCCGCCCAGGTCGGCGCTGGTGGTATAGGGTTCAAACACGATGGCACGATCAGTGTGGATGTCGGCGATGCCGATGTCGTTCAGCGCCAGCGTGGGTGCTGCCAGCCGGGCCATGGTGTTAACGTCAATCCGGTGGTCCGGCGCGCGCACGGTGGCGCTGACGGTCTGGCTGCCGATTCTCAGCAGATAAGCGCGGCCCGGCTCCAGTGGCGTATCGTCCATCCACACAATGGATGCCGAAAATTGATCCGCTACTTCAGGGGCATTGTCCGCCAGCGCAATCACGTCGCCGCGTGAACAATCGACTTCATCGGCCAGGGTCAAGGTTACCGATTGGCCTGCCACGGCGACTTCCAGATCGCCGTCCATCGTGACGATGCGGGCAATCGTGCTCAGCCGGCCTGATGGTAAAATCCGCACCCGGTCTCCTGGCCGCGCCTGTCCGCTTGCGATCAGCCCGGCGAATCCGCGAAAATCGAGGTTGGGGCGATTCACCCATTGCACTGGCATGCGGAAGGACTGCGCCGCAGCGCGGTCCGTCGACACATCAACCGAGTCGAGATGCTCGATCAGGCATGGCCCTGTGTACCAGGGCATCGCCGTTGATCGGGTAGCGACATTATCGCCCTTGAAGCCGGAAAGCGGGATCGCGGTGAACGCGCTGATGCCAATCGAATCGGCAAATTGCCGGTAATCAGCGACAATCTCGTCAAACCGGGCCTGATCATAATCGACCAAATCCATCTTGTTGACCGCCAGCACGATGTGCCGGATGCCGATTAACTGGGTGAGGTAGCTGTGCCGCCGGGTTTGCGTGAGCACACCCTTGCGCGCGTCAATCAAGATCACGGCGAGATCAGCGGTCGACGCGCCTGTCACCATATTGCGGGTATATTGTTCGTGCCCCGGCGTATCCGCGACGATGAACTTGCGCTTTTCGGTCGCAAAGAACCGGTAGGCGACGTCGATGGTAATGCCCTGTTCGCGCTCTGCGGCCAATCCGTCGACCAGCAGGGCGAAATCAATCGCTTCACCCTGTGTGCCCGACCGGCGGCTATCGGCCTCCAGCGCGGCCAGCTGATCTTCAAAGATCATCTTTGAATCATAGAGCAACCGCCCGATCAGCGTGGATTTTCCGTCATCCACCGATCCGCAGGTGATGAAGCGCAGCATCGATTTATGCCGGTGCAGCTGCAAATAAGCGTCGATATCCTCGGCGATCAGCGTGTCAGCAGTGTAGGCCGGCGGGCAGGGGGCTGTGGGGGCGTGCATCAGAAATACCCCTCCTGTTTTTTCTTCTCCATGCTCGCCGCCTGATCATGGTCGATCGCGCGCCCCTGCCGCTCGCTGGTGGTGGTCAGCAGCATTTCCTGGATGACCTGGTTCAGCGTCGTCGCCTCACTCTCCACCGCCCCCGACAACGGGTAACAGCCAAGCGTGCGGAACCGGACAGATCGCTCAACCGGCACTTCGCCGGGGTGCAGCCTGAAGCGATCATCATCGACCATCAGCAGCATCCCGTCGCGCTCCACCGTGGGGCGCGGCGCGGCGAAATAAAGCGGTACAATCTCAATGTTTTCAATCTGGATATATTGCCAGATATCGAGCTCGGTCCAGTTTGAGATTGGGAAGGCGCGGATGCTTTCGCCCTTGTGCTTGCGCGCATTGTACAGCCGCCACAGTTCGGGCCGCTGGTTTTTCGGGTCCCAGCGCTGGTGCGCGGAACGGAAACTGAAAATCCGTTCCTTGGCGCGCGATTTTTCCTCATCGCGGCGTGCGCCGCCAAACGCTGCATCAAAGCCGTGCTGTTCCAGCGCCTGCTTCAGCCCCTCGGTCTTCCACATATCGGTATGGCGGCTGCCATGATCGAACGGATTAATGCCCAGCGCCTTGGCTTCGGGGTTCTGGTGGACGATCAGCGACATGCCCGCTTGCGCCGCCGCACGCTCGCGCAGATCATACATGGCCCGGAACTTCCAGGTGGTATCGACGTGAAGCAGTGGGAAGGGCGGCGGCGCGGGGTAGAAGGCTTTGCGCGCGAGATGCAGCATCACGGCAGAATCCTTGCCCACCGAATACAGCATTACCGGGTTGGTCGCCTCGGCAACAACCTCGCGCATGATGTGGATGCTCTCGGCCTCAAGCCGCTGCAAATGGGTGAGGGGGGCGTTCATGCCCGTTGAAATAGTCATCCGCCGCGCCGCCGCTACCAAGCAAAAATTGCGGCGTCGAAAGCTGGATCAATCCTCGGCTTGCCGATCAAGCGAATCGAGGATGCGCGCGCCCGCCATAAAAACGGCAATCGGGCAGACGGAAAATAGTAACCAGCCACCAAAGCCGGGATATTGCTGCAGATAGTGCACGCCGCGCTCAATCGCCCCGGTGCCAAGCCCGTAGATCACGAGGAAGGCCTCGAACTTGGTCTTGATGACGAACAACTGGCCAATCTTGTGCAACATGGCCTTTGTTAAGCAAGCGCCGGGCCAATCCCGGAAATGCGCCAATCCACATTTACACTTATGGTAAACTGTCAATTAACCCGACAGCTTCGGCGTGGGAAAGGCCGATCACCGGCATCAATGCGGCATATGCCTGTTCGATCTGGGTGATTAATGCTGGGTTGCCGATATCGGCAGGGGCAATCGCTTCGGGCCAATGCGCCTCGACAACTGCGGCGACCTGATCAAGGCGCGCATCGTCCACCAGAAAGCGGGGGTCGATGGTTGCAGGATCGGCCACCACGCGCAATCGCAGGCACGCCGGGCCGCCGCCATTGGCCATCGATTCGCGCACATTCACCACCTCAAGTCGGCGGATCGGGCCATTTCCGGCGATCATCGCCTGCAACCAAGCCCAGACACGCGCATTCGCCCGTGCTTCCTCGGGCAGAATCAGCGCCATGGCACCACCGGGCAGCGTCACCAACTGCGCGTTGAACAGATAGGATGTGATCGCATCATCCAGGCTGACCGCACTGGCGGGCACCTCCACAATCTGCGCGGTCGGCATACGCTCAAGCAGTGCGGCATAGAAGCCCGCCTTGTCCGCAAAGGCCTGTTCATGCGCAAACAGCACTGGCCCGTTCGCCACGGCGACAACGTCATTATGGAACGCGCCCGCCGCAATCGCGGCTTCTGATTGCTCGACAAACAGGGTGCGCGCCGGATTCAGCTGGTGGCCGCGCGCGACCGATTCGCTCGCCTCAAGCCGCTGGCGCGCCGGAAAACTGCCACCGGACACGCCGTAGACGAATATCTCAATGCCGGGCGCATCATGGTGATCGGCCATGCGCATATGGTTCGCCGCCCCCTCATCGCCAAACGGTGCGGGGACGGGGGCGTGGACCGCAAAGGCCGGGTTGGCAAAGATCAGCCGCAATTGTGCCAGCGTGCCCGGCCATTCGTGGCTGCGGTGCGGCATCGTTATCAGATTGGCGACCGTCAGGTGGCAGCGCCCGTCGCCAGCATCCGCTGCTGGTGAAACCGTCGCGGCGTTCGCGGCCCACATCGCCGACGCCGACAGCGCCTGCGCCTTCATCGGCAGCGGGGCAGCGGCGTAATCGGTGTTCAGCGCCTGCAGCCAGCGGTGATCGGGCCGGGGGTGCGGCAGCAATATGCCCTGCGTCAGCCCCAGCGCCAGATTGGCGCGCATTTTGGCAATGCCCTGCAGCGCGGCGGCGCGCGGGCGCGAGTTGGCACCCGCATTGCGTGTCGCGGCCAGATTGCCGTGGCTTAGCCCGGCATAGTTGTGGCTGGGGCCAATCAGCCCGTCAAAATTAATCTCCACCACTGCCATTACCGTTGCCATTATCGTGCCACCCACCGGATTGCTGCCCCCGCGCCAATATCCAGCGTTGCCGCTGTGGCCGGGTCGATTGTCAATGCCGCGCTGTCGCCGCCGACATGGCCAAAGCAGCAGCGGAAATCGCTCATGGTGCCGGTGGCGATCAGGGCTGGTTCCCCGGCGATGTCGCCAACCGCCGCGACAATGCCGGGCTGCGCATCCCGGATCGAGCGGACCTGATCGGTCTTGGCCGTCATCGTCGGCCCGCCGTCAAAAATGTCGACATAGTTTTCGAACGCAAACCCTTCATTCTCCAGCATCCGCATCGCCGCCCGGCCCGATGGATGCGGCAGGCCAATCGCTGCGCGCGCGGTTTCTGATAGCATGGCGGTGTACACCGGGTGTTTGGGGAACAGATCCGCGATAAACTGGTGGCCGTGCGTTGCGTTGAAATAATCGGCGTCCTGGAAATTCATCCCGAAGAACCGCCCCGCGACCCCGTCCCAGAATGGCGATCCGCCCGCTTCGTCAATAATCCCGCGCAATTCGGCCAGAATGCGATCGGCAAAGCGCGCGCGGTGCATCGCGATGAATAAATAGCGGCTGCGCGCGAGCAACAGCCCCAGCCCACCTGCGCGCTCGCCGGGGTGCAGGAACAGTCCACCAACTTCACATGCGCCCTCAAGATCTGTCGTTAACGCCAGCATATCGGCGCGAAATGTGCGCCCCAGCTCCTTGCTGTGCTGGGTCAGCGCGCCAATACGATAGCTGTAAAACGGATATTTCTGGCCCACTTTGGCGAAAATCTGGCAGGTGCCGCGCACCTCCCCCGTGGCGACATTCTCCAGCACCAGCAGGAACAGCTCATCCTCAATCCCGCCATCGGTGCGGGCATAGGCGGCATCGCTGCGATCAAGCTTTGCGCGCAAAGCCGCGCGATCAGGCGGCAAATTGGTGAACCCGCCGCCGGTGAGTTTGGCCATTTCGTACAGTGATTGCAGGTCTTTGCCGCGCGCGGCCCGGATTCGAAACGTCACAAATGCCCCCGTTCGGCGATGCGCAAGATGGTAAGCGCGGATAGCGCGGCGCGCTCCGCCAGGCTGTCGACCAGCAGAAATTCGTCCGACGAATGGATGGCACCGCCGCGCGCGCCCATCGTATCGACCACGGGCACGCCGCATGCCGCAATGTTGTTGCCGTCACACACGCCGCCCGTCGCGCGCCAGGCAATGTCCAGCCCCAGATCAGCGCCGGCCGCCTTTACCAGCGCAAACAGCTTGGCCGCGCCGGGATCAATCGGTTTGGGCGGGCGATTAAAGCCGCCATGAACGGTGATGTTGACGTCATGACGCTGTGCCACGGTGGCCACGACCATATCGATATGCGCCCGCGCCCGGTCGATCTCCGATTGTGAAGCGGGGCGGAAGTTGACCCGTAATATCGCAAGATCGGGAACGACATTGTTCGGCCCGCCGCCGTCGATGCGGGCGGGGTTCACCGACAGGGTCGGGCTGCGCGCGGTGGTGAGCATCACCGCTATGTCTGCTGCTGCGACCAGCGCGTTGCGGCCATCATCGGGGTTGCGCCCGGCATGCGCGCTGCGACCGCGCACCACGATGGAAAAATTCCCCGTGCCGCCCCGCGCCCCCGCCAGCGTGCCATCAGGCAGAGCGGGTTCATAGGTGAGCGCGGCGATCTTGCCCTGCGCTGCCTGCGCAATCAGCGGAGCGGAGGAGAGCGACCCGGTTTCCTCATCCGAATTGATCAGCACATCATAGCCGATCCGGCTGGCCAGTGGGCTATCTTCCAGCGCGGTCAGCGCGGCGAGCATCAGCGCAATACCGCTCTTCATATCGGCAACACCGGGGCCGTTGATCGTCCCGTCGGGCCGGTGCTCCAGCGTCTGGAAGGGGTGGTCGACCGGAAAAACCGTGTCCATATGCCCGGTCAGCAAAATGCGCACGGCCGCGTCGGGCCGAACGCATAGCCGCAGATGCTGGCCATGATCGAGCAGGTGAACCGCGCCATCATTGGTCACCGCCTCCACCGCCGGCGCGTCGAGCAGCGTCAGATCACCCGGCAGGGCCGAAAAAGCATCCGCCAATTCGCCCGCCATAGTGGCCAGCCCTGCCAGATTGCGCGTGCCCGAATTAATCGCCGCCCATCGCTCAACCTGCGCGAGCATCGGCTGATCGGCAGCGACATCAATCAGGCGGCGTTCGACGGGGGACAGCGAAATCATGCGCCCTGATAGCCGCTTGGATGCACTTGCTCCACCCATTTGCTGTCGCGGCACCCGCTTGACCGGTCCGGGGGCGGGCGGCAAGGCGTCACTTCACCCACCGCGACAGGATGACGACCCGCATCATGGCCTATGACATTGCCAAGTTTCTGCACATAACCGGCATCGTCATGCTGATGGGGAACATTACCGCCACGGCGTTCTGGAAAGTGTTTGCTGATCGCACTGGTGACGCGCGCATCATCGGCTTCGCCCAACGGCTGGTGACGATCACCGATTGGAGCCTGACCTTTTGGGGGATCATCCTGACGATTGGCGGCGGATATGGTGCCGCGTGGATTGCCGGCATCAACCCGTTCGGGTCGGCGTGGCTGGTTTGGAGCCAGGTGATGTTTGTGATTGCCGGGATGATCTGGCTGGTGATTCTGGTGCCCATTCAGGTGCGGCAGGCGCGCGTGGCCAAGGGCTTTGCCAACGGCGGCGAGATACCGGACAGTTATCGCCGCGACAGCCTGAACTGGATCATCTGGGGGTTGATTGGCACCGTGCCGCTGGTCGCCGCCGTGTGGCTGATGGTCGCCAAACCCTATTAGGGCAGATGCGCCGAGAGCGCGGCAAAGACATCCTCGTACAGCTTGCGCTTAAACGGCACCGCCAGCGCGATCACCTCTGTCGGGGTGGCCCAGCGCCAGGCGCGGAATTCCTGATGGGCGGTGGCGATGTTCACATCGGAATCGCTGCCCGTGAAGCGGTACAGGAACCAGCGCTGCCGCTGGCCGCGCCATTTGCCCTTCCACACCTTGCCGACCAGCTCATCGGGCAGGTCATAGAAATACTCGCCCGGTGCCTCGGCAATCAGCGTGACGTGGCCGGGCGCAATGCCCGTTTCCTCGCCCAGTTCGCGCAGCGCGGCGGCCTGCGCATCCTCGCCATCATCGATGCCGCCCTGGGGGAGCTGCCAGGCCTCTGCAGTGCTGTCGATCCGTTGCCCGACAAAGATCAGCCCGGCGTCATTGATAATCATGATCCCCGCGCACGGGCGATAGGCCAGGTCGCTCACGCCTGCGCCGCCACTGCCTCAGCAATAATGCCCTTCAACACGCCCAGCGCGCCGTTCACCTCGATCTGCGCCGACGGGATTGCCTTACGTAGCGTTACAAAGCCGTGGATGTTGCCAATTGCCTCGCGGTACGCGGTTGGTACGCCCGCCGAGATCAGCGCGGCGGCATAGGCGCGGCCCTGATCGCGCAACGGATCAAGCCCGGCGGTGATGACAAGCGTTGGCGGCATATCGCGGTGGTTGGCGTGCAGCGGCGCGCCGCGCCAGTCGCCCGGCGTTGCAGCATAGGCTTCGTCAAACCACTTCATCCCGTCCTTGGTCAGTAACCGGCCCTCGCCAAACATCTCATATGAACCATGCGCATCGGCGCGGTCGACCGTGGGGTAAATCGGGAATTGCGCGATGACCGGCACAGCGGCAGGCGCATCGCGCAGCGCCATGGCGGTGACGATTGTCAAATTGCCACCAGCGCTGTCGCCGGAAAGGACCAGCCCCGTCACCGTCAGTCCCAGTTCAGCCGGGCTGCCCGCCAGCCATCGCGTCGCTGCCTCGCAGTCATCGGTCGCCGCTGGAAAGGGGTGTTCGGGGGCCAGCCGATAATCAACGGCGATCACCGGCATGTCGAGCTGACGGGCCATCTCCGCGCAGATCCCGGCATGGGTATCAAGGTCGCCGATCACAAAACCGCCGCCATGAAAGAAAACCAGCGCCGGACCAGCCGCCCGATCAGCGCGCGAATCGAACAGCCGCAGGGGGATTGGCCCCGCTGCCCCGGGTGCAGACAAATCCCGCATCACCGCCAGCTCGCCAATCGGCAGATCGGCAACATCCTTGCTGGCGACATACATTGCCCGCGCCAACGCAGGCGGTTGTTCATGCGTCTTGGGGCCGGGAAGGGCGTTCAGAAAGGCAAGGAACATGGCCACATCGGGGTTGGTGTAATGATCGGTCATGGCAGGCTCCTCGGCTTCGTTCTTGTGCTTCGTTCTTGTGCTGGCGCGCTCGCGCGTTGCGCCCTACCTAAGCGGCGTGTTCGCTGTCGTCCATCATCCCGATTATGTCGCCCCCGCGCCCAGCCGCAGCGGGTACCAATGGAACAAGAACGGGCTGGTTCGCGACTTGCTGGTGCAAAGCGGCGTCGCGATCGACTGGCATCTGCCAGAGCCGATGCCGATCGACTGGCTGGAGGCAGTGCATGATGCCGACTACGTCGCTGAAGTAATCGACGCACACGTACCGGCCCATAAGGAACGGCGGATCGGTTTTCCTGTCACACCGCAAGTCGCCCGCCGCGCACAGATTGTACCCGGCGGTACATGGGCGGCGGCTAAGCTTGCGCTGGACCATGGTTTTGCTGCCAATAGCGCGGGCGGCAGCCACCACGCGCTGGGCGATACCGGGGCCGGGTTTTGCGTGTTCAACGATTTGGCGATCACCGCGGTTCGGCTGATTGAGGAGCGGCACGTGGCGCGCGTGCTGATCGTCGATTGCGATGTGCATCAGGGGGACGGAACGGCGGCGCTGACGGCGGGCAGGCCGGGAATTGCGACCTATTCAATCCATGCCGACAAGAATTTTCCGGTGCGCAAAGCTCGATCAACCGTGGATGTGCCGCTGCCCGACGGGGTGGGCGATGCGGTGTATCTGGAAACGCTGGCGGCCACATTGGTGCCGTTAATCGACTCGTTTCGCCCCGGGCTGATCCTGTATCAGGCAGGGGTTGATCCGTATGAGGGGGATCGGCTCGGCAGGTTGAAGCTGACAGCGCGTGGGCTTGAACAGCGCGAGGATTTGATCGCCCGCCTCGCCACCGGGCGCGGCCTGCCGCTCGCCAGTACGCTTGGCGGCGGTTATGGGCATGACGCGATGGAGGTGGCTGGCCGCCACGTCGCATCGATTCTACGGCTAGGGGCCGCCTTCACCACGGCAAAATTGGCGGGGCAGGGACATGCGCCGCCAGCAATGCCCTCACCTTGCGCCGCCGGGAACCGATAATGACAACAATCCTTTGGTTTCGCCGTGATTTGCGGCTGGTTGATCACGCCGCGCTGATCGCGGCGGCGGCTGTGGGGCCCGTTATCCCGGTTTACATCCTTGACGACGAAACGCCCCGGCAGCGTCGCATGGGCGGGGCATCACGCTGGTGGCTTCACCAGAGCCTGGCGTCGCTTGATGCAGCGCTGCGGGCCAGGGGATCGCGGCTGATCATGCGGCGCGGTAAAAGCGATATTGTGCTCGCCAAGCTGGCTGAAGAAGTGGGGGCCACGCGCATTCACGCGCTGCGGCATTACGAACCGTGGTGGCGCAATGCCCAGGCGGCCGTGGCAAAGCAGCGCGATCTGGTGCTGCATGACGGCAATTATCTGGCCCCGGCGGGATCGATCACGACGGGGAATGGCGGGCAGTATAAAATCTTCACGCCGTTTTGGCGCGCGCTGCTGGCAACGATGCCGCCTGCCAAGCCAGCGTCAGCACCCGCCACGATCACAGCACCGGCGACCTGGCCACTGAGCGAAAACCTCACCGATTGGCAGCTTCAACCAACCAGGCCCGATTGGGCAACCGACATGGCGGCATTCTGGCAACCGGGTGAGGCGGGTGCAGCGGCGCGGCTGGACGCCTTTACGGGGCAAGCCGCAGCCTATGAAGATCAGCGCAATCTGCCATCGGTGCCCGGCACCTCCTTTTTGTCGCCGCACCTTCATTTTGGGGAGATATCGCCCGCGACCATCTGGCATCACACCGCGCCGCTTGGCGGATCGGTGGAGAAGTTTCTGGGGGAGCTTGGTTGGCGTGACTATGCGCAGAATGTGATCATGCAATTCCCCGAATACGCCTCCATCAACGCGCGACCCGCTTTTGATGAGCTGGCGTGGCGAAGCGATGCCGCAGCAGAAGACGATCTGCGTGCGTGGCAACGCGGGCGAACCGGCTACCCGATTGTCGATGCCGGTATGCGCCAATTATGGGCGACCGGCTGGATGCATAACCGCGTGCGGATGATTGCCGCATCCTTTCTGGTCAAACATCTGCTGATCGATTGGCGGCGCGGCGAACAATGGTTCTGGGACACGCTAGTCGATGCCGATTATGGCAGCAACGCGGTGAACTGGCAGTGGACGGCAGGGACGGGGGTCGATTCCAATATGTTCGTGCGGATCATGGCGCCGCTGTCGCAGTCTGAAAAATTCGATGCGGCGGGGTATATACGGCATTGGGTGCCCGAATTGGCAAAGTTGCCCGATTGGGCAATCCATGATCCGGAAGCCGCCGGTCGCCGCCCCAATGCCTACCCCGCCAAGCGCATCGGCCACCGCGAGGCACGCGAACGCGCTCTCGCAGCGCTGCAACAGTTGCGCTAGGGGAATGCCGATTGAGGCATCCGGGCAGGCGATGAACGTTCCAACTCCACTGATTCCGGCACCGCTGCCTACAGCCGTTCCCACAGCTGCTTCCGCAGATGCTGGACGGGCGACCGGGCTTTTGCGCGGGCTGCTCGCGACGTTTGGCAACCGGGTGCTTGACCGGATTGATGCCGGGCTGGTGACCGGATCGATTGAAATATTGCTGCCCGATGGGCGGACCCGCCTGTTGGGCGGCCGTGAGGACGGGGCCAAGGCGCTGCTCCACATCATTGATTGGCGGGCGTTGGTGCGGCTGGCGATCAGCGGCTCTGGCGGCTGGTATAGCGGGTGGAGCAAAGGCGAGTGGACCAGCCCTGATGCCGTTGCGATTTTCGAAGTGTTCAGCGCAAATCGGCGAACGCTGGGCAAAACGGGCCGTGCTCAGGGGGTTAGCCGCTGGTGGCGGCAATGGGCCCATCGCGGGCAACGGAACAGCCGGGCTGGCGCGCGCCGCAACGTGGCGGCGCATTATGATCTGGGCAATGATTTCTATGCGGCCTGGCTTGATCCCAGCCTCAGCTATTCAAGTGCGCTGTTCGAAGACCAGGCCGAGTCGCTTGCCGTGGCGCAGCACCGCAAGCTGCAAGCTATTCTTGACCGCACCGGCACCAAAGCAGGTGATCGGTTGCTCGAAATCGGCTGCGGTTGGGGATCATTCGCCGCTCTTGCCGCCAGTGCTGGCCGAAAAGTCCATGCCATTACACTGTCCGCTGAACAACAAGCGTCAATTGATGCCCGCGCGCTCCCCGGTGTGGAGGTGACGCTGACCGATTACCGCGATGTGGCTGGCCAGTATGACGGTATCGCCAGCATCGAAATGGTAGAGGCGGTGGGGCAGGATTATTGGGCAGATTATCTGGCCGTGATCGCCCGTGCGCTTCGCCCCGGTGGGCGCGCCGCCATCCAGTTCATCGCCATCGACGATGCCATTTTCGATGCCTATGCCGCCAATGCCGATTTCATCCAGCGCCATATATTCCCCGGCGGCATGCTGCTGTCGCGCAGCCGCTTTCGCGCGCTTGCCAAGGCGCAGGGGCTTGGCTGGCGCGATGAGCATTGTTTCGGCCCAGACTATGCCGAAACGCTGCACCGCTGGCGGGTGGCATTTGACGAAGCCGTTGCCGCCAACCACCTGCCAGCGCGTTTCGACCAGCATTTCACCGCGTTATGGCGGTTCTATCTCATGTATTGCGAAGGTGGGTTTCGCGGTGGCGGGATTGATGTGGCGCAGGTGACGCTGGTGAAGGATTAACCCTCAATCCGCTCAACCCGACCGGTTTCGAAACCCTCAATCACCAGCTGAACGATTCGATCGGCAACCACTGCGGGTTCTTTCACCGACATCGGATCCTCGCCGGGATAGGCGCGCGCGCGCATTGCCGTGCGGGTCGCGCCAGGATCGACCAAAGCGGTACGAATGGCGCTGATATTGGCCATTTCCATGCCATAACTGGCAATAATCGACTCAAATGCTGCCTTTGATGCGCCATATTCGCCCCAATATGCGCGGTGATTGCGTGCCACGGATGATGTCAGCCCGACCACCCGGGCGTTGGGGGACTTGCGGAGCATCGGGTCAAACGCGGTCAGCAATGCCACCTGCGCGCTGACGTTCAGCGTCAAAATCTTGGCCAATTCCTTGGGGTCAATCGCGGGAATTGCGCCCAGCGTGCCCAGCGTCGCGGCGCTCAGCACCATGATATCCAGCGCCGCCCACCGGCCCGACAACGCGGTAGCAAGCCGCGCAATACTGTCATTTTCCGTCAGGTTAACAGGCGCAATCGTGGCCGTACCGCCGGATTTGTAGATCGCTTCCTCAACCTCTTCCAGCCCACCCGTCGTGCGCGCAGTCAGCACGACATGCGCGCCAGCAGCGGCCAGTGCCTTGGCGGTGGCCGCACCGATTCCGCGGCTTGCGCCGGTGACAAGGGCGGTCTGGTTGGCAAGCGGCTTGTCGGTCACAGCGATACTCCGGTCATCTTCTGCCCTGTCGGCAGAAGTGTTATGCTATTCAAAATAAGGGGAAAATTGTTCAGATCACCCGCTCAGCGAGCATCGCAAACTGGTCTACCGTTTCGGATTCATCCTGATCAGTCAGCGTCGTCGGATAATCGCCGGTAAAGCAGGCATCGCAGTGGCTTGGCTGGGTATCTGATCGTTTGGATTCGCCCAACGCCTTGTACAGGCCATCGATTGAAATAAACGCCAGGCTGTCCGCATGGATGAAATCCGTCATCCCGCCGACATCCAATTGTGCGGCCAATAGTTTCGCCCGTTCCGGCGTATCAACACCGTAGAAGCAACTATGCCGGGTTGGCGGGCTGGCAATCCGCAAATGAACTTCGGCAGCGCCTGCTTCGCGCATCATCTGCACGATCTTCAGGCTGGTGGTGCCGCGCACGATCGAATCATCGATCAGCACGATTCGCTTGCCCCGGATAAGGGCACGGTTGGCGTTATGTTTCAGCTTCACGCCCAAGTGGCGGACCTTGTCCCCCGGCTGGATGAAGGTGCGACCGACATAATGTGACCGGATGATACCCAGCTCAAACGGAATGCCCGATTGCTGGGCATAGCCGATCGCCGCCGGGGTGCCCGAATCGGGGACGGGAATGACCAAATCGACATCGACCGGGCTTTCAATCGCCAGTTGCGCGCCAATCGCTTTGCGCACCGAATAGACTGAACGATCTTCGGCGATCGAATCCGGCCGTGAAAAATACACATATTCAAAGATGCAGGGCCGCGGGGTCACTGCGGTAAACGGCCGGATAGAGCGCACTTCGCTATCCTGCACGATCACCAATTCGCCGGGGTCAATTGATCGTTCAAACGTGGCGCCAACGACATCAAGCGCTACTGTTTCTGACGCGAAAATGATGGCGTCCCCCAACCGGCCCATCACCAGCGGGCGAATGCCGAGCGGATCGCGACAGGCGATCATCCCTTCGGGCGTCATCACGATCAGCGAATAGGCACCCTCAACCTGCTTCAGTGCATCAATGAATTTATCAAGCAATGTTCGATAGTTGGATGTCGCGACCAAGTGGATGATCACCTCAGTATCCGACGTAGACTGGAAGATCGACCCGCGCCGCACCAGCTCGCGGCGCAACCGTGTGGCGTTTGAGATATTGCCATTGTGCGATATCGCAAAGCCGCCGCTTGCCAGATCGGCATAGAGCGGTTGGATATTGCGAAGCGCCGTTTCGCCTGTGGTGGAATAGCGCACATGCCCGCACGCAACGGTGCCTGCCAGCGCGCGAATAATCTCGTCCCGATCAAAATTGCCGGCAACATGTCCCATGGCGCGGTGGGTGTGGAAGTCGCGACCGTCAAAGCTGGTAACGCCTGCCGCCTCCTGCCCGCGATGCTGGAGTGCATGGAGACCGAGCGCGACAAGTGCTGCCGCTTCACCGTCTGTGCCGGATACGCCGAAAATGCCGCATTCTTCATGCAGCTTGTCCCCATCACAAAGTGGGTCAAAAGGATTTGTTGTCAGCATGCCCGTCCGCTGGTTGCGCCGAGGCCGTCATATAGGGACGGCAATCGGGTTTGTCGCGCATTTGTCATCATTCATTTGCGCGACTGGTCGATAAATATGGTTGCCCCGCGCGCTTGCGCTACAAAAGGGTGATGACCGACTCACGCGAAACCGGGCTGACGCTCGATCCCAGATATGATGCCGCCGGGCTGATCACCGCCGTCGTGACTGACCGGGTGTCGGGTGATGTATTGATGGTGGCCCATATGAATGCCGATGCATTAGCGGCCACCCAGGCAACGGGCGAGGCGACGTTCTGGTCGCGGAGCCGGGGGGCGCTGTGGAGGAAGGGGGAAACATCGGGCAATATCCTGCGGGTGGCGGAGGTTCGGATCGATTGCGATCAGGATTCGGTTTGGGTGATTGCCGATCCTGCTGGCCCTGCCTGCCACACCGGCGCGCCCAGTTGTTTCTACCGCCGGGTCGAGGGCGATGCCTTGATACCCGTAACGGCGGTACCTGTTTTGTGACCCGGATCCTCGGCTTGGCCGCCTTTTTGATGCTCGCTGCCTGCTCTGGGGAGGCTCCGCTGGCTCCCAGACCCAAAGCCAGCGCCGCGCCAGACCTGGAAAGCGCAGCGATCGCATCGGGCGTGATTGCCGATCCGGCGAACACGGACATGACCGGGCTTTATGCGCGCGATACCGATCGTGTTTGCGTGGTGCCGGACCGGCTGAATTACCGGATCGGCGCGTTCGTGGATTATGGTGATCAGCAGAATTGCAGTGGTTCTGGCACGGTGACCCGGGTGGGGGAGGCGCTTCACATCACTTTTGCCGCAGCGCCGGGGTGTGATTTCGATGCGCGGTTCGAAGGCGATCGAATCGTGTTTCCCGGGAGAATGCCGCAGGCGTGCGAAAAGCTGTGTGGGCAACGTGCCTCGTTCGCGGCGCTTGATGTGCGACGGTTGAGCGATTCGGTGTCCGAAGCGGCTACGCTGCGCGATTCGAAACGGCGTATGTTGTGCGCGCTCGGCGGTTAGTCTTGACGTTCACGTAAACGGGAAGTAATTTGCGGCCATGGCCACGCTCCCTGCCTATGCGCCAATTGAACCATTGCCTGACCGGCATAGTTTCACGATTTCGGACCTTTCGGCCGAATTCGACGTAACCGCGCGGGCGCTGCGTTTTTATGAAGATGAAGGGCTGATTGCGCCCGAACGGCGGGGCACCGTGCGCATCTATTCCCCACGAGATCGCGCGCGACTCGCATGGATTTTGCGCGGCAAACGCGTCGGCTTCAGCCTGGGCGAAATCCGCGAACTGCTCGACCTTTACGACATTGGCGACGGACGCCGTTCGCAGCGTGAGGTGACGATCGCACGTTGTCGCGACAGGATCGCACTGCTGGCAGCGCAAAAGCATGATATCGATGCAGCCATCGACGAATTGAAACAATTTATCGGTCTTATCGAGCCTGGGCTCGACCGGAACGATCCCGATCAGACGATGTAAAGGGACTGACAATGCCGAAATACACACCGCCGGTGCGCGACACGCGTTTCATCCTGCAACACGTCGTCGGGCTTGATCGCTACACAAACCTGCCCGGTTTTCAGAACGCGACCCCGGATGTGGTCGACGCGGTGCTGGACGAAGGCGGAAAGTTTGTTGCAGAAGTGCTGTTTCCCATTAATCATTCGGGCGACCAGGAAGGGTGTACGCGCCACGCCGACGGATCGGTGACGACGCCGGCCGGCTTCAAAGAAGCTTATGCCAAGTTTGTTGAATCGGGCTGGCCAACGCTGGGTGCCCCAGAGGAGTTTGGTGGGCAGGGGATGCCGCATGTCGTGTCGACCGCGTTTGAAGAATATATGCAGTCTGCCAACATGGCGTTCGCCATGTACCCAGGGCTGACGCATGGGGCGATTTCGTCATTGCTGGTAAAGGGCAGCCCTGAGCAAAAGGCGAAATATGTGCCAAAGATGGTGTCGGGCGAATGGGGCGGCACCATGAACCTGACAGAGCCACATTGCGGCACCGATCTGGGCCTGATCCGCACCCGCGCCGAGCCTGCCGCTGATGGCAGCTGGTCAATCACCGGCACCAAGATTTTCATCTCGTCGGGCGAGCATGATCTGACCGACAACATCATCCACCTCGTCCTCGCCAAAACGCCAGGCGCGCCCGAAAGCTCAAAAGGTATTTCGCTGTTCGTGGTGCCAAAGTTCATCGTCAATGACGATGGCTCACTGGGTGCGCGCAATGCGGTGACATGTGGTTCGATCGAGCATAAAATGGGCATCCATGCCAATTCGACCTGCGTGATGAATTATGACGGCGCGACCGGCTGGCTGGTGGGCGACGAGATGAAGGGGCTCGCCGCGATGTTCATTATGATGAACACCGCGCGGCTTGGCGTCGGGTTGCAGGGGCTGGGGATTGCCGAAACGGCATACCAGAACGCGGTTCAATATGCGCATGATCGCCGTCAGGGTCGCGCGCTGACGGGTGCAGCCGAACCCACGGAGAAAGCCGATACGCTTTTCGTCCACCCCGATGTGCGGCGGATGCTGATGGAGTCCAAGGCCGTGACCGAGGGGCTGCGCGCGCTTTGCCTGTGGGCGGCGCTGCAAGTTGATCTGACCCATTATGCACAGACCGAGGAAGAGCGGCAGCTTGCCGACGATCTGATCGGGTTGCTCACGCCCGTGATCAAGGGATATGGTACGGATAAGGGATATGAAATCGCCACCAATGCGCAGCAGGTTTATGGTGGCCATGGCTACATCGCTGAATGGGGCATGGAGCAATATGTGCGCGATGCCCGTATCGCGATGATCTATGAAGGCACCAACGGCGTGCAGGCGATGGATCTTGTCGGGCGCAAGCTGGCGACCAATGGCGGTCGTGCGGTGCAAACATTGTTCAAAATGCTGGGTGAGGAGATCGCCATTGCAAAGCAAGAGGCCAGCCTGACCGATTTTGCGACGCGGCTTGAGCGTTCGGTCAATGATCTTCAGGCCTCGACGGTGTGGTTTGTGCAAAATGGCATTGCCAACCCCAACAATGTCGGTGCCGGCGCGCACAGCTATATGCACATCATGGGCATTGTCGCGTTGGGCCTGATGTGGCTGCGCATGGCGACGGCGGCAACCAATGCGCTGCGCAACGGCAACGGCGATTCAGATCGGGCCTTTCTGGAGGCAAAATTGGTCACTGCCCGCTATTTTGCCGAGCGTATCCTGCCGGATACCGGCTCGCTGCGCCGCAAGATTGAGGGCGGCGCCGAGGCGCTGATGGCGCTGTCACCGGAGATGTTTGAAGCGGCCTGACGCCTGTCGCTGCGTTGCGCGCTTTGCTCAACGCTGTTGGCGGTTGCACCAAACTTCCGCGCCGCGTGACGTGCCCAAAGACAGGGGCGCTTGTGTCACGCGGTTGAGCAAACGGCCTGTCGGTGAACTTATAGAGCGGGCGGCGTTGTGGTTTGCGCCGCCGGCAATGCGGGATTGGCAGACGGACGGGCCGGTGTGCTCGGCTGTAACGAGCCGGACACGCGCGGCTTCGTCCTCGGCGGAAATGCGGGTGCGTCCAAGGCGCCTGCCAGCTTGGCATCTTCGCTCACCGCCCGGGTAAATGGGGGCCCGGCAGGACTTTTATCGTCCGCCGTTGCCGTGGTGACTGTGCTGGGCGTAGCCGGAGTGCCGGGCGCATCGGGGACAAATGGCTGGGCCTTCATGCACTGGCGGCGATCAGCGCGGGGAAACTGGCCACAGCTCCACAACGCCTTTTCAAACCCCCGGGCCCGGTCACGCAGATAACTGAAAGACATAGTCGCGACCTGAAAAGGGCCAAGCGGCAAAACGGCAGGCGTGTTGAAACGCGCCGTCCAGGCCATGTATTTGCAATAGCTGCGCGTGCCACAGCTCGCTTCTGCCAGTTTGCGGAAATCATCGGGGTTTGCGCGGCGATCAATCGTGGCCAGGAACGCGTTGGGGTCACCCGGCACTGGGTTGGGCGCGATATAGGGCTCGGCCGGCAGCTCGCCCGCTGCTGCCAGCGTCAGTAAGTCCATCCCCGTCCGGTGCGCGGGTGAGTAAACGGCAAGCTGGGTGATGGCGGGCTCGTTGACGTCGACCCGACGAAAAAAGGCTGGGGGCGTACCCCACCATCCGGTCCAGCGGAAAAACAGATGCGTGCCTACCGCGCTAACCTTGTCCAGACTGGAACTCCAATACGGGACGACCCAATCGGTGTGATAATGGGTCGCATGCCCCACCTTTGCGAAAACCCGGCCATTCAGGGCCGCTGTTGCCACCGCTCGTGCGCGCATCCATGCCTCGTCAGACCAGCGATGTCGGATCAGCGCGCCGTCACAGGTGAAGGTAAATTGGCACCCGGTGCGGCGCTCTGCGCCCTGAAACACCACGCCGCAGATTGTTTTGGGAAACGCCGGGTGCCGAACCCGGTTGATGATCACCTGCGCGACTGCCCGCTGACCGGTCGTGTCATCGCCTGCTTCGTATAGTACCGCCGTGGCCAGGCAATCGACCGCGCGGGCAGCAGCGATGCTGGCGTCGCCAAGCCGGAATGGACGTGCAGCGGGGTTGGGGCCGGTTGAATAGGGAACGGTTGCGTTGATTGCCCTGGCGTCGTCAGGGGCCAGGGCTATCAGGTTTACCGGATCGACGGGTGGCATCTGCTGTGGGGGGACGACGGGCAATGCAGCAGTGGTTCGGTTGATCGCTGGCGGCTGACCCAGCGATGATCCGACGATCAGGGAAGGCATGCCAATCGCGATGGCGCTGATGATCGCAAGGGCGATCGACGCGGGACGCCCAGGCTTACCCAGCAAGCCCGGATGGGCAGCATGATCGGAAAAGGGCAGCGCAGGCATGGATTTCAAACGAGCTCGGGGTCAAAATGGTCCCGGCCCTTAGCCTAGTTTGTGGCGCGCGCGAAGGGGAGTTGCCTGTTGAGCAGGCGGCGCACCAAGACCGCGAGGGCCGAATCGCTGAGTCTCACGTTGGAACACGGGGCGAAAGATTACCAAGCCGTCTGCGGCGATGACATTTTCACCCGCTGCCCGAATCGATTCGCGACCGATTATGCCCAGACAGAACCACAACAAGCACGATCGTGTCGCGGGTCAGTTGCCCCAAAAACCAGTGGCCTCGCACAAATCCCATTGATCAGCCGCCTTCATCCGGCAATCACGATCCGCTGGCGCGCAGGCCCCAAAAGCGATTTCGTAATGGCGATAGCAGCTAACTTGTCCGGGTGTTACAGCTACTTGGTTGCTCCGCTTGATGGGGTTGACCGGGTTGCCGCCCACAAAGGCAGCGACTTTTACAGGCCGTGCCGTTGCAGCGCGCGCGCTTGGCGCGGCTGTTGCCGCCACCTGCGCTGGCGTTACTTGATTGCCCATCACCATCGGCCAAAGCTGCAGAATTGCCAGCATCACACTGACACAGATCATCACCCTACGCATTAACGCCACCCCAGTCAGTCCCCACGACTCGTCGATGATACCGCTAAATCACGGTAAAGGCGATATTCATCATTCAGCTTTCGGGCAGAAAATCGGGCACCGATAAATAGCGTTCGCCGGTATCATAATTGAAGCCAAGCACGCGGACATCGCTGGGCAGGTCGGGCAGTTTTTGGGCGATGGCCGCAAGCGTCGCGCCGGAGCTGATGCCAACCAGCATTCCTTCCTCTGCGGCTGATCGCCGGGCCATATGCTTTGCAGCCCCGGCATCCACCTTGATCGCGCCGTCGATCGCGCCGGTGTGCAGATTGGCGGGGATGAAGCCGGCGCCAATTCCTTGAATGGGGTGCGGCCCTGGCGCGCCGCCAGAAATAACCGGCGATGCTTCTGGCTCGACGGCATAGACCTTCAATTGCGGCCAGTGCGCCTTTAGGGCTTCGGCGATACCGGTAATATGCCCGCCGGTACCAACGCCGGTAATGATGACGTCGATCGGGGTCTCCGCAAAATCGGCGAGAATTTCGAGCGCAGTCGTTCGAACATGAACAGCAATATTGGCCGGGTTTTCGAATTGTTGCGGCATCCATGCGCCCGGCGTTGCGTCGACTAGGGCCATTGCCCGCTCAATCGCGCCCCGCATGCCCTTTTCGCGCGGGGTAAGGTCAAAGGTGGCACCATAGGCCAGCATCAGGCGTCGCCGCTCTATCGACATGCTTTCGGGCATGACGAGGACCAGCTTATACCCCTTCACCGCGGCAACCATGGCCAAGCCCACGCCGGTATTGCCACTGGTCGGCTCGATGATCGTCCCGCCGGGCTTAAGATCGCCCGATGCCTCTGCCGCCTCGATCATCGCCAGCGCGATCCGGTCTTTGATTGAACCGCCGGGGTTTGATCGTTCGGATTTGATCCAGACCTCGTTGTTCGGGAAAAGCTTGGACACCCGGATGTGCGGGGTATTGCCAATGGTTTCCAGTATCGTGTTGGCTTTCATGTGACGGCCTCCATCTTGATGGTATCGGGATCAGGTAAATCTTCACTGGGGTCGAATGTACGGGCGCGGCGGATGCTGGGGAACAGGAATGTCCACAGGATGGTGACGACAATCGCGCCGCCGCCGCCGACCAGCACAGCGCCCACCGGGCCGAGCGCGGCGGCCAGGAACCCCGATTCCGCTTCCCCCAGTTCGTTCGAGGCTGAGATGGTCAGCTGCGACACCGCTCCGACCCGCCCGCGCTTGTCATCGGGCGTGTGGAGCTGGATCAGCGACTGGCGGATATAGACCGAGAACATGTCAGCCGCCCCCGCAATCGCCAGCGCGGCAAGGCTCAGCGCCATCGTCTGCGAAACGCCGAAGATAATCGTGGCGGTGCCATACACCATCACCGCCCACAGCATTTTTGGGCCAACATTGGTCTTGATCGGCCGGAACGAGAAGAAAATGGCCGTTACCGATGCCCCGACCGCGGGGGCCGATGCGAGCAGGCTCAGCCCCACTGGGCCGACCTTCAATATGTCATGCGCATAAATTGGCAGCAGCGCCGTCGTGCCCGCCAGAAACACCGCGAACAGATCAAGCGTGATCGTGCCCAGCACCAGCTTGTTTTGCCCCACATAGGCCAGCCCATCGGCAATCTGGCGCAGCGGATGCGCTTTGCCCGGGATGACGGTGCGCGGGACGGGGCCAATCATCATCAGGCAGATGAATCCGGCGACGAACAACGCTGTCGCCAGCGCATAAGCGGCAAAGGGGGCGGCGGCATAGGCGATGCCGCCAAGCGCTGGCCCAATGATCGTCCCGACCTGCCAAGAGATTGAGCTGAGCGCGATTGCGGTCGGGAGCACGGCGCGAGGGACGAGGTTAGGGGCGAGCGCGCTGAATGCAGGGCCGCCAAACGCGCGGCCAAATCCCAGCACAATCGCCACCCCAAATAGCACCGGCAGCGTCATTGTTCCTGCATAAGTAATGACCGTAAGGATCAGCGCGCAGGCGACTTGCAGCGACACAGTGGCGCGGCAAATCCAGCGGCGGTCAAACCGATCGGCAACCCAGCCGGTAATCGGGGTTGAAAAGAACAACGGGAGGAACTGAAGCAGCCCGATCAACCCGAGTTGCGCCGCCGCTGTGCTTGGCCCCATCGTCTCACGGGCGATGGTGTAGGTTTGCCAGCCGATCACGATGATCATCGCGTTTTGCGCAATTGTCATCGAAAAGCGCGACGCCCAGTAAAACCGGAAATTGGCGATCTGAAAGGGGTGGGTGGGTTCAGCCATTGCTAGCGGCTTTAAAGCGCATCGGCCCGGCGGGGCAATCAGCGATTGCTGGGCGCTACCAAGCTTTTCTTCATGATGGTCGGCAGGCCAGGGGCTGGCGGGAACGCTCGCAACCTGCCAGCTTTGCTTCAGTCGACTCACGTAGGAGCAGCCTGTGCGTTTGAAATTATTGGTGGCGGCCAGCCTGATGGCACTCGCAGCGTGCAGCCCGGGCGCGCAGGCTCCCGGCGGATCGATGACCGCAATGGCACAAGCTGGCGATTGGGCGAAGTTTCGCGATGCCTTTGTCACCAACTGGTTCGAACTCGATCCCGCCAATGCCGTATACCAGGGCAAGCATGAATTTGATGGTCGCCTGCCCGATTGGAGTGCTGCCGGGCTGAAGAAGCAGGGCGATTTCCTGCGCGAAACAATCGCGGCGGCGGGCAAATTTGATGGCACCAAATTATCGCAAGCTGACCGGTTTGAGCGCGATTATCTGGTCAAGGTCGCCGAAGGAAAGCTGTTCTGGCTGGAAGATGCCGATCAGCCGCACCGCAACCCCACTTACTATGTCGGCGGCGGGCTTGATCCCAATGTCTATATCGCGCGGCCTTATGCGGATGCGCCGACGCGGATGAAGGCGATGATAGCGTTTTTCAAAAGCGTGGCAGCGCAGGCCCCCAATATCCGCGCCAATTTGAAAACCCCGATGCCGCTCAGCTTTGTCAATTACGGGGTGGCAGGGTTTAACGGCTTTGCGGACTTTTATGCGGGCGATGCGAAAAAGGCATTTGCCAGCGTGAAAGATTCCGCGCTGCAAGCTGAATTTGATTCGGCTTCCCAAGCAGCGGCCACGGCGATGCGCGAAATTGGCACCTGGCTGGAAAGCCAGCGCGGCACCGCGACGCAGGACTTTGCGCTGGGTGCAGATCGGTTCGCGCGGATGCTGGCTGCAACCGAAGGGGTCAACACCCCGCTCGCCGAGCTGGAAAAGATCGGGATGGCCGATTTGAAGCGCAATCAGGATGCGTTTGTGGCTGCCTGTGCGACATTCGCCCCCGGTGCGACGATTGAAGCCTGCACCGCCAAAATGAACGCGAACAAGCCCGATGGTGGGCCGGTTGCCGAAGCGCGGCGGCAAATTCCCATGTTGCGCGCGTTTGTGATCGACAAGGATCTCGTCTCGATCCCCGGCACTGAAGAGGCGCTGGTGGAGGAAAGCCCGCCTTATAACCGCCAGAACTCGGCGTATATCGATCCGCCGGGGCCGTTCGATAAGGGGATTCCCTCAGTCTATTATATCTCGCCCCCCGATCCGAGCTGGAGCAAAGAAGTGCAGGACGGGTTCGTGCCCGGCAAGCAGGATTTGCTGTTTACATCGGTGCATGAAGTGATGCCCGGCCATTTCGTCCAGTTCCTCCACGCCAACCGGTCGCCCTCACTGTTCGGGCAATTATTCGTTGGCTATGCCTATGCGGAGGGCTGGGCGCACTATACCGAGGAAATGATGTGGGAGGCCGGGCTGAACAACGGCGATCCCGAAACGCATATCGGCCAGCTTGCCAACGCGCTGCTGCGCGATTGCCGGTTCCTGTCGGCGATCCGGCTGCATTCGGGCACGATGACGCAGGAACAATCACGTGAATTGTTCATCAAGGAATGCCACCAGGACGAAGGTACCGCCCGCCAGCAATCGGCGCGCGGCACCTATGATCCAGCTTATCTGAACTACACGCTCGGCAAGCTGATGATCCGCAAACTCCGCGCGGACTGGACCGCAAGCCGGGGCGGTACCAAGGCGTGGAAGGGCTTTCACGATGCCTTTCTCAGTTATGGCGGGCCACCAGTTCCGCTGGTTCGCCAGGCGATGATGAAGGAGGGGAGCACGAAATCTGTGTTTTGAGGACAGGCGCATGTAGTTGGCACCACGATCCCACTATCGCCAGTTGAGTTTTCTTGCTGCACCGCACCATTTCATGCTATGTCGCGGTGGATGAAGCAGCCCGAATCCCAAGGCGATGATAGCGCCCCGACTGGCCCGGTACCGACGATCCTTGAGGCGGTGGTCCGCCGCCTGTGCGTGAGCGCGGTGTATAATCGCGGCATCGTTACCCTTGCGCCGCATATACTCTATACCAAACATGATGAGTTGCACCTTGATGCCGTCGCGCTGGAGCGCGATGGCAAGCCGCCGCGTGAGGTAAAAATCGGCACTTACCGGGTCAGCGGACTGGGCAGTATCTCCCTGATGGACCGCGCCTTTTTGCCGGTTGAACTGTTTGATCCGCTTGAGGCGAAGTATCAGAACGTTACGCTGATGGCGGTCGACCGCGTTTAAGCTCGGTTTGGGTTACCTCTAACCTGCAACAAATCCGTCCGTCCTGAGCGGCTGGCTCGCAAGCCAGTTGAAGGGCTTTCCACGAGCGGTTCGAAGTTCAGATCAACGCAACAGTCGCGCTTCACCCAATCGCCACAAAGCTGTCCATCACCCGTTTGCGCCCCGCGGTCTCGAACTCGATCTCGAGCTTGTTGCCCTCGATTTCGACAATCGCGCCATAGCCGAATTTCTGGTGAAAGACGCGCATCCCTAGCGAAACGTCGCTACGCCCCTTGTTGCCGATGCTGACCGCGCTGGCTCTTGCTTCCACAACGCGCGCGGGTTCGCGGACAAAGCTGGATCCCGTGCCCGCTGCGCGTTGCCACCCCGGCCCACGCCCCGTGCCGCGCGCGACATCTGCAAAGGGATCGGCGCGCTCGGACCAGTTGGCGCGCCACAGGCTTTCGCCGCCGACCATGCTGGTTTCGCTGTCAATATGTGCAGCGGGCAGCTCGCCGACGAACCGGCTGGGGATGCTTGACGTCCATTGCCCGTAAATGCGGCGGTTGGCGGCATGGAGGATGATCGCGCGGCGGCGCGCCCGCGTGATCGCGACATAGGCGAGGCGGCGTTCCTCCTCCAGCGATGCGTTGCCGCCCTCATCAATCGCGCGCTGCGACGGGAACAACCCTTCTTCCCAGCCGACCAAAAAGACGGTGTCATATTCCAGCCCCTTGGCGGCGTGGATCGTCATGATCGTCACCTTCGCCTCTTCGGCCTGCGCCTCGTTGTCCATCACCAGGCTGACATGCTCAAGGAACGCGCCCAGCGTTTCATATTCCTCCATCGCGCGGACCAGTTCGGACAGGTTTTCCAGACGCCCCGACGCTTCGGTTGATTTTTCGGCCTGAAGTACGGCGGTGTAACCGCTTTCATCAAGGATTTGCCGGGCGAGTTCGGGGTGCGGTAAATCAGCCGCCATTTGCCGCCAGCGGGCCAGATCAATGACGAAATTGCCAAGCGACCGGCGCGCCTGCGGTGTAAGCTCATCGGTGTCGAGGATGCGCGCGGCGGCGATGCTGAGCGGCACCCCCTGCGCCCGTGCGAGTTGATGCACGCGCTGCACAGCCTTGTCGCCCAGGCCTCGCTTGGGCACGTTAACGATCCGTTCAAACGCCAGATCATCGGCGGGTTGGCTGACGATACGCAGATAGGCGAGCGCATCGCGAATTTCGGCACGTTCATAGAAACGGAAACCGCCGACGATCCGGTACGGCATGCCGATTGCGATAAACCGGTCTTCAAACTCGCGGGTCTGGTGCTGTGCACGGACCAGAATGGCGACATGGTCGAGAGATTTGCCGCCCCGTTGGGCACTCTCTATTTCTTCGCCCACGCGGCGCGCCTCTTCGGGGCCATCCCACACCCCGAGCACCTTCACCTTTTCGCCCTGCTGCTCGTCGGTCCACAACGTCTTGCCCAGCCGCCCGCTGTTATTCGCGATCACGCCGGAAGCTGCCGCCAGAATATGCGGCGTACTGCGGTAATTTTGCTCGAGCTTGATCACCTTTGCGCCCGGAAAATCCTTTTCGAACTTCAGGATATTTTCCACCTGCGCGCCGCGCCATGAATAGATGGACTGGTCGTCATCGCCCACGCAGCAAATGTTCTTGCGCTCCTGTGCCAGCAGTCGAAGCCACAGATATTGGACGCTGTTGGTATCTTGATACTCGTCAACCATGATGTAGCGGAATCGCTGCTGGTAAGCGCTGAGCACCTCGCGATCACGCTTCAGGATTGTCAGGACGTGGAGCAGGAGGTCGCCAAAATCACAGGCATTGAGCGCGATCAGCCGTGCCTGATAGGCGGCGTACATTTCTTTGCCGCGCCCGTTGGCATAGGCTTCGCTTTCGCCCGCATCGATATCCTGTGGGGTCAGCCCTTTGTTCTTCCAGCCATCGATAATTCCACCAAGCTGGCGCGCCGGCCAGCGTTTCTCATCGATGTCGGCCGCGATGATCAGCTGTTTCATTAGCCGCAACTGATCGTCGGTATCCAAAATGGTGAAGTTTGATTGCAGCCCGACCAGCTCGGCATGGCGGCGCAGCATTTTTGCGCCGATTGCGTGGAAGGTGCCCAGCCACGGCATCCCCTCCACCACATCGCCGACGATCGCGTGGACGCGGTGACGCATCTCCCGCGCGGCCTTGTTGGTGAAGGTGACCGACAGGATTTCCGATGGATAGGCTTTGCGCGTGTAGATTAAATGCGCGAGTCGCGCCGTCAGCGCTGCCGTCTTGCCCGTGCCAGCACCGGCCAGCACCAGGACGGGGCCATCGGTCGTCAGCACGGCTTCACGCTGCGGCGCATTCAGCGTGCGCAGATAGGGCGGATCTTGGGGGCTGGGAGCGGGCAGGGTCATCAGCGAACAGGTAGGGAACGTGGACAAAAGGGGCAAGCGCGCTTGTGCTGTCGGTTAGAGGTGATAGCGTTATTAGCAATCAAACGGGGGGAATCGCGATGGCGGCAGCAATTGAACACTGGCACGCGCTGATGGACGCCCGCGATCCGGGTGGGCTTGATGAGTTGATTGCCGAAGATTGCGTGTTCCGGTCGCCCGCCGTGCACACACCGCAAATTGGCAAGGCGATCACGATCAAATATCTGACAGCTGCGCAAAAGGTGTTGGGCGTACCCAGCTTTCGATATGTCGAGGAATGGGTGGGGTCGAATTCCGCCGTGCTGGAATTTGAGCTTGATTTGGACGGTATCCAGGTAAACGGCGTCGACATCATCCATTGGAATGATGCTGACAAGATCACCAGCTTTCGCGTCATGATCCGCCCGGTAAAGGGACTGCAGGCTGTGATGCCGGCAATGGCCGCCGTTTTGGCGAGCTGATTGGCCATAGGATTGGGCTTGATTGGGCGCGATGCGCCGCTATCGGGCCTGACTGTCATCCATCTGACACACTAGCACGTCACCAGAGCGATTATGGCCACGCAAATGTTTTCATCGGGCGGCTTTCCCGAACCGACCGAGACCGATCGCCCAGCGCTCGATGGCCCCGTGAATCCAATTGGCCGATGGCTTTTTATCCTGACGATCATCGGCGGGCTCGGTTTTGCCGGATACAGCATTGCAACGGAAACAGCGCAAGTGGGCGAAACGCTTGCCTTGGTGACGATATTGTTGCTGGGTGGTGCGCTGCTGATTGCGCTTGGCTTTGAATTTGTGAACGGGTTTCACGATACCGCAAATGCAGTGGCGACGGTGATTTACACCAATTCGATGCCCGCGCAGGTCGCCGTTGTCTGGTCGGGCTTTTTCAATCTGCTGGGCGTGCTGCTGTCGAGTGGGGCGGTGGCTTTTTCGATCGTGACGCTGCTGCCGGTCGAGCTCATCCTAAATGTCGGCAATTCTGCGGGCTTTGCGATGATTTTTGCGCTGCTGCTCGCAGCGATATTGTGGAACCTAGCCACTTGGTATGTCGGTTTGCCCAACTCGTCGAGCCATGCGCTGATTGGGTCGATCCTGGGGGTCGGGCTTGCCAATCAATTGCTGTCCAGCGGGGCCGGGGGCACCTCAGGCGTTAACTGGGCGAAGGCGCAGGAGGTACTCTACGGCCTCGCAATTGCGCCGGTGATCGGCTTTTTTGGAGCAATGGCGCTGCTGCTCATCATGAAGCAGATTCTCCGCAATCCGAAGCTGTACGAAAAGCCTGCCGCCAATCAGCCACCTCCGCCGGGTATCCGCGGGTTGCTCATCTTCACCTGCACCGCCGTTTCGTTCGCGCATGGCGGCAATGATGGTCAAAAAGGCATGGGGCTGATCATGCTGATCCTGATCGGGTGCGCGCCCACTGCCTATGCCCTTAATCGGGGCCTGCCGGTTGAATCGGTGCCAGCATTTGTCGAGCAAGCGAATCGCGCGGCCGATGTGTTCAGTGCCAAGGCGGAGACCGCGACGGTTAATGCCGCAACCGCGCGCAATGTATTGGCGAGTGCACTCAAGACCAAGTCGGCAAGCGATCCGGTCGTTTACGCGGCGATTGGTGTGGTGTCGCGCGACATTGGCGCACAGGTCGCGCGCTATGGATCGCTCGCCAATGTTCCTTCTGCGGCCACCTCGGCATTACGCAACGATATGTATCTGGCACTCGATTCGTCGAAGCTCGCGCTTAAGGCGAAGACCGCGTCGACCACTTTTGCCGAGGGTGAGCGCAAGACGATCGGTGATTACCAGCATGGCCTGGAAGACAGCACGCGCTTCATCCCGACTTGGGTAAAAATCGCCGTGGCGATTGCACTTGGGCTCGGCACAATGGTCGGCTGGAAACGCATCGTCGTGACGGTGGGGGAAAAGATCGGCAAGACGCACATGACCTATGGTATGGGCGGGGCGGCCGAGTTGATGGCTGCGATGACCATCTTGCTCGCTGATCGTTTTGCATTGCCGGTGTCGACAACGCATATCCTTTCCAGCGGCGTTGCAGGGGCTACGGTGGCCAGCGGGGCCAGCTTGCAGGCTGCCACGATCCGCAACATGGCACTGGCGTGGATATTGACGCTGCCGGCCGTGATGACGCTGGCCGGCGGACTGTATTGGGTGTTCCTGTCCGCGCTGCGCGCCGCAGGAACCGCCTGATCCGGGCGTCCTGCGCGTCGACAAGCCGCGTCGTGGGGCTATGAAGGGCGGATGACCGCTACTCCCACGCCCAACCCCTTGATGGCGCATCGCCGCGTCCTGACCGCCAGTCTCGTCGGCACATCGATCGAATTCTACGATTTCTATATCTACGCCACGGCGGCGGCGCTGGTATTCGGTCCGCTATTCTTCCCAGCAGAAGACGCCGCCGCGCAACTTCTCCTCTCCTATGCAAGCTTCGGTCTTGCCTTTATCGCGCGACCGGTTGGCGCGGCAATCTTTGGGCATTTCGGCGACCGGGTGGGGCGCAAATCCACGTTGGTTGCATCGCTGTTGCTCATGGGTGGATCAACGGTGCTGATCGCTTTTTTGCCGACCTATGCGCAAATCGGCTGGGCCGCTCCGGTGATCCTCTGCCTGTTGCGGTTCGGGCAGGGGCTTGGACTGGGCGGAGAATGGGGCGGTGCATCCTTGCTGGCCGTGGAGAACGCACCGCCGGGCTGGGCTGGCCGGTTCGGCATGTTCCCGCCGCTTGGCGCGCCGATTGGATTCATTGCGGCAAATGGATTCTTTCTGATTTTAGGCCTGACAATGACTGACGATCAATTCCGGGGCTGGGGTTGGCGACTGCCGTTCCTGGCGAGCGCGGCATTGGTGTTTGTTGGGCTATGGGTGCGTCTGAAGCTGACCGAAACGCCGGCCTTTGCCGAAGCCGCAGCCCATGGCACGTTGCCCAAGGTGCCGATCGCGCATTTGTTTCTGCATGATCTGCGCAGCACGCTGGCGGGCACTTGTGGGGTGATCGCATGCTTCGCGCTATTCTATATCGCGACCGCTTTTGCGCTTGGCTATGGCACCACCACGCTTGGCCATTCGCGCCAGGCATTCCTGATCGTCGAATTGCTCGCCATCCCCTTTTTGGCCGCCGGGGTTATCCTGTCCTGCACATTATCAGACCGGTATGGCACTCCAGCAATGCTGCGATGGGGCTTTGCGGGGGCTGTGGTGGCGGGGCTGACGATGGGGCCGATGCTGGGCGCGCCTTCGCTGATCATCGTGTGGCTGTGGCTGTCGTTTGCCCTGTTTGCGATGGGCTTTGCCTATGGGCCCTTGGGGGCATGGCTGCCGTCGCTGTTCGGGGCCGGGGTACGCTATACCGGTGTGTCGCTGACCTTCAATCTGGGCGGAATCATTGGCGGCGCGCTGGCCCCGATCATTGCGCAGGCGCTTGCGGTTCGGGGCGGATTGGCGCTGGTTGGCGCATATCTGGTGGTTGCGGCGGCGCTTAGCCTAGGCGGGTTGATGCTGGTGCGACGCCCGCTTCAGCCCGTAATCTGACGCAACAGCGTGATCCGCGCCTTGCCGTAATTGCGCTCGGCATCAATCTCAAACCCTGCAACCGTCACAGGCTCGTTGAAGGCGGTTTCAATGCTGATCCAGCTTGCCGGGCTAACCCAGCCAAGCCGCGCCAGCTTGTCTAGCGCCACCGATCCCGCGCCTGATCCGTAAGGTGGGTCCATCAGCACCACGTCGAGCGGGGCGGGTGCCTTGCCAAGCGACAGCACAGATATCGCGCGGACGTCAGCCGTTGCACCCAGTTTGGCTAGGTTGGAGCGCAGTGCATCGACAGCGGGGCGATCCTGTTCGACGAACAGGCACGATGCCGCGCCGCGCGACATAGCCTCCAGCCCCAGCGCGCCCGAACCGGCGAACAGATCGGCTACGGCCAGCCCATCAAAACTCCCAATCCGACTGATCAGCATCGAAAACAGCCCTTCACGGGTGCGATCAGCCGTGGGGCGGGTGGCATCGCCCTTTGGCGCAACGATGCCGCGCCCGCGCCACTGGCCAGCAATGATCCGCATCGCTTAGCGCCTCGTCCGGGGTGGGCGGGGCTTGCCAGTGCCACCCGTTTTGGTGGGTCGGCTGCCGCGTGTATTGGTCGTCGGGCGATCCGGCGATGGTCCGCGCGGCTTATCGATAAACCCGCCGTCGCGCGCGGCATCCTTGCGTCGGGGATCAGTCGCGGTGCGGCGCGCGCGTGAACTGGTTTCGCTGCGGGTATTGGCGCGCACGGGTTTGACGGGGGTAACGCCGCCCTTTTCCTTTGCGTCATAGAAACGCTTGGGTTTGATCGCCGCAACAACGCGCGGAGCCTTGCGCGGCTCCGCCGCGTCGGGGCCGGGCTTGGGCGCGCGGGCCGGCCGATCGGTGCGCGCTGGCGCTGAAGTGCGCTCCCCCCGGCTGCGCGATGGCGGTGCCTTGGCATGTTCAGGCGGCGGGTTACGGGTGGGATCGCGGCGAAACGCCACCACATCATGCTGGCGAACCTCGCCAAATTCACCGGGGGCAAGATCACCCAGGAGGAACGGGCCATAGCGGGTGCGAATCAGCCGAGACACTTTCAGCCCCAGAAATTCCAGCACCCGGCGCACTTCACGGTTTTTGCCTTCGGTCAGGATCATTTCGATCCACACATTGGCACCAGTGCGGCGTTCGAGATTGGCGTTGATCGCGCCGTATCGCACGCCCTCTATCTCGACCCCGTGGATCAGATCCTCCAACTGAGCCTGACTTACCGTGCCATAGGCGCGCGCGCGATAGGCGCGTTCCACACCGGTTGAGGGCAGCTCAAGCTGGCGCTTTAACTCCCCGTCAGTGGTTAGCAGCAACAATCCTTCGGTGTTCAAATCGAGCCGACCGACAGGCACGAGCCGGGGCAAGTCGCTGGGTAATTTGTCATAGATGGTCGGCCGTCCGGCCGGATCGCGTTCGGTCACCAATAGCCCGCTGGGCTTATGGTACAAAAATAGCCGGGCTGGCGCAGGGGCCTGCACCGGATTACCGTCCACCGTCACCCCGCGCAGCGAGGTAAGGATTGTGGCCGGTGTGTCGATCACTTTGCCGTCAATTGCCACGCGGCCATCGGTGATCATGCGCTCAATTTCCCGGCGAGATGCGATGCCAGCGCGGGCAAGCAATTTGGCGATGCGGTTGCCGTCGCGTTGGACTTCAGCAGGGGGCGTTTCGGTTTTGGCTGGGGGCATGCCGAAGCTGATACAGCTATTTAAATCGATGATGCAAAAAAATGCGCGCACATGCGTTGTGTACTGGATAAGGGGCAGCCACGGGGTGCTTTGCCACCGGGAGGCGTAACGTGGCTTTGTTCACTCGCAAAAAGCGGTTGTTCAACCGATTGCTGATCGTTGAAGATGAACCCCTGGTCGCGTTCGAGACCGAATATTTCCTGCGGGATGAGGGTTTTGATGTTGTCGCTACGGTTGATCGGGTCGACGCCGCCTTGGCGTTAATTGGCGCGGGAACCGTTATCGATCTGGTGCTTGCAGATATCAGCCTGGCCGATGGCAGCGGCGTTGACGTGGCCAAAGCAGCCATCGCCGCCGGTATCGTGGTGTTGTTTGTTACCGGCGATTGTCCACCCGAGGCGCAGTTGCTCGCCGATGGTTGGCTGGGCAAACCCTATGCCCAGCGCGATCTGGCGCAGGCAATCGCGGTGATTGAGGGCGTTCGCGGCGGCGTGGTGCCGAAACGCTTGCCCCCGGGCTTCACCCTGTTCAAGACGGTTGCCTGACAAAAAGGATAAACACGATGTTGTCACGACGATCCTCCTTCATTGCCGGTGGCACCATTGCGCTGGCAGTCCTCGTGCTGCTTGCCGGCCCACTGACAAAGTTTGGCCTGTTGCCCTGGTCAGCGGGGCTGGGGCTGTTTGCGCTTGGATCGCTGGTGGCGGCGATTGGCGGGTTGATCTGTTTGGGTATCGTGATCCGAAATCGGGGCGGTATGCTGGCATCTGGCGGGATGGTCGCGGGGCTTGCGGCTGCGGCTGTTCTTGCCAAGATCATCACCGGGGCGGGCGGCGTGCCGGAAATTCACGACATCACCACAGATACCGCCAATCCGCCGTTATTTGTATCTGTGACGCCGGCACTACGCGGCGATGGCAGCAATTCGATCACCTATGATCCCTCGATTGCGCCAAAGCAGGCGGCAGCTTATCCGGGGGTGCGGCCCCGGACGATCGCCAAATCGCCCGCCGAAGTTTTCGACATTGCCACCAAGGCCGTCGTCGCACGCGGATGGACTGTCGTCGGCGCAGACAGCGCGACCGGCCGGATCGAGGCGACCGATACATCGGGCTGGTGGGGCTTTAAGGACGACGTCGTCATCCGCCTCCGCCCCGATGGCGAGGGTACCCGGATCGACATCCGTTCTGTGTCGCGCGTTGGCCGCAGTGACATGGGCGCGAATGCGGCCCGGATTGAGAAGCTGATGGCGGCGATCGCTGGGTAAGCGGATGGGCTAAGCGTTGGCAGTTGTTGTGGGGTATCGCATCTATCGACGTCCGATGCTCGCTGCTTAGCCCAGCCGCGCTTCCACCACATCGTGAAACTGCCTGATGCCGGTTTCCAGCGTGCCCAAAGTCACCCGTTCAATTGCGCCGGACGCCAGCCCCTGCTGCCCCAATTCTGCGGCACGGAAATCTTCGCCCGCAAATACTTGGCCGTCGAGCAGCGCCCAGCTGCGTTCCCAGTGGCTGCGGGCTTTGTCAGTGTCGGGAGCTGCTGGGATCAGCATGAAATCCTCGACGAGCACCGCGCCTTCTGATTGCGGCATCATGATCATCAGGTTCATGTAATCGGGGCTGACGATCAACACCGTGCCCGGAAACATCTGATAGGTGTATGTTATCGCTGCGCGCAGTTGCGGCCAGTCGCTGCCTGCCGCTGCAACCAGATCAGCCTCGCGCCCGACCGCCGATCGTTGGTGCGGGCCGATCCGGTCACCGGTCGTCACCCCGTCCTTGAAGAACGGGCCAATCGTGCCCGAATGCAGCCGCTGGACGTGGTAGCTTTCCAGAAACGCATCCATGATCAGCTTCCAGTTCGCCGCTACGCGGTGAGTTTTGCGACGAAACATATATTGGCCGGGCAGATCAAAAGCCTCAAAATCAGCTCCCAGCGCGCGTGCTTCGGTAAAATCGGCGGCGTCATCAAACGCAAACCAGATCAGGCCGCCAGCCTCCACCGTCGGCAGCCGCTTCAATCCGTATTCGGCTTTGTCGAGGCCGGGAAAGGTCTCTGGCCGGGGCATCCCCGTCAGTGCGCCGTCGAGCGCATAGCTCCAAGCGTGATAGGGGCAGATAAGGCGCGGCGCACACACCGCATCGCTGCCCTCTACCAGCCGCGTGCCCCGGTGGCGGCAAACGTTCAGGAAGACATGCGCCACCCCGGCCTTGTCGCGCGTGATCAGCAGCGGCTTACCAAAACCATCATGCGGCACCGCCATATTGGGCTCGGGCAGCAACGCGGACGGCGCAATGACGAGCGGGACCTTTGCAAAAATGTCGCGCTGTTCCGCTGCGTGCCGATGTGCCGAGGTGTAGGCTGCGGCATCGACATGGGTGATCCCCGCATTTGCCCGCGTTCCCCCGCTGGCGAGCAACGCGGCAAGCGCCAACTGCCCCTCGGTCGGGCGCAAGCCGTGCGGTGCATGCACGTTCATGGCTGTCCTTCTCCTGTTTTGGGGCTAGTGTCGTCCCGAATGGCGCGGGGAGCAAGTGGGTGATGGTGACAGTCGGTGGGGAGCGCAAAAGTTTCGGGGCTACGATGGCACCTTATTTTCGCGCCAGGCCGCTTGCTGCATTATTGCTTGGCATTTCAAGCGGGTTTCCGTTGGCCTTGCTGCTCGGCACGATGGCCTTCTGGCTAACTAAGGTCGGCATCGACAAGAAGACCATCGGGTTCGCAGTCGGGCTGACCACCCCTTATGCACTGAAATTCCTTTGGGCACCTTTGATCGATCGGCTGAAACTGCCGATCCTGACTCCATTGTTCGGCCAACGCCGGGCCTGGCTGTTCTTTGTCCAGGCACTGTTGTTCATTTCGGTCTGGCAGCTGGGTGCGAGCCAGCCAGAGGTCAGCTTGGGTGGCTTTGCCTTCTGGGCGATCGCCACTTCATTTCTCGGGGCGACGCAGGACATCGTAATCGATGCATATCGGATCGAAATCCTGCCCGATGACGAATTGCCGCACGGGACCGCGAACAATCAGTTCGGCTATCGCCTGGGCTCGTTTATCGCTGGGGTCGGCACTATCGCGCTAGCGTCGCGCGAAGGGTTGAATCTTGGCTGGGCCAATGCCTACGCGTTGACAGGGCTGTGTATTGTGCCTGGCATAATCGCGGCATTTTGGGCCGGGCCGGGACTGCACGACAAGTTGCTGGCCGCCGTCCCCGGCCAGTCCATCGGAAGTTGGCTTGAGGAAACGGTGATCGGGCCGTTCCGCGAGTTTTTTCGCAGGCGCGGTGCCGTACTGATTCTATTGTTCGTCCTCATCTATAAACTTGGCGACGCGATGGGGCAGATCATGCTCAATCCGATGATTGTTGAGCTAGGCTTTTCCGACACCGAGTTTCTGGCGATCAACAAGTTGGTGGGCTTTTGGGGGCTGGTCGTCGGTATTGCGTTGGCCGCGCCCTTCATGGCCTGGCTGGGCATGGGTCGCGCGTTGTTCGTTTCCGGCATCTTGATGATGATCAGCAACTTCGCCTTCGTGATTGTGGCGCTCAACGGTCATTCCAACCTGTGGCTAACCATTGCTGTGGCGACCGAGCAGGTTACCAGCGGGATCGGATTAACGGTTTTCGTTACCTATCTGTCAGGCCTGTCGAACATTGCCTACACCGCGACGCAGTTTGCGTTGCTATCGTCGTTTGCGTCGGTTGGGCGCACCTGGCTGTCGAGTCCCGCCGGGATCGCTGCCGAATATTTCGGCTGGCCTGGATTTTGGTTAATGACGATGGTCGTTGCGATACCGGGATTGGTGCTGTTGTGGCTGCTTTGGCACCGTGGGTTTGTCGTCGAAAGCGTGCGTCAACCCGTCGTTGATGTGTGATTTATGGCCGCTACTCCGGCACCTGATCGTTCGCCGCGAGCACCCAACCGGCGAGGTACAGCGTCCCTAAAATCAGCACGACCGGCGGGTTGGCGGGGTCGGCGCGTGCGGCGATGGCGTCCAGCGCGGCGGCGACATCGTCCGCGACATCCCCCTGCAACCCCAGCGAAAGGGCCGCCGCTGCCAATGTGGCGGGCGCATGATGTGCGTGATTGGGCACCGGTACCGCCTGAAGCGACCGGGCATAGCGCGCAAAGGGCAGCAGCAAACCGTGCGCATCCTTGTTGGCCAGCATTCCCATCACGAGATGCACCGGGCGCTTTCCCGCCCGCGCCGCCAATGTCGCGCTGACAGAAGTGGCGGCGGCGGCGTTATGCCCGCCATCCAGCCACAGCTCGCTCCCCTGGGGCAGCCGGGCGAGCAGCGGGCCGGGCGCCAGCCGTTGCATCCGCGCGGGCCATTCAGTCCATTCGGCGGCGGCTCGATAGGCGCTTGGCGGAATGGCGAGTGCCGTTTGGTGCTGCAACATCGCGATGGCGAGGCCCAGATTTTCGGCCTGGTGTGGCCCGGCCATGCGCGGCAGCGGCGCTTCAACGGTACCGCGATCGTCTGAATAATGAAGCGTTTCGTCTACCCGTAATTGCCATCCCGTGCCCAACATGCTGATCCGCGCCCCTATGCGCGCGGCGGCGTTGCTGACGATTTGGGCAACATGCGCGGGGTATCGCATCGTGACCAGCGTTGCGCCGAGCTTCGCGATTCCCGCCTTTTCCCCCGCAATTTCCTCGATTGTATCGCCCAGAAAGCTTTGATGATCGATACCGAGCTGGGCGATTCCCGTGATGATCGGCGCGGTGATGACGTTGGTTGCATCAAGGCGCCCGCCAAGGCCCACTTCAATAATGCACGCATCCGCCGGGCAACGCGAAAAAGCCAGGAATGCGGCGGCGGTGGTTGTTTCGAAAAAACTCGCGCCAATATCGCCAGCGGCGTCGAGCACTTCCGATAGCAACGCTGCCAACGCATCATCCTCAATCAGCCGCCCGGCGACTCTGATCCGCTCGTTGAAACGCACCAGGTGGGGGCTTGTATATACATGGCAGGTTAGCCCCGACGCTTCGATTGCTGCGCGCAGGAATGCACAGGTCGATCCTTTGCCGTTGGTACCCGCGACATGCAGCACCGGGGGCAGCGCACGGTGGGGGTTGCCGATCCGGTCGAGCAGGGCGGTGATCCGCTCCAGCCCCAATATGTCGGTGCCGGGCGATAGCGCCCACAACCGATCAAGCTGTGCCTGCACCGCCGGAGAGGAAGAGATGGCGTTATCGGCCATGACAGGGTCTGCACAAACGCGCGGCGTGGTTAGTTACGCCGCCGCTTTGGCACACAGGAAATCGATCAGCTGCCCCAACGTCTCCGGCAGTTCCTTGCGCGGCTTGACCATGTCGATCATCCCGTGCGCCAACAGATATTCTGATGTCTGGAAATCATCGGGCAGTTTTTCACGGATCGTGTTTTCGATTACCCGGCGGCCCGTAAACGCCAGCGTCGCCTTGGGCTCGGCAATCTGCACATCGCCCAGCATGGCATAGGCCGCCATCACGCCGCCCGAAGTCGGGTCAGTCAGAACGACAATATAGGGCAGGCCTGCATCGTGGAGCATCTGGATTGCCACGGTGCTGCGCGGCATTTGCATCAGCGACAAAATGCCTTCCTGCATTCGCGCGCCGCCCGATGCGGTAAAGATGATGTAGGGGCATTGATCGGCAATCGCTGCCTCCACCCCGGCCACAAACGCTTCGCCCACCGCAAGGCCCATCGATCCGCCCATAAAGGCGAAATCCTGCACGCCCACCACGGCGCGCCGCCCGCTGATCTTGCCGCGTGCGTTGACCAGCGCGTCGCCCTCGCCGGTGGCGGTACGCGCGGCCTTGATCCGGTCGGCATAGCGCTTGGTGTCGCGAAACCTTAATGGGTCTTCCTGCACCCGCGGTTGCGGCAGCACCGTGAATGTGCCGCTGTCAAAAGTATATCCAAACCGCGTTTTTGGCCCAATGCGTTCGTGGTGATCACAGGTCGGGCAGACATGAAGGTTATCCTCCAGCTCCTTCACAAAAACCAATTGTCCACAACCTTTGCACTTGTGCCACAGATTGTCGGCGGTCTCTTTCTTGACCGGGACGACGAACGACAGCGCGTTGCGAACATTGCTGAGCCAGGTCATGCGACTACCTTTCTTGCCGCGCCAACTGCGTTAGCGAGCGAACGGATATAGCGGGTTACGTGCGCGGGCGCATCTGCGCCGTGCGTGGCAATAATCTCAACGATTGCAGAGCCCACGACGACGCCGTCAGCGACTTCGGCGATTGCCTGCGCCTGTTCGGGGGTGCGCACGCCAAAGCCGACCGCGACGGGAATGTCGGTCGCCGCCTTCAACCGCCCAACAGCATCGGCAATCGAGCTTTGCGCGGCCTGTTGCAGTCCGGTGATCCCGGCGACCGACACATAATAGAGGAAGCCGCTCGCCCCATTGAGCACGGCGGGCAGGCGGACGGCGTCGGTGGTGGGGGTGGCGAGGCGGATGAAATCAACGCCGCTTGCGCGGAGCTGCGGCCCGAGCTCGTCATCTTCCTCAGGCGGCAGGTCGACACATATCACCCCGTCGACGCCCGCCTTTGTGCAGGCATCCGCAAACCAGTTCGCCCCGCGCCGCAACATCGGGTTGGCATAGCCCATCAGGACGAGCGGCACGCTGGGGTGGCGGGCGCGAAAGTCAGTGGCGATGCGCAGGATATCGGCGGTGGTGGTACCCGCAGCGAGGCTGCGCAGGTTCGCAGCCTGGATTGCGGGGCCATCGGCCATGGGATCGGTGAACGGCATACCAAGCTCGATCACGTCCGCGCCTCCCTCGACGAGCGCGTCGAGGATGGCGGGGGTGGGGCCGTCGCCTGCGGTCACGAAAGTGACGAGGGCGGCGCGGCCTGTGGGAAAAGCGGCGGAGAGGCGGGTCATTCGGAGTCTTTGCGTTCCACGACGAGAATACGGGCAGCGCCCACAGGGTGCGCGACATGCTCGTCGCCGTTCTCAACCGACATGCCGTCGCCTGCATGGAGGCGGACGACATGATCCTTTCCTTCGTGGCGGTAGTGCATATCGACCATGCCCTCCAGCACGGCGAATACCTCGTTTCCGGTATTTTGGTGCCAGCGATAAGGCTGATCGGTCCAGTGCAGACGCACCGTGACGTCGCCAAAATCGCTCAGCAGCATGCTCCCCCAGGCGCGATCGGCAGTGAAGGCCTTGGCAGAGAAAATTTTCATATCGCCTTCCCCAGTGCCTCAGCCACCGTGAAGATGTCCTTGTCGCCGCGCCCGCACAGGTTGGCCAGGATGATCTGGTCGGCACGCATGGTCGGCGCGAGTTTGGCGACCGCCGCAATGGCGTGCGCTGGTTCCAGCGCGGGGATGATGCCTTCGGTGCGGCAGAGCAGTTGGAACGCGTCGAGCGCCTCGGTATCGGTCGCGCTAGTGTAATCCACCCGGCCGATGTCGCGCAGCCAGGCATGCTCCGGCCCGATGCCGGGATAATCGAGCCCGGCGGAAATCGAGTGCGCCTCAGTGATCTGACCGTCTTCATCCTGCAGCAGATAGGTTTTGTTGCCGTGGAGTACCCCAGGGGAGCCGCCCGCAAGACTGGCCGCGTGTTCCTTGTCCAACCCATGGCCTGCCGCTTCCACGCCGAGCATCTTCACCGATGGATCATCAAGGAACGGGTGAAACAGCCCGATCGCGTTTGATCCGCCGCCGATTGCCGCCACCAGCACATCGGGCAGGCGGTTAATGCGTGACAGCATCTGGGCGCGCGCTTCCTTGCCGATCACGCTTTGAAAATCGCGAACGAGTTCGGGATAGGGGTGCGGGCCGGCAGCGGTGCCAATAATGTAAAACGTGTCGTGGACGTTCGCGACCCAATCGCGCAGCCCTTCGTTCATCGCGTCCTTCAGCGTCGCCGCGCCTGACGTGACCGGGCGAACCTCGGCGCCGAGCAGTTTCATGCGGAACACATTGGGTTGCTGCCGCTCGATATCGCGCGCGCCCATGTAAATGACGCAAGGGAGCCCGAACCGCGCGCAGACCGTGGCGGTGGCGACGCCGTGCTGGCCGGCACCCGTTTCCGCGATGATCCGCGTCTTGCCCATGCGGATCGCGAGCAGGATTTGCCCGATGCAATTGTTGATCTTGTGCGCGCCGGTGTGGTTCAATTCATCTCGTTTGAACCAAATTTGCGCGCCCATCCCAACGAGGGCGTTTTTCCGCAGTTCCGCGGTTAGCCGCTCGGCGTAATAAAGCGGGCTGGGGCGTCCGACATAGTGCTCCAGCAGATCATCAAACTGCGCGTGGAACGCGGGGTCAGCCTTGGCGCGGTTATACTCCGCCTGCAGCTCAAGCACGAGCGGCATCAGCGTTTCGGCGACGTAGCGCCCACCGAACTGGCCGAAATGGCCGCGATCGTCTGGCTGTGCGCGGAAGCTATTGGGGGCGGGGGAAAGGGGAGCGTTCATGATGCGGCACAGGCTTTAAGGAACATCGCGATCTTGTCCATATCCTTGATGCCGGGCGCGGTTTCGACGCCAGATGATACATCGACCAGCGTCGCCTGCGTCCGCGCAATCGCCTCGCCCACATTCTGTGGATCGAGCCCGCCAGAAAGCGCCCAGGGCAGCGGATGGCGAAAATCATCGAGCAGCGCCCAATCGAACCGCACCCCCATGCCGCCCGGCAATGCTGCACCCTCGGGCGTCTTCGCATCGTAAAGGATACGGTCGGCTGCTCCAACAAAGCCGCGGGCTGCATCAAGATCGACGCGGGCACGGATGGCAACTGCCGCCCAAATCTCCACTCCGGTCCGGGCGCGCAGCGCGGCGGCGCGTTCAGGTTTCACCTTGTGCAACTGAAGCGCGCTCAACCGCCCCGCCTTAATCGCTGCGTCCACCAGCGCATCGTCCGGATCAACGAAAACGCCAACCCGCCCGACATGATCGGGCACCCGACCAGCCAGCGCCGCCGCCTGTCCGAACGCCAGGTTGCGCGGAGACGCGGCGAAAAACATGAAACCAACATGGCCAACACCGTGGCTAACCGCGGCATCGACCGTTTCCGGCGTGGATAGACCACAAATCTTCGCTAAGGTCGGCATAGTAGCGGACTTAGGGGCTTGGCGGCCCCACGTCACCCCGGACTTTAGATGAGGCCAGGCAAGAAACGCTTCACGCGTTTCGCGTAAGCATCATACTCAGCCCCAAAAGCTGCGCGCAGCACCTTTTCTTCCAGCGCTACGCGCATCCATGTGGCAAGCGCATATAGCGGCAGCGCGATAATCAGCATCCGGCTATGACCATAGGCGATGGCAATCGCGATCATGAACAGCCCCAGCGCGACATAAATCGGGTTGCGAACATAAGCGAAAGGCCCGCTGGTAACGAGGCTGGCATCGCTGCGGGTGCGCGCCACCAGCGCCCAGTTGCGCCCCATCGTGACGGACGACCAGTGGAACAGCCCCGCCGCCGCGAGCATGATCAGCAGCACGACAAACCCGGTTGCCAGCGCGTGGGGCGATAACGGGTCCAGGATTGTCCGAATGGGGCCAAAGGCAACCATTCCGATTGCGAATCCTTGCAGCACGATCCCAAGAACCGAGCGGTTGTCGCGCTTGCCGCCCTGATCGGCTATGTCACGCCGCGCGCGCATTCGTGCAGCAAACAACGCCGTCATGAACACCATAAAACCCACAGCCATCGCTGCCAAGCCGGGCAGGCCGACTGGATCGCTGCTGATGAACATGGCGTTTTCTCCTTACCGTGCCGGCTCGCGACGATAGGCTTGCAGCGCGTCCACCGCCAGCGACCGGCGCAGGATACGCGCCATGGGGTCGATGACGATATGCGCGCCCTTAGGAATGGCGACCGATCCGTTGCCGCCGGGCATTTCCACCTTTACCAGATCGCTGCCAATTTTTACCTCGACCGGCATTGGGAAGGGTTTGCCTGAAGCTATTTTCCAGTCGAGCATCAACATGCCATCTGTCTCGCGCGCGACAAGGTCGGGCAGGGCGGCTTGGCGCAGATAGACGTCGAAGAACCAACGAAAATCCTTGCCGCTGATTTGGCTCACGAGCGCCTCAAACTCTTGCGTTGATCCATAACGCGGGGTGAAATTGCCTGGCTTCGGGTCATTGCGCCCGTAAACCAGCCGGCGCGTCGCATCAAAAAAAGCGGCGTCGCCGATCAGCCAGCGCAGCGTGTGGAGCGTCCACGCCCCCTTGGCGTAGATATCACCCGCCGGCCCGCCTTTGCTTTGTTCGTAAACCTCTTCTTCGGTTCGGATGGTGCCGGACACGATGGGCGCGCGGTTCTCGATCTTTGGGCGCTGGGCATCCATCATCGTGGCATAGCGGGCATCGCCTTCTCGCCACTGACCGTAAAGCGGCTGCATGTAACTGCCGAACCCTTCATGCAGCCAGTAATCATCCCAATTGGCGGCGGTCAGCTGGTTGCCGAACCATTCGTGCGCAAATTCATGCTGGAACAGCCAGTCAAACCCGTCGATCGATTTGGCATAGCCATTGCCATAGGCGTTGATCGTCTGGTGCTCCATGCCCAGATGCGGCGCTTCTACGACACCCAGCTTTTCATCGGCGAAGGGGTAGGGGCCGATCACGCTTTCAAAGAAATCAAGCGTGGGCGCAAATTCCGCAAACAGCCCCTCAGCCTTGGCCTTTGCGCCAGGCAAATACCAATAGCTCATCGGAATGGTGTTGCCATATCGGCTCTTATAGGTGCCCGAAACCTGTTCGTAAGGGCCGACATTGATCGCAATGGCATAGGTGTTGGGGTGCCGTGTCCGCCAGTGCCACGTGGTGCGACCGTCTTTTAAGGTGTCAGTACCCAGCAGGACGCCATTGGCCGGTGCAGACAGGCCTTTTGGCACCGTAATGTGCAGTGTCATTTGCGCAGGCTCGCCCGTCGGAAAATCCAGACATGGCCAGAACAGGTCGCAGCCATAGCCCTCTGCAGTGGACGCAACCCAGGGCTGGCCATTTTTGGTCTTTGCCCAAACAAAACCATCATCCCAGGGCGCGCGAACCGCGACATGCGGTGTGCCGGCATAGCGCAGGCGGGCGGTAACGCGGTGGCCGGCGGCGACAGTGCCGGGCAGCCGCACCACCAGCTGGCCCTGCGGGTTCGCCCATGCGGTGGCGGGCAGCGCCCGCCCGTCAATATCGATAGCGGAAACGGGCAGGTTGCGATCAAGATCAATCACTAGCCGGTCAAGAGCGACTCTGGCCGTGAACGTCAGCGTCGCGGTGGCGGCAATCGCTTCTCTTTCAGGGAAAATCTCTATCGCCAGATCGGCGCTGTCGAACTGTAGCTTGGCCTGATCAGGGTCGATCACGCCGCCTGATTTCTGCGTTTGCTCGGTCAGCGGCGGTTCGCCCTTTCTCGGCGGCGCTGCGGCGATCAGGCCCAGCATCGCAAATCCTGCCACAAGCCGATTGATGCGGCGCGTATGCGCACCATATAAGACCCAATTGGCGTCCCGATCGGGCGTCGTCGGAGACTGCATGACCAACACCTATCCTGTATTGCCGCTGCGCGACATTGTCGTTTTTCCAAACATGATCGTGCCGCTGTTCGTTGGCCGCGACAAGTCCGTTGCCGCGCTGGAAACCGCAATGACCGGAACGAAGGAAATCTTCCTGGTCGCCCAGCTTGACCCCAGCGAAGATGATCCCGACCGCGATGATCTCTACGAAATTGGCGTCACGGCCGTGGTGCTCCAGTTGCTTAAGCTGCCAGACGGCACAGTCCGCGTGCTGGTGGAGGGAAAACGCCGCGCCAAGCTGACCAATATGTCGGCACAAGATGGCCATCTGACTGCTGAGATCGACCTGCTTGATGCTGGCGGCGACCTGGGCGACGATGATAGCGATGTGCCGGAGATATCGCATGATGTTGCCGCGCTGATGCGTTCGGTTGTCGATCAGTTTGAAAATTATGCCAAGCTGAACCGCAAGCTGCCCGCGGAAACCGCAGTGCAACTGGGCGAGATCGATGATCCGTCACGGCTGGCTGATGCGATTGCCGCCAATATCCAGGTCAAGGTTGCCGACAAGCAGTCGCTGCTGGTCGAAAGCGATCCGCAAAAGCGGCTCGAGATGGTGTTCGCCTTCATGGAAGGCGAATTGGGTGTGCTCCAGGTGGAAAAGAAAATCCGCAGCCGCGTGAAACGCCAGATGGAAAAAACCCAGCGCGAATATTATCTGAACGAGCAGCTGAAGGCGATTCAGCGCGAGCTTGGTAATGAGGGTGAGGAAGGCGAGGGCGATGAAATTGCCGAGCTGACCCAGAAAATTGCCACGCTGAAACTGTCGAAGGAAGCCCGCACCAAGGCGACGACGGAGCTGAAGAAGCTGAAAACGATGGCGCCCATGTCGGCTGAGGCAACCGTTGTCCGCAATTATCTTGATGTGCTGCTGGGCCTGCCCTGGGGCAAGAAATCAAAGCTGAAAAAGGATATCGCCGCGGCGCAGGCGGTGCTTGATGAGGATCATTATGCGCTTGAAAAAGTAAAGGACCGGATCGTCGAATATCTGGCGGTGCAGGCGCGCACCAACAAGCTGAAGGGGCCAATCCTGTGCCTTGTTGGCCCGCCGGGTGTCGGCAAGACGTCGCTTGGCAAAAGCATTGCCAAGGCGTGCGGGCGTGAATTTGTACGCCAGTCGCTGGGCGGAGTCCGCGATGAGGCGGAAATTCGCGGCCATCGCCGTACCTATATCGGCTCGCTGCCCGGCAAGATCGTCACCAATTTGCGCAAGGCCGGGACAAGCAACCCTCTGTTTCTGCTGGATGAAATTGACAAGCTTGGGCAGGATTTTCGGGGTGATCCGGCATCGGCACTGCTGGAGGTGCTTGATCCGGAACAGAATTCGAAATTCCAGGATCACTATCTGGAAATCGATATCGACTTGTCCGATGTGATGTTCGTCACCACCGCCAACACGCTTAACTTGCCCCAGGCATTGCTCGACCGGATGGAGATCATCCGGTTGGAGGGTTATACCGAGGACGAAAAGGTCGAGATTGCGGAGCGTCATCTGATCGCCAAGCAGGTTGAGGCACATGGCCTGAAGCCCGGCGAATTTGAGCTGGCGAATGATGGTCTACGCGCGCTGATCCGTTATTACACGCGTGAGGCTGGCGTCCGCACGCTGGAACGCGAAATTGCCCGGCTGGCGCGCAAGGCGCTGCGGCGCATATTGGAAGGTAAGATGACGAGCGTTGTTATCAACGCTGAGAATATTGCCGACTATGCCGGCGTGCAGAAATATCGCTTTGGCATGGGCGAAGATGAGCATCAGATCGGCGCGGTGACCGGCCTTGCCTGGACCGAGGTCGGCGGTGAATTGCTGACGATCGAAAGCGTGACGGTGCAGGGCAAGGGGCTGGTCCGCACCACCGGCAAGCTTGGCGATGTGATGAAGGAATCGGTCGAAGCGGCGATGAGCTTCGTAAAGGCACGCGCGCCAAGTTATGGCATCAAGCCCAGCATGTTCGCGCGCAAGGACATCCACGTTCACCTGCCTGAGGGTGCTGTGCCAAAGGATGGGCCATCGGCGGGCATCGGTTTGGTAACGTCGATTGTTTCAACGCTGACCGGCATTCCGGTACGGCGCGACGTGGCGATGACCGGCGAAGTCACGTTGCGCGGGCGGGTGCTGCCGATTGGCGGCCTGAAGGAAAAGCTGCTCGCCGCCATGCGGGGCGGCATCACCACGGTATTGATCCCGGCAGAAAATGAGAAGGATCTGGCGGAGCTGCCCGCCAATATCCGCGCCGCGCTGAACATCATTCCGATCCGCCATGTTGATGAGGCTTTGCGGCTAGCGCTAACCGAGCCATTGACAGCGATTGACTGGAGCGATGCAGACGAACTGGCGGCATTGCCGCCGGTAGGCGTGCCGCCCGCTGGCGGAGAAGTGCATCATTGATGCGGTAAATTGCGGCATTCAGCCGCAATGCGTCACGGGTTATCCGAATTTGTTATGTTTTCGTCGTTTTTGGCGGATTTATGACGGATTTGTTTTGACAGCCAACGGCCGACAAGCCTTTAAAGGGCTATCGGCCGTGCCGTGATTCAATCGAATGATAGACTTCGCAATCGTAAAGACGGGGGTTCCAACGAATGAACAAGCAAGAACTGATTGGTTCGGTCGCTGATGCGTCGGGCCTCACCAAGGGTGACGCAAGCAAGGCAGTTGAAGCCGTTTTTGATGCCATTTCGGCTGCGCTGACCAAGGGCGACGAAGTGCGCTTGGTTGGGTTCGGCACATTTGCCGTCAGCAAGCGCAAGGCATCCACCGGCCGCAACCCGCGCACGGGTGAACCAATGACGATCAAGGCATCGTCGCAGCCCAAGTTCAAGGCCGGCAAGGGCCTGAAGGACGCGGTCAACTAATAACCATTATCGGCCATGGCGTGCAGAGGGAGCAGGGCTGGACAAGCCTTGGCTGCATGCTAAAGGCGGGTTTGACGGGCGGCAGGCAACTGCCGCCCTTCCCGTTCCGGCCATATTGCTGGCTAATAGGTTCGGGCGCGTAGCTCAGTGGTAGAGCACTGTGTTCACACCGCAGGGGTCGCTGGTTCAATCCCAGCCGCGCCCACCATGTAAAGGCCCGCTGGAACAGTCGTTCCGGCGGGCCTTTTGCTTGTGCTTTGGGCGATTCCCGGCGATCCTGCCATAGGCTGATCGCCACCCCGGCAAGGCGCGGGCCCATAATCAACGGCAGGGCATTTCGATGGGCATAGCAAGAGCAGCGGCTTTCGTGGTTATGGCAGCGCTGGTGGTTACAAGCGCAGCAGCGCCGAATGTGCCCGCGGCCCAGGCCCCAACGCGCGCCGTGCTGGTGATCCCGGATGCGGTCTTCGATGGCCGCGACGGCATTGTGCACCCTGGTTGGCAGGTGCTGGTGCGCGATGGCCGGATCGCGGGCGTCGGTCCAGACCTGCCGATACCCGCTGACGCTGAGCGGATGGCGCTGCCCGGCACCACGTTGTTGCCGGGTCTGATTGATGCGCACGTTCACCTGTTCCTGCATCCCTACAATGAAGCTGCGTGGAATGATCAGGTTTTGAAGGAGCCACTGGCGCTGCGCACGCTGCGCGCCGGTGAAAATGCGCGCGCCACGCTGATGGCGGGCTTTACCACGGTGCGTGATTTGGGGACGGAAGGGGCGGGCTATGCCGATGTTGGTCTGAAAGCGGCGATTGACCAAGGGATCATCCCCGGGCCGCATATGATTATCGCCACGCGTGCGCTGGTGGCGACGGGCAGTTATGGGCCCAAGGGGTTCGACCCTGCCATCGATGTGCCGCAAGGGGCAGAAGAAGCCGATGGCGATGCGCTTGTGCTCGCCGCGCGGCGGCAAATGGGGCGCGGGGCTGATGTGGTAAAGCTCTATGCTGATTATCGCTGGGGCGCAGGCGAACCCAGCCGCGTGACTTTTTCAGCGGCAGAGATGCGCGCGGTGGTGGATGCCGCACATGATGCAGGGCGCAGCGTGGCTGCCCATGCCAGCACGCCGGAAGGGATGCGGCGCGCGGCCATGGCGGGCGTCGACACCATTGAGCATGGCAATGATGGCACGGCAGAGGTGTTCGCGCTGATGAAGGTCAAGGGGGTGGCGTTTTGCCCCACATTGGCTGCCACAGACGCGATTGAGCGCTATCGCGGCTGGAACGGCGAAAGCCCTGAACCCAAAGCGATCACCGTAAAAAAGGCGAGTTTTGCAATGGCGTTGAAAGCAGGCGTGCGAATGTGTGTGGGCGGCGATACCGGCGTCTTCACGCACGGCGAAAATGGCCGCGAAATGATCCTGATGGTGGCGGGTGGCATGTCCCCCACGGCAGTGCTGATGGCCGCAACATCCGGCAATGCCGCCATTTTGGGTATTAGTGACCGCGCCGGGGCAATCTCACCGGGGATGCCCGCAGATTTGGTGGCCGTCGCTGGAAATCCTGAACAGAAGATTGACGCAATTCGAGACGTTGTGATGGTCATGAAGAACGGGACTGTCGCAAAAAGACCCCTAACCCATTGATTCTATTGGTTGGCTAAAATGCCACGACATATTTCTGTAATTTAAATGTCTCACGATTGTAGCTGAAGCGGCATCGTCCCGTCATGCACGCCGCCTACCGCCACGCTTGAGATCGGCAGGGGGAACATCCGAGTCGATCCGGGCGCATGCCCATTTTAGCAACCCGGACTCAACCGGATCGGAGATTTTATGGCCAGCTTCAAACGCGTTAGCCTCATCCTTTTGACCAGCTGCGCAAGCGCGGCTCTTGCTGGCTGCGACGGCGCCACCAGCGTTGCCTCGCCCGGCCCCGGCACCCTCGTGATCAGCACGCCAGCGCCTGCTGCCCCGACGCCAACGCCAACCGCAACAGGCCTCGCGCCAATCACGGCAGCGCAGTTCGCGTCGACCGCAGGTGGCATTTCTGGCGGCAGCATTACCATTTCCGCTGACGAGCAGATTGCTCTGGTCAACGCTGGCACTAACAACGTCCCAAGCGGCTTTGCGGCACTGAATGGCGTTATTCCCCAGGGCGCGGCTGCAACGGCGCCTGGCTTCAACGCCACCACGCTGAACCCAACCGGTAGCTCGTTCTTCGTCACCGCCAATTATGTCGGTGCCGTCAACGGTTCGGGCGACACAGCGTTCCAGGGTTGGACCTGCGACTCGGGCGCAGCGAACTTCGGCGGAACCACGCAACGTCTGTGCGTCGCCCCCGCACCGGTTGGTGCAGGTGCATCGGCTGCGGTTTGTCCAACGGGCACGACGGATGACGGGTTGGCGATGGCGGGTACGACAGTTCTCGCTCGCCTCTGCCGGATTCCTGCTCTGATCACCTCCGATCTAACCCTCCCACGTGTTCTCGGTGTCGCTTACCGTTTGCGCGGGCAGACCGAAGTCGGCGTCGACGTCGGTTCGACAGGCACTGCACCTGGCGGCATTTCGGCGACGCTCACGATCGCCGCTGGCGTCGTGATCGCCGCTGACTCGAGCGAGGCATCGAACGATCTGCTGCTCATCAACCGCGGTTCACGGATAAATGCTGTCGGCACGTCGAGCGCGCCGATCATCTTCACCTCCCAGCAGAACCTGGCCGCAAACGGCGTGTCCGATGCGACGCAAGGCCAGTGGGGTGGTGTCATCCTGCTCGGACGTGCACCGACCGGCGTTTGCCGCACCGGCACTGGTCCGAACAATGCAGATGGATCGAGCACCACCTGCGAAAACTTCATCGAAGGTGTGACCGGCCGTAACTACGGCGGCACCGTTCAAAACGACAACAGCGGTACGATGCAGTTCGTCCAGATCAACTTTAGCGGCATCGCGATCAGCGAAGGCAACGAATTGCAGGGTCTGACGCTGGGTGGCACCGGCAGCGGCACCACGATCAATCGCTTGCAGAGCCACAACTCGGCCGATGACGGTATCGAAATCTTTGGCGGCACGACCAACCTCAGCTTCCTCGCCATCACCGGCGCAGACGATGACGGTTTCGACATCGATAACGGTTATCGTGGTCTCGCCCAGTTCCTGATCGCGGCGCAGAAGACCGGCGGTGCAACGGCTGACTCGTTCGCAACCGAAATCGACTCGAACCTTGCCGAAGAATTGTTGCCTCGTACCTGGGCGCGCTATGCAAACTTCACGTTCATCACGCGCTCGAGCAGCCAAAACCCGCCAGCATCGATCCGCTTGCGCGGTGGTGCGGATGCCACCTTTGTAAACGGTATCGTCCAAACACCGCTTAACGTGGCGTGCGTCAACATCGTTGCTCACCAGAACTCGCAGGCTGATCGGACCACGGTCCGCGCTGCCAACCCAGCGCTCCAGGATGTGGGCCCGCCAGTGTTCAACTCGGTCTACTTCGCCTGCCAGGGCCGCTAAGGCCTTTGCTGGCGACCTGGTTCGCCGTTTGAGACGCCGGGGTGGTCGTGATCGCCCACCCCGGCTTTTTGTTACCGAAATATGATTGGGATGTTCGGCCATGAGAGAGCGCTTCGCCCTTGGTACGCTACTTCTGTTAACGACGCAGCTTGTGTCCCCGGCAGCGCTCGCGCAGTCCGCGCCGCAGCAGACGCCGCCTGCCAGCACGCCACCTGCGCAAGCTCCAGCTGATCCGACCGAGGCTGAGGCGCCGATCGAGGAAGTTGAAGTCTCATCGCCTGGCTTCGATGAAGCCAATGCCCAGGACATCGTCGTCGTTGGCCGCAACATCCCGAACACGGTCCGTGCGACACCACAGGTCCTGTCGGTTCTGTCCGAAGCCGATATCGCCCGCACGGGTGAAGGCGACATTGCCGGCGCGCTCTCGCGCGTGTCGGGCTTGTCGGTTGTCGGCAATGGCCAGGTCTATGTACGCGGTCTCGGCGATCGTTATTCATTGTCGCTGCTCAACGGTTCGCCATTGCCGTCGCCTGAGCCACTTCGCCGTTCGGTGCCTCTCGACATTTTCCCGACGTCGATCGTTGGTTCGGCGCTGATCCAGAAAAGCTATTCGGCAAACTACCCCGGCGAATTCGGTGGTGGCGTGATCAACCTGACCACTAAAGCCGTGCCAAAGGAAAGCTTCGTCACTGTCGGTGGTTCGGTTGGGTATGACTCGGCTACGACCGCGCAGTTCGGGTTTGTTTATGACGGCGGCAGTCGCGATGTGTTTGGTTTCGATGATGGCACCCGCCGTGTTCCCGCTTTCATCACCAATATCACGCAAACCGGTGGGTTGATCCCGACTGAACAAGTTGCCCAGCTGTCGGGTGCAGAAACATCGCTGCTCCAGTCGAACAGCCAAATCCCGGTTAACTTCAATGGCGAAGCGAGCTTTGGTCATGTCGTCGATATCGGCTCGTCGCGCCTCGGTATCGTTGGATCGGCCAGCCTTTCGAACAACTTCAAGACGCGCCAGACCAGACAGCAGGATGCGATCGATCTTTCCGGTGTTGCCCGTCAGGATTTCAACACGGTCATCACCGACAACCGCGTGGTCGTGAATGCACTGATCGGCCTTGGGTTCGAGTTCGACGCGCACAAGCTGCGCGTGACGAACGTCTACATTCACGACACCAACAAGCAGGCGCGTGGATCGACCGCAACGATCTTCAATAACAGCCAGGGTCAACCGCGTTTCACCCAGAATACCAGTTGGTTCGAACGTCAGTTGTTCGAAACCCAGGCGGTTGGCGAGTTCAAGTTCGACGATCTTTCGGTCGATGTGCGTGGTGCCTACGCCAATTCGAAGCGTGTTTCGCCGTATGAGCGTCAGTTCGATTACCTGTTTACGCCCAATGCGGGGACTGATCTGAGCGGCAACCCGGTCGGTGCATTTCAGGCGACGAACGCCTTTGGACCATTCGCTACGATCAACTTCAGTGATCTGAACGAAAATCTATACAGTGCTCAGGCTGATTTGGCTTACAAGCTGCCGTTCAGCCGCCCGGCGACGATTTCGGCAGGGTATTATTTCAGCGACGCCGAGCGCGATTCGACGCGTTTGCCTTTCGTCTATGAAACCAACCGCGGTAGCGGCACCTCGCTGCCATCACCGTTCAGCTTCTTCCGTCCCGATCTGCTGCTGGCGAACGATGTCTTGTTCAACGCCTGTCCGACGATCAATGACGGTGTCGGTCCGGGCTGCGTTCGCCTTCGCTTCACCGGGGGCGCTGCCGGATCATCGTCTTACAACGCCCAGCTCCGGATCAATGCCGGCTATGTGCAGGGCGAGGCCGAGTTTTTCGACGGCGTTCGTGCAACAGCTGGTGTGCGTTATGAAACCGCGCAGCAGCGCGTGACGCCAAGCGATGGCGTGACGCCGACACGGCTGGACAATGACTATTTCCTGCCAGCGGTAACGCTGACCTGGAATTTCGTCCGCGACATGCAGCTGCGCGGCAACTTCTCGAAGACGATCGCCCGCCCACAGTTCCGCGAACTTGCCGCTCAGCAGTTCCAGGATTTCGAAAGCGATCGCCTGTTCTTCGGTAACCCGAATCTGCGGGACTCCGAACTCACCAACTATGAACTACGCTATGAGTGGTTCTATGCGCGGGAACAGCGGATCACGATTTCGGGCTTTTACAAGGATATCACCCGCCCAATCGAGCAGGTTGGTTTCCGGCCATCGCCTGACGCTCGTTTGCAGACCGGCTTTTCCTATGTGCCAAGCGCCCGGTTGTACGGTGTGGAAGCCGAGGCGATCAAATACTTCAACCTCGATTTCATTGACTCGCCATTCTTTGCAACGCGTCGATTGGTCCTGAGCGCCAACTACACCTATACTCAGTCGTCGATTAACGCGAACAACGAGCTGGTGCCTGACGTTGGTGGCGGCATTGGCAGTACGGCTCTGCGCCCTGCATCGCAGATTTTCCGCGATGGCGCATCGCTGACGGGTCAGTCCGATCACATCGTCAACGGTCAGATCGGTATCGAGGATAAGTCTTCGCTGTCGCAGCTCACCTTCCTGTTCAACTATGCCAGCGAGCGGATCACCAACCGTGGTCCGGGCAATCTGAGCGGCGTTGGCTTTCTACCGGACATTTTCGAGCGTCCTGGTTTCCGGTTCGACATTGTCGCTCGTCAGGGCGTAAAGGTTGGTCCGGCGGAATTCGAGATCAAGCTCGAAGGTCGTAACTTGACCGGTACCGGCTACCGCGAATTCCAGCGGTTCGATAATGGCAACGTCATCTTCATCAACCAGTATCGGCTTGGCCGGATCGTTCAGCTCGGCATCTCCGCCAAGCTTTGATGACAGGCTAACGACTGAATGACCCCGGTGGCCCGCGCCGCCGGGGTTTTTCATGTGCGGCGTGCAACCTCAGGGACGTTCAGCCCAGGGACGTTCAGCCCCAGGGACGTTCAGCCCCAGGGACGTTCAGCCCCAGGGGCGTTCGCGGAACCATTTGGTCAGAATATATTTGGTGCCGGATCGCACCTTCATGCCGTGGTGGATAGTCAGCGGATTGGGCTGGCCATCATCCTGCCGATTATTCCACATCAGCAGCTTGCCGGTTTCAGGTTGGACGGTTTTGTCGATGGCCTTGAACCGCGTTGCCCCCCCCGCGCCGGGCACGTTCAGGTAAATCATCGCTGTCCAGGTGCGCTGCCCGGCGACACTGCAAAACCGCTCAAAATCAATGCCTAACGGTTCGAAATAATCGGTGTGCGCCTTGAACTCCTGCCCCACGGCATAGCGCTGGCCCTGCAATGGTTCGCCATAGATCGGGTCGATCGCCATCAAATCGCATAATGCTTGATCAACCACCGCCCCGAGCGGATCTTCGGGCGCAAAATCGCACGTCTCGCTGGTGCGAAACCCGGCATCGCCGTTCGGATCCGAGATTGTCGAGGGACGGCGCTGGGCATCTATCTGCTCCATCAGCCGCGTGCAGAGGTCGAGCGGCAGGAACGCGCGCTTCACAAACAAGGTGAGCTTGGGGCTGGGCACTTTCTGCACGCCGGGATGCTGGGCAATGCTGGTTAGTACCGGCGCTGCTGGATAACCCGATCCCCGCTCCGGGGGGGCGCTGGCAAGAAGAGGGATTGAGGGCGGAGGAGCGGGCTTTTGCATCCACCCATGGTGCCAAAGCTTCGAAGGCGTTTCCAGCCCGCGCCGTATAAGAATGGCCATATTGCACTGGTGAACCACCGATTGTCTATTTTAGTACATCAATACGACGTTGAACTGTAACATAGCCCGCCTAGCAGGGGCGCGCGGGGAGAAACTTGCTGATGCGGCTGGAAATTGATGCTCGAGCGCGCAGGCTGATCGCGCTGCTCCCGCATAAGACATTGTATAGCGCGGTTGAACTGGCGCTGCTCGCGCTATTGGCTGTGCAGGGCGCGCGGCTGATCTGGGCGGTGGTGACGCCGGTTGGGCCGCTGGGCGATTGGCGCGCCAGCGCTGCCAGCCCGGCAGGATCGGCAGCGGAGATGTTGCGCGGCTTTGATCCGTTCTTTCGGCTGGATGCCACCGCGCCAGGCGCGCCACCCAGCGCCACCGTAACGCCGCTGGCGCTGACCTTATTCGGCACGCGGCTGGACGGCGCAACGGGCAGGGGATCGGCGATCATCGCGACCCCAGACGGTGTCCAGGGCAGCTTTTCAGTGGGTGCAGAGATTATGCCCGGCGTGACGCTGAAATCGGTGGCATTTGATCACATCACGCTGACGCGCGGCGGGGTGGACGAGGATTTGTTTATCGATCAGTCGGGCGGTGCGCCGTCGTCACCGGGCGCGACGATCGATTCGAGTGGCGTGCTGAGTGCCGCTCCGCCTTCCGGGGCTGGTGCTGCGCCCGTGACGCTGGCACGCATGCGGTCTGAAATCGGCTTTATCCCGCGGATTGATAACGGGAAAATCACCGGCATGACGGTCAGGCCGCAAGGCTCGGGCAATGTATTCCGGCAAGTTGGGCTTAAAGAGGGGGATGTCGTGACTCAATTAGGTGGCCGTCCGGTGAGCGGAGCAAGCGATATCGAGGCGCTGACAGGGCAATTTGCCAAGGGCGGCGCGCTATCGGTAACGGTTGAGCGCGGCACAGAAGTGCTGCCGCTGACGATTACGCTGGCCGGCCAATGAAGCGGTTCCTGCTCTCAGCCGCGATTGCGCTGGTGATTGCGGCACCGCTGGGTGCTCAAACCACGCTGAATGTGCGCGATGCCGATATCCGGGCGTTCATTGCCGATGCTGCCAAGGTGACTGGCCGCACCTTCATTATCGACAGCCGGGTGCAGGGCAAGGTGACCGTGGTTACGGACCGCGCGCTAAGCCGTTCGGAATATTTTGAAATTTTCCTCTCCACCCTGCGCAGTAACGGGCTGATTGCGGTGCCAACATCGGGCGGTGCCTTTCGCGTGCAGCCGGTCGACAACGCGTCGTCGCAGCCCAGCAAGGTGGGCGGATCAGCCACATCATCGCGCAACAGCTTTGTGACGGAGATCATCCGGTTGCGCGCGATTGATGCGGCATCGGCGGTTGAAACGGTGCGTCCGCTGGTGAGCGCGCAGGGCTCTGTTACCGCTAATCGGGCGGGAAATTCGATCGTTGTGGTCGATTTTGGCGATAATGTGCGGCGAATTCGCGAAATTGTGCGTCGAATTGACTCAGATGGATCGTCAACGCGCGTTGTTGCGCTGAAAAATGCCAGCGCGCGGGAAATTTCGACGGCGTTGCAGGCGCTGGTGCCCGCAGCGACGCAGGGCGGCCCGGCCGTGTCGGTCGTTCCTGTTGCCAGCGCCAATTCGGTCGCGATTCGAGGCGATGGCCCAACCGTTGCCCGCCTGGCCGAAGTGGCGGCCGAACTTGATCGCCGCGCCTCGCTGGGCACCGAAATAAAAGTGCTGTTCCTGCAAAATGCCGATGCCGCGCAGTTGCTGCCGGTGTTGCAGCAACTGGTGGGCCAGCAGCCGACCGAATTGCCGCAGCAAACCCAGCTTTCGCAATCCAGCCTGAGCACCAACGGCAACGGTGGCGGCAATCAGCGCAACGTGCAGCCACAACAGCCGCAGCAGCAATCGCAAGGCGGGGGTGGCCCCAACCAGCAGGCTGCCATTGTCGCTGATGGCGGGCGCACCGCGGCTGTCGTCACGCGTTTTGCCGGGGCAAATGCTATCGTCGTTGCCGCCCCGTCAGAGGTTCAGCGACAGCTTGCCGAGGTGGTTCGCCAGCTTGATACGCGGCGTGAACAGGTGCTGGTTGAGGCGATTGTGGCTGAGGTATCTGATGCCACGGCAAATCAGCTGGGCGTGCAGTTGCTGCTGGGCAGCCTGGGCGGCAGCAATATTCCGTTTGGCACAACCACCTTTTCCAATACCGCGCCCAATCTACTGACTCTGGCCGGTGCCATTGGTGCGCGCCGGTTGAACACGACCACCACGACCGTGACAGGTGGGGCGACCGTGACGGGCACCAACAGCGCGATCAGCGATTCGCTGGCGCAATCGGCGATTGGGTCGATCCTGGGGGCGTCGGGCGGATTTGGCGGGTTTGCCGCCAATGTTGGCCGCGACGGCATTTTCGGCGCGATCATCAACGCGGTAAAATCAGACACCACGTCCAACCTGCTGCAATCGCCGCATATCGTGGTGTTGGACAACACACCGGCACGGATTCTGGTGGGGCAAGAAATTCCGATCACCACCGGCCAAGCGCTCAGCCAGAATTTCGACAATGCTTTTCGCACGGTGCAGCGCGAAAATGTTGGCATTGAGCTGGAGGTTCGCCCGCAAGTGAATAGCAGCGGGGCGATCAAGCTGTTTCTGCGCCAGCAGGTCAGTTCAATCGCCGGCCCAGTCTCGCAGGATAATAGCGACCTGATCCTCAACAAGCGCGAGATTGAAACGACGTTGACGGTGGATGACGGCCAGATCGCGGTGATTGGCGGATTGCTGGACGATAATGAGCGGCGGACGATTCAGAGAGTCCCGCTGCTCGGGGATATCCCCGGGCTTGGGGCGCTGTTCCGGTCGAAGGCGAAAAGCCGCACCAAAACGAACCTGATCGTCTTCATCCGCCCAACGATTTTGCGCACGCCTGAGGATAGCCGCAAGGTTGCCGAACAGCGTTATGGCTATCTGCGCGTTCAGCAGGGGCTGCAGGATCCCACCCGAGAGCCAACAATCGACCAGTTGGTGCGGGACTATCTGGGCGCGGAGCCGCCGCTGCCGGCGGCACCGGGGCCGGGCAGCATTGAAGATCCACGAATCGGCGTGCCCGTGATGCGCCAATCGAGCACCAGCGTTCGCCTGGACGGAGCGCCCAAATGACCGCGCGAATTACACCCGGCGATGAATTGGTCGAAAACCCCATCATCGCCCCCATTATTTCGTTGCCCGATGCAACGGCGTTGCCGGGTGCGATGATCGGCATTCCTTACGGCTTTGCCCGCAAATTCGGCGTGGTGCTCGATTCGGTTGAACCGGGGCATTTTGCGGTAGCGATGCGGGAGGGCAGCGACCCTAAGGTGCTGCTTGAGCTGCGCCGATATCTTGCCCGGCCGTTCGACATCAGTTTCACGAGTGCTGAAGATTTCGACCGGTTGCTGTCTGATCGTTATGCGATGGACGGGCAGGCCGCCGCTGCTGCCGCCGGATCGCTGGGGCTGGGCGATGAACTCGACATGCTGGCGGGCAACCTGCCGACGGCGGAAGATTTGCTCGACACTGGAGATGATGCGCCCGCGATCCGCCTGATCAACGGCATTATCGCCGATGCCGCGCGCAACGGCGTGTCTGACATTCATATTGAGCCCTATGAAACCGGGCTGGTCGTGCGGATGCGGATTGACGGTGTGCTCCGCGAAACATTGCGCATGCCGCCGCATGTCGCCCCCGTCGTGGTGAGCCGCGTGAAGGTGATGGCGCGGCTCGACATTGCAGAACGCCGCGTCCCGCAGGATGGCCGGATGGGGCTGTCACTGGGCGGCAAGCTGCTTGACGTGCGCGTGTCCACGCTGCCCAGCCGGGCAGGGGAGCGCGTGGTGCTGCGTATCCTCGACAAGGATAATGCCGGCATTGATCTGGACGTGCTGGGCATGGCCCCGGCGGTCAACACGGTGCTGCGCGCCGCGATCAGCGAGCCGAACGGCATTGTGCTCGTCACCGGGCCGACGGGTTCCGGCAAAACGACCACACTCTACGCCGCACTGCGCCTGCTCAACGATGGCAGCAGCAATATCCTGACGGTGGAAGACCCGATCGAATATGCAATGGACGGGGTGGGGCAGACGCAGGTGAACCCCAAGGTAGGGCTTACCTTTGCAGCAGGCTTGCGCGCGATATTGCGGCAAGACCCTGATGTGGTGATGGTCGGCGAAATTCGTGACCGCGAGACGGCCGAGATCGCCGTGCAGGCGTCGTTGACCGGGCATCTGGTGCTGTCCACCGTCCACACCAATGATGCGGTGGGGGCGATCACGCGGATGCGTGACATGAAGATCGAGCCGTTCCTGCTCGCATCCACCCTGCGCGCCGTCATCGCACAGCGGCTGGTGCGTCGGCTTTGCCCCAGCTGCCGCAAGCCGGTGCAGGCGCAGGGTTCCGTATCGTCGCTGCTGGGGTTTGATGCCGGTGCCATTGTGTATGAGGCGGTGGGCTGTGATGAATGTTCGGGCAGCGGGTTTAAAGGCCGGATCGGCGTGTTTGAGGCGATCCGTATCGATGACACGATCCGCCGCCTGATCAACGATGGCGGCGACGAATCGATCATTGCGCGCCATGCTTTCCTACATGCCCCCAATCTGGGTGCAGCGGCGCGTCAATTGGTGCGCGACGGGCTGACCACGCCGGAGGAAGCAGTGCGTATATCCCGCAGCGAAATGGTCGATGCCTGATTTCGACTATCTCGTTATCGATACAGCGGGCCGCGAAAAGCGCGGTGCGATAGCGGCTGAATCGATTGATCACGCGCGATCGGCGCTGGACGCGCGCAAGCTTTATGTGGTGCGGATCGACCCCGGATCGTCGGCAACCAAGCCCCCCAAGGCCAAGCCGCTGCTGGAGCAGCTTCGCGGTCGGCGCATGTCGGGCAAGCACCTGACCTTGTTCACGCGCCAGCTTGCTACGTTGAACCGGGTTAGCCCGTTAGAGGAATCACTGCGCACCATCGTGCGCCAGACCGAGCAGCAACAGGTACGCGACATCGTTAGCGCGGTACATTTGGGCGTCGTGGAAGGGCGACGGCTGGCCGAATCGATGGCGCGCGAACCCAAAAGCTTTCCTGCGCTTTATTGCGCGATGGTTTCGGCCGGGGAGAATTCCGGTGCGCTACCGACGATCCTTGATCGGCTGGCGGTGTTGCTGGAACGCCAGGCAGAAATTCGCGGTAAGTTGATCACGACGATGTCCTATCCGGCCGTGCTAGCGTTAGTGGCAATGGCGGTGGTGACGGCGCTGATGATCTTTGTGGTGCCGCAAGTCGTTGAGCAATTCGACACGGTGGGGCAGCAATTGCCGCTGCTGACGCGGATCGTGATCTGGATTTCGGCTTTCCTCGTCAATTGGTGGTGGGCGCTGATATTGGGCGCGGTGCTGCTGGCGGGCGGGTTTCTTCAGGCGTTGCGCGAACCGCCCATCCGGCTGGCGTTTGACGGCTGGCTGCTGCGCCTGCCGCTGATCGGGCGGTTGCTGCGCGATCTGCACGCGGCACGGATGGCGCGCACGCTATCAACGATGATTGCGAGTCGCTTGCCCTTGCTGGACGGCTTGGCGTTGACGGCGGGCACGATTCATAACCGCCGCCTGCGCCAGGCATCGGATGAAATTGTCGAATCGATTCGTGGCGGCGGCAGCTTGTCTGCGGCAATGCGGCGATCAGGCGTGTTCCCGCCCTTGCTGACCTATCTGGCGGCAAGCGGCGAGGCGGCGGGGCAGCTGGACGAGATGCTGGAACGCGCGGCGGATTATCTGGAACGCGAATTTGATCGCTTTACCGCAACGGCATTGTCGCTGCTGGAGCCCCTGATCATCGTGGTGATGGGCGGCATTGTCGCCACCATCGTGCTGTCGATTTTGCTGCCGATCCTGCAACTCAACACGCTTGCCGGGCAATGAGGAGTAATATGCGTAACACCCACCCAAAAAAGCCAAGCCGTTGGATAAGCGGCTTCACGCCCGTTCGGCGTTCCGCCGAAGACGGATTCACGCCCTTTCGGCGTTCCGCCGAACACGGCTTCACGCTGGTTGAACTCATGGTCGTCCTCGTCATCCTTGGCCTGCTGGCGACGATTGTGGCGCTGAATGTGCTGCCCAGTGGCGATCGCGCGCGCGAGCAAAAGGCCAAGGCCGATATCGCGATTATCGAGGATGGGCTGGAACTCTATAAGCTGCAGAATATCAGCTATCCCAGCACCGCAGACGGCCTGACGGCGCTGGTCAGCGCGCCGGCCTCGCTCACCGATGCGTCGCGCTATCAGGCGGGGGGATACATTAAGAAGCTGCCCAAGGATCCCTGGGGCCGTGACTATCTTTACGCATCGCCCGGTACGCACGGCGCGATTGATATCTGGACATTGGGCGCAGACGGCAAGGAAGGCGGCGAGGGGATCGATGCCGATATCGGCAACTGGCAGTAACCGGTCGCGCTCGGCAGAGCGCGGCTTTACGCTGATCGAGCTGATGATCGTGGTGACGATTATCGGGCTGGCGTCGGCTGCAGTGGTGCTGGCGATCCCCGATCCGCGTGGCCGGTTGATTGACGACGCCGAACGCTTCGCCGCCCGCGCCCGCGCCGCGCATGACATCGCGATTGTTGAGGGGCGATCGGTGAGCATCTGGGTATCGCGCGAAGGCTATGGCTTTGACCGGCGATCGGCGGGCGCGTGGCAGCCGATCAGCGAAAAGCCGCTTCGGGTATCGCGCTGGGGCGATGATATCCGCCCGGTGATCCTGAGCGCTGAGGGCAGGGACCGGGTGATTTTCGATTCAACCGGGCTCGCCAACGCGCCATTCGATGTGCAGTTGCGGCGCGGCGGAGACGCCAGCGCAACGGTGCATATCGGTGCGGACGGCGAAGTGAAAATCGATGGGTAGCAACCGGCAGCCCCAGGCGGGCTTTTCGCTGATTGAGATGATGGTCGCGCTGGCGGTATTCGCGCTGGCGGCGATGGCACTGATCAGGCTGGAGGGCGCGATCATCCGCAGCGCATCAAGCCTTGATCGCACGATGATGGCGCAGATCGTGGCGCGTAATGTTGCGGTAGAAACGCTTACCGATGCGCAGCCCCCGGTGACGGGCATCAGCAATGGCGTGGAGGAAAATGGCGGGCGTTCGTGGAACTGGCAGCGGATCGCCGCGCCGCTGGGTGATCAGGGTGCCGTTCGCGTCGACGTTACCGTCAGCGACACGACCGGGACTGCGCTGGGCAGGTTGACCGTGGTGCGGCCACCCAACCGCCCGGTCGCGGTACGCACGGCCGCCTTGCCAGGCGGGCAACAGCCATGATGCGCCGCGCCGCCGAAACTGGCTTTACGCTGATTGAAATGATGATCGCGCTGTTGATCTTCGGGTTGCTCGCTGCCGCCGGTGTGGCGTTGCTGACGTTCAGCGTCCGCGCGCAATCAGCCACGGCGGCGCGGCTTGATGATATCGCAGCTTTTGGTCGATTGTCATCGGCGTTGTCGGCTGATCTTGCCCAGGCGTCTGATCGGGCGGTGCGCGATCAGGATGGCACGCCGATGCCCGGCTTTATTGGTGCCAGTGGTTCAATCGGCGCGCCGATGCTGCAGCTGGTGCGCAGCGGCTGGACCAATTTGGATGATGCGCCGCGATCGGGCCAGCAAAAGGTGGAATACCGGCTGGATGGCGGCAATCTGCAACGCATCGCCTATCCGATGCTGGACGGGGCCAATCCGCTTGCGCCCGCCATTTTACTCCGTTCGGTGCGCGGGATCGATTTGCGCTACCGCATTGCCGGGGCATGGAGCGACCGCTGGGAACAAAAACCCGGCATCGCGCTGCCCGATGCGATGGAAATGGTTGTCACGCGCAGCGATGGCACGCGGTTTCGCAGCGTTTATGTCGTCGGCACGGGCTATTCCCTGCCCGCTGAGGGAGCGCCCGGCAGTGCGAGCTGATCGCATCATCCTGCCAGCGCGCGAGCGGGGGGCGGCGCTGTTGACGGTGCTGTTGCTGGTCGCGGTGATTGCCGTGCTGGCAGCAACCGCGCTGGAAAAGCTGCGGCTGTCGACCCGGCTTGCGTCCAACATGATCGCGGTTGAACAGGCGCGCGGCTATGCAATGGCGGCGGAAACACTGGCGACGACGCGGATCGATTCGCTGTTGTCGGCCAATACGACGGTGGTGACGCTGGCCGGGGGCTGGAGCGGACGTCCATTCCGATTGCCCGTGCCCGGCGGGCTTGCCACCGCAACGGTGATTGATGGCGGAAACTGCTTCAACCTGAATGGCCTTGTCGTAAGCGGCGGCCCCGGGGTGCTCGTCGCGCGCCCGGCGGCGATTGTGCAATTTACCCGGCTGATGGCGTTGGTTGGCATCCCCCGGCAATCGGGCGCGACGATTGCAGCCGCGACCGCCGACTGGATCGACAGCGACAATACCCCGCTGCCCAATGGCGCAGAGGATGAAAGCTATGCTGGCCGCCAGACCGGCTATCGCACCGCCAATGCGATGATCAGCGATATCAGCGAGTTGCGCGCGATAGCTGAGGTAACGCCCCAGATTTACGCCAAAATCCGCCCCTGGATTTGCGCACATCCGCGTGCCCAGCCATCGCGGATCAACGTCAACACATTGTTGCCGGAACAGGCACCGCTGTTCGCGATGCTGCTGCCCGATACGCTAACGGTGGATCAGGCACGCGCACTGCTGCTTGAACGTCCAGCGATAGGCTATACGAGCACTGAGGCGTTCTGGAAGTTGCCGGCGCTGCGCGGGGTGATCGTGTTTCCTGATGGGCAGGCGCAAACGGCGGTTACGACCAGATGGTTCGCGCTGCGGATCGACGTTGAATTGGGGGGAAGCGAATTGACCGAGAGCGCCTTGATTGACGCGACCGTGCAGCCTGCGCGGCTGGTGTCACGCGCCTGGGGCGATCCGGCATGAGCATGGGCGCTGAAACCACCGTGCTGTTCCTGCCGACCAGTGCGGTGGATAGCCACCGCTGGGTGAAAATCGACGGCGGCGCGATTGTCGCGCGGGGCGATGGTTTGCCCGCAGGTGAAATGGCCGCGTCGGTGGTTGTGGTGCCTGCTGAGGATGTGACACTGCACTGGGCGAGCCTGCCTGATCGGTCGCAAGCGCAATCAGTGGCCGCAGCCCGGGTGCTGGTCGCCGAAGCCAGCGCTTCGCCGATGGCCGAACTGCATCTGGCCGTTGGGCGCGAAACGACAGGGGATGCCAACGACCAGGATCGCCCAATTGGCGTCGTGTCGACCGCGCAGATGCAACGCTGGCTGGTCGATCTTGCCCATGCCGGGATTAATCCCGATGTGATGATACCCGCGCCGATGTTGTTGCCGCGCCCAGACGAGGGCTTTTTACAGGCCGATCTGGGCGGCGATGCGGTGGTGCGGGGTGCCGCAACCGGTTTTGCGCATGACCCGCAACTGACGCCGTTGGTGACCGGCGGCGTCGCGCCAACCATCATGTCGCGCGACGCGATTGAGGCGGCGATCATTAGCGCTGCCAGCGCCCCGGCGATCGATCTGCGGCAGGGCATTTTCGCTAAGCGCCGCCGCCGGGCGATTGATTGGCCACTGATGCGGCGCATGGGCTGGTTGCTATTGGCAATCCTGAGCATCACGCTGCTGATCAGCCTGGTGCAGATCATGCAATATAGTTTTGCCGCCGATGCGATTGAGCGGCGTGCCGATCTGCTGGCCCGGCAAGGGCTGGCGCGGGGCGAATCGGTGAATGATGCCGCGCGCCAGCTTGATGCGCGGCTGGTGCGGTTGCGCGGGCCAGGCCGGGGCTTCAGCGCGACAGCGGCGGCCATCTATGGCGCGATCCGGGGCGTGCCCGGCACAGAGGTGCGCGCGCTGAATTTTGACGCCAAGGGGGCCGCGCTGGTGACCATTGCCGCGCAGACAGAAGGGCAGGTTTACGACGTGATCCGGGAAATCAACGCGCAAGGCTATACCGCGACGACCAGCACGTTTGAACAAAGCAACAACCGGTTGACCGGCCGCATCACGGTCGCGCCCAAATGACCGCCGCGCTTCGGGCATGGTTCGGCGCGCTGTCGCTGCGTGAAAAACGGTTGGTGCTGGCGGCGGCCGCGCTGGCGTTTGTGACGTTGTTCTGGTTCGCGCTGGTGCGGCCGGTGAGCGACGGGCTGGCGGACGCCCGCGTGCGGCATAACAATGCGGTGCTGCGGCTGGCCGAAATTGAAGCGCAACTGGAAAGCGTGAAGATTGCCCAGCGCACGCGCGCCGCACCGATGACTGCCCCATTGGAAACCCTGGTGCGCGAACGCGCAGCAGAAGCCGGGTTTGCGCTGACCAATGTATCATCCCAGCCCAATAACGGCTTGCAGATCGCCATTGCGGCGGCACGGCCAGCGGCGTTTTTCGCCTGGGTCGCTGATCTGGAGGCAAACGGCATGCTGGTGGAAAGCCTGTCCACCACCGACAATGGCGATCAGACGATATCGGTGACTTTAGTGATCAAGATACAGGGCCTGTAATGAAGATACGGCTGACAACCCGGCCCGTGGTGCTGTTCGGCGGGCTCGCCGTGCTGGCGCTGCTGGTGTTCCTGCCGATGCGGCTGGTCCTCGGGCTGGTGGGGCTGGGCAATTATGGCCTGTCGGCGCGGACGGTAAGCGGGCCGGTGTGGTATGGCACGCTGATTGAGGCACGGATCGGCGATTTGCCGCTGGGCGATATTCGTGCCGGGCTTTCCCCTTTTCAGTTGCTGCTGGGCAAGGTTCGGCTCGGTCTTAGCGGTGCACCGCAAGGTGACCGACCTGGGCTTACCGGGGCGATCAGCACCAGCCTTTATAGCCAGGGCCTGGATGACATGACCGGATCGATCCCGACCGGCGCGGTGTTTGGCCCCCTGCCGATCAACCGGATCGATCTGGATGGGGTCACCCTGCGTTTTGATAGCGGCGCCTGTGCTGCCGCACAGGGCCGGGTAAAGGCGCAGCTAAGCGGCACGATTGCAGCGATTGCCCTGCCCCAGGCGATGAGCGGCACGGTGCGGTGTGAAGGCGGCGCGCTGATTGTCCCGCTGCTTAGCCAGGCGGGCACCGAAGGGGTGACGCTGAATATTCAGGGCAATGGCCGTTACCGGGCGACGCTGGATATCGAGACGAGCGATCCTGCGGTGGCGCAAAAACTTGGCCTGGTGGGGTTTCAGCCCAACGGGGCGGGTTATCGGTTGTCGACAGAGGGGCAGTTCTGATCCGCTTTTTTGGCGCTGATAATGCACGCTTACCCGACAAAAGCCGGGGTCACCTCAAGCTTGAAATCAGTGTGGAGGGCCTTGCCTGCCCACCAGCAGCATCGCCGCCGGGCTCCGGGCCTTAGGAGTAGGGTGGGCCTTGGCGGCGCGACCCAAGTGGCGTTCTGATCGGGAATGCACACGTTGATAGCTTGACGATGGCGGCTTTGGCCCGCTAGTGCCGCCATCTTCGTGGCGATCGTAGTTCAATTGGTTAGAGCGTCGGCTTGTGATGCCGGATGTTGCGGGTTCAAGTCCCGTCGGTCGCCCCATTTCTTTGTGTCCCCAGTTCTTCCCCAGTTTTTCCATGCTTGCAGGATAATCATCCGTGACCACCGGCTGGGGCTTCCCCGATTTTGACGATCATGAGGGCGTGCACCTCTTCACCGATCCCGCATCAGGGCTAAGCGCCGTGATTGCGATCCATTCGACCAAGCTTGGCCCGGCAGGCGGCGGGTGCCGTTTCTGGCATTATGCCGATTCGGATGAAGCGATTACCGATGCGCTGCGCCTGTCACGGGGGATGAGTTTCAAGAACGCGATGGCCGGGCTGCCGATGGGCGGCGGCAAGGGCGTGGTGCTCGCCAATGCTGATCGCACCAAGACACCCGAATTGTTAAAGGCTTTTGGTCGCGCGATTGACTCGCTTGGCGGGCGATATGTGACGGCAGAGGATGTCGGCATGGCCGATTCCGATATGGTGACCATCGCCACCGAAACCAAATTCGTCACCGGCCTGCCGGTCGCGTCTGGCCGGGCCGGGGGCAATCCGGGTCCGTCAACGGCGCTGGGCGTGTATCTGGGCGTGAAGGCAGCGGCAAAGCGCGGGCTGGGCGCGGATAGCATGAAGGGCGTGCACGTCGCCATTCAGGGCGTTGGCTCGGTCGGCGGCGGGCTTGCGGCGTTACTGGCTCGTGACGGCGCGAAGCTGACGCTGGCGGACGTTGATGGCGATCGCGCGGCGGCAATGGCCAAGGAACTGGGCGCAGATGTGGTGCCAACGCCGGAAATTCTGACGATTGCGGCCGATATTGTCAGCCCGAACGCGCTGGGCGCGATCCTGACCGAAGCGTCGATTGCCGCCTTGCAGACCAAAGTGATCGCAGGCGGCGCGAACAACCAGCTCGCGACCCGTGAAGACGGGGCCCGGGTGCATGCACGCGGCATCCTCTATGCGCCAGATTACGTCATCAACGCAGGCGGCATCATCAACGTGTGCCTTGAATATATGGGCCAGGGCGACCGCGCCGAGGTGGAAGCCCGGATCCACAAAATCCCCGATCGCCTGAACGAAGTATGGGATGAGAGCGATCGTAGCGGCGAGCCATCGTCGGCGGTGGCGGATATGATTGCGAAGCGGCTGATCGGGCGGGGGTAGGTTGGCGCTCGACTAAAGGTGATGACCGCGAAGGGTGGAGTCAGGTCAGGCGGCTTTTGAAAGGTCTGCAACCAGTTTGCAGATATTCATCGGCGGACCAATTTTGACTGCTGATTGAGCAAGTTACGCGGTGAAAACGAGGCTCGCGGTAACCGGGGCTTAGCATTTGCTGATTACCCTGTCTCGCATGCGCACGGCCGAGACCTTATCCCTAGTCGCACTGGTCGGCGTCACGGCGGTGGCCTGGGTCACATTCTCCTACCCGATTTTGATCTTCTACGGCTTCTTGTTCTTGGTCCTGCCGGGCCTGATTCTGATCATTTCGCCGTTTGTAGCGCTCTATGGATGGCTGTTTGCCGTGCCCTATGCCGTGCTGCGGGTTGTCGGTTTCGCCTGGTGGCGGGCGGCAATCGCCGCGCTGCTGGTGCCGGCAGCTTTCGGCTTCGGCCGGCCGGCGCAGAGCAACGCGGAAACCCGCGCAAACCTCGCCGCCGCCACGGCAAACGACATTCGCCCGGTGCAGCCGCTGCCGATTGGTGAGACGGTGGCGCTGATCCGCGACGACTGGACCAATGCCCGGCACAATGACAGTAACGACTGCGACGACCTGTGCCTGCGCCTGCTATACAACAGCAACGCCAAGACTGTGTATATCGCACCGCGTGGTCGCCCCGGCATGGCATTCACGATCGAGCGACGGACGGTCTGCCCGCCCTTCATTCTGTCGCAGTATGTGTTCAAATGGCGCGGGTGGCCGGATCGCGCGTCGCGCAAGAAAGGTATAGAGCGGGGGCCGCCGCCGCCCGGCCTGAAGGAAGTCGTGGAGGCACGGATCGCGAGCGGTGACTGTCTGGTGCGCGTCGACGGCCCCATCCGCCCCGACTGGACGATCGAGCGTATCGTGCTCCCCCGCGACGATCTCGACGACCCCTGGTCGATGGCGTCGAGCAAGGCGCATGGCCAGCGGATCACTGTCTACCGGCGTGAAGGTTCGGGGATGCGACCTGTCGGGCGCTTCACCCACGCCTCTGCCGCGCCGCTGATAGTGCCGCTCGCGCCGTTGGCGTTCGGTAGCCTCTGGGATCCGGACTGGACTTGGGGCCGCACCACGATCGGCGATGGGAGCTGGGACTGGGACAGCGTGAGCGCCCTTCGCAACCTTGTTGCCTTCGATGCCAACCTGCCCAAGCCCGCATCGTCGACGCGGATACGCGAACTGCTCGCCGCCGCAATCACCGATCCGCGTCGCGAACGCGACGACGCTGGGCTGCTGCTGGCGAATTCGGTGATGGTCGACATTGTGCGCAACGGTGCAAAGTCGGGCGACGTCGCGCTGCTCGCAAGGGCCATTGGCGACGATCGCTTCACGAAAATTGAGCCGCAATATGAGCTCGCCGAGAAGCTTGGCGCGGATTATGCAATCATCGTCGACAGCGCGATCGCACGGTTTGGGCGGCTGCAAGCGAAGGATACGCCAACATTCCCTTACGGCCCGCTCAACAGCATCATCACGCGGATGCCCCAAACATGGTTCGCGTCGCCGCCGTCGTCGCTGACGAGCCTGCTGCGCAAGCCAGTCATCGCTGCGCGAACGTCGAAGATTATTGACAAGCTCGATGCTGGTGGCGCGGCGGCGGTGCCGTTGCTGACCGAGATCGTGACGCAAGGGGCAGAGGAGGTATCGAACCTAGACAATGAAGGTCATCCCCGCATCGATATGTGGGACAGTATTCGTGCCGCCGTCAGCGCACTTTGCCGCATCGGTCCCCCGGCAGGCGGCTCCCTCAGCTCGATCATCGCCGCAAAGCAAAAGCTGCTCGCCACGGTCCATCGTCGCTCCTATCGCAACCCGGGCGAGCACAGCGCGCTATGGCGCGGTCAAGCGGTCGACGACGGCTTCGTTGTCACGCTCGTCAGCTTCGGCGTGCCTATTGACCAGTTTAGAGAACCCGATCATCCGAGGACGGTGAATGGAAGCTGGAGGGTCAAGATCAGGCTCGGGGTAATCGACCACAACTGTACGCTTTGATTTGCGCCTTGATCACGACCGAGGCGTTCTGTTCGGGCACGCCCGCAGGTCAGGCCCGAACGCGAGGGCATCCGGCGCATCCGTCTCAAAGAATAGCGGCCTTCAGCCGCATCAATCGGACCAGTGGCGCGTTGCCGCCCAGCATTCGAGCCAATCGATCGCGAAAGATACCAGCGGTTGTGCGTCCATTAGCAGCGACGAAGCGCTGCCGACCAGCCCTTGCGAGCCGTTTCCATGAGCGACGAAATCAATCACGATTTGCTCGATATGATTGTCAGGCAGCGCCGGATGGACGGGCTCATCAGTCTCATATTCCTCGATGAATCGCCAAAAGGTGCCGCCCGAGGCCGCAAACGGCACCTCATATTTCACCACGAGTTTGTCGGGGATTCGAGCAAGGTGTTCGGCATGATGGATCAGCGTGCATTTGCGCCAGGGCGCACCGATCATCAGCACCCGCCCCTTCGTCTCGCTGAGTTTGGCAAGGGGCGACCCTTCGCCATAGCCGTAATCCTGCGGATGATTGGCGGTAAGCCATACTGCATCCCGTCCGATCGCCGCCATGGATGCTGCCGGATTGCCGCTTCGCCGTGCGCCTGGCATCGTCCGCACGGTTTCGGCGATGACTCCGTTGATCCGGATCGCGCGCGACGCCTGCGGATCAAACCCAGGCACGTGCACGCGCCATTCAGGCAGCACGCGCCCGTAATCGTCGAGCAGGCCTTCGTGCAATGTATCCCAGTTGGTATAGACCATGACGGTGCCGTCATCGCCGACTACATCGAGCAGCGCGCTCGCCAGAACATCGGGGCCGTTGAGCAAAGGGCCGACGGCGCGCATCGCTGCGTGAAGCAACACGGTGTCGCCGGCCCGAACGCCGATATGCGTCAAGTCGGCCCGCAAAGATGCGCGGGTATGATAGGCGGGAACAGCATCCATCCGTCAGCCCTTTTCGGCGCTTTGGCTCACAACCAATCAGTTCATGGGCAAATCCAGCGCATCCGCCACCGCCTGGTGCCTGATTTTGCCGCCCGACACGTTCAGGCCATTCGCGAGATGCGGGTCGGCCGCCATCGCTGCTTCTGGGCCGTGCGTCGCCAGCTTCAGGACGAACGGCAGCGTCGCGTTGTTTAGCGCAAAGGCGCTGGTGCGCGCGACCGCGCCGGGCATGTTCGCGACGCAGTAATGGATCACGCCGTCGACTTCGAACACGGGATCATCATGCGTTGTCGCGTGGCTGGTCTCGAAACATCCGCCCTGATCAATCGCGATATCGACCAGCACTGATCCGCGCTTCATCGTCTTCAGCATGTCGCGCGTGACCAGCTTGGGCGCGGCGGCACCGGGTACCAACACGGCACCGATCACCAGATGCGCGTTCTTCACCGCATGCGCGATCGCTGCCGATGAGGCGTATGCGGTCTTGATCTGGCTGGAAAAGAACATGTCGAGTTCGGCCAGTCGGGCATTGTTGATGTCATAAATGGTGACATCCGCGCGCATGCCGACCGCCATTTGTGCGGCATTCACGCCAGAGACGCCACCGCCAAGGATCGCCACTCGCGCCGGTGCCACGCCCGGCACCCCGCCCAGCAGCACACCACGGCCGCCCTGTTCCTTTTCCAGATAATGCGCGCCCACCTGAATCGACATCCGCCCCGCAACTTCGGACATGGGTTTCAGCAGCGGCAATGATCGATCCGCCGCCGTCACCGTTTCATACGCGATGCAGGTCGCGCCCGATGCCATCAGGCCCAGTGCCTGTGGCTTGTCCGCCGCCAGATGAAGGTAGGTGAACAGCAGATGGCGCGGCTCCAGCAGCGCGATTTCGCTTGGCTGCGGCTCCTTCACCTTCACGATCATGTCCGATGCGGCAAACACGGCGGCGGCATCCGCCACAATCTGCGCACCAGCGGCCACATAGTCTGAATCCTCAAAATCGATGCCCAACCCAGCGCCGGTCTGCACCGATACGCTGTGCCCGGCGCGCACCAGTTCAGCGACTGACGCGGGCGTCAGCCCGACACGATATTCGTGGTTTTTGATTTCTTTAGGGACGCCGACTCGCATTTGCCCTCTCCTTATCTTGTTGATGCGGGGGCTATAGCGATCCGGTTTGGGCTTGTCGCGCCCACCCGATTGCGGCGTTGCCCGGCCATTGGCCCCATGCTAGGGCGCGCTCCACCGATAACGGGGCGAGCCACCTGGCATCCATGCGTTTTTCCATCTCCCATTCCGCCGGACTGCAACGCCCGTGAGCGACGCCATCGCGGACGGCGAACCGCAAGCCGCGTCCACCGGGCAGGGTGGCGGGCATGGGGG
>JAKFUX010000038.1:0-108874 GCA_021732465.1 Sphingomonas sp.
GGGTCGGGTGTGCCTGGCTTATCCGTGGCAGGCGGCGGCGCAGCGACCTCCATCCGCATAAACGCACGCTGCACCAGCGCAAAATCAAGCGTGTCGGGCTGGGCGAATGATCGGGCCAGCGCAGAGTCGGTTGATTTGCGGACGACCCGGGCCACTGGAATATTAGGCGGGTAAATGCCGCCAGTGCCCGACGTGATCAGCACATCGCCGGGCAAAAAGGCCACATTGCTGATCGATACCGAGCGAATTTCTATCCAGCCATCGCCGCGCCCCATTGCGATGGCGGGCATGCCGTCGCGGGTGCGGCGGACCGGGACGATGCTTTCCGGGTCGCTGAGCAGCATCACCCTGGCGGTGTTTGGGCCCGCTTCAAGAATACGCCCAATCAACCCTTCGGGACCGCGCACCGGCTGGCCAGTCGCGACGCCCTGACGAAACCCGGCATTCAGGGTCGCAAAGCGCCGTGTGCTCGACGCCGTTGAGCTGACCAGCCGGGCGGAAGTGACCGGATCGGTCGATTGTTCGCGAAGCGCGAGCAGCTTTTTCAAGCGGCGATTATCATAGGAAAGCGCCCGCGCGCGCATCAGCAAAGCGTGCGTGTCTTCAATCTGTTTACGCAGCGCGGCGTTGCGTTCCATCAGCGTGAAATGATCGCCGATCGTGCCGGGGATCGACACAATCCCGCGCCCAACCGTCCCCACGCCGGCCGAAATTGGTGTCGTCAACTCGGCAAGCGCCAATCGCAAGGCGGCAAAGGTCGACGGATCAAATGTTGACAGCGCCAGTAGCGCCGCTGCCACCAGCGACCCGGCAACAGCGACGACATAGCCCAGAAAAAAGCCATATTGCGCCCGCCGCGAAAATCCCGGGCGCCGATTACGAGGCGGCGCCATGAGCGCGCTCTACCCCTAGGCCGTCAACAGAACGCCGCGGAAGACAGGGTCTTCCAGCGCACGTCCCGTGCCAATGGCAACGCAGGTGAGAGGATCATCGGCAATCGTCACCGGCAGGCCGGTTTCGTCGCGAAGCACCTCATCAATCCATTTCAGCAGCGCGCCGCCGCCAGTGAGCACAATGCCCTGATCGACGATATCTGCCGCCAGTTCCGGGGCGGTATTTTCCAGCGCGATTCGGACGCCCTCTACAATCGTGCCAACCGGTTCGCTCAGCGCCTCTGCAATCTGGCCCTGGTTGATCGTGATCTCTTTCGGCACGCCGTTCACCAGATCGCGACCCTTGATATGGATCGTCTGGCCAATGCCGTCAGGCGGCGCCTTGGCAACGCCCACTTCCTGCTTGATGCGTTCAGCCGTTGCTTCGCCAATCAGCAAATTGTGGTTGCGGCGGACATAGGAAACAATGGCTTCATCCATCTTGTCACCGCCCACGCGCACTGACGTGGTGTAGGCAAGCCCGCGCAGCGACAGCACCGCGACTTCGGTCGTGCCGCCGCCAATATCGACAACCATCGATCCGATTGGTTCGGTTACGGGCATATTCGCGCCGATGGCAGCGGCCATCGGCTCCTCGATCAGAAAAACCTGGCTGGCACCGGCATTTTGGGCGGCATCGCGGATCGCGCGACGTTCGACGCTGGTTGATCCCGATGGCACGCAGATCACGATTTGTGGCCAGCGCATGAACCGGCTTTTCCCGCCATGAACCTTACGGATGAAATGGCTGATCATTTGTTCTGCAACGTCGATATCGGCAATCACACCGTCGCGAAGCGGACGAATGGCCTGAATGCTGTCAGGCGTTTTGCCCATCATCAGCTTGGCATCGTCCCCGACTGCTTTGACGCGCTTGACGCCGTTGATGGTTTCGACGGCCACAACCGATGGCTCGTTGAGCACAATGCCGCGGCCGCGCAAATAAACGACCGTGTTGGCGGTACCAAGGTCGATCGCCATATCGTGAGACATGAAATTGAAAAACCGCGAGAAAATCATCTACATTCCCGTCAATAGCCGCACCCGCCCCGGCGCAGCGCTCTATACCCACGCTTCGCATTACAAACCGACAGATTGGCTGAAGCAATTTGGCTTTAGCAATCGGGCAAAGCTAGGATAAAATCCACGCTCTGGTTGGTTGTTGATGCGGCTCGCGGAATGCCGCCGATTGGGCTAGAGCGCCCCTTATGTCAATACGCCGCTTACCTGAACATCTCGTCAATCGCATTGCAGCCGGTGAAGTGGTTGAACGGCCCGCCAGTGCGCTGAAGGAACTGGTCGAAAACGCGCTTGATGCAGGCGCCACGCGGATCGCGATCAGCCTGGCCGGTGGGGGGATCGACCGGGTTGAGGTGATCGACGACGGATCGGGGATGGCGCCTGCCGATATGGCGCTGGCGCTGGAACGCCATGCAACATCAAAAATGCCGGATGACGCGATTGACGCGGTGACCACGCTCGGTTTTCGCGGCGAAGCCTTGCCGTCGATCGCCAGCGTGGCGCGGATGACGCTGGAAAGCCGGGTTCGCGGCGCTGAAGGGTGGCAGCGAATCGTCGACAATGGCGGCCTGGTCAGCGAAGGCCCTGCGGGCTTGCCACCGGGTACGAGGGTACGGGTGGAGGGGCTGTTCGAACGCGTCCCCGCGCGGCGCAAATTTCTGCGCAGCGCGCGCGCTGAATATGCCGCGTGTATGGATGTTATCCGGCGACTGGCAATGGCGCGGCATGACATTGCTTTCGCGGTTGAACATGATGGGCGACAGGCGCTAAATGTCGCTGCGGCCGCCAATCGACCTGCGCGGGTGGCGGCGCTGACCGATCGGGCATTGATTGAGAACAGCGTCGGCGTTGATCTGGAGCGTGAAGGCATCCGCCTGGGCGGGGTTGCCGGGCTGCCCACATTCAATCGCGGTATTGCCGATCATCAATATCTGTTCGTCAATGGCCGCCCGGTAAAGGATCGCCTGTTAACCGGCGCGGTGCGCGGGGCCTATGCCGATGTGCTGGCGCGCGACCGGCATGCCGTGGTTGCGCTGTTTCTGGATGTGCCCAGCGACATGGTCGACGTAAATGTTCACCCCGCAAAAACCGAGGTGCGCTTTCGTGATCCGGCCCTGGTGCGCGGGATGATCGTCAGCGGGCTGAAACAGGCGCTGGGAGAGGCGGGGCTTCGCAGCATGCAACGCCCCGATGAGACGGCGTTGGCGGCGTGGACGAGCGAGCCATTAGGCGCGCCACCGGTACAGGCAGAGATTTGGGCGGGGAACGCCCCGGCCCGGTCGGCCGTTTATGATCGGCGGCCCGGATTCATTGCCCCGCCACCACAGGGTCGCGCCGAGCCTGCATATACGCCCCCGCCTGAATCGATCGCTTTCCCGCTGGGCGTTGCGCGGGGGCAGGTCGCAAAAACCTATATCGTGGCGGAAGCCGAGGATGGACTGGTGATTGTTGACCAGCATGCCGCGCATGAACGGCTGGTGCTTGAACGGATGCGGCGTGGCGTGGCAAATGGCGCGATTGCGGCCCAGGCACTTCTGCTGCCCGAGGTTATCGAGCTGGAGGAAACGGCCTGCGACCGGCTGGAAGCGCGGGCCACGGAATTGGGCGAATTCGGGCTGGAACTCGAACGGTTCGGCCCGCGCGCCATGCTGGTGCGGGGCGTGCCGGCGATGCTGGGGCAGGGTGATGTCGTCGGTCTGGTTACTGATTTGGCCGATGAGCTTGCTGCCTATGATGACGCGCTGTCGTTGAAAGAGCGCCTTGATCATGTTGCCGCGACGATGGCCTGCCACGGATCGGTGCGGGCAGGCCGCGTGCTTTCCGTTGCCGAAATGAACGCGCTGCTACGTGAAATGGAAGTCACGCCGCATTCGGGCCAGTGCAACCATGGTCGCCCGACCTGGGTAAAGTTGGCTCATGGCGACATCGAAAAGCTGTTCGGGCGGCGATGAGGGTGGTGCGAACGGTGCTGTTCTGGTTGGCGCTGCTCGCAGCGTCAGCGGCGGCGGCGCAGGTGCCGGCCCAGATGCCGGAACGGGTGCCCGATCTGGTGCTGACGGGCAAGCTGACCGGCGCGGATCATCATCGCTACACATCAGCGCCGTTTCGCGTCCCGCGTGGCGTGAAGCGGCTGGTGATCGCCTTTGACCATGATGGCCGCGCTGACCGGACGGTCATTGATCTAGGGCTTGAGGATGCGCAGCGATTTCGCGGCGCGAGCGGCGGCGACAAGGCGCTGATATCCATCGCTGAACGTGATGCAACGCCATCTTATCTTCCTGGCCAGATTGATCCCGGTATTTGGCGGCTGAGGCTCGCTGTGCCCAATATCCGGGCAAAGGCCGTGACGAAATGGACCGCGCGTCTGTGGTTTTTGAAGGCGGCGGCGTCGCCAACCTCCGCACCGGTGATTGACCGAGGCCCGGGCTGGTATCGCGGCGATCTGCACCTGCATACCGCGCACAGCGACGGTGCATGTGCAAGCCAGAGCGGCCAGCGCGTTCCGTGCCCGGTCTTTAAGACGCTGGAAACAGCCGCTGCGCGCGGGCTCGATTTCATCGCGGTGACCGATCACAACACCCCGAGCGCACTTGCGAGCATTGCTGAAGCGCAGCCATATTTTGATCGGCTGCTCGTCATTCCAGGGCGTGAGATCACGACGTTTTTTGGCCATTTCAATATCTTTGGAACCGCGGAACCGCTCGATTACCGCATCACCCCAAATGGCCCTGTGACGTTCAACGCAATCGCTGACCGGGTGCATGCGCTGGGCGGGCTGGTGTCGATCAATCACCCCGGCTTGCCATCGGGGGAGGCGTGTATGGGCTGCGGCTGGGCAATGCCCAACGCGGATCTGGGCCGGGCGGATGCGATTGAGGTGATCAACGGCGGCGCGATGGCGCTTCCGGGAGGGGTGGAGGGGCCGCTATCGGGACTTGGGCTGTGGCTGCGAGCGATGGCTGCGCCACAGTCGATTACCGCGATTGGCGGCAGCGACAATCACGATGCCGGACGGACAGATAATGCGCCGGGCACGATTGGCCGTCCCACCACGGTGGTTCATGCAGAAGCATTGACCCAGGCGGCGATCCTGAAGGGCATCCGGCAGGGGCGTGTGTTCGTCGATCTGGCGGGTGATCCCGCAGCGTTGCTTGATCTGCGGGTGGAAGCAGGCGCATCGCAAGCCCCGATGGGCGGGCGGCTCCGCTTGGCGGCGGGCGAAGCGGTGAGCGCGCATGTCAGGGCAAGCGCGGTGGCGGGCGCGACGCTCGATCTGCTCGTCGACGAAAAGCTGCTCGCGCGGGTCGCGCTGGCGTCGGGCAAGGATGTGCAGGTGCCGCTGACGGGGCTGGCTACGGGGACTTCCGTGGTCCGCGCCATCGTGCGCGACGCACGCGGATCAATCGTGCTGATGAGCAACGCGGTTTTGATCGATCGTTAATGTGCGAGGGCGTGATCTTGAATCGCGTTTTGCGAGCGCGGCAAGGTAATGGCTGTTCATAACAGACGCGGCTCGCTCACCGGCGCGCGCCCCGGCTCGCGCTAAGCCTGCTCGTCGATAACGGCCTGGATTGCTTTGCGCAGCGCATCGCGGGTCTGGTACAGCCAGTTTCCAGAGCCGCGACCCTTTGGTTCTTCCCAGCGCTCGGTAATCTCGGTGGCCAGCTCGTCGGCATCCAGCGCCCCGCCCGCCGCTTGCCTGCGCGCAATCGCTTCGTCGATTTCGGCGCGAAGGAGTCTGTCTATATCCATGCTGCAAAAGCTCGTGAGGTTGGGCTGGTTCGATTCGGTCGCGGTGATCCGCGTACTACGCGTGCTATGATGGCTTTGCACCCATTTGGGAATATGGGCAAAAGGAGGGAAGTGCAGGCGCATGATTTTTTATCGTCGCGAATCCGCCTGTTAGTATTTCCGGGTGCTACCCCGCAACGGGCAGCATCACCGCCCCGGCATCGTCGCGCACCAGCTCGCCATAAGCGAGCACGGCAGACAATGGCAGGTCGCCATAGATATGCGGAAACAACTGCCCGCCGCGCGATTCCTCCCATTTCACCACTGGACCCAGCGCATCCAGATCAATCGCGGCGACCCATAGCCCGGTCTGCCCCGCGAAATGCTTGTCCACCGTTTCAGTCAACTGGGCGTGGGTTGAAAGGTGGATATACCCGTCGGCCAGATCGATTGGCGCGCCGGTGAATATGCCGTGATCTTCCAACACTGCCAGCTGATCGGCAGTCAGCACTTTATAGGCAACGGGCGTTCTCATGCTGAGTCGGGTGTGTCCGGGGTTTCAGGTGTGTCGGGTGTCTCAGGCGTCTCAGGCGTTTCCGGCGTTTCAGGAGTCTCTGGTGACGCGGTCATGTCGGTCTCCTCATCATCGCTATCGGTGATCTTTGCCGCGCTGACGACCAGCTCGTTCTTGCCGACGTCGAACAGCTTCACACCCGCGGAGTTGCGCCCGATCACGCGCATGGTGGCGAGTGGCATCCGGATCAGCTTTGCCTGATCGGTGACGAGCATCAGCTGATCGCCCTTTGCCGCCGGGAAGCTGGCGACAACGGGGCCGTTGCGGGTGATATTGTCGATATTGGTGATGCCCTGGCCGCCGCGTCCGGTGCGGCGATATTCATAGGCGGAGGACAGCTTGCCATAGCCATTGGCGCAGACGGTGAGCACGAATTGTTCGCGCTCCGCCAGCTCCTCATAGCGGGCCTGGGTCATCGCGATCTGGCCGTCCTTGTCGCCCTTCCACGGCGCGAACCTCAGATAATCCTCGCGTTCTTCCGGGCTGGCACCAACACGGTGGAGGATCGACAGCGACATTACCTCGTCGTCCGGCTTTAGCGCCACGCCGCGCACACCGGTCGAATTGCGGCTCTGAAATTCGCGTACATCATCGCCGGCAAAACGGATCGCCTTGCCCTGCCGCGTCGCCAGCAGCACATCGTCATGCTCGCTGAGCAGCGCAACGCCGATCAGCCGATCATCTTCATCATCGCCTTCAAACTTCATCGCGATTTTGCCGTTTGACGGCACATTGGTGAAGGCGTCCATCGAGTTGCGGCGCACGCTGCCTTTGGCAGTCGCGAACATCACATGCAGCGCGCCCCATTCGGCCTCATCCTCGGGCAGCGGCAGCACGGTGGAGATTTTTTCACCATCCGCCAGCGGCAACAGGTTGATCATCGGCCGTCCGCGCGTGGCGGGGCCACCCTCGGGCAGCTTCCACACCTTCATGCGATACACTTTGCCGTGGGTGGAAAAGAACAGGACGGGCGTGTGCGTGCTGGTGACGAACAGCTCAGTAACGATATCCTCGTCCTTGGTCGCCATCCCCGCACGACCCTTGCCGCCACGCTTTTGCGCGCGGAACGTATCGAGCGTGGTGCGCTTGATATAGCCCTGCATGGTGACGGTGACGACCATCTCCTCACGTTCGATCAGGTCTTCGTCGTCGATCCCGTCTGCTGCAGCGGCGATTTCGGTGCGGCGCGGGGTGGCGAACATCTCGCGCACTTCGACCAGCTCGTCGCGCATCACCGCATACAGCTTTACCCGGTCACCCAGGATCGCGAGCAGCTCACTGATCGATTCGGCCAGCGTTTTCAGCTCATCGCCAATTTCATCGCGGCCCAGCGCGGTCAGCCGGTGGAGCCGCAGGTCCAGGATCGCGCGGACCTGAATGTCAGACAGCCTATAGGTGTCGCCCTCAATCTCCGCCTCAACCGCTTCAACCAGGCGGATATAGGGCAGGATTTCCGCCACCGGCCATTCGCGGGCAGACAGCGCGGCACGGGCAATGGCGGGGTTGGCGGACCCCCGGATGATCCGGACGACTTCGTCCATATTGGTGACGGCAATCACCAGCCCGAGCAAGATATGCGCCCGCTCGCGCGCCTTCAGCAGCTCAAACTTCGATCGGCGGGTGATCACTTCCTCGCGGAACTTGACGAATGCCTCGATAATGTCGCGCAAGTTCAGCGTTTCGGGGCGACCGCCGCGGATCGCCAGCATATTAGCAGGGAAGCTCGATTGCGCAGGCGTGTGCCGCCAAAGCTGGTTGAGCACGACTTCGGGCGTCGCATCACGCTTTAGATCAATGACGATTCGCACGCCGAGCCGGTTTGATTCGTCGCGGATATCGCTGATGCCCTCGACGCGCTTTTCCTTGGCGGCTTCGGCGATCTTCTCCACAAGGCCGTTCTTGCCGGTCTGATACGGAATCTCGGTGAGCACGATCGAACGCTTGTCGCCGCGCCCTTCCTCAATCTTGAAGCGTGACCGCACGATGATCGATCCGCGACCCTCGGCATAGGCATTGCGGCAGCCGGTGCGGCCCAGAATGATCGCGCCGGTGGGGAAATCGGGGCCGGGCACGATCTCCATCAGCTCCTCGATGGTCAGCGGATCGCCGCCATCAACCGCCCGGTCGATCATCGCCAGGCACGCATCCACCACTTCGCCGAGATTATGCGGCGGAATGTTTGTTGCCATGCCAACGGCAATCCCGCCCGCGCCGTTGACGAGGATGTTGGGGAAGCGCGCCGGGAGGACGGTCGGCTCTTCGCGCGATCCGTCATAGTTCGGCGCGAAATCGACGGTATCCTTGTCGATATCGCTCAGCAGCATCATCGCCGCCTTGGTCAGCCGCGCTTCGGTATAGCGCATCGAAGCGGGCATATCCGGGTCCATCGACCCGAAATTGCCCTGGCCGTCCATCAGCATCACCCGCATCGCCCAATCCTGGGCAAGGCGCGCCAGCGCCATGTAGATCGAGCTGTCGCCGTGCGGGTGATAGTTACCCATCACGTCGCCGACGATCTTGGCGCATTTGCGGTAAGGTTTGCCGGGGACGAATCCGCCCTCCTGGCTCGCGTAAAGAATGCGGCGGTGAACGGGCTTTAACCCGTCGCGTACATCGGGCAGCGCGCGCGACACAATCACGCTCATCGCATAATCGAGATAGCTCGACCGCATCTCATCAACGATCGAGATCGGCGTAACGTCAGATGGGTCGGCGAGCAGCGTCTCGTCGGTCAATTTTCGGGTGCTTTCGGATGGTGTGTCAGTTCAATGACGACCCTAGCCCGCCCCACCGCATATGTCACGCCTGCGCGCGTGCGCGAGGGGTGGTTGCTGGTGGTGGAGAGGCGATTGGGTTCGCGTGGAGGCTCAGCGGGCGCGGAGGCGGTTTGTCGGGCGCTCCAGTCGGTGGCTTTGCTAACGATTCTGAGTCCAAGGCCAGCATAAGCGGCCGTTCGGCTAGCGCCCCAATCCCGGCCGCTCAGCGTGGATTTTCGGTTTCCCAAAACCTGCCGCTCGTTGAGCAACCGGCTTTCGGCGCGATCTGGGCCGGTTGCGGACTGACCGCTCCTATACCGAAAACGCGGAACGCAGACGCCGCCGACAGCTAGAGTTTGACGCGGCCTAATCGCAGGGCGTTCACTACGACCGTGAATGACGACATCGCCATCGCCGCACCGGCGAACATGGGTGACATCAGGAGACCTGTGACCGGATAGAGGACGCCCGCTGCGACCGGCACGCCGATGCCGTTAAAAACGAACGAGAAGAACAGGTTCTGACGGATGTTCGCCATCGTCGCTTTCGCAAGCACGCGAGCGCGTACGACTGCGGCAAGATCGCCCTTGGTCAGCGTTATCCCCGCGCTTTTGATAGCGACATCGGTGCCGGTGCCCATTGCCAGCCCCACATCGGCAGCAGCAAGAGCGGGCGCATCGTTGATGCCGTCGCCTGCCATCGCGACCTTTGCCCCCTTGGCCTTTAGTTCACCGACGATGCGTGCTTTGTCTTCGGGCTTCAATTCGGCGTGAACCTCGTCGAGGCCGCCAACCGCGTCGGCAACGATTTGCGCCGTCGTCGGATTGTCGCCGGTGAGCATGATGACGCGCTGGCCGGTTCGTGGAGCAGTGGCATGGCATGGCGCGCGACCGTGCCGCACTAGTCAAGGCAGGGGACCGCGCGGGGGCGGAGCGGGTGCGCAGCGGCATGGAAACGCTGGCGGGCGGGCTGCACCGCGATCCGCAACTCGAATCCGTGTTGCGCGCCCGCGCCCCGAGCTGGCGTTGAGCATGGAGCGGGGCCGGTCGATCGGGCAGGAACTGGCACAGTCGGTCGCGATCGGGCGTGACCGCGATCGTGGCATGAGCCGGTAAGGGAAAACGATGGACGATCCTCCGACAGGCTCAGGACAGGCTCAAGAGGGCAGCGATCCAGCGGAGGCATTTGACCGGTTGCGCGCTGTTATCGAGGGGCAGGACCGTGAGCTGGCGTTGCTTCGTCGCGCCGTGGAGGGCTTGGCGGCCGAGCGCGCCGCGATCGACACGCCCGATTACACCGAGACGCTTGGCGTGATCCAGCAGGGCGTGAATACCGCCGCTGAGAATATCGGTCGCGTCGGGCAGTTCCTGAAACAGGCCCCGGCGCTGGCGATGACGCCCGAGCAGATGGCGCGGCGGATTGCCGCAGCGGGCAACGCTGCCCGACGTGAGGATCAGGCGGCGCTCGCCAAGGCGGGCGAGGACAGGGCGCGTGTCATGACCGAGCTTCGCGCCATTGCCGGGTCCGCGTGGACGCGGGCCGACCAGGAGAACCGGCAGCTATGGTTCGGATTGAGCGGGGCGGCGATCGGCATGTTCGCGTGGGCGATCCTACCTGGCCTGGTCGCGCGCGAGATCGCCCCTACGAGCTGGCAATGGCCCGAGCGCATGGCGGCGCGGACGCTCGATCTTCCTCGCTGGGAAGCAGGGCAGCGCATGATGCAGAGCGCGGCACCCGATGCCTTCGCCAACATCGCTGCGGGTGATCGGATCATCACGGCCAATCGCGAAACGATCGAAGATTGTGGCAAGATCGCGGTCCGAAAACGCGAGACGGTGCGATGCACGGTCAGGGTTGCGCCTAAAGAGCGCGGCATAGCAGACAAGTGACAGGTCAAACCATTGTTATCGTTGGGTGGCCAAGTGATCATCCACAAGTGAGGCGGAACACCCGCACGAAATTTCCACCCAAGACACCGGCGATGTGCGCATCAGTATAGCCTCTGGCTAACAGGCCATCCGCCAAACGCCGCATACGGTCCGGCCCGTTGAGGGCGGGGATACGCGAATGAACAACCGGCCATTCCGCACTAGGGGTGCCCTTGTGCTCGACCTGGACCCGTGACATCCGGGCGCGCTCGTTTTCGGCATCGACTGCAGACGGATCACCGTCGCTGCCGAAACCGACGGATTCAATACCGATTAATTGCGCCACATGATCCACATGGTTAATGAAAGTGTCGATACTGACAGTCTGACGGTCGGTCAGCCATGTCGACAGTGAAAATATGCCGAAGTAACCACCGCTGCGACCGATCGCTCGTATTTCTTCATCGCTCTTGTTCCGCGCTGTCGGCGCAAGTGCACGACACCCGGCATGGGTAACCATGATTGGCTTCGTCGTCACAGCGACGACGTCTAGGGTCGTCTGAGGACTGCAATGGGAAACATCGATAGCGATGCCTGAATCGTTCATTAGCTTGGCGAGATCTCGTCCGGCGTCACTCAGGCCGCCATCGCGGCGTTCCATGAAAGAATCTGCCCAATGGGTGCGACCGTTGTGCGTCAATTGGAGTATTCGCAGGCCCTTCTTATAATAGGTCGCAAGCCGCTCCTCAAAATCGCCTGCAGAATTGCCGAGGATCGAAGCATCCTGGCACGCCAGAACAATCCCAAGGCGCTTGGCAGCGATTGCACGACCAAAGTCATCGGCACGTAGGATCGGGCTAACCCTCATACGCGGGTCATTGAAGCGCCGCCCCCAGCCCTCCAGTTCCGCGACAGCGGTAGATGGCTCCCTAGGCCATATGTCGAGGTCAATCACCACGGCGCTCAAACCGCCCGCAAGAATTTGATCTGCTTTCTCACCAGTGAAAGGCGTTGTATTGTAAGTCAGACTGTCGATGACTGGCGATCCGATGGGCGTTGCCGCAAATACCCGAGCAGGGATGGCCACAAGCGGTATGCTTGCGATCGCGCCGATCATCGCGCGCCGACACAGGTCGTCTGCCATATCGCTTCTCCATTGCCCACCGGCCGCCCGACGTGCGGTGTTACTTTCAATGGCAGCGTAGCTAATTCACGATCTGTGCACAATTTGTAAACCGTCAGCCGAAGGCTGGGACGACATGACGCTTTGTCGACAACTTTGTGCAACGCCACCCCCCGGTTCCCGCGCGGTCATGTAGCATAAACGCCACTCGGTGCCGTTCCCTGCCATGTAGTTCAACGGCTCGCGCTGCATGCCTTTCCTACCTCTGGTCATTCCGCTACAGGCTAGGCTTTCCCAGCATCGGTCCAGGCCGTCGCGGGCGTTGGCTTTTCCATGCGCACCCCGGTCGGCACGCATTGCGATTTCTGTGTTGCGATCGCTTGGAGCGTCTTGAGAGCATCCGCCTCGACATCATGTTGATCTGGAAGTGGGGCCGCGGCATTTACCTCCCGCATCTTCGCTGCGTAGGTTGCATCCTGAGCGTTAGCCGCACGCCCCAAGGTCGCAAATATGCTGACCGCGTATATAATCTTCTTCATTGTCTCGTGTTGACCGAGGAATGTTGCAATTTCCTTTAGCTTAGCAAAAGAGATCAACAGGTTGGCGGCTTCAAAAGGCCGTTTCGGAATGTCGGCTTCCCGATGGGGCATCCCAAAAGCTGCCCGAGCGCTTTCCACCCACAATCGGTCGTTTTGGATTGCCCATTGCGAAGGTTGGACTTGTGCTCCCGCGAAGGCGAGAGCCCAGGCTGCGCCTCCGCACGAACAAATCTGCTTCTCCTCAAGGCGCAACCGCCGCCCTGTCCCACGCGACTGATATGCCGCTTGCCGGGGTCTTCCCGGTTTACACCAACCGGATCGCGGGCTAGGCATTGCGTATTGCTTAGATAACACGCCACCATTGGAGAGAAACCCTATGCGCCTTTTTCCATCGCTGCTGCTGAGCGCCGCTGCCCTTGCCCTTGCGCCAACCATGCCGGCAATGGCCCAAACGGCGCCGAGTGCTGCAACTCCCGCCGCTACGCCTGCCGCGCGTCTGCAGGCGCTGTTTGCTGCCAGCGATGAGGGCAGCCTGAAGCGCAACCCCATTCAGGGGCTGTTCCGGGGGGATCTTCGCTATGCGGATCAGTTTGGCGATTACCTGTCGGATGCGCACATAGCCGCTGAGAAAAAGGCTGCCGAGGATGATCTGGCCGGGCTTGCCGCGATTGATCGCGCTGCACTCACCGACAATGACAAGGTCAGCTATGATGTATTCAAATGGCAGCGCACCAACGATTTGAAGGGCTTTGATCCAGCGTTGGTTGCCGCGACGGTGGTTCGCCCGATTGACCATTTCTTTGGCTTCCACACTTTCTTCCCCGATCTTTCATCGGGCGAGGGCGCGGCACCGTTCAAGACCGTGAAGGATTATGAGGACAGCCTGAAACGCACCGACGGCTTTGTGGCCGCGCTGGATGCCAGTATCGTGCGGTTTCGCGAGGGCATGAAATCAGGCGTCGTCCAGCCCAAGCTGGTCGTCAACAACATGATCGGCCAGTTGGAATTGCTGGTCGCGCCCAAGGTTGAAGACGCGGTGATGTACAAACCCGTCAAGAAATTCCCCGAAAGTTTCAGCGCGGCCGACAAAGCCCGGCTGACCGCTGCCTATGCCGATATGGTGGGCAACAAGGTGAACCCTGCGTTCAAGCGGCTGCATGCGTTTTTGAAGGACGAATATCTCCCGGTTTCGCGCGACAGCGTGGGGCTGAGCGGGATGCCGGGCGGACCGGCGCTGTATCGTTACCTGATTTCCAGCACCACGACGACCGACATGACGCCAGAGGCGATCCACGATCTTGGCCTGTCAGAGGTCGCGCGGATTACCCAGGGCATGGAAGCGGTTAAAACGCGGGTTGGCTTTAAGGGCAGCTTGCAGGATTTCTTCAACTATATCCGCACCGATCCGCAGTTCAAACCAAAGTCGAAAGAGGATTTGACGGCGCGTTATTATGCGGTTGGCAAACGGGTGGACGCAACGGTGGGGAATCTGTTCTCCACGCTGCCCAAGACATCCTTGGAAATCCGGCCGGTGCCTGCTTTCCGCGAGAAAAACGATGCGGGTGGTTCGTATAATCAGGGCACGCCAGATGGGTCACGCCCCGGCGTTTTCTATTTCAACACCTATGATCTGCCGTCACGCACCTTGCCCGGCATCGAAACGCTGTACCTGCATGAAGGCGTGCCCGGCCACCATTTCCAGATCAGCCTGGCGCAGGAAAATGCGGCACTGCCCGCGTTCCAGCGGTTTGGCGGCAACACTGCCTTTGTAGAGGGCTGGGCGCTTTATGCCGAAAGCCTGGGCAAGGAACTCGGGATGCTGACCGACCCGTATCAGTTGCAAGGCAGCTATGATGATGAGATGCTGCGTGCGATGCGGCTGGTGGTGGATACTGGCCTGCATTCAAAGGGTTGGACCCGCGATCAATCAATCGACTATATGCTTGCCCATAGTTCAATGGGCCGCACCGACGCGACGGCCGAAGTCGAACGCTACATCGCGATCCCCAGCCAGGCGCTGGCATATAAGATCGGCCAGCTGACGATCCGGCGGCTGCGCACCAAGGCAGAGGCAAGCCTGGGCCCGAAGTTTGATATCAAGCAATTTCATGCCGAGGTGCTGATGACTGGCGCGTTGCCGATGGCGGTGCTGGAAAAGAAGATCGACGACTGGATTGCACGCGTGAAGGCGAAGGGTTGATCCTGCGCGAGCGATGAAGGGCGCTACGAAAGCTTAGGCCCGCCGGAAAATAGCCTAGCTGGTGCCGTGGGGCACCAGTGATGGCCCGCCAGTGTTATCGCAAGCCGGCCAGCGCTTCCCCGGCGGCAGCCACCGTGCGGGCAACGTCCTGGGCGTTTGTGTTCCAGCCGCACACGCTGATTCGCATCACGCGTTCGCCGTTCCAGCTCCCGCCGCTGACAAAAGCTTCGCCGCCGGCATTTATCGCCGCGATTACCGAGTCGCTGATGTTGCTGCCGTCCTGTGCATCGAAGCGGATCAGCCCTTGGTTCATTGTCGGTCTGGCAATGCCACACGCGCCTTCAAAGCCCGTAACGCCATCGTAAATTGCGGCGGCGTGATCACAACAGCGCTCAATCATCGCTGCAAGCCCGTCGCGGCCAAGTTCCATGAGAGCGGCCAGCGCGGGTAGGGCACGTGCGCGGCGCGACCATTCCGGGGTAAAATCCATCGGATCGCGCACCGGTCCGCCGCTGGTGAGGTAGGATGCCGTCATCCGCATCGCGGCGCTATGGGCGGCCGGATCACGCGTGATGGCCATGCCACAATCATACGGCGTGTTGAGCCATTTGTGCCCGTCCGTGGCCCAGCTGTCGGCCTGTTCAACTCCTGCAACCAGATGCGACAAGCGGGGGCTGGCGTTGGCCCAAAGCCCAAATGCACCGTCGACATGAACCCAAGCGCCCGCAGCCTGGGCAATCGGGCAGAGCGTCGCAAAATCGTCGCACGCGCCGATACTCAGGTCACCGGCATTCAAAATCAGGATGGTTGGTGCATCCGGCGCTTGCGCCAGGGCCGCGCGCAGCTCGTCTGCGCCGACTTGGCCGGGTTTGCTGCCCGTCAACGGCTCGATACAGGCGCTGCCGAGCCCGAGCAGGCGAAGCGCACGGGTTACCGAGGAATGGTGAATGGCATTGGCCAGGACGCGGATGACCGGGGCACCCTGCAGGCCCTTTGCCTCAACATCCCACCCCTTTGCTGCCAGCACCGCATGGCGCGCCGCCGCCAGCGCCGTTGTATGGGCCATCTGGCATCCGGTGACAAAGGCATAGCTGGCGTCAGCGGGCAACTGCAACGCGTCCAGCAGGAACTTGCCCGCAACTTCTTCAAGCACCGCACCCGCTGGGCTGGTTGATGCCAACACTGCGTTCTGGTCCCATGCAGAACACATGATGTCGGTGGCCAGCGCGGCGGGCAACGCGCCGCCCTTTACCCAGGCAAAAAAGCGCCCGCCCGCGTTCGCCGTTAATCCAGGCTCTGCCGCTGCCGCAATCGCGCGGACCACGTCGTTCGGTGCCATCCCCGTTTCGGGAAATTCGGCAGGAAGCGGTGCGCGCATGTCGTCCGGCGTGCCACGGGATGCGACCGGGCGCGTTTCCAGCGAGGCGAGGAAGCGGCGGGCTTCGGCAAAGGCGATATCAAGCGTGTCCATGGCTGGTCATTAGGGTTCCGATCCTGCCACGTCGACATGGATTTGCGCCGCCCGCGCCCAAAGTTAAGGCGTCACCTCAACCCCGTCCCACGCAAACAACTTGCCGCTATCGGGCGCGCGCAGCCCGTCAATCACGTCAAGCAGTTGCGCCGCGGCCCGCCCGGAATCGAACAAATGCCCCGCCGCGACGTTTGCCTGAAACGGTTTTGACAGCGCGGTGTCGACGGTTCCGGGGTGCAGCGCCACGACGATAGAGCTTGAATTGCGGCGACGTTCCTCGACCGCGATGGTGCGGATCAGCTGGTTCAGCGCGGCTTTTGATGCGCGGTAACCGTGCCAGCCGCCCATCCGGTTGTCAGATATGCTCCCCACGCGCGCTGACAGTGCTGCGAAAACCGTGCGTCCCGCCTTTGGCATCAGCGGCAGAAAATGCTTGGCGACGATCGCAGGGCCGATGGCGTTGACTGCGTACACTGTCGCCAGCCATGCCGGGTCGAGTTCCTTCAACGCCTTTTCCGGCCCCGACGGCCCATCATGCAAAATCCCCGTAGCGACGAACACCAGCGTGGGGGCTGGCCCCTTTGCCACCAGCGCCGCTGCGTTGGCGATGCTCGCCTCATCCGTAATGTCGATATGTGCCGCGCCGTCCAGCGACCTCGCAAAGCGGTGGACGACGGCGAACGCGCCCTCTTCCGCAAGCGCATCAGCAATTGCTGCGCCGATCCCGCCCGATGCACCAATGATGACCGCCGCGCTCATGCCCGCGAAAACATCCACCGGTCTGCATCGCTTTCAGATGAAACGAAGCGGTATCCATCGCTGTCAAAGTTCCGCATGTCCTCCACCGACTCTATCCGGTGCTCGCACAGCCAGCGCGCCATCATCCCGCGCGCGCGTTTTGCGTTGAAACTGATGAAGCGGGGGCCATTCGGGCCGGGCTCGCGAAAATCCACATCGATCACGCGAACACCCTTGGGCAGCTTTCCCGCCACGGCGTGCCAATATTCCTGGCTGGCGAGGTTCAGGACGACGCCTGATCCTTCTTCAGCCACATCGCCCGCCAGCATATCGGCAATCCGGGTGCCCCAATAACTGTACAGGCTTTTGCGGCGCGGTGCCCAGCGTGTGCCCATTTCCAGTCGATAGGGCCGCATCGAATCAAGCGGGCGAAGAAGGCCGTAGAGGCCAGACAGCATGCGGACATGGTTTTGCGCGAAATCGATCGCGGGCGCGTCCAGCGATTTGGCGTCGAAACCGGTATAGACATCACCGGCAAAGGCAAACAGCGCGGGCCGTTCAACCTGGGTTTCGAACGCCTTGAAGCGTTCGGCATTCAGCGTGGCCAGCTTGTCCGAAATGTCCATCAGGTCGGCCAGACGCTTCTTTCCCAGCCGGGATGCCGCCTGAGCAAGTACCAACGCTTCGGGCCCGAATCGCGGCTCCGTTGGCGTGACCTGGGGCAGGGGGGTGGCATAGTCGAGCGTTTTGGCGGGGGAGAGGGTGGCGATCATGACCGCCTGCTACCGGTGCCTGGCGCGCCGGTCAAAGCGGTTTGTTGCGGACCCAAACTGGATCGGGGGCGTTCAATCGCGGTTAAGTCGTCCTCTGTCAGATCCAATCTGTCCCGATGGCAATATTCTTTGCATGAATGGGCCGCTTGTATGGGAATGGCCCGACCGGTATGGCACCCGCATTACAGGCTGAAAACGGCTTCAGGAGAGTTCTGAAATGACCAAATTGTCTAAGGCAGCCCTTGCTGCTGCACTGCTGATCGGCACGACCGGGCTGATCCTGCCCGTCGCTGCAGATGCGCAGAAGAAGAAGGACGACAAGGCAGCAAAGGGGCCGGTTCTGGGCGCCGAATTCCGAAAGGCCGCGCTTGAGGCTCAGACGCAGCTGCAGGCCAAGAATGTGGCGGCGGCGGAGCCTGCGGTCGTTGCAGCCGAAGCCGTCGCCAAAACCGAAGACGAGGTTTATTTCGCCCAGCTGTTCCGCCTTCAGCTTGAAGCAAATCGGCTTGAGCAAGCCGCCAATGGCGACGCGGCAGTGTATCGTCGGCTGGAAGGTGCGCTGGTAAAGCCGCTTGATGACCTGATCGCCAATCCCAAGACCGAGCAGAAGGATCGTTCACGCTTCACCTATCGGCGCGGCCTGATGGAATATTCCCAGAAGCGCTATGCGACGGCGGTGACCTTTATCGAAAAGGCACGCGACCTTGGCGAAACCGACCCCGAACTCAGCCTCTCGCTGACCAGGGCAAAGGTTGAAGGGGGCGATATTGTCGGCGGTGCCGCGGAAATGCAGAAGGCGATCGACGCCGAACTGGCTGCTGGCCGCAAGCCGATTGAAGCTTGGTATGATTACATCATCCCGCGCCTGGCCAAGGCAGATCGTTTCGATGATTATCTTGTGTGGTCGCAGGCCAAGCTGAAGCAATATCCCACGTCGAAAAACTGGCGTTCGCTGATCGTCTATTTCGGCTTTTCGGGCAAGCGCGTCGATTTGCTCGACAAGGGCCAGAAGATCGACTTGTTCCGCCTGATGCGCGTCAACAATGCGCTGGCCGATCTGGCTGATTTTTCACAATATGCGCAATATCTTAACACGGTTGGCTTGCCGGTAGAGGCCAAGGCGGTGTTCGACGAAGGCATTAAATCGAACAAGATGCAGCTGACCCGCGACGACGATAAGGGGCTTTATGCAGCAGCGGTTGCAGCGATCAAGCTGGACGGTCCAATCTCCGCGCGCGAAGCCAAGGCAAAGGCCGCTCCAACCGGCGTTTCGGCCGCATCCGCTGGCGATGGCTATCTGGGTGAGGGCAATTACACCAAGGCGGTCGAGCTGTATAAGGTCGCGCTGGCAAAGGGCGTGACCAAGACAGAAGAGGTTAATACACGGCTTGGCATCGCCTATGCGCTGCTGCGTGATGATGCCAATGCGCGCGCCGCCTTCGCCAATGTAAAAACCGCGCCGCGCCGTGAGATTGCGGCTTTCTGGATCATCTGGCTCGACCTTGGGGCAACCGTTCCGACGAGCTGATCTGCACCCATCGGGGACACAATAAAAAGGGCGGCCGTGGTGCCGCCCTTTTTTTGTTCACGCGGCGTTTCAGCCCGCGCGGGCAATTTTCGTTCAGTCCTCAGCCAACACCGGTATCCCCGGCAAATTCTTGGCCGTGCGGATGGTGAGCGAGGTTTTGACGCTGGCGACATTGGGGGCCGGCGTCAGGTGCGTGGTCAAAATATCCTGAAACGCCTTCAAATCAGTCGCGACGATTTTCAGGATAAAATCGATTTCACCGTTCAGCATATGGCATTCGCGGATTTCCGGGATCGTGGCGACGTAATCTTCAAATGCCGACAGATCCTGTTCGGCTTGACTGCGCAGGCTGACCAGGGCGAAAACGGTAATGGGATAGCCAAGCGTCGCGGCGTCCAGGCTGGCATGATAGCCCCGGATCGCACCTTGTTCTTCCAACGCCCGCACGCGGCGCAGGCATGGGGGTGCGGTGAGCCCGACTCGTTCGGCAAGATCGACATTGGTCATGCGACCATCATCTTGCAGCAATTCAAGAATCTGCCGATCGATGCGATCGAATGCCATGAAAATTCCCTCTTTGCGTACGCGATGGATTCGATCCGCTTTTGGCCCTTCTCACATAATATAATTGCTAGCAAACGCAATTGTCCCACATTGCGACGTGCCGAAAACAGCTGTTCCCACGCGCCCGTAATTGCGGTTAAGAATTCGTTACGACGCGCCCCTGTGCGTTGACGGAAGGCATCTGAATTTTGCGGTTCGACGACAGCCTCGACACGGTATTATCGGCAGATATGTCGACCGCTTTTGGCGCGCAAACGGCGTGGCGGCAGCTTGTTGACCTGATCGGTCGGGGGCGTGCGCCGGCCAGCGAGATGGCGATCGCCCGGTTGCGATCGATTCGCCCGCAAGTGCCATCAACGATTCGCGCCGCCAGCGCCCGCGCCCTGGCGTTTGCGCGGCCACCCGCGCCGCTGGTGCGCTTGTTCGCTGAGGAAGATCTGGCGATTTCGGCACCGGTGCTTCGGATGGCTGACCTGAAGGCGGATCAGTGGATTGCGATGCTCGCGGATCTGTCGCCCGCCGCACGATCTGTATTGCGCCACCGGCGCGACCTGCCCGCCGACGTAACTCGGGCGCTGGAAACCTATGGCCCGATTGATTTTATCCTGCCTGCGTCGGCGCTGGCACCGGTAATTGACCAGCCTGAACTTGTCGCTGACCCTGTAATCACAGACGTAGCGGATGTGGCAGAAGCCGAGGCGGCTCCGGTTGAAGTGGTCGACGCTGCGGTTGATGTCCAGGCTGAGGCTGAGGCTGAGGCTGAGGCTGGCGGGACTGAGCTCACTATGGTTGAGGTGCCGGAGTCCGCGCCAACCGATGAACCTGCCCAGACCGACGCGGTAGCCGAAACCTATGTGGAGTTTGGGGCTGCGTTTCTGGCAGCGTTGGCGGCTGATATTCCCGCACCATCTCCGCTGGCGCAGGACGCGACCGATGGTCCGCCGCTCGATGGCGCTCCGCTGGCCGAAGTTGCAGAACTGCCGGCTGCGGCCGACGCTATCCCGCCTGCTGCGATTGCTGCTTTGGCATATGTGCCGGTGCCCGCGAACGACATCGCCCCAGCGGTTGCGGAAATCGACCCACAGCCAGTGGATGCGCCTGAAGCCATTCCTGAATCGCTAGCAGAACAGCAGCCAGCACAGCATTTTGAACCGCTATCCATCGACTGGACGGCAGTTATTGCGGCCCGGCCGCCTGAGCCCGGCAGGGCTGTTATAAAACGCCGCCCGCCCAATGTGCCGCCAATCGGCCCTTCTGGACCGCCGCTAACGGTTATTGAGCCTTTGGTAGAGCCGCAAGAAGCGATTGCGGCTGCCCCGCTGATGATCGAGCCCGCGCCGTTGGCGCTCAGCGTGGCTGACGATCTTCCCCCTCCTATTGATCCCCCGGCGCAATCGGGAGCGATGTCCTTCGTGTCGATTGCAAGCGTGGCGTTTGGATTGCCCGTCGTGGTCGAGGCGCTGCGCCATCACGATCAATCGAACAGTTCGGCTGCCGAAGCCCCGGTTGTCGAAGCCCCGGTTGTCGAAGCACCAGATGCTGAAGCACCGCTTGCCGCGCCCGTGACGGCGCTTGCGCCAGCGCCCGCTGATTCGGCAGGAGTTGCACCAGCCCCTGCACCCGAAACGGTTACGCCGCGCGGCCCTTTCCAGATTTCTGATCTGGTTGCGCGCATCGATGCTTTTCAGCGTCAGCGCGACGAGGATGGCCAGGCCGAACCGAGCGCCGCTATCGCCAATGATACCGGCGAAGCGCTGGCCGCGCCTGAGGGGTTCAGCTTTGAAACCGATGCACGCGGCATGATCGTGTGGGTGTCGGGTGTATCGCGGGCGGCGTTGATCGGCGTGTCGCTGGACGCGGGCACGGCTGGCGCAGCGGCGCAGGTCGATGGCGTGGCGACTGGCGCATTTCGTCGGCGATCAGCATTTGCCCAGGCACGTTTGCTGGTTGAGGGGCAGTCCGATGCTGCAGGGCAATGGCGCATCTCTGGCGTGCCGGCGTTTGACCGGGCGACTGGACGCTTTACCGGCTATCGTGGCACGGCACGTCGCCCCCGTGCCGATGAACGCGCGGAACCTGCCCATATTGGCCGATCCCCGGCAACCGATTCGCTGCGCCAACTGGTGCACGAACTCCGGACGCCCACCACGGCGATTGCAGGCTTTGCAGAGATGATTGAGGGCGAATTGCTTGGCCCGGTGGCCGGCGCGTACCGTGATTATGCCGGCACGATCCGCGACCAGGCCATGGGGCTGCTCGGCGCGATTGACGACCTGGATACTGCTGCCCGGATCGAGGCGCATGCGCTGGACCTGCGCGCAACCGACATTCCCGTGGCATTGCTGCTGCAGCGGATTGCGCTTGATTTGGAGCCGCTTTCCACCTTGCGCAGCACGGCGCTGGCGCTTGATATCGCTGCGGGCGACGTGGCGATCAGGGGGGATGACCGCGCGGTTGACCGGCTGCTTTCGCGGTTGCTGGCAGCGTTAGTCGCCGCGGGCAGCGCTGGCGAGACGATTGCGGTGCGGATGAGCAGGGAGGGTGATGAGACCGTCGCGATCCATATCGATCGCCCCCGTGCGCTTGCCGCCTATGCCGGTGACGCGCTGTTGATGATCGATGCAGAGGCCGAAGCCGAAGCAACGGGCGCGCCTTTGCTCGGCACCGGTTTTGCGCTGCGGCTGGCCCGCAACCTGGCGGTTGAACTGGGCGGCAGCCTGACGATTGGTGTTGATCGCTTGACTTTGCGATTGCCCGCCGCCTTCACTCATGAAGTGGGCCAGGCTTCAACCATCTGATCGTGCCGGACGATATTCCTCCGGCAATCCGCGCGGCGGGGCATTATCGCCCTGCGCCGCCCGACAATGACGCGCTGATCCAATGGCCTAAGGGGTTCGGCCAGCGCTTCACGGTCTTCGTCGACACCGAAGAGGAATTTGACTGGACAGCGCCGCTGGCGCGCACATCGCGGGCGACCACAGCGGTCACCGCTATCCCGGCAGCGCATGCGCGTTTCGCAGCCGCCGGGGTGCCGCTGGGGTTCATGGTAGATCACCCAATCGTCAGCGATCCCGCTGCGATCGATATCCTGCGCCGCGTTGTGGAAGACGGGCAGTCAAGCATTGGCACCCAGCTGCACCCCTGGGTGAATCCGCCATTTGATGAGGCGTTGACGCCCTATAACAGCTTTCCCGGCAATTTGCCGCCTGCGCTGGAGGCGGCAAAGCTTGAGGTGCTGACAGCGGCGATCACCGAAGCGTTTGGCAAGGCCCCCAGGGCATATCGCGCCGGGCGTTACGGCATTGGTCCGGATACAATTGGGCTGCTTGCCCGGCGCGGCTATGCCCTCGATAGCTCCATGCGCGCGCGCTATGATTATTCGGCGGAGGGTGGGCCTGATTTTTCCGCCATCGGCAATCACGCCTTCCGGCTGGGCGGGCTGGTGGAGTTGCCGCTGACGACGGTGTTTACGGGGCATTTTCGGGGGCAGGGGGCGTCGCTGTTTCCCGCGCTGGGCCGGGTGCCGCGCGGGCGCGGGGTGATGGCAAGGAGCGGCTTGCTGGCCCGAATTGCCCTGACCCCTGAACAAATGCCGCTGCGCGATGCGTTGCGGGCGGTGCAAGTGGCGGTGGAGCAGGGGGTTGCCGTGCTCAGCTTCTCGTTTCACTCACCGTCGCTGGTGCCCGGCCACACCCCCTATGTGCACGATCGTGCCGATCTGGCGACGTTCAATCATTGGTGGGACGGCATATTTGTACTGCTCGACCGGTTGGGGGTTCGCCCAATTGGGCTGGACGCGTTGATTGAAGCGTCGCGTTAGGCTTGCCCACCAGCCCAACCCTCCGCTAGGCACGGCGACGGTGGGGCCTGTAGCTCAACGGTTAGAGCTGGCCGCTCATAACGGCTAGGTTGCGGGTTCGATTCCTGCCGGGCCCACCAACTTCCTCCCTAATCGGCCCGACTGTGCTGCAAATAAAAGACAAGCGGCTTGCGCTCGCGGCGCGCGCCGCCTAGGGCACCCCAGCGTCGGGGAGTGGCGCAGTCTGGTAGCGCGCCTGCTTTGGGAGCAGGATGTCGCAGGTTCGAATCCTGTCTCCCCGACCACTTTATCGCGAAAGCGACGGATTTCCGCCACTTTGCGTGTGTTTTATTCCGGTCTGTGCACAGAGCTGTAGCACACATCGGTAGCACACGCTGAAAGGCGAAGACCCCCTGTGTGCAACATCCCCCATGCCCATCGTCGTGCCGGCCGCTACACCTTCCGGCGCCGCATCCATTTCCGAAATCTTATCTCAACGCCGTTATCGATAGCATTGGGCACGGCCGACCCAAAGGTCGCGCGCGCCCGCGCGTCGATTCTGTCGGCGCGCTTCACGACGGTGAAAGTGACGGTCGAGGACATGTTGCAATCGGGCCCTGCACTGACGGGTGAGCAGATCGAGGGAATTTTCCGGCGCGCGCTCGAAGAAGAGCTCAGCGGCCTGCTCAATGACGCCTACGCCAATGAGCCATGGTCGGATTCCGTGCCGGACGTTGCCGCGTCGATCGCGCTAGCCTGCCGGTTGCTGCGCCGACCCAACCGCCCTGCCAGCCCGAAATCATCGCGCCGCGATGTGCCGCCCGAACCATGGGAGAATGCCCACCTCGACAGAGCTGACTTCTACGCCGCGCAGATCCTCGCCAACCTCGGTGACGAACAGGTAGCTGCCATTCTGGAAGCATTGGGCGTGCCGGTGCATGCTGCCATCATCGAGCCGGCGCGGACCCATATCATCCGCGGCATGGGCAAAGGCGCCGACCTTGCGCAGCGCGCCTTCGAAGATGATGCGATGGACGCCGCTGATCCCGTCGCGGCGCTCATGACGGTCCTTGGACCTGCGCCTGAGATCCGGCAGCGCCCAGTCAGTGCCGAGCCTGTCGTCGTCCCGATCGCGCCCCCGGCTGTCGACGGCCAATTTCAGGTCTATGATGCGCGCCCTTTCAGCGCCGTGATCGATGACGTCCTCGCCGACCTCAAGGCGGACGGCATCTGGAAGGGCGACCTCAAGCAACAGCGCCGCATCATGGAGACGTTCGCCTGGATCACCGGCGACAAGCCGCTCGGCGCTTATACCCATCTCGATGCGGCGGCGTTCAAGAAGGGCATCCAGAAACTGCCTGCTCGCTTTTACTACGGCTCGTTGACCGAGGGCGCCATGGCCCGCCCGTTCGCGGATGTGATCGCCGAGCTGCCAGCAGTCGCCCCCGCCGATCGGCGCAACCCCAAGACGATCAATCGCGACCTGTCGACGATGGCAACGGTCGCCAAGAATTTGGAGACGACGTCGTGGAAGCCGCGGATGCCCGGCGCTACGGTGATGGACTTCAGTGCCGGGCGCATCACGATCAAGGTCGATCCCAATATCGACACGCGCCCGCCCTGGACGACGGCGCACCTCGAACATCTTTTCCGCTCGCCGCTTTATACCGGCAATGGCGGCGCCTTGAGCCGCCTGCGCGGCGATGGGCTCCGCTGCCAGGTTTGGCACGACGCCGCCTATTATCTGCCGCTGCTCTGGTTCTACCATCACAGCTGCCGCGAAGAGACGGCCGGGCTTGAGGTCGCCGACATCATCGCAGACCACGCCGTCCCGCATTTCCACATTCGCGACAATTTGACCCGCGGCCGCGATGGCGAAATGGCGGGCGAGAAGCGCGGCGCGCGCAATCGTAAGCTCCCTATCCATGCCGAATTGATCCGGCTGGGGTTTCTGGAATATGTCGAAGCAATCCGCGTCGAAGGACACGTCGCACTCTTCCCCGAGCTTTATCTGAACGAGGAGAAGCGCGGCGGCGCGCACTTTTACGAGCGCGCCTGGCAGCACATGGTTGGCTACATCGCCGAGCGACTGCCGTTGCCCGTCAACCCCGCCGGCAAGGGGCCGGACATCCATTCAATCCGGTCGCTGGGATCAAGCTTCTACGAGGTTGATAGCGTCAATGCGCTGATGCGTGCAGACGTCATGGGCCACGCCAGGGAAGGCACCAACGGCAAGCACTATTCGAAGCGCATGGCGACAGAAGGGGAAGATGTCGTGCTGCCCGAACGGCGCGATTTCATCGAGCGCTACGTCCCGACGATCACCGGCCATATCGTTCCCCAGCCTATACGGCTGCTGCCTCTGGAGAAGCGGTCGCGAGTGGGTGCCGGCATTACGCGCAAGCGTCGCAGCGACGCCGGGGCATGCCGGACGGGTGACCGGTCGCCCGACCAGGACTAACCCGGGCTACTCGCCGAACAGGTCGGCGTGGGTGCCAGCTCTGACAAAGACGACGGTGCCGCCTTTGCCGGCAGCATCGTCCGTTTTGTAGATGAGCAGGAAGTCTCCGCCGACATGACATTCGCGGTGGGTTGACCACTCACCTTTTAACGGATGATCCTTCCATTCCGGTCCGAGCGGCGCATCGTTCGCGATCAGCATCAGCATGACGGACTTGAGCCGGTTCATATCGTATCGGCCAGAGCCAGATAGGCGCGCCCAATCCTTGCTGAACGCCTTGGTGTAGTCGCAGGCACGGGGATGGAGGGCGCGCTTCTGCTGCGCGCCTTTAGCCATTCAGGGCACCGATCATCGCCTCGCCGTCGTCGTAGCGGGCAGCCCGCTTTGCAATGATGGCGTCCGCCTCGGCCATCGCGTCGAGCGTGGCGACGTTCGGCACCTTCAGTTCGAGCGGAAACGCCTGCTCGGCTACGATGCGGTGATAGAGGAGGCGTACCGCATCAGCTGCGGACAAGCCCATTGCCGCCAGCGCGGCATTGCCCTTGGCCTTGATCTCATCATCCAGACGAACGTGCAGCATGGCGGAATGAGCCATATGTCCTACTTCCGTATCTCGTTTGAGATACATATGACGTATTTCGATTTGGTCAAGTTTACAGTCTACATTTTGCCTCCTAATCCTCGTGACGCACGCCGATCGAAGGGGCCGTGGCACAGTTAACGCCCGATGCGCCGAGCGAGCGGCTGCACTTGCAGGTCACCATATTTTGGGCAGCGTAGGCCAATCAAACTCGACCTGAGCGACGAGACTGAACGTCGCGCAACGGCGGCGCCAGACAGCGCCCAGTCTTATCTGCTGCCGCGTCGACGATATCCAGATCGGGTGCCTCTGGGGCAGCGCTCTCGCGTGGGGTCGGCACGACCGCGCAAAATTCGCAGCAACGCTTCAGTCTCGAAGTCATTCAAGCGGTAGATATGTTGCAAAAAAGCCACATATTTGCTCAATATTCGAGGAAAATTAAAATTCTTTGCCAAGTCGCTTGGCGGGGAGAGGGGGGTCGCTCCTAAAAGCCCCATCGGTTCGTGAATTTATCACGAACTGACGTGGAATAGCATCCGCTCCTCGTCTGTACAAGACAAGTGTACGTACAGGGATGTACGTACGTGTACAGGAGTACGCCCGATGGGTAGCTCAATTCCCCTGAACGTTAATCATGACGACGTTTACAACTCCGTCCAGCGTATTTTGGACGATGGAACTCCGCTTGACCGTATCACGTTGCGTATGATCCGCACCGAGTTAGGCGAGCGGGGTAGCCTCACCACGATTGGCAAGCACTACCGGCTGATCAAGGCGCGGCTCGAAAAAGGTGAGGGGCTCGACATAAAGCACCTTACGGACATCGATATGGACGCTCTGCGCGACGTTGTCACTGGCATCGTTAATCAGCGCACCTACCTCGCCCGCAGGGAGTGTGACGCCTCGGTTGGCGCGATGGCCGATATTGTCCGCGGACACGAGGCCGATCTCGAACTGAAGGACGAGGTTATCGAGGACCTCGAACATCAGGTCGAAGGGCTCGAAGGCGAAGTTGGTGCCAAGATGATCAGCATCGACCTGCTTGAGCAGGAGGTTGCTAGGCTGACCGGAATGGTGGACGCGCTCACAGCAACCATCGCGACGCTCGCGCCGACACTGGTCGCACCAGGCAGCACGCCTAGTGACCACGTCGTCGCCGAGGAGAGGCAGCCGTCGGTCACTGAGGTGCGCCGCGCGAAGAGCGGTCAGACCGAGATGCCGCTCGTTGCCAGCCCGGACGCCGACAAGGCGGGCGTCGATGGTGACGACCAGAGCTGATCCGTTGCGCCCGCGCCGTCGTCGTCATGGCGGCGGCGCGGTTTTCCGCTTCGCCCCTTCTGCCTTCGTCTTCCCCGCGGCCGGGGAAGACACGGCCCGTAGCGACTTCGCGTAGGGCCGTTCCGGGGGTTCAGGGGCTCTCCCCTGACACGCGTTTTTTCCCGTGCGCGGGAAAAAAGCAGAGCGTGTTCTGCTTTTTCTGTCGCGCGTCGGCGCGGCTCTTGAGGAACCTATGAAAAAAGATGTGGCCGGCGTCGCCGGTGCAGCACGGATCGACCAGCTATCGATGGCGGAACTGACACATGCCGAACGCCACGGCAAGCGGCTCGACAAGACAAGCAAGTCTCGCGCGATCAATAACGACCTACCGCTCACCACGACAGGGTTGAACCTGAAGGAGCTTTATCACCAGCACGTCGCAGGTGCATTCATCCCGAAGAGCCGAGCTAAGGCAATGCATGTGGTGATCCAATTCCCAAAGGATCTGGTCGACGGCGAATATCCTGCGCTGATGCTCCGGCACGCAACCGCCTTTGTCGAAAGCGTGTTCGGCAAGAACTCGATATTCGGGAATCGGGTGGACCGGGATGAGAAAAGTCGTCACGTCGTGGACCTCTTCATCGCGCCGAAATATGTGAAAAAGACGAAACACCAGGATAAGGTGGCGGTGTCCGTGAGCCGCCATCAGAAGGAGCTGGCGCAGAAGTACAATTGCCCGCCCACCCCGATCGGTACAGGGCGCGCGCTTCAGGATGCGCTATTCGAGTATCTCCGCGATACGATGCGCCTGAAAAATGTGAAACGCGGCGAGCCGAAGTTGATCCCAGGGCCTGACTGGAAGCTGCCTGAACAACTGCGTGTGGAAGAGCTGGCCGATCAGAAGGCGAAAGCCGATGCCCGCGAACAACGCCTTGATGCCCGCGAGCGAGAGGTCGAAGCGCTTTCGGACGACCTTGCGGCCCGCGAAACACGTATCAATAGTCGAGAGCGGGAGGCTGAGCAGGCTGCTGCAGCGGCTGACGCTGACAGGTCGGCGCAAGCAGTCGCGCGAGCCGAGATGGAGCGTGCCTTGCGACGCGCCGAGGATGATCGCCGCGCTGCCACTGTTGCGCGCGGTGAGGCAGAACGTTCCCGACTCGAGCACGACGTTGCTCGCGAGGCTTCCATTGCTGCTGAGCGTCGCGCCAAGTCTGACGCGGCCAGCGCTGAGCAGACCCGTCGCGATGCCGAGACGGCGTATGCGAGAGCCATCGCCGAGCGCGACGCAGTTTGCGCAGCGCGTGTGGATGTCGATGAGCGCCGCAAGCTGCATGCGGCCCAGCTTGCATTGCTGGCGCGTGCCGCCGACGACGACAACGGCCTTGCCCTGAGCTTGTCCGGCGAGACGTTCACCATGCGGCAACACCGTATGACCGAGCCCGAACGCGTCGCGAATGCCAAGCCATGGTCGCCACCGATAGTGGCGGTTGCGCGCGCGCTCGCGGTCGCGCTCGATCGCCTGCGTGACCTCGCCCGACGCCTTGGTTTGCGCGAGAAGGCAATCGCTGACCAGGAGGCAGCAGTGCAGAAACGTGAAGCCGAGGTCGCGCGCGAGCGAGCCATCCAGGACGCCCGCCGCGCAGAGCACGAGGCGGCAGTCACTCTGCTTGAGCGCCAGCGCGCCGCTCTGGAAGTCGACGAAGCGCGCGTCGCCAAGGCGGCAGCTTTGGCAGCCGAGCGGCTGGTGGCTGTGACTGCTCGACAGACGGAAGCAGACGCGGCTTTGGCGGATAATGTCCGCTGGACGCGAGTAATGGATGCGCTGGAATCGAATCCCGAAGCGATCAAATTCGCCGAAGGCGGCGTAATCCGGCTCGATCCCAATATCGCATCGGCGTCACCTGAACTCGCGCGTGCCTTCGATGCGAAGCCACCGGCGTGGGTGGTGTCGCTTGCGATTCAGCGCCTTGATCTCGCCGACGCGCTCGCGACGGCTAGCGAGCGCGAGAAGGAAGCGAGTTATGCCGCCGAGCGCCTTCAAGCTCTCATTCCGGAAGCCGGTTCGATCCTCACACCGGCGCAACAGGCGATGTCGGAGAAGGCGACCAGGCTCATCCAAGCCTTGGCGCCTAACCGCGATGATATTGGCCGGTAAAGCACAACATTGGGATATCGTATAGGCGCGCCAAGCTGGCCCCAATCACTGGCAGCTAGGGACGGACAATGACCGCGTTGCGCTTAATCCTTGTCTTGGTTCCGACATGCCTGTTGGCGGCGTGTGGTAGCAAACCGAGCGCCTCGCCTCCGACACCGGCCAAGGCCGAGGCCGTCGCGCATGAAAGCGACCTGCTGCGGCTCAACTTGACACGCGAGGCGCAGGCTCGGCTGGGCATCACCACGGTGCGGGTCGGCACGAGTAGCGCCAGCGTGACGCGGGCGACCAGTGGTGAGATCGTCGTGCCCGCAGGCGTCGGTGGCGTGCCGACCAATTCAGTGAGCAACCTACAGCAGCTCAGTATTCAGCAAGTGGCCGCCGATGGCGAGGTCGCGCGGACGCGGGTGCAGCTTGGCTTGGCGCGGATTGCGTTCGATCGCGCCGCCGCGCTGGTCCGCGAGGAAGCGGGCAGTGTTCGCGCGCGCGATGAAGCGGCTGCTGCGCTTGCCGCCGCCAAAGCCGCCGCCGATGCCGCCAGCGCGCAGCGACGGCTGCTCGGGCCGTCAATCCGGTCGCTCGCCAGTCAATCGACATTGTGGGTGCGCGTCCCGGTGTTCGGCAGTGATGTCGGCGCGGTCGAGCGCGGGCGGGCTGCAATGATCCGGCCGCTGGGCGACACCGGCCCAGCCCGCGCTGCCCGTTCGGTTCAGGCGCCGCCGTCGGCCAATGCCGTTGCCGGGACAGTCGACCTGTATTTCGCGCTCGACAATCGCGACCGCGCTTACCGCGTCGGCCAGCGGGTCGGCGTGACGCTGCCGATCGCGGGCGGCACGACCGACGGCCTGTCGGTGCCGACATCGGCAATCGTCCGCGATATCTATGGCGGCGAATGGGTCTATGCGAGGACCGCGCCCGACGTCTTCATCCGCCAGCGGATCGAAGTCGCCTCCACGCAGGGTGATCGCGCGATCCTCGCGCACGGCCTCACCCCGGGCGCGGAAGTCGTCACGGCGGGTGCGGCGGAATTGTTCGGCACCGAGTTCGGCGTGGCGCACTGATGCTGGCGTGGCTGGTTCGTGCCGCGCTCACCCAGCGCGTGCTGGTGCTTGCTTGTGCGCTGTTACTGGTGGTGCTGGGGGTGCGCGCGTCGACCGACGTGCCGCTCGATGTCTTCCCCGAGTTCGCGCCGCCCAAGGTCGAGATCCAGACCGAAGCACCGGGACTGTCGACCGAGGAAGTCGAAAGCCTGATCACGGTGCCGATCGAAACCGCCGTCAATGGCGTGCCCGATCTCGCGACGTTGCGATCGAAGTCGGTGCTGGGCCTGTCGTCGGTGACAATCCTGTTCGATCGCGGCACCGATGTGATCCGCGCGCGACAATTGGTGCAGGAGCGCGTGACGCAAGTGCAGAGCCGCTTGCCGAGTGCCGCGCGTCCGCCGGTGATGCTGCCGCCGCTCTCCTCGACCAGCCGCGCGATGAAGATCGGCGTGTCGTCCAGGAAGCTCGATCAGATGCAGCTTTCCGAGCTGGTGCGCTGGACGATCCGGCCACGGCTGATGGCGGTGCCGGGCGTCGCCAACGTCGCCGTCTGGGGCTATCGCGACCGGCAGTTGCAGGTGCTCGCCGACCCCGACCGGCTAAATGCCTCTGGGGTGACACTCAACGAATTGCGGGCGGCGACCGGCGATGCGGTGCTCGTTGGCGGCGGCGGCTTTGTCGACACCCCCAATCAGCGGCTGGCCGTGCAGCAGGCAGGGGCGATCCAGACAGCCGATGACCTGGCGCGCACGGTGATCAAGATCGCCGGCGACGCGCCGGTGCGAATTGGTGATGTCGCGCGCGTGACCGAGGGTTTTGCCGCGCCGATCGGTAATGCGATCATCGATGACGGCCCCGGCCTGATGCTGATCGTCGAGAAGCAGCCGACCGGCAACACGCTGCAACTGACTCGCGATGTCGAGGCGGCGGTTGCCGAATTGCGGCCCGGTTTGAAGGACGTGAAGGTCGACACCACGATCTTCCGCCCTGCGACTTTCATCGAACGGTCGATCGACAATCTTTCGCGGGCGTTGATGATCGGCTGCCTATTGGTGGCGATCGTGCTGTTCGTGTTCACCCGCGATTGGCGCCAGGCGCTGATCAGCCTGGTCGCGATCCCGCTGTCGCTGCTCGGCGCCGGGCTGGTGCTGCTGTGGAGCGAGGCCACGATCAACACGATGGTGATCGCCGGGCTGGTGATCGCGCTGGGCGAAGTGGTCGACGACGCCATCATCGATGTCGAGAATATCGCGCGGCGTCTGCGGCTAAACCGCGAGGCGGGCAATCCGCGATCGGCGTTCGATGTCGTGCTCGCGGCCTCCCTAGAGGTGCGGACAGCGGTGGTGTTCGCCTCGCTGATCGTGATGCTGGTGTTCCTGCCGATCTTCTTCCTCGGCGGGGTTGCAGGCACGTTCTTCCAGCCGCTGGCGATTGCCTATGTGCTCGCGATCGCGGCCTCGCTTCTGGTGGCGCTGGTCGTGACGCCCGCGCTCTGCCTGTTCCTGCTGCCCAATGCGCCGGTTAAGGCAGAGGGCGATACGCGCTTAGTCGGCTGGTTGAAGCGGCGTTACGTCAGCACGCTGCCTCGCTTGATCGCCCGACCGAGCCTTGCGATGGGTATCGTCGCGGGCGGGCTGCTCCTCTCCGGCATCGGCTATGCGGGCTTCAAGGACCAATTCCTGCCCGATTTCCGCGAGACCGATTTCCTAATGCATTTCGTCGAAAAGCCCGGCACCTCGATCGAAGCGATGGACCGCATCAGCATCCGCGCCTCGAAGGAATTGCGCGCGATACCGGGGGTGCGCAATTTCGGCGCGCATATCGGTCGCGCCGAGGCCGCCGACGAAGTGGTCGGGCCGAACTTCACCGAATTCTGGATCAGCCTGGACGACAAGGCCGATTACGATGCCAGCGTTGCCAAGATCAAGGCGGCGATCGATGGCTATCCCGGCCTCTACCGCGACGTGCTGACCTATTTGCGCGAACGCATCAAGGAAGTGCTGTCGGGCGCGGGTGCGACGATCGTCGTCCGCATCTTCGGCCCCGATCAGGAGGAGCTACGCGCCGCTGCCGAGCGCGTGCGTGGGCGGGTTGCTGGCATCGCGGGCGTGGCCGATCTCAAGGTCGAGCAGCAAGTGCTGGTCCCGCAAATCCAGATCCGACCGCGTCCCGCCGATCTCGTCACTTTCGGGCTGTCGCCGGGCGAAGTGCGGCGGCAGGCGCAGACATTGGTGGCCGGGCAGAAACTCGGCGAAATCTACCGCGATCAGAAAGCGTTCGATGTCGCTTTGTGGGGCGAGCCCGCAGTGCGCGGCGACCAACATGCGCTTGCCGACATGATGATCCAGACGCCCGTCGGTGCGCCAGTGCGGTTGCGCGATGTCGCCGATGTGCTCGTCGTGCCCGCGCCCAACGAGATCAAGCGCGAGAACAGCCAGCGCCGCATCGATGTGACGCTCAATGTGAAGGGTGCCGATCTCGGATCGGTTGCGCGCTCGGTCAACGCAGCGGTGGCGCAGGTGCCGTTTGCGACCGGATACCATCCGCAAGTGCTCGGCGAATATGCCGCACTCCAGGAATCGCGCCAGCGGCTCTGGACGATTGGCCTTGCCTGCCTGGTCGGCATCTTGCTGCTGGTGTGGCTGGAGTTTCGTTCGACCCGGATTACCGCGCTGGTCGGCGTCAGCCTGCCGTTCGCGCTGGTCGGCGGCGTCGTGGGCGTGGCGCTGACCGGGGGCGTGTTGTCGCTTGGCTCGCTGGTCGGGTTCGTCACCGTGATCGGCATCGCGGCGCGCAACGGCATCATGTTGTTGTCGCACTATGACCATCTCCGTCGGTTCGAGGGCGAGGCATTCGGGCCACAGCTCATCATCCGGGGTGCGGCGGAACGGCTGGTGCCGATCCTGATGACGGCGCTATGCGCCGGGCTCGCGCTGCTGCCGCTGGTCGTTGCGGGCAATGCTCCAGGACATGAGATTGAGCATCCGATGGCAATCGTCATTCTGGGCGGTTTGGTGTCGTCGACGGCGCTCAACCTCTTCCTGATGCCGGCGCTTTACGCGCGCTTCGGCAAGGAGCGAGCTGTGCCCGATGCTCAGGCGCTGGCGGTGACGGCGTGAAGCGCCTCGCTCCCCTGATGGCGCTTTTGGCGAGCGGCTGCATTACTTTGCCGTCACCGCCGCCCACTATCGCACCAACAACCGCAACGGGCGCCTTTGCCGCTCTGCCGAGTGCCTCAATCGCGCCGGTGCCCGATGACTGGTGGCGGCTCTATGATGATCCGGTGCTCGACCGGCTGGTGCAGGCGAGCCTTGCTGCCAACGCAGACTTGCGCGTTGCCTATGCCAATCTCGACGGCGCGCGGGCGGCGCTGCGTCAGGCGCGGGCGGCGCGGCTGCCGCAGACGACGGTCGAAAGCAGCCTTGCCGTCGACAATCCGGCAGGCCAGCCGAGCGCGTCATCCAATGTGCCGACCACCGACTATGATTTGGCGCTGACCGCTAGCTGGGATGCCGATCTGTTCGGGCGACTGCGTTCGGCGACACTCGCCGCGCGTGCCGATGCGGCGGCGCAGGAAGCGGCCCTTGATGGCGTCCGCGTCGCTGTGGTGGCGGACACGGTGCTCGCTTATGTCGAGCTGTGTGGCGCGACCCAGGCGCTGGCCGCCGTCGCCGATCAGGTTGGGGTTCAGCAGAACGCGTTGTCCGTGGCGCGCGATCAATTAAACGCGGGCGAAGTCTCGCCGCTGGAGGTGTCGCAGGCAGCGAGCCTGCTTGCCTCGACGACCGCGCTCAAGGCACCTCTGGAAGCGGCACAGGCCAATGCCCGCTACCGCCTTGCGACGCTGGCTGGGCGCCCACCGGCTGAGGCGCGCATCGATCCCGTCATCTGCGCGGCGCTACCGAAGTTACGCACGACCGCGCCGATCGGTGATGGCGCAGCGCTGTTGCTGCGTCGCCCGGATATTCGCGAGGCCGAGCGTCGCCTTGCTGCCGCCGCCGCACGCATTGGCGTGGCGCGTGCCGATCTCTATCCGCGCGTCAATCTGGGCGGGGCGATTGGGCTGCTGACCGGTCGGCTGGTCGCGACGGGATCACCGCTGGTCAGCTGGGCCTTCCCTAACCAGGCACCAGCACGGGCGCGGCTAGCGCAGGCACGGGCGAGCGAACGTGCTGCGCTTGCCAGTTGGGACGTTGCCGTGTTGCGCGCGCTGCGCGAGGTCGAGAGCGCGCTCGTGGCTTATGATGCCGAGCAGCGCCGCAATCGGACGCTGGTGGAAGCGGACAAGGAGGCCCGGCTAACCGCCCGCCGCGCCGCAGCACGCGTTCGCCTCGGCGATGCCGCGCCGTTGCTGCGCCTCGATTCCGATCGCACGGTGGCGCAGGCGTCGCTCGCCGTCGCCCAGTCCGATCTCGCCATCGCACAGGCGCAAGTCGCGCTGTTCCGTGCGCTCGGCGGAGGCTGGCGCACTGTGGCGTCGCCGTTAGAATGATGCGATGCGTATCTTGATCGTCGAGGACGACGCCGACACCAGCCGCTTCGTGGCCCGTGGCCTTACCGAACTGGGGCACCAGATCGTGACCAGCGCCGACGGCCGCGACGGACTGTTCCAGGCGACCGAGGGCGGGTTCGATGCGTTGGTGGTCGATCGGATGCTGCCCGGCCTCGACGGCCTCTCCCTTGTCAAGGCGCTGCGCGCGACCGGCGACACCACGCCCGTCCTGATGCTGACCGCGATCGACGGCATTGCCGACCGGGTCGACGGACTTGAGGGCGGCGCCGATGACTATCTGGTGAAGCCCTTTGCGTTCAGCGAACTCGCCGCACGCCTGATGGCGCTTGGGCGTCGCCCGGTCGCGTCGGTGCAGCCGGCGCGGCTAGAGGTCGGCGATATCGTCCTCGACCTGGATCGTCGCACAGCGACACGCGCGGGTCGGCGCGTCGCGCTTCAGCCACGCGAATTCGTGCTGCTTGCCGAACTGATGCGCAACCCTGGCCGGGTGATGACCCGCACCATGCTGCTCGAGCGGGTCTGGGATTTCGACTTCGACCCCAAGACCAATATCGTCGAAACGCATTTGAGCCGGCTGCGGTCGAAGCTCAACGCGGGGTTCGACTTCGACCCGATCGAGACCGTGCGCGGCGCTGGTTATATGATCCGGGGAGAGTGATGAGGCGCTGGTGGCGCGGCACATTCGGCTTGGTCGCGCTGGTCGCCGTCGGATTTGCGCTGGCGACGCTGGCGATCGGCGTCGTGGCGTTCGAGACGACGCATGAAGCGCTCGAACAACAACTCGATCACCGCATCGCCGCGGAGACGAAGGCGCTGATTGACGAAGGCGATGACGGCCCGACCGGCATCGCGGCCGCGATCCGTCGCCGCGAGGCAGCGCGCAGCACCGCGAGCCTTGGTTACCGGCTGGTCGATGCCGCCGGTCGCCCGGTCGCCGGGTGGCTCGACGTGCGCGTGCCGACCAAGCCGGGCTATATCGAACTGCTGCCCTACACTGAGGCTGGCGAGCGGCACATCGCGCAATCGCTGACCACGACCTTACCGAACGGGCACCGGCTGCTCGTTGCCGCCGACCGCAGGGTGATCGACGAGATGGATGCGACCTTGCTGCGGCTGTTCGCTGGCGCGTTCGGCGCGATGCTGCTGCTCGGAATCGCCGCGGCCTGGATTGTCGGCGCAGTCACACGTGCCCGGCTCGCCAGGATCGACCGGACTGCGCTCGCGATCATCGATGGCGATCTCGCACGGCGCGTGCCGATGACCGACGGCGGCGATGAGTTCGACGGGGTGGCTGCCACGCTCAACCGCATGCTCGACCGGATCGGCGGGCTGATGGACAATCTGCGCCAGGTGTCGAGCGACGTCGCGCATGATTTGCGCACGCCGCTGACGAGGCTGCACAACCGCCTCGACGAAGCACTGGCAAGCGACGACCGCGCCGTTCAGCGCGACGCGATCGAGGCGGCCGCGAGCGAGGCGCGCGACTTGCTGGAAATCTTCGGCGCGCTGCTGCGAATCGCCGAGGTGGAGGGCATGAGCGCGCGCGCCCATTTCAGTGAAGTGTCGCTGAGCGCACTCGTAACCGACCTGGTCGAAGTGTATCGACCGGCCATGGAAGCCAGCGGGCATCGATTGGAATCCGCCATCGCCCCGGGCATCGTCATCCAAGGCGACCGCCGATTGCTCCAGCGGCTGCTGAGCAATCTACTCGACAACGCGACCGCGCACACGCCCGTCGGCACCAACGTGACGGTCGCGCTCGAACGGACCGGCACCAGCGTCCGGTTGAGCGTCACCGATGACGGCCCCGGCGTGTCGCCGGAACTGGCGGCGACCTTGTTCCAGCGCTTCACGCGGGCCGACAGCAGCCGCTCCACCAGCGGACATGGCCTAGGTCTCGCAATGGTTTCCGCGATCGTCGCGGCGCATGGTGGGACTGTGGCCGTCCAGCCGCCCCCCGGCTTCGCGATCGTCGTCGATATCCAGAGCAGATAAGAAGACACGACCGGTGCATTCGCCACCGGCGTTTTTGCGGTGCTCAAAGCCGCTCTTCACCATCGGCAAAATTACTTGGTGATGGACGAGAAGCGGGCCTTGCTGATCGGACATCGTTGGAACCGAGGTCACCTGCAAACGACACTGGCGGCATAGCCGCCAGTGTCGTTGCCGACGTCAGGCTGCGTCCTGCTCCAGCCAGGGCGCCAGCGTCAGCGCATCGTTCGCGGCCTGGTTGCACTGAGCTGCGAACAGTGCGTCCCGCCGTGCCTGCAGCTCGCCGACGTAGCTGCGATCCGGCACCAGCTCGATGACCCTGCGCAGGATGCGGTCTTCGACGACGCGCGCATCGGCGCGCGAATCGTGCAGTTGGCGCCAGCGCGCCAGCAACAGGGCTGTTGAGCAGACGTCGACCTCACACGCTTCGCGCACTTCCAGCCAGCGACCAGCGTAGATTAACCGGGCCAGCGCAAAGGGAGGCGCGGTCAACTTGCCCGGCAGGTCCATTGCCGCCAAGACCTCGGACATGTGGACCGGCTTCATCTTGAAGCCGCCCGTGATCGTCCGCGCCAGATCAAGGTTGCGCGCGCCGTTGCCGCCGCCGAATGCCAACCATTTCCAGCCGCTTGGCAGGGTGAGCCCGTGACGCATGCAACCCGCTACCAGAAGCGGGACGTCGTGCATCGACCCGGCCCAGGTGACGAGCTCGGCTTCGGCGGGAGCGTCACCGAGTTCCTTGATGATAGCAGTCAGCACGCCGCGCTCGTCCTGCTCCGGCATCGAGTAGCTGACGAACCGGGTGACGTCGACGCCGCCATCCACGTGTTCCGTCATGACCATCAGCGCCGCCGTCGTGATGGTCTGGAAAACCCAGCGCGGCGTCGTGAGAGGATCCTCGCTGCGGGTGTAGTTGCGCCTGCTGGGCTGGTCGCCATCGCCGGGCGTCCAGCGCTCCATTTGCTGATATCGGCGGTGTGCGGTGTCGTCGAGCACGGCGGATTCGAGGTCGAGCACGATGTAGCTGCGCGGTCCGCGCGGTGCAGCTGGAAGGTCGATGTTCATGGTATTCTCCGTTTTGATTTTTGGCTGGGATTTTGAGGACAGTTCGCCGGCGCCGATGGTCATTCCGGCCCGGTCAATCTCCGATCTGGAAGTCGGTCAGCGGTGGCGCTGGCGCCAGGTGAGCGGCAGCATCCGTGGCAGCGGACCGGCCGGGCAGATGTGCTCGCGGAACCACCGTTCTTCGTCGGCGCACTCATGTTGGGCGATCTCGCACCACCAGACACGGCCGCGTGGATCCCATCGGTAGCCCCGTGCCTTGAGCACGCCCCTTCGCTCGAACGCGGCGCCGGTTGCCTCGAACCGGACGGTTGGCTGCTCGGCGTTGGCTAGCAGCTCGCCGAGGACCGTGCCGCCGTGGGGGAGCCGATGAGCCAGCAAGTGGATGAGGCTGATGACGTCGGCCATGGCCCTGTGAGCGCCGTTGAATCGGCCGATCTGCATCAGCAAATGGCCGAGCTTGCAGCCGTCATAGCCGGCCGCGACCCAATCGAAGTCGCTGGCCGAACAGGCCCAGGGCAAGCCGGCGATGCCGGGCATCAGGCATTCGACGAAGCCGATGTCGAACCGCGCATAGTGCGCGATCAGCACGTCGGCGCTGGCCAGCCGCAGTTCCAACCGATCGAGATCGATGGACTTGCCGCGGACATCGTCATCCGTGAGACCGGTGATCCGCGTGATGTGGGGTGGGATCAGCATGCCCGGATCGCGCAGCGCCTCCCCAGCCGATGCGATGCCGACGATTTCCCCGGCTGTGTCAACCTCTAGCATGACGACGGCGATGTCGATGATTTCGTCGGTATGCGGGTCGGTGCCGGTGGTTTCGCTGTCGACGATGCCAACGCGCCGGAAGGGGCCGCCGCCCCGTGGAGCCAGCGGGAAGTCTTCTAGCGTCGATACCCGGCGCAGGATGCGGATGTCCGGGTCGTCGGCGGCGTTGGCGATGATCGCCCCGGCCGCGATATGGCGAAGTTCGTGCATGCTCATTCTCCTTAAGGACCGAGCTGCAGCGAGGCTTTTCCCCTCTGCTATCTTGGTCAAGGAGACGGGCTCCATCCCGGACTTTTCCACGCCCGCGTCAAAGGTTGTCCCTACAGGCAGCGACAGGCTACACCGGCATGGAAGCCGTTGTGATGCTTGGGGGTTAAGTGCCGATACTGGATTGGATAACGCGCGAGGACGATGTGCGCGCGGCGGCGACTGCGCCGTATCGGTTGCTGGAAGGCGTGCCGACGCTAGACGGCGGCGACGGCAGCGCGTCTAATATGCTGATCCAGGGCGACAACCTCGACGCGCTCAAGGCGCTGCTGCCCTATTACAAGGGCGCGGTGAAGTGCATCTACATCGATCCGCCCTATAACACGCGCTCGGCGTTCGAGCATTACGACGACAATCTCGAGCACAGCCAGTGGCTGGCGATGATCTATCCGCGCCTCGTGCTGCTGCGCGATCTGCTGGCGGAGGACGGCAGCATCTGGGTGTCGATCGACGACAATGAGGGGCATTACCTCAAGGTCATCATGGACGAGGTGTTTGGGCGGCGAAACTTCTTGGCCGAGATCATCTGGCAGAAGCGCACGTCTCGCGAGAACCGCGCCGCGATCGGCTTAGCCCACGACACGGTGCTTGCGTATGGCAAGACGCCGCCGGTGCAATGGAAGGCAATCCGCAACCCGCTACCACCGAACCTCAACGGATTCTCGAACCCAGACGCGGATTCGCGAGGGCCTTGGCGGTCAATTCCGTTCTCGGCGCAGGGCTATCGGCTCAATCAGATGTATGTGATCGAGGGCCCGAACGGCGAGCGGCATGAACCGCCGCGTGGACGCTGTTGGGGCGCAACCGAGGAAGTCTTCCGGCGATATGAAGCCGAGAGCCGCGTTTACTTTCCCCGGGACGGCGCTGGACGCCCGCGCATCAAGCAGTTCGCGGGCGAAGAAGCGGGATTGGTGCCGATGTCGCTATGGTTGGCGGAAGATGTGGGCACCAATGAAGAATCTAAGCGTGAAATCCTGTCATTGTTCGACGACGAGACGCCGTTCGGCACACCGAAGCCCGAGCGGCTGATGCAGCGCATTCTGCACATCGCCTCCAACCCCGGCGACCTTGTGCTCGACAGCTTTCTCGGTTCCGGCACCACGGCGGCGGTGGCGCACAAGATGGGCCGGCGATGGATCGGTATCGAGATGGGCGACCATGCCGAGACCCATTGCAAGCCGCGGCTCGACAAGGTGATCGCGGGTGAACAAGGCGGCGTATCCTAAGCCCTCGGCTGGACGGGCGGTGGCGGCTATCGCTTCTATCGGCTGGGCGCGGCGGTGTTCGATGCCGATGGGCACATTGCCGACGGCATCGCCTTCGCCACGCTCGCCGCGCACATTTGGTTCAGCGAGACGGGGACGCCGTTCGGCGGACCAGCCGACACGCCAATGCTGGGGGTGCATGACGGCACCGGCTACGCCCTGCTCTACAACGGCATCCTCGGTGACCGCTCGGTCAGCGGCGGCAATGTGCTGACGGCGGCGTTGCTCGCACGGCTGCGCGCCGTCAGCGGCTGGGACGGTCCGATGACCGTGTATGGCGAATGGTGCAAGCTGGGCGCGACACGGCTTGTGGACGCGGGCGTGACCTTCAAGCAGACGCCCTATGATGTGAGGGCGCGCTGATGGAACTGAAGGATTATCAGCGTCGCGCGCTCGATGCGCTGCGGGTGTTCTTGGAACAGGCGGCGGTCCGCCCGCACGCGGCTGCTTATGCCGCCGCTTGTGCCGTGGGCGAGCCGGGTGCCTTCCAGGCGGCCTATCGCCCGCTCGCCGACCTGCCTGATGTCCCCTATTGCTGCCTTCGACTGCCAACAGGCGGCGGCAAGACGTTGCTTGCTTCGCATGCCATCGGCGTCGCGCGCGATGCCTATCTCAACCAGCGCTATCCGGTGGTGCTGTGGCTGGTGACGTCGAGCACGATCGCCGACCAGACACTCGATGCGCTGAAGAAGCCGTCGCACCCCTATCGACAGGCGCTGGAGGCCAGCTTTGGCGGCGCCGTGCGCGTTCTGAGCATCGACGAGCGTCGGCAGCTGCGCCCACAGGATATGATGGACGCGGCAACCGTGATCGTCGCCACCGTCCAGTCGTTCCGCGTGAACAATGTCGTCGACCGCAACGTCTACAAGGACGATGAGGAGCTCGAGCCGCACTTCGCGCAGCTTGGCGCCGGGGCAGACGTCGCGCGGCACGAAGAGGGCGCGCGGCGAGGCAAGCCGATCGCGAGCTTTGCCAATCTACTAAAATTGTACCGACCGCTGATTGTCGTCGACGAGGCGCACAATTTCACCTCGACGCTGTCTGGCGAGACGATCCAGCGTATCGCGCCGGCCGCTGTGGTTGAGTTCACGGCGACGCCGGTTCGATCCAACGTGATCGTGTCGGCCACGGCGGCCGAGCTCAAGGCAGCGGACATGATCAAGTTGCCGATCCACCTTTCCCAACACGGCAGTTGGCAGGCGGCGATCGCCCATGCCGTCGACAACCGCGCCTGGCTGGAAGGCATTGCCGCCAAGGACGGCGGCGGCATCCGCCCCATTGCGCTATACCAGGCGATGCCTTCTCGGGAAGGCGCGGAAGCCACGGTGGAGGTGGTGAAGCGCCACCTGATCGACGATTGCCGTATTCCCGAAAATCGTATCGCGGTGGCGACAGGCAACCAGCGCGAGCTCGACGGAATCGACCTGTTCGATTCTGCCTGCATCATTGAGCACTTCATCACCGTGGATGCGTTGAAAGAGGGTTGGGACTGTTCGTTCGCCTATGTCTTCTGCTCGCTCGCCAGCATTCGCAGCGGCGGCGCGGTTGAACAGTTGCTCGGCCGCGTGTTGCGGATGCCGTTCGCCACCCGGCGATCGTCCGAAGAACTGAACCGCGCCTACGCGCATGTGTCCGAGCGCAACTTCTTCGACGCGGCCGAAGGGCTGAAGGATCGATTGACCGCGATGGGTTTTGACGAGCGAACCGCCCTGGAGGCGATCGTCGAACAGCCTGAGAGCTTCGATTGGCGCGAGGGCCAGACGCTGTTTATGCGCCCCGAGCTGCCGGTGCTGCGTGTGCAAGAACGGCCCGATCAGTCAGGCTGGACCGCCGAGATGATCGCGGCGACCCGGATCGCCGACGATGGCGAAGGCGGCGTTGCCATAACCTTCGATGCCGACGCGCCTGACAATGTGCTGCGCGACGTGGCGGCGGCGGTGACGTCGCCAGCGGCAACGCCGGGGACTGCCGTCGAGGCCTACATCGCACGCCGTGCGGCGACCTCATCGCCTGCCGAGCAGGGCGAGGTGCTGACGCTGCCGCGTCTCGCCATTGAACGCGATGGTCAGATTGAGATCGTGTTTCCCGAGACGCTGGTTGATGTCGGCGGGTGGGACCTTCGCCAGGTCGACACGACGCTCCCGGGTTTCGCGCTGACTGAACGCCCCGACACCTTCGAGATGGATGTCGATGGCGACCAGGTCGTCTATTCCCGGATCGATGCCCACGCCGAGCTGGCGCTTGACGACGCAACTGACTGGGACGTGTCGGCGCTGTCGCGCTGGCTGGACCGGACCACCCGCCAACGCGACGTGGCACAGCCGGTATTCCTCGAATATTGTCGACGCGTCGTCGAAGGCGTCGCAGCGGCAATCCCCCTGGCGCAGCTGGTGCGCGGCAAATATGCGCTTCGCCGCGCGATCGTATCGCGGGTCGCGCAGCTTCGCCGGGAAGCAGGCGAGCGCGGCGTCCAGCTGTTGCTCGGCGACATCGCGCCAGTGCTGGGCCTGGGTGAAAGCGGCTTTAGCTTTTCCAAGCGGGGCTATGACCCGCGCACGCCATATTCCGGCCCGTGGCGCCCGCGGAAACATCTGTTCGCGCAGGTCGGCGACCTGAAGCACGGTGGCGAAGAATGGATGGCGGCAGTGGCGATCGACGACCACCCTGCCATCCACCGTTGGGTGCGCAACGTCGATCGGACAGATTGGTCGTATTCGCTGCCAACCTCGACCGACCTGTTCTACCCGGATTTCGTCGCCGAGCTCACGGACGGCCGCAAGCTGATCGTCGAATACAAGGGCGCCGACCGCACCGACAACGCCGACAGCCTTGAGAAGCGGAACATCGGCGCGCGGCTGCAGGAGGTGAGCGGTGGCAGCGTCGTTTTCCTGTGGGCCGAGCTGGATCGTGGCGGCGGGGTCGCGCGGCAGATTGATGCGGCGGTCGTCGAACTGTGAAGACCGTCGATTGGCTCATGTAACCTATGTCGCAAGACGACACTGAATTTATTACATGGTCGCAAAATATCCGTTAAATCGATTAGGAAGAAGGTTTTGCGGACTAGTGGCTTTCGGGTATCGAACGACTAGAGCTGGATGTCTTTATGTTTCGATGACGCGCTCGATGTGGTGACCCACGCCGTTGCGTGGGATAGTAGAGCGCAATATGGTGGGGGCAATGGTGAGCGAGCCGATCGACGATATCATCGCTTGGTCGGAGACGCAGACGCCGTGGAGGCGCGACTGCATCCGCCGTCTCGCGGTTGCCAACGATCTCTCCGAGGCCGATCAGGACGAGCTCCTCGCCATGGTCAAGCAGGCGGCCGGCTTCACGCTGGCGGTGGAGCCGCCCGTCGCGATTCCGTTCGCTAAGGCGCATTTCGGCGGCGGCGCCCAATTGCCCGTGGTGCTTAAGGGCATCACCAATGTCGAAGGCGTCAACCGGCTCGTCGCTAAGGCGTCGCTCAGTTTCTGTCCCAAGGCGCTGACCATCGTCTATGGGCGCAACGGCAGCGGCAAGTCGGGCTTCGTGCGTATCTTGCGCACGGCTTGCCGGACGCGGATAGAAAATCCGGCTATGCTCAAAGTGCTCGCCGACGTCTATGGCGACGGCGCGGGCGCGCAGGCCGCCGACATCCTCGTCGATCTCGGCGCGGGCGATGTGTCGATCGCCTGGACACCGGGGATGACTGCCGCCCCGCAACTGGCGCAGGTCGCCGTGTTCGATAGCGCGTCGGCCCAGCTCTATGTCGATGGCGGCAACCAGATACGCTACTTGCCGTTTGGTCTCGCACTGCCGCACCGGCTCAACGCGGTCTGTATTGCGCTGAAGGTCAAGCTCGAGACCGAACAGAGCGCGGCGGTCGGCAATAAGATCGCACTCAGCGCAATCGCCTTCCCTGTCTTACGCGAAACGGCGGCGCAGGAGTTCAATCGCGGCCTCGCCAAGTCGACTACCGATGCCTTGATTGAGACCGCTGCGGCCTATCGTGATGAGGATGTCCAGAGGCTCGACGAGATCACCACCCTGCTTGCAGCCGGCACGACCGCCGCGTCCGACCTCGGCGCGCTCCTGTCTTGGCTCGACGCGATCGCGCTGGACTGCGCCACCGCGACAACCGGTCTTAGTGATGCCTCGCTCGACGCGCTGACCGAATTGCGGACCAGAGCAGAAACTGCGCGCGAAGCGGCCGAGCTCGCCGCGGGCGCGCTGTTCGACGACGATCCGCTCGACGGTGTCGGCAGTCCAACCTGGCGCATCCTTTGGCAGGCTGCGCGCGATTATTCGGTGGTCGAAGCCTATCCCGAACAGAAGTTTCCCGTCATCGCAACCGATGCCGGCAATGCAGCCTGCGTGCTCTGCCAGCAGCCGCTCCTGACGGATGGTATCGGTCGCATGCAGCGCTTTCAGGCTTACATGGACGACACGCTAGATACGGCCGCAAATACAGCGGAAAGCGCGGTATCCGACGCGCTTGCCAAGCTCCCGGCCCTGTCGCACCTGCGCGGCGAGGATTTTGCCGACCGGCTTGACCAGGTGCGTGTCCGCGATGCGGCGCTGGCTGACGCGCTGGCCACGTTCCAGGTGGCGGTTGTCGGGCGTTATGCCAATGCCAAGGCGCGTCTCGAGGGGGCCGAACTCGCCGAGATCGAGCCGCTGGAATCGCCGGTCGGGGCGTTGAACGCGCTATCCGCCAAGACCGGCGAGGAAAAAGCCGCACTCGCCGAGGCTGGCCTGGTCGAAGGTCGGCAGAGACTTGAGGCCGAGAAGGCGGAGCTGGAGGACCGCAAGATCCTGAATAGCAACAAGGCTAAGCTAACGACGCGGCGGGACCTGCTGGTCGTCGACGCCGCCTATGCCAAGGCGCTGACGCTGGTCGCAACGACCGGCATCACCAAGCGCGCGAACGAGCTTATCGATACCCATCTAACAGCGGCGGTGGTCTCCAAGTTCGATGACGAGCGAGCGACCTTGGATATCCTGCATCTTAAGGTGGGGCTGGCGCGCAAGAGCGGCCAGACCAAGGCCGAGTTCGAGGTCGATCCGCAAACCAAGCTCACCAAGGTGACTTCTCAGATCCTCAGTGAGGGCGAGCAGCGCGCGCTGGCGCTCGCGGCCTTCCTGACGGAAGTAGCGCTGACCGAGGGTTCTGGTCCGATCGTGATCGACGATCCGGTCTCTTCGCTTGACCGCGATCGTAGCGCGCGGGTCGCCGAACGGATCGCGTCGGAGGCGCTTGGGCGCCAGGTCGTCGTGTTCACCCACGACATCGTCTTCTTCAACGAGCTGTGCCGGGCTGCCGACGGGGTCGGTATCGAGCCGGTGACCATCGCGTTGTTCAGCGACAAGGATGCCGCCGGTAAGATCGACGCGGCCGGAATGGTGTGGAAGGGATTGAATGTCGCCAAGCGCATCGGTGGGATTAAGAGCAGCTTCGCACCGCTGGACAAACTCCATAGCGCCAGTCCGGCCGACTATGAATATGCGATCAAGAATCTCTACGGACGGCTGCGGGATACCTATGAGCGGATGGTTGAGGAGGTCATCTTCCACGACATCATTCGGCGCGGCGTCGATGTCATCCAGACCCAGATGCTGCGTTATGTGACGCTGCCCGACGAACTGGCGGTCCGATTCCATAACGGCATGACCCGCGCGAACACCCACAGCCATGACAATCCCGCGTCTGATACGGTGCCGGTGCCCAAGCCCAATGAATTCATCTCACACCTCGCGGAGCTCGAGGCGCTGATCGAGGACTTCAAAACCGCTAAGGCCACGGCGGAAGCAGCGCGCCCGCAGATGAAACCGAAGAAATGAGTGCCAGTGTCACTGATCATGCGGTGAGTTGCGAGTTGCCGCACTGGGCTGAGATCCGTTCTTGAGAATGGATGCTTTATCTAGTCGCCAATCGCACCACGTTCGTCGACGCACTTGATCGAACGGCAGCTTTGGGCATTGACTGCAGGTCCTGCTTGAAGCGGCATTGGAGCGCCAAGCTGCCAAGTTGGGAGAGCACTGGACACAGGCACACAACAGATTCATAAGAGCCCGGCAATCCTGCAAAACCCGCGGATTTCCGAGGGTCTGGGAGACAGGTATTTCGGTCTCGAATCCTGTCTCCCCGACCACATTCTGTCATAAATCGGCTATAGCGACTTAATCCTTGAATTTGGGGGGAGTGTTTCATGCCGTTCGATACCGTCAATCGTCGCACCGTTGTTGCCGGCATTGCTGCAGGCGCTGTGCTTGCTCCGCTGGTGGGCGCACAGGCGGCGGCCAAGCCGCTTGATTTTCTGGTGATTGGCGATTGGGGCCGCGACGGCGCGGCGCATCAGCGCGATGTCGCGGTGCAGATGGGCAAGGCATCGGCCGCACGGTCGAGTCGGTTTGTGCTGGCCGTGGGTGACAATTTTTATGACGACGGGGTCGATTCGATCACCGACCCGCAGTGGAAAAGCTCGTTTGAGGATGTTTACACCGATCCGGCGCTGAACATTCCGTGGCAGGTCGCGCTGGGCAATCACGATTATCGCGGCAACCCGCAGGCGCAGATTGATTACGCCGCCACCAGCAGCCGGTGGCGCATGCCATCACGCTATTTCAAGGTATCGGGCGCCGATATGGGCATGCCCGCGATGGACATGTTCGTTATCGACACATCGCCATTGGTCCATAAATACCGCGATAATGTGCAAAGCGTGATCGCGCAGAACGTCGCGAAGCAGGACGTGCGCGCGCAGCTTGAGTGGCTCGACAAGGCATTGGGCGAATCGCAGGCGGCTTGGAAAATTGTGGCCGGGCACCACACGGTGCGATCCGGCGGCAGCAGCCACGGCGACACGCCAGAGCTGGTTGAGATGATCAAGCCAATCCTGGAGCGGCACCGCGTGCAGGCCTATATCGCGGGCCATGATCATGACATGCAGCATATCGTCGACAATGGCGTCGATTATATCCTGAGCGGGGCGGGCTCAGAAGTTCGCCCTGTTGCCACGGTAAAGGGCACGCAATTCTGCCTGTCGCGGTCAGGCTTTGCCGCGATCAGCCTGGATCGTGATGCAATGGCGCTGGAGTTTCGCGATTTTGCCGGGGCGACCGTGTATCAGCGCGTCATTAACCGTGAACGGCGGGTGGCGGCTTAGGTTGTTGCTGCCCCGGCGTGGTTGCCGGCGCGATCGCGCTTTAGCGTTTGCGCTGCTTGCGCGCCGCATATCGCGCGTCGCGGATTGCCTTTTTCTCGGCTTCGGTCAGTTCCGGCTTTACCTTGGCGGCCTCTGCCTCAGCTTCAAGCCGCTTGCGTTCGGCCTTTTCAGCCGCCTCAATTTCACGCTGGGCGATTTTGGCAGCACGCTTTTCCGCATCGGCGGCTTCTTTGGCGGCACGCGCTGCCAGGCGGGCGGCGACGGCTTCTTCATCCACCGGCGGGCGCGCCTTCAGCTTGTCGAGCGCGGCCTGCTTGGCCTTGGCGGCACTGGCGATGCGATCGGTAAAGCCGGGATCCTTATACGACATGGGGTAAGCTGCTCCGAAAAATATTCTGAAAGCCCCGAGATTATGGGGCCAAGGCGCGATGGGCGTGCTATGCCCATGGATTATGTTCCAGTCCATCCCACATCAATACAACATCGCCATTGATCCCGCTGATATCGATTTCATGGGCCATGTGAATAATGCCAGCTATCTCAAATGGGTACAGGAGGCTGTTATCAGCCACTGGGAAAGATTAGCCCCGACAGAGGCGATTGCATCTCACCTCTGGGTCGCCCTGAAGCACGAAATTACCTATCGTAAGCCTGCGTTCCTAGCCGACGATGTCGTCGCCACGGTGCTGCTGGAAAAAGTGCACGGCGCCCGAGCATTCTATCAGACGATCATTCGGCGCGGTGAGGAAGTGCTGGCTGAAGTTCAATCGAGCTGGTGCTGCATCAACGCCGATACGCATCGGCCCGCGCGGTTGACCGACAGCATAATTGAGCGGTTTTTGGGTAAATCACCCGCCTGATCTGTCGCCGCCCTGATCTTTCGCTGCCCGGTCGCATCGCCGACCGTCCGATAAAAAAAGGGGCACCCACAATGGAGCGCCCCTTTTCCTGAAACCGCCGTTTCGGCGTTCGTCGTTTAGCGCTTGTTCGTCGCCATGGCATCGGCGCTATCCGCCGCGTCGTCGGCGGCGGCGCGGACATTGTCAGCCTTGCTGTTCATGGCATCAGCCGAATTCTCCATCATGTCAGATGCAATGGCGTTCGACGTGTTGTCGGCCATCGCATCCATCGAATCGGCTTTCATTTCCATATTGTCGGCCATCATGTCGCCGGTGTTTTCAATCGCTGCGCCCTCGGGCGAGCGGCTGCAGGCGGAAATGGCGACTAGGCTGGCGGCGACGGTGGCCGCGAGGATGATCTTCTTCATGTAATTTCTCCCCAAAAGGACGATAATCGGACCGCCCCCCGGGACGGATCACGGCACTAAGGCAAAAGTACAAACACGGTTCCCCGCAAAGGGTTCCACGTATTTGTGGTCTATTTTCATTGCGTTACCGTTATTTTTTCGGCGGGGTCACTTTGGTTTGACTGGCCCGATATCCTCTGGCGCATTGGCGGTTACCGCCAGCATTGCCGTCCAAGCGGCAACATTCTGGCGAAGCTGTTCGGGGTCAACGCGTTCCAGCGTGTCCTCTGGCGTGTGGTGATAATCGAAATAGCGGGTGCCGGTCTGGTTCAGATCAATGCCGGCCACGCCTGATTTAATCAGCGGCGCGATATCGGCACCGTCACCGCCCAACGCCGTACCACGGACAATGCCCAGCGGAGCAAGTGCGGCCGCCACGCGGTCGCCAACGGGCTTTGCGCTGTCAGGCAGGTTGAACTCGACACGCCATACCCGGTCTGCACCAAAGTCAGATTCGGCGGCGAGCACATGGCGCTCGCCCTGATGCGCGGCAAAATACGCTGCCGCCCCGGTGCCGCCGGTTTCTTCATCACCAAACCAAACCACGCGGATCGTGCGGCGCGGCGCAGGGCCGTCAAGCAGCCGCTTTGCCGCGGCAGCGGTAATCGCCACGCCCGCTGCATCGTCGAGCGCGCCGGTGCCCAAATCCCAACTGTCGAGATGCCCGCCGACCAGCACCATGCCAGCGGTTGGATCAGTGCCGGGCACATCGGCAATCACATTGCCAGTATCGTGCATGCCGGTTTGGCGCGGGGTTAGCACCAGATGCAGCGTGATCGGCTTGCCGCGCGCCACCATCCGCGACAGGTTATCCGCGTCTGATGTTGAAAGTGCGGCAGCGGGGATGGCGGCGACGCCCTTGGGGAAATTGGTCTGGCCGGTGTGCGGACCTCGCCCGTGATCGCTGCCGATCGATCGGACGATGATGGCGGCGGCACCCTTTTTCGCGGCAACGCCAGGGCCAACAAAACGGGCCGGGCCAAAAGCGCCATAGCTGGAGCCATCTTGTGTCGCGACCATCGCGTTGGACACAAACGCAATCTTGCCGGTCAAACTGCCATCAGGCGCGCGTTGCAGATCGGCAAAGGTTGGAAAATACACAACTTCCGCCGTCAACCCCTCAGGCGGCGTCGCGCCAGACCCGCCAAGCGCTGCCAGCCGCAGCTTTTGCGGGAACGGGCTGATCACCTCGGCGGTTTCTTCTCCGCGCCGCCAGACCGACATCGACGTCGTTTCGATATGAACATTCTTGAAACCCAGCTCGGTCAGCTTTTTCACCGCCCAGTCGCGGGCGCGCGCTTCGGCTTCTGTACCCGCGGGGCGGGGGCCAACCTCGGTCGTCAGGCCTTCGATAATGTCGTATGCGACATCGTCCTTCAGCGCAGCATCGCGCAGTGCGGCGACCGATGGATCAACGGCCGGGGCCTGTGGTGGCGTGGGGCGACCCTGTGCAAAACCAGGAGCGGGCACGAGGAAGGGAAGGGCGGTGGCGGCCAGCGCCGCGAGCATCTGGGTTTTTCTCATGGCGCACAGGGTTAACCACCGCGCGCGGGTTTGCCAATCACCGGCGGCCCCGTTAAAGCCCCGCCTCGAATTTCTTTCCTGTCCTTCATCCCCATTTATGGAGCGCATCGGCCATGGCCGTCCAATATACCTATGTGATGAAGGGCCTGACCAAGACCTTTCCTGGTGCAGCAAAGCCCGTGCTGAACAATATCAGCCTGCAGTTCATCCCCAGCGCCAAAATCGCGATTATCGGCCCGAACGGATCGGGCAAATCGACGCTGATGAAGATCATGGGCGGCATCGATCCCGATTTCACCGGCGAAGCCTGGGCAGCGGACGGCATCAAGGTCGGCTATCTGCCGCAGGAGCCGCAGCTTGACCCCACCAAGGATGTGATCGGCAATGTGCGCGACGGGGCCGGGCCGGTCGCGGCAATGGTGGAGCGGTTCAACGCCATTTCCGCCGAAATGGGCGATCCGACCGACGATACCGATTTTGACGCGCTGATGGAGGAAATGGGCGACCTGCAAACCAAGATCGACGCGGTTGATGGCTGGTCCCTCGATAACCAGCTCGAAATCGCGATGGAGGCGCTGCGTTGCCCCCCCGGCGATGCCGATGTGTCAAAGCTGTCGGGCGGTGAAAAGCGTCGCGTCGCGCTATGCAAGCTGTTGCTCGAAAAGCCCGATATCCTGCTGCTGGATGAGCCGACCAACCATCTGGATGCCGAAAGCGTTGGCTGGCTGGAAAATTTCCTGAAGGAATATACCGGCAACGTCATCCTCGTCACCCATGATCGCTATTTCCTCGATAACGTCGTCAACTGGGTGCTGGAGCTCGATCGCGGGCGTTATTACATCTACGAAAGCAATTATTCCGGCTATCTGGAAAAGAAATCCAAGCGGCTGGACCAGGAAGACCGCGAGGAACAGGGCAAGCAAAAGGCCATTCAGGACGAACTCGCCTGGATCCGCCAAAGCCCCAAGGCGCGCCAGACCAAGTCCAAGGCGCGGATCAAGGCGTTTGATGAACTGGTCGCCGCACAGGAAAACCGCACCGTCGGCAAGGCGCAGATCCTTATCCAGATGCCCGAACGGCTGGGCAATAATGTGATCGAAGCCAAGGGACTCACCAAGGCGTATGGCGATAAATTGCTGTTCGAAAACCTTGATTTCAACTTGCCGCCCGGCGGGATCGTGGGCGTGATTGGCCCGAACGGCGCGGGCAAATCAACGCTGTTTAAGCTGATTACCGGTCAGGAAGAACCCGACACGGGCGACATCAAAGTCGGCCAGACGGTGAAGCTTGGCTATGTCGACCAGAGCCGTGACGATCTGAGCCCCGACAAAACCGTGTGGGAAGAAGTGTCCGACGGGTCGGACGTGTTTCGCTTCGGCAAGCAGGAAGTGGGCACGCGGGCTTATGTCGGCGCGTTTAACTTCAAGGGGCAGGACCAGCAGAAGAAAGTCGGCCAGCTTTCAGGCGGTGAACGCAACCGCGTCCATCTGGCCAAGATGCTGAAAGAGGGCGGCAACGTGCTCCTGCTCGACGAACCAACCAACGATCTGGACGTGGAAACGCTCCGCGCGCTGGAAGAGGCGCTGGAGAGCTTCGCGGGTTGTGCGGTGGTGATCAGCCATGACCGTTTCTTTTTGGATCGGCTGGCGACGCACATTTTGGCGTTCGAGGGCAACAGCCATGTTGAATGGTTCGAGGGTAACTTCGAGAGCTATGAGGAAGACAAGCGGCGGCGCATGGGCGATGCTGCGGACCGGCCTACGCGATTGGCGTATAAGAAGCTGACGCGTTAGGAAAGCGCTCTATTGCCATGTGAATAGATCATTTGTCCGGGGGCGGATATGTTTAGATTTCTGAAAGATTCGCCAAAGAGCGAAACCGAATTGACCCAATATGTGGAGGCTTGGAAATCAAGTCGTCAAGAAGATGTAGATTTGCTGTGCGAACATGCGCGATCTAATCTTGATGCATTGGACTCAAAGGCGGGTGGACTAATCGCTAGTAGTTCATTGTTTTGTGCTATATTCACATTTTTGGCGTTCATGCCAAAGGAATACACATCACAATTGACAAATTTCTCTCAGTTCCGTTTTGCTTGTTTGCTGGCCCTCCTCGCTTCAATGGTATCCCTCGGGTTTTCCATGTCTGTTATAAATGTTTACTGGACTACTATAGACGAGTACAAAAATAGAGGGTCTGCCGAGGATAGAGCAAAAAGCTTGATTCGAATTAGAAGTGAGAGGACGAACAGATATAGAATCTCGTTTGCGATTAACTTTTTTCTTTTGGGGGCTTGTTTCTTGCTTCTTCTCTTTAATGCGCTTGCAAAAATGTAGATTTGTGAGAGATTTGTAAGTAATTATTTTTCTTAGTGAAGATCGGTCTATCTGCAGCTTATTTAAGATAGAATAATAAATCCAACACCTTCACCGCCTCGATCCGCTCCCCAAACGCCACCTCGCGCCGCTGCGCATAGGCTTCGCCCCACCCCAACGTCTCGCGGTACGCCATTGAATCTTTCCCACCCCCGAGCTATCCCTAAACAAATCCGCGCAATTTTGTGCGGACAGGGATGCCCGCATGGCCCAGCTCAACATCTCCGTCCCCGAAGCGCTTAAAGGCTGGATAGACGCCCGCGTAGCGCAGGGCCGGTTCAGCAGTCCGAGCGATTATGTGCGCGATCTCGTCCGTCGTGACCAGGAACGTGCCGATGAGACCGCCTGGGTGCAGGCGATGGTCGATGAGGGGCTGGCGTCCGAAACACTGGGCGAAGACCCCCGCTCGGTGATCGATGCGATCCTGGCCGAGGGGCAGCGCTGACCAAATTCGACATCCAGGCCGCCGCCCGCGCGGATTTGCGCGAGATTCATGCGTTCAGTGTTGATCGTTTTGGTCGGACCGTTGCTGATGCCTATTTGCAGGGGCTGCGCGGGTGTTTCGATCGGTTGCTCGATTTTCCGGCGATCGGGCGCATCTATCCGGGTGTCACGCCGGAAATCCGCGTGCTGTCCTATCGACGCCACCGAATTTTCTATCGGGTTGAGGCTGATCAGGTGGTGATCGTTCGCGTCCTGCACGAGCGTCGCGATATCGGCGAAAAGCTATAGGCCGATCGCCACCACCAACCCCGCCACCGTCACCGCCTCGATCCGCTTCCCGAACGCTACCTCGCAACGCTGCGTATAGGCCTCGCCCTCGGGTGCCCAAAGCTGGTGCATGACCTTTGCCTCGACATCCGCCACCCAATATTCGGGGATTCCAGCGGTTGTATACAACGCGGCCTTGCGTCCGAGATCGCTGCCAAGTGTCGTATCGGCAACCTCAATCACCAGCGCGACGCTTGGCAACGGGATCAGCCCTTCGCCATCTGGTTCGCTGGTCAGCACGATATCCGGCTCCGGAACGCCGTGATCAGGGATGGAAATGCTCGCTTCGACAAACGCCGTAAGAGGTGATCCCATATCTCGCAGTTCGGCACTGATCGCGTCGTAAAGCTTCATCTTGATCCGGGCATGCGGGCGATGCTGCGCCTTCATGTAGAAGATTTGCCCCTCGATCAGTTCCGTCTTGGCATAGCCGTCAAACGCGCCTGAGCGGTCGAGGAGCAGATAGTCCTCGATCCGAAGCTTTACCGGTAATGGCGCGGTGTTGAGCGGCAGCATTTCGGTCATTTCACCAGTTTAACAGAGATGCCTATCGCGGCCAACCGCGGAAGGTGCAGCGTACCAGCGCGAAGAACCCGCCACGAACGTTGACGCGGCTTCTGGCACTGTATTATCAATACAATGCACTACAATAGGTGGCCCATGGTCCGATCGATACTGTTTGCCGTTCTTGCTGCGTTGCCCATGATTGCCAGTGCGCAAACGCAGCCTGAACCCGCGCCCCCCGCCTTCACCGTCCTGACCGATGAGTTCGCCCGATTTGCCGATGAAACGGTCGATCTGCCCGATGCCGAGCGGGTGGAGAAATTCCATGCAGTATTCGATCCGCTGCTGCCCGGCTTTTACAACAACAAGGGCAAGGGGCAGGCGCGGTTCGATGCGATCATCGCCGCATCACTGAAAAGCTTTCCGAAGGACCGGGCGGCCATCACCGCGACGACCGAGCGTTTTGCCGATGCCTATGCGACGGGCGAGGCGCGGTTTCGCAAATTCTTTCCCGATTATCGCCAGCAAATGCCGGTCTATCTGGTCCATTCGATCAACCAGATGGATGGCGGTACGCGGACGATCAAAGGCCGCACCACCCTGTTGTTCGGTGCGGACATGATCGCGCGGATTCATGATCAGTCGACGATCGGGCCGCTGCTCGATCATGAGCTGTTCCACAGTTACCATGCACGGTTTTTCCGCGATTGCAGCCAGCTCTGGTGTTCGCTGTGGAGCGAGGGGCTTGCAGTCTATGTCACCAAGCGGATGAACCCTGGCGCGACCGACCGGCAATTGTTGCTGACGCTGCCGGTCGCGATCCGGCCCGTGGTCGAGCCGCGCCTGGCCGAGGCGATGTGCGCGCTCCGCGCCAAGATGGAATCGACATCGCAGCCCGATTACGCCGAATTCTTCAATTTCCGCATGGCCAAGAGTGAATTTCCATCACGCTTCGGTTATTATCTGGGGCTGCTGGTGGCAGAGAAGATTGGCAACGATGTGCCGATTGCAACGCTGGTGAAGCTGCCCAATGCCAAGGTGCGTCCCCTGATCGACAAGGCGATCGCAAGCTATGGCCCATGCCCGGCTGTATCGCCCGCACCAGCCGCCGCTACACCGTAAGCCGCTTCGTAAACCCCTTGGGCATCAGATCGGTGGCGGCTTCCGCGATAACGGTGTTGACGCGAGAGAATTCTGATCCGGTCCGGCATTCCTCGATCAGCGTACTCACCGCATCCTCATCGCCCGCTGCGAGGATTTCGACGCGACCATCCTTCAGATTGCGCACCCATCCGGCGAGGCTAAGGTCTTGCGCGCGGCGGATTGCCCATGCCCGGTAGCCGACATTATGGACTTTGCCGGTAACAAATATCCTGCGCATCATGCTCATTCAGCTACTCTTTTTTTCGTAAATGAAATTTTCTCTGAACGGGCCGTAGCATGGATGGGGCCGGAACGGCGCGCATTTCGCCGCAAATGGTGCAGCGCTCGCCGAAGACTGCCTGCTTTGCGCCCCACTAATCCGGATAGCGGATGGCCAGCACTTCATAATCGCGGGTTCCCGCGGGCAGGGTGACGCGGCGGGTGTCGCCGACGGCGGCCCCGCGGAGCGCCCGGGCAAGCGGGGCGCTCCACCCAATCCGGGCGTGGGCAGCGTCTGCCTCGTCATCACCCACAAGTGTGACGGTGCGTTCGTGATCGTCATCATCCACCAGCGTCACGCTGGCCCCAAAATACACCCGGCTGCGATCAATCTGCGCGGCAGGATCGATCACCTTGGCGGCCTTCATTCGGCGCGACAGCCAGCCGAGCCGCCGGTCAATCTCGCGCAGCCGTTTGCGGCCATAAATGTAATCGCCATTTTCGGAACGGTCGCCGTTGCCCGCCGCCCAGGACACGACATCAACGATCCGCGGGCGTTCCTCGCCCAGCAGTTGATCATATTCGGTGCGCAGCACGGTGTAGCCCGCGAGCGTGATGTAATTGGGGGTGTCCACGCGGTCAGCCAGCGAAAGGGGTCATCACGCCGACGGATTGCGCCCCAGATACCAGCTAAGCCGCGCATTGCCCTGCGACCTGGCGCGCTGCGGGTTCAGCAGATCATAAACCACAGCATTTTCCAGCACGCGCTGCACATAATTGCGCGTTTCAGAGAGCGGGATCGCCTCGATCCAGTCGATCATGTCGGTGCCGCCCATGCGCGGATCGCCATTTGCCTTCAGCCATTTGTTCACATTGCCCGGCCCGGCATTGTAAGCAGCGACAGCAAGCGGGTAACTGCCATAGTTATCGAGCATGCGCTGGAAATAGGTGGAGCCAAGCTGGATATTATAATCAGTGTCCGTCGTCAGCGCGCCACCATCATAGGATAGGCCGAGCTTGCCCGCCGTTTCGCGCGCCGTGCCCGGCATCAACTGCATCAGCCCGCGCGCGCCAACGCGGCTAACGGCGGCGCGATCAAACTGGCTTTCCTGTCGGGCAATCGCGTGGATCATCGTCCAGGCGCTTTCCTGATTGACCGGCACTTTTACGCTTGGAAAGCCAGACGCGGCATAATCGGGCAGGGCGTTCACAAGCGCACTGCGCCCCACCATCACCCCCAGATCAGGGCGGCCCAGCGTGCGGGACAGTTCAATGCCCAGCACATGATCGCTGTCACTCTTGGCGGCGATAGCAATCTGGCGAACGAACAACGTCTGGTCTTCATGCGCGCCGATGGTGCCCAGGTAGCGCGCAGCGCGCACTGTTTCCTTGGCGTAGAACGCATCGCGCGTCGCCTGATCGACCGGGCGAGGCGTGACTTCGGGCGGCGGGGCGAGCGCACGGCCCAGTTTTTCATTCGCCAGCTGCCCGTAAAACTGGTCGCGATACCCGGCAGCGCGCTCAAAATAGGCGGTGGCAACGTCGCGCTTGCCCGCAGCAAAGGCGGCACGACCTGCCCAATAAAATCCCTTTGATCGGGTCTGCGGGGTTTGTGATCCGTTGGCGTACCGATCAAACATGCCCACCGCATCGCCCGCGCGGCCCAGCTGTTTCAGCGCCGTCTGCCCGGCGAGCCAGGCCAAGCTCGTATATTCATCACGCTCGCCATAAGGGCGCTGGCTTACGTCAGTGCCCAGGGGATAGGCATCGTCGATCTGGCGGGCGATATCGAACGCGGTTGAGAATTGCCCGTCTGCCTTTGCACCGCGCGCGGCGCTGAGCAGCAATTCATACCAGTCCTCCACCCGGGCGGGGCGCGACACCAGCACACGCGGCTGGGCGAGCAGCGCGCGTGCGCTGCCCCAGTTGTTGGTGTTGGTCAGCCAGTTCGCGCGATCGGCGATATAGCCTGCGTCATTGCTGAACCGGTCCTGCGTGGTCGCGGCAAGCAATGCGGCATCGGGCGCGCGGGTGCGATAGGCGAGCCGGGCGGCAAACATATCGCGCTTGGCGGTACTGACGAACGAAAGCTGGCGTTGTGCAGAGCCCGTCGCGCCCGCCCATAACAACGCATCCATGCGCGCGTCATGATCATCGGGGGTCAGGGCACCGCTGAAGCTGCCCAGCAGCCGCGTTTCATCGCTGGCCGGGAGTGTGCCCTGCCGCCAGGCGGCGCGGGCGGCGGCGTTGGCATCGTCGCGCGCATTGATAGCGGCAAGCGCCTCTGCAAAGCGGAGCTGCCCCGTTCCCGTCAGCGGCGGGAAGCGCCGGAAATAGCTGGCAGCGACGCCGGGGGACCAGCCGCCATTATCCATCGCGCGTTCAGCGTTGCGGCGCATGGCGTCTTCGCCCGGCCAGCCGGGATGCGCGAGCAGGAAGCGGGAATAGGTATCAAAAGACAGATTGTCCGACTGGCGAAGCTGTTTCCATTCGGCAATCGATGCGGCCAGCGCTGCCGTTGCCTCGGTTGACATCGGCACGCGTTCCAACTGGGCGCGATACGCATCCAGCTGATCCTGCGGCACGCCAAGCGCTGCAGCAATTGCGGAGACCCCTGCCAGAAGCAGGCTCGATTTGGAGAGGAAAGCCAGCATGTTGCCATGTTACGTGATTCGCCACTATCTGTCGCGTCCGAAAGATCATTAATTCGGCGCATTTTGATACGCCCCAACAATAGAGCAAAAAATCATGTTTTCCGGCTCAATCCCTGCGCTTGTGACGCCGTTTGGCCCCGATGGGGCGTTTGATGAGGCGGCTTACCGCGACCTGATCGAGTGGCAGCTTGCCGAAGGATCATCAGCGTTGGTGCCGTGCGGCACAACGGGGGAGGCCGCCACGCTGTCTGTTGAAGAACATTTTCACATCGTTGCGGTGTGTGTTGATCAGGTGAAGGGCAGGGTGCCGGTGATTGCGGGCGCGGGATCGAACGATACGCGCGTTGCGATCCACAATATCCGCGCGGCCAAGGCGGCAGGGGCAGACTGTGCGCTGATGGTGCCGCCATATTATAACCGCCCGAGCCAGGAGGGGATTTTCCAGCATTTTTCGGCAGTAGCGACCAGCTGTGATTTACCGATCATGCTGTACAACGTGCCCGGCCGCACGGTGACGGACATCGCGGTGGAAACCATGGCGCGGCTGCACACCGCCTATCCGCAAAGCTTTGTCGCGGTGAAGGACGCCACCGGCAATCTGGCGCGCGTAACGCAACAGCGGCTGGCGTGTGGCGTGGATTTCATCCAGCTATCCGGCAATGATGAGACGGCGCTGGCGTTCAACGCAATGGGCGGGGTCGGTTGCATCTCTGTCACCGCCAATGTCGCGCCGCGGCTATGCGCCGCGTTTCAGGCGGCATGGGCGGCGGGCGATGTGGCAACGGCGCGCACCTTTCACGACCGGCTTTTCCCGCTGCATCTGGCGATGTTTACCGATGCGTCGCCCGGCCCGGTCAAATACGCAATGACCAGAGTACGCCCCGGCTTCCCCGGCGCCCTGCGCCTGCCAATGACCTGGCCAAGCGAGGCGAGCCAACGCGCGGTGGATGCAGCACTGGCGGTGGCAGGGTTGGTTTAGGTTTTCAAACTATATATAGTTAGAGTGATTTGCGCCCGATTGTGTTGAAAAACTCTGCCGGTCCAATGAGCACGCAACATTCGAACTCGCGACAATGGTTGAAAGAAATAATGATTCATTCATGGCCTACGTTTTGAATCATTGTTGTCAAAAAAACGATCTAAAGTATTGGCTGGGGAGTTTTCAACACAACCCGCCCAATTGCGGACATTAACGCTGTACGTCCTTCCAAACAGCGCGGGCGATCAAAAGTCCGCAGAGAGCTGCACTAATCGCACCCAATGCCTGCATTGACGAAGTGAAGATGATCTTTGTCGACATTGGCGCATGAAGGCCGAGCCAAGTGAGCAACTCGTATGTGAGCGCGCCAATTCCGGCCGAGAGTATCAACGCAAACGCGTAAGCCGAAATGCCACCTCTACTTCCCCGCGTGAGTAGCAGAGCAAGACATTTGGCTACAATCATGCAGCCTACCAACCACCCGAACAGCTCGGCAAAGCCTCGCCAACCTTGAGGGCCGACACCATCGGTTAGACCAACAAAACCGATGAATGCGGCTGGCAACACGGCGAGGCATCCGATGCCCTGATGAACACCGGCACTTTGCATTACATTCTCCCAACGCTCCTGAGATTGACTTACCACGCCACTGAGCAAAAAGAATGTGGCGGATATGTGCTTTCCACCATTGGCGGTAACTCATTTCTCCCCTCTCCCGTCGGAAGAGGGTTGCGCAGACTTGGGGCGCGCTTCTTTAGTGCGGCCCTAGTCGAAGCTGGGTGAGGGGATCGCCCTCCCGATGGCGCGGAAGCCCTCATCCAACCTCCGCTAGCCAGCAAGCTGGCAAGCTGCGGTATCCTTCTCCCTTCAGGGAGAAGGGAAGGGGCGGTTACCCCCTAACCGCTTCCCTTATCGCCCGCTCGCGCCTACATGCCGCTCCCTTATGGCGCGCCCGAAACCCCCCACGTTTGAAAAAACCAAGATCGTCGCCGAAAACCGGCGGGCGAAGTTTGATTATGCGATTGAGACGGTGTTCGAAGCGGGCATCGCGCTGACGGGGACTGAGGTGAAGGCGCTGCGGGCGGGCACTGGCTCCATCGCAGAGAGCTATGCCGAAGTGAAAGACGGGCAGGTCTGGCTGGTCAATTCGAACGTTCCCGAATTCAGCCATGGCAACCGGTATAACCATGAGCCGAAGCGCGCGCGCAAATTGCTGCTGCATGAGCGGGAGATCAACAAGATGCACGGTGCCGTCGCGCGAGAGGGGATGACCCTGGTGCCGCTGATGATCTATTTTAATTCAAAGGGGCGCGCGAAGGTGGAACTCGCTCTCGCCAAGGGCAAAAAGGCCCATGACAAGCGCGAAACGATCAAAGAGCGCGATTGGAAGCGCGAACAGGGCAGAATCATGCGAGATCGTGGCTAAAAAAGACATATAGTTACGTGTGTTACAGATTTGACTAGTCTTGGCGTTGGCTTAAAACCTGCTGCATCCAACCTCCTTTAAGGATGCTCCATGCGGAAGTCTGTTTTGGTTACCTCGCTCCTCGCCACCGTTGCACTCACCGGCAGCGCACTTGCCCGCAACGGCGCCGCGCCAGCAGCGCCGGCCGCAAAATCCACCGCCAAAACGTCCGCCCAAACGCCGGTCAAATCCGCCAGCAAAACCGGCGCCGAAATTGGCAGCTTTGGCTTTGACATCGACGGCATGGACCGCAGCGTGAAACCGGGCGAGGACTTTGCCACTTTTGCTGGCGGCACTTGGTACAGCAAAACCGAAATTCCGGCTGATCGGGCGTCATACGGCATGTTCAACATGCTGCAGGATCGCTCACTGGCGCAAACGCGGGTCATTCTCGACAGTGCAGCCGCCAAACCCGGCAGCAAGATTGGCGATTACTATGCCAGCTTCATGGATCAGGCCGCAATCGAAGCGCGCGGTATTGCGCCGATCAAGCCGTGGATTGCCGCCATCAAGGGCGCGACGGACAAGACCGCGCTCGCGGTGGAAATGGCAAAGCTGCAACGCTACGGCGTTGGCGGGCTGTTCGGCGTTGGCGTGGGGCAGGATGACAAGGCTCCTGAAAACTACATCGTCAATGTCGGCCAAAGCGGTATCAGCCTGCCTGACCGCGATTATTATCTGAAGGACGATGCCAAGCTGTCGGCGGCGCGCACCGCCTATCAGGCCTATCTGGTCAAGATGCTGAGCATGCTGGGGGAAAGCGATGCGGAAGCCCGTGCGGCTGCAGTGTTCGCGTTCGAAAAGAGCCTGGCGACCGTCCACTGGACGCGGATTGAATCGCGCGATGCCGACAAGACGTACAATAAATGGTCAGCGGCTGATTTTGCTGCCAAGGCCCCCGGCTATCCCTGGGCGGAAATGCGCGACGCGCTGGGTGTTGCTAATCAACAGACGTTCCTGGTGGCACAGCCCAGCGCGGTGACGGGCGAGGCAAAGATATTTGCCGAAACACCGGTCGCCGTGCTGCAGGATTATGCCATGCTTCGCCTGGCGCGCAGCTATGCCGGCTATTTGCCCAAAAGCTTCGACGACACGGTGTTTGCGTTTTACGGCACGGTGCTGTCGGGCCAGCCGCAACAGCGCGATCGCTGGAAGCGCGGCGTTGCCCTGGTAAGCGCCGGGCTGGGCGAGGAAATCGGCAAGGAATATGTCGCCCGCTATTTCCCCGCTGAATCCAAGGCCAAGGCTGATGAGCTCGTAAAAAATGTCGTCGCCGCAATGGGGGCGCGGATCGACAAACTCGAATGGATGGCCCCTGAAACCAAGGTGAAGGCGCGCACCAAGCTGGCGTCATTCACCGCCAAGATCGGTTATCCCAGCCGGTGGCGTGATTATTCGGCGCTGAATATCACGCGCGACGATCTGGTTACCAATGTCGCGGCAGCGAACCTGTTTGAGTATCAGCGCGATCTGGCGAAGCTGGGCCAGCCGATCGACCGGACCGAATGGTTCATGACGCCGATGACGATCAATGCCTATGCCAACCCGCCGATGAACGAAATTGTGTTCCCGGCGGCGATTTTGCAGCCGCCGTTCTTTGATGCAAAGGCCGATCCGGCGGTGAACTATGGCGGCATTGGTGCGGTAATCGGCCATGAAATCAGCCATCATTTCGATGATCAGGGCCGCAAATATGATCCAACCGGAAAACTGGCTGATTGGTGGACCGACCAAGATATCAAGCGCTTCGATGCGTTTACCAATAAGCTGGTAAAACAATATGATGCCTATGAGCCAATCCCCGGCCAGCATGTGCAAGGTGGGCTGACATTGGGCGAAAATATTGCCGATCTGGCGGGGTTGACGGTGGCGCTTGATGCCTATCACCGGTCGTTGAAGGGAAAACCGGCACCGGTGATTGGCGGTCTGACGGGCGATCAGCGTTTCTATCTGGGCTGGGCGCAGGTGTGGCGCATCAAGTTCCGCGAGCCGGCGCTGCGATCACAATTGCTTTCCGATCCGCATTCGCCCGGTCCGTTCCGCACGGCAACCGTGCGTAACCTGGACGCCTGGTATGCGGCATTCGGGGCAAAGCCGGGGGACAAGGTTTATCTGGCCCCGGCGGACCGTATCCGCATCTGGTAATCCACAAGGGCGGCTTCGCGTGGAGCCGCCCTTTCCATTGCAATAAAAAAATAGACTTGGGGAGTTTTGCCATGCGTCCACTGCGAATGATCGCCGTTGTTTCCACCCTGGCGCTCAGCGGCGCGCTGGCCAGCGTCGCTATGGGGCAGCCGCAAGCGGCGGCCAGTGCGCCAAAAAGCGCGGACCGGCCTGAGATCGGCAGCTACGGCTTTGACGCAGCGGGCATGCAGCCTGACGTTGCGCCGGGTGATGATTTCTTTGCCTTTGCCAGCGGCACCTGGCTGAAGAACACAGCAATTCCCGCCGACAAGCCGAGCTATAGCGCGTTTGATGTGCTGCAGGATGTATCGCAACTGCGCACGCGCGGGTTGCTGGAGACAGCGGCGAAGAACCCGAAATCAAAGATCGGGCGCGGCTATGCCACCTATCTCGATACCAAGACCATTGAGGCAAAGGGGCTGGCCCCGATTATGCCATGGCTTGCCCAGATCAAGGCGCTGAAGACCAAGGCAGGCTATGCCGCGCTGGTCGCGCAGGCGGATCGCAATGGCGTCAGCGTGCCGTTCGGCAGTGGTGTTGGCGCGGATCAAAAACAACCCGATGTCTATACCGTCAGCGTGCGTCAGGGCGGGCTGGGCATGCCCGACCGCGATTATTACTTGAGCGCCGATGCCAAGCTGGTCGAAACGCGTACCGCCTATCAGGCCCATATCGCCAAGATGTTCACCCTGGCTGGCGAGCCACGCGCGGCGGCGCGCGCCAAGGCGATCGTCGATTTTGAAACCGAGATTGCCCGCGCGCACTGGACGCGGATTGAAAGCCGTGACGCCGACAAAACCTATAACAAGATGCGCGTTGCCGATTTGCAGTCCATGGCACCGGGCTTTGACTTCGCCACCTATTTTGCAGGTGTCGGTACACCGGTTGAATCGGTGGTGGTTGGCCAGCCAACAGCGATCACCAAAATGGCCGCACTGATTGCCGCAACGCCGGTTGAGGTGCTGAAGGATCAGTTGATCATCCGGTCTTTCGACAGTTTTGCCGATGTGTTGCCCCGGCGTTTTGATGCCGCAAATTTTGCCTTTTCGGGCACGGTGCTGCGCGGCACGCCCGAACAACAGGTGCGGTGGAAGCGTGCCGTCAGTTGGACATCCGGCGCGATTACCGATGATGTCTCCAAAATCTATGTCGCGCGCTATTTCCCGCCCGCGACCAAGGCGGCAGTGGATCTGCTCGTCAAGAATGTCATCGCGGCGATGAATGTTCGGCTCGACAATCTGGAATGGATGTCGCCCGAAACCAAGGTGAAGGCACATGCCAAGCTTGCCGCGTTTACGCCGCGGATCGGCTATCCCGACAAATGGCGTGATTATTCGGCACTGATGATCCGCAGTGGCGACGCATTCGGCAACAAGCTGCGCGCCAATCGCTGGCAGCAAAATTATAACGCCGCCAAGCTTGGCAAGCCAATCTTTCGCTGGGAATGGGGCCTGGCGCCGATGACGGTGAACGCTCAGGCCAACCCGACGCTGGTTGCGATTACCTTTCCGGCTGCGATCCTGCAGCCGCCATTCTTTGATCCCAAGGCTGATGCGGCGGTAAATTATGGCGGTATTGGCGCGGTAATCGGCCATGAAATGAGCCATCATTTCGACGATCAGGGTTCAAAATATGACCTGACCGGCAAACTGACCCAGTGGTGGACCGATGCTGATATCGCCGCGTTCAAGGCGCGCACTGCCAAGCTGGTTGCGCAATATGACGCATATGAGCCGCTGCCGGGTTTTCACGTGAAGGGCGGCCTGACGCTGGGCGAAAATACCGCTGATCTGGCCGGGCTGTCCGCCGCATATGACGCCTATCACGCGTCGCTTGGCGGCAAGGATGCGCCGGTGATTGACGGGATGACCGGCGATCAGCGCTTTTACCTCGGCTGGGCGCAAGTGTGGCGGCGCAAGCATCGTGAGGCCGATTTGCGCAACCGCCTGCTCACCGATCCGCACGCACCGGGCGAACAGCGCGCGTGGATCGTCCGCAATCTTGATCCCTGGTATGCGGCGTTTGCCCCCAAAGACGGCCAGAAGCTGGTGCTCAAGCCTGAAAGCCGCGTGCGCATTTGGTAAGCTTGTCCGTCGACTAGCGCTGCTAGCTGCTTGACCACAACGCAAGCCGCGCCAAAGAGGGGGGATGGCTAGTATTCCAACCCCGTCCCCCCCGGCTGCGCGGTCGCTGCTCACCGCTGCGATGATTGCGGTGGGCTGCGGTGTTGCGGCAGCGCTGGTCATTCTGGGCGTGGTTGGTGATGCAGCGTTCGCGGCAGGGTTTGTTGCCGCAGCAATCGTGCTGGCCGGCACGGTGGTGGTGCTACGATCAGCCTTTGCGCCCGCTGCCGCCGCCGAAATCGACATTGATTGGTCAGTGGCGCGGGCGCTGGCAGCGGCGAGCCCTGATGCTGTTGCGGTTACGGACCGCGCAGGTCGGCTGGTGTGCGCCAATGATCGCTATCAGGCGGTGTTCAACGGCTATCCCACCCCGCCGAACCTGCCGGTTGGCGAAGCGGGAATCGCAACGCTTGCAGACGCCGGGCGGGCGGCGTGGCGTGATGGTAGTGCTCATGTCGAACGAATGATGATCGATGCCGGGCCAATCGCGGCCCATATTGAGCGCGCCGGGGCGGCAGAGGATATGCTTGTCTGGCGCTTTGCAGGCGCGCAAGGCGCCGATCTGGCGACGAACATGGAAGCCATGATCGTTGGCGCGATTGGCAACCGGCTGGCGGCCAGCGGGATCATGGCCGCGCTGATTACCGCAGAAGGGCGCATCCGCAGCGCAAATCGCGTGTTCCGGTTGCGCGCAATGGGGCATGAGGAAGGCGCGATTGCGGGCCGCGATTTCGCGCGTTTCCTGGTGACGGACGGACAGGGGATGGTCCGCTTTGAACGCGAGGGACTGGCCGGTACGCCGTTACGCGTTGTGCAAATTCCGTTTATTGAGGGTGATGACGCCCCGCTGCTCGTCGCGCTGCTCGACGAAGAGGCGGCGGCTGGCCCGGCAATTGGCGCGGGCGCATCGGCGCATATCCGCAGCCTGGTGTCGCTGATGCCGTTCGGGATCGCACTGATCGACCGGGAGGGCCGGTTCCTCCAGATGAACGACGCGTTTGTGCGGGCAGCCGATGTCGATCCCGCCGCCCCGCCGCTTTACCCTGGCGATCTTGTGGTGCGCGAGGACAAGGCGGCGGTGGCAGATGCCGTGCGCCGCTTTGCTGGCGGTGCCACCCATAGCACCGACATGGCGGTGCGGCTGCGCGACCGGCCTGATGAGCCCGTCGCGCTTTCCATCGCCGGTGCGCGGGGGCTTGGGGAGGCGGCGGTGCTGCTGAGCCTGAAGGATAATGGCGAGGAAAACCGGCTGAAGCGTGAAGTGGCGCAAGCAACAAAGATGCAGGCGGTTGGCCAGCTAGCGGGCGGCGTGGCGCATGATTTCAACAATATCCTCACCGCCATTATTGGCCACTGCGATTTGATGCTGATGCGCCATTCGCCCGGCGACAGCGATTATGACGATATCCAGCAGATTCGCGCCAATTCAAACCGCGCAGCCAGCCTGACGCGGCAATTGCTCGCCTTTTCGCGTCAGCAAACGCTGCGGCCGCAAATTCTGCAATTGCCCGACGTGATTTCTGAAGTGTCAAACCTGCTTAAGCGGCTGTTGGGCGAAACGGTGACGCTGACGGTAACGCATGGCCGCAATCTGGGGCCAGTGCGCGCTGATCCGGGGCAGCTTGAACAGGTGGTGATGAACCTGGCGGTCAACGCGCGCGATGCGATGTTGGGCAAGAATGGGCGCGGCGGTGGCACGCTGACCATCCAGACGCTGACCGTGACGGCGGCTGATGTGCGCGCGATGGATTCGGAAATCCTGCCGGTCGCCGATTACACGGCGATCAGGATATCGGACACCGGCACAGGGATTGCGCCGGATATTCTGCCGAAAATTTTCGAACCATTTTTCACCACCAAGGAAGTCGGCAAGGGCACCGGGCTGGGGCTGTCCACGGTGTACGGCATCGTCAAGCAATCGGGCGGCTATATTTTTGCCGAATCGAAAACTGCACCGGGGCCGGGGCAGGGCACGGTGTTCACGATTTACCTGCCGGTCCACACTGCGGCGGCGCCGGTAAAGACCGCCCCGTCGCCGCCCAAGGCAAAGGCGGGTGAGCTGTGGGGAAGTGGCACGATATTGCTGGTTGAGGATGAAGATATGGTGCGCGCCGTTGCAGAGCGCGCGCTAACCCGCCAGGGTTATACCGTGCTGACCGCCGAACATGGCGAGGCGGCGCTTGAATTGTTGGAAACCCATCCGCGCCCTGATCTGTTGATTTCCGACGTGGTAATGCCGATGATGGACGGCCCCACCATGGTGCGCCATGCGCGCGAAATTTACCCCGATCTGCCGATCCTGTTCATGTCGGGCTATGCCGAAGAACAACTGCGCAAATCGATTGACCTCGACAATGTCGCCTTCCTCGCCAAGCCATTTTCAGTGCAGCAGCTTGCTGAGGCCGCGCGCGATGCGCTGGTTGCCAAATGATGCTTGGCGCGGCAGCATAACTAGGCTCTAAGCCGGGCGATGTTGCTGATCACCATTTTAGTCGTTGAGGACGAACCCCTGATTGCGATGATGATCGAGGATTTCCTTGAACTTCTGGGCAAAAAAATCGTGGGGCCGGTCGATTGCGTTGCTGACGGTCTGGCGGCGATTGCGCGTGGCGGCATTGATGCTGCCATCCTTGATGTCAATTTAACGGGCGGCGAAACCAGTGATGCGATTGCTGATGCGCTGGCCGCAGCAGGCGTGCCGTTCGTGTTTGCCAGCGGCGGCAGCGGCAGCGGAATTGCCGAGCGGTTTCAGGACCGAGCCGTGCTGTCAAAGCCGTTCACGATGGACAGTATGGAGCGCGCAATCGCAGGGCTTGAGCCTATGCAAGTCTGATCAGGCAGTCCGTTCGGGGACCGCCGCGGCATCCTCTGTCAGCGTTGCCTGCGGGGCGACGGCTTCCCAGGGAAACACAAACCAGTCCTTCGTCACCGCCCGATCAATAATGTCGGCATGATATTCCACCCGCTCGGCCGAACGGCTGTTATCGATCAGCGTTGCAAAACGGATGCTGCCCGCGACGGCTCCCTGTTCGGCCAAAATCGAGCGCAGTCGGCTGATCGTGCCGCCAGTATCGTTGATATCGTCGACGAACAGCAGCTTGTCGCCACCGCGGGTTCGCGCCGCCAGTCGGGCGAGCGCACCGTCCGCAAACTCCTCCACCTTGCTCGAATAATCCACTGACAGCATCGGCAAACCGCAGGCATGGCTAAGGAAAGTCGCAGGCACCAGTCCGCCGCGGCCGATGCCGATCAAATAGGATGGCACCCAATCGTCAGCGGTGATCCGTGCGGCCAGCACCATGACGTGATCGACAAAGCGTTGCTGCGAAATGGGGGTGAAAACGGGCATCACTGCGCCGCCGCATAGGCATCAAGCCTGGTCAGGTGCCGGGCCACAGCATCATCCGGCAGGAACGAACCCAGGAAAGAATTGCGCGCCAGCAGCACCAGATCGGCACGCGACAATGCCCGCCCTGCCGCCGCCGCGCGGAAGTTATCGGCGATGTAGCCCCCGAAATAGGCCGGGTCGTCCGAATTAATCGTTGCGCGCAGCCCAGCGCGCAGCATCGCATCAATCGGGTGCGCGGCCATATCGGGCACCACGCACAGCTTCAGGTTCGACAATGGACACACCGTCAACGTCATGCCGGTCCGCGCCAGCCGCGCCATCAACACCGGATCTTCCAGCGCGCGGTTGCCATGGTCAAGCCGGTCAAGCGCCAGCAGATCAAGCGCCTGCCACACATAATCGGGCGGGCCCTCCTCGCCGGCATGGGCGACGCGTTTCAGGCCCATCGCCCCTGCTGCTGCAAACACCCGCGCGAACTTTTGGGGCGGGTGGCCCATTTCAGACGAATCAAGGCCCACGCCAGCGATCCGATCAAGCCAGGGATCGGCGGCTTTCAGCGTCGCAAAGGCGGCATCCTCATCCAGATGCCGCAAAAAGCACAGGATCAATTGCGCGGTCATCCCGTGCTTTGCCTCTGCTGCTGCCATCCCGGCCAGCAGCCCGTCAGCCACCACCTGAAACGGAATGCCGCGATCCGTGTGCGTTTGCGGATCGAAGAAAATCTCCGCATGCACGACACCGTCCGCTGCCGCGCGATCAAAATAGGCGAGCGCCAGATCGTGGAAATCCTGCTCAGTGCGCAGCACGTCTGCACCCGCATAATAGATGTCGAGGAAATCCTGCAACTGGGTGAAGCGATAGGCCGCGCGCACTTCCTCTACAGTCTTGAACGGAATCGACACCCGGTTGCGCGCGGCCAGCGCCACCATCATCTCGGGTTCCAGGCTGCCCTCTATGTGCAGGTGCAGTTCGGCCTTGGGCAGGCCGGTGATGAAGGAGTCGAGACTGGTCATACCCGCCGTTCTTACGCGGGCGTGCCCTTCGGGCAAGGGGCGTCTGGAACATTGGCACCTGCGGGCGCCGTGACGCGGTTGAACGTGTCGACATAGGCGGGGTGCTCCGTGCCCATCAGCTTGTCCCAAAAGGTGAACCACGCCCCGTAATTATGGGTGAAGCCCCCGCCATGGTGCATGTCATGGTGCGTGGTGGTGACGATCCATTTGCCGATCGGGTGAGTGGCTGTGCCGCGCGGGTGGAGTTCCAGCCCGGCGTGCTGCATCGTGTTGCGGATGATCTGGAAGATCACATACGACCAGATCGCATCCTGCGGCGTCGGGATGAAATACAGCCACACCGGCAGATAGATGAAGTTCAGCGCGGCTTCCGGTAGCGAAAAGCTATACGCGGTCCAGGGCGATGGCGTCACCGAACGATGGTGATACCGGTGTACCGTGCGAAACAGCAGCCGCGTGTGCATCGCCCGGTGAGTCCAGTAATAGTAAGTATCGTGGCCCAGCGTCATCGCGGCAAAGAACAGCCCCACCACCCACAGGCTCTGCGTGCCCTGGTAATCGTGGAAAATGCCGATCCGGAATCCCCAGTTCAGAAAGATGTTCAGCACCGCAAAAACCATGATCGCACCAACGGATGCGAGAAACTCGCGGCGGAAATCGGCAAAGCCCGGACTGCGTTTTTGGATTTGGCGGCTGCGCCATGCGGTGCGCTTCAACATCCATACCAGTATCGCAATCACCGTTGCGGCTATCGCGTAGCGTTTGAAGTTGAACACGAAATGATCGGCCAGTTCCGCAATGATTGCCGTGGCCGTCGGTATAAGGTCGATCATATCTGTAGCTCCCTCGCGGTGACGAGATCGGCCATGCCGGAACATCAGGCGCCGCGCCGCGCGGCGTTGAAACGCGATTGATCGATTTCGGAATCGATCAGTTTTGGGCCTGTCGATAGGCGCTGGGCGTCATCCCCTCCGCCTCGCGAAAGGCGCGATTGAACGGGGCAAGCGACCCGAACCCTGCATCCAGCGCAATTGTGAGGATGGGCACCGCCCGCTGCGCCGGATCGGTCAGCGCCGCACGCACTTCATCCAGCCGATAGCGGTTCAGGAACGCGGCGAAGTTGCGATAGCCAAGATGCCCGTTGATCAGCCGCCGCATTCGATATTCCTGCTCGCCAAGCTGATTGGCCAGCGCTGCGATCGTCAACCCATCAGCGCGATAGGGGCGTTCGGTTCGCATATGAGTGTCCAGCCGATGGGCCAGGGCGACAAACATGGGGCTGCTGGGCGTATCCTGCGACGCGGCGACCAGCATGGCGGGCGCGAACATATCCTGATCGCGCATCGCCAGCATGCCAAAACACCAGCCAAAAGTGACGATCAGCGTGCCCGATGCCACAATCGTCGCCACGCTTTGCGGCAGCAACCCGGCATTTACGAACGGCACCAGCGCGGTAACAAACGCTGTATAGCCGCCCACCGATCCAATCAGCATGGTACGAAAGCGGCGGCGCGGCTCAACCAGATCGTCATTGCGGCCGCGCCATGCCGTCCAAAGCCCGGCAAGCGCCAATCCCAGCATCATCAGCCGCATCATCGCATCAACCAGCACTCTGCCCGATCCGTGCCCTGCGATGCCGCTTTCCAGAATGCCAACGAGCAAGATGGGAATCACCGCCACTATCAGATGCAACGGTCTGATCCGCGCATCATCATCAAACCAACTGCGGGCGAACAACCAAAAGAAACCGGGTGCAGATACCGACAGCAGATCAGCGATCAGGAATGTATGAAAAACATAAGCCGCAATGCCGATATTCATCGCCAGCGCGAACCTTACCGTCATCAACCGCCAGTGATCGCGGATCAGGATGGCGCTCCACAACCCCAGCAGCGCCAGCATACCGCCTTGAGTCAGCACTTCGAAATAGGCGATGGATGTCATGCGACATGGGTGGCGAACGGCGTCGGCGCTGGCAAGCCCGCAGGGCAACTGCAAATAATAATTTCTAAAAAATTATGTTCCCCTCTTGTTCGTTAAGAACATTATGGGTACAAACGATCCATGCATTGCCCATTCGGCATGTTCGGTTTAGCGACGGAGGCTTACAATGGCAGCTCAATTGAAGGTCATCGACAGCAAAATGGCGGTATCCACGGACAAGGCAGCCGCAGAGCGGCAAAAGGCGCTCGACGCCGCCCTCGCACAGATTGATCGCGCCTTTGGCAAGGGATCGGCGATGCGACTCGGCTCAAAAGAGACGATGCAGGTTGAATCGATCTCAACCGGATCGCTCGGGCTTGATATTGCGCTCGGCGTTGGCGGTTTACCGCGTGGCCGGGTGATCGAGATTTACGGGCCGGAAAGTTCGGGCAAGACCACATTGGCGCTGCATGTGATTGCCGAAGCGCAGAAAAATGGCGGCACTGCGGCTTTTGTCGATGCTGAACACGCGCTTGATCCCGTTTATGCCAAGAAACTGGGCGTCAACATTGACGAGTTGATCGTCTCGCAGCCCGATACGGGTGAACAGGCACTGGAGATTGTCGATACGCTGGTGCGCTCAAACGCGATCGATGTGCTGGTAATCGATTCAGTGGCAGCCTTGGTGCCGCGCGCTGAAATTGAGGGCGAGATGGGCGACAGCCATGTCGGGCTTCAGGCGCGGCTGATGTCGCAATCGCTGCGCAAACTCACCGGTTCAATCAGCCGCTCGCGCTGTATGGTGATTTTCATCAACCAGCTGCGGATGAAAATTGGCGTGATGTACGGCAATCCTGAAACGACCACGGGCGGCAATGCGCTGAAATTCTACGCGTCGGTCCGCCTCGATATTCGCCGCACTGGCCAGATCAAGGATCGTGAGGATATTGTCGGCAACACAACGCGTGTGAAGGTCGTCAAGAACAAGGTCGCGCCGCCATTCAAGCAGGTCGAATTCGACATCATGTACGGTCAGGGTATTTCCAAGATTGGCGAGATTCTCGATCTGGGGGTGAAGGCGGGGCTGGTTGAAAAATCCGGCGCATGGTTCTCTTATGACAGTGTCCGCATCGGCCAGGGGCGTGAGAACGCCAAAACCTATCTCACCGAGCATCGCGAAATGTCGGATCGCCTCGAACTGGCAATCCGCGCGCGCACCGACAAGGTTGCCGAAGAAATGATGGCCGGCCCAGAGCCGGATAGCGACGACGATATGTAAGTTTTCGCGATATCGAAGAATTTCGGCGGCGTATGCTCCTTGGGGCGTCTGCGCTGCAATAACTGGAAAGGCCCACCCGTGTCGGTGGGCCTTTCATGTTTTGGGGCGGGGCCAGGTTGTACCGGCTTGGGTTGCGCCGGCCTAGGTTGCGCAGGGGTGGTGCGTTGGCGTGGCACCTGGAATTCGAAAACACTGCGATTCCAGGCAATCTAGCCGCGCCGCAATGTTGGCGTTCGCCACAGGCGGCTCGATTGCGCCGCGAATCGCGCAACATCAAAAAAAAGCGTGATGATGATCCGGTTTCAAGAGATATGCCGCGCAGCTGCATGACCGCGCCCAGTGCGCCAATCGTATTGCCCCATCCGGTTTGGCTATCCGAGCGTCGCGAAGCGATCTAGATTGGGATGTGCAACCTCGGCTTGGCTTTCCTTGCGCGCTAGAATGGCGGGCAAAGGGCAGGGCACCAAACCGGCACCGCGCGCCATCAGGAGCCTGCCCCATGACAATCACTATCCACCATCTCGAAAACTCACGGTCTCAGCGGATCATCTGGCTGCTTGAGGAGCTAGGCCTGCCCTATACGATCAAGCGTTATGAGCGGGACAAGAAGACGATGCTCGCGCCGCCCGAATTGAAGCAGGTCCACCCGCTCGGCAAATCGCCGGTGATTGAGGATGATGGGGTGGTGGTCGCAGAAACCGGGGCGATCGTCGAATATCTGGTGGAAAAGGCCGATGGCCGAATGGGGCCGATGGTGCACCGCGATTCGGTGCTGCGCTACCGCCAGTTCATCCATTATGCTGAAGGATCAATGATGCCGCCGCTATTCGCGATGCTGGTGGTTGGGCGGATCCCGCTGTTCGGGAAGGCAGCGTTGAAGCGGCTGACCCCGATGTTCACCGTTCATCTTGATTATCTTGAGGCGGAACTCGCCTCGCGGCCGTGGTTTGCGGGGGACGAAATCAGCGCGGCCGACGTGATGATGAGCTTTCCGCTGGAGGCTGCGCGGTCGCGTGCCGGCCTCGATGGTTCACGCCCGGCGATCACCGCATGGCTCGATAAAATCCATGCGCGCCCCGCGTATCAGACTGCACTCGCGAAGGGCGGACCTTACGCCTACGCCTGATTCGCTACCTGCCGTCACTCCGGGGCAAAGCTGTCCCGCTCCGGCGTGACGGGCGGCGCGATTGGCCGCACATCGGGTTCGGCCTCGGCCGGATTGTCGAGTTGCCCCTCCCACCGCGCCACGACCACGCTCGCCACGGCGTTGCCGATCACATTGGTGGCAGTACGGCCCATGTCGAGAAACTGGTCGACCGCTAGGATCAGCAGAACGCCCGCTTCAGGAATGTCGAACCACGCTAGCGTACCGGTGATCACGACAAGGCTGGCGCGTGGCACGCCGGCAATCCCCTTGCTGGTGACCATCAGGATGAGCAGCATCTGGATCATCGTGGTCCAACTGAGATCGATGCCATAGGCCTGGGCAATGAAGATCGACGCGAACGTCATATACATCATCGAGCCATCAAGGTTGAACGAATAGCCAAGCGGCAGCACGAAACTGGCGATCTTCGGCGGCACGCCGAACCGATCGAGCGCATCAAGCGTGCGCGGATAGGCGGCCTCTGACGACGCCGTCGAAAAACCAAGGAGGATCGGATCGCGCAGGTAGCGGATCAACGTGCCGGTGCGGGTACCGATCACTAGGAAACAAGCCCCAAGCAGGAACGCCCACAGCACGAACAGCCCCAGGTAAAAACTGCCCATGAAGAGTGCGAGATCGCCAACGATCTTGACCCCGTTGATCGCCAGCGCCTTGGCGATCGCGCAGAACACCGCGATCGGCGCGAACAGCATCACATAGCCGGTGACGGTCAACATCACCGCGACCAGGGCTTCGAGCCCGCGCACCAGCGGCTCACCAGCCTCCCCAACTGCTGCCAGCCCGACGCCGAAGAACAGCGAGAAGACCACCAGTTGCAGGAGATTGTTGGTCGCCATCGCATCGAGCGCGCTGGTCGGTACAATTTTGATGAAGAACGCGGCCAGATCAAATGCTGATCGATCGACGCCGCTGGCGGCGTCGACAGCGGGCAGCGCCAGGTTCACGCCGACTCCGGGTTGGAGCAGGTTGACCATCAGCAAGCCCAGCGTCAGCGAGACAAGGCTGGCGCTGAGGAACCACGCAAATGCTTTTAGCCCGACCCGCCCGATCGCGCTGCCGGCGCCCATATGCGCGATGCCGACGACCAGGGTCGAGACGACCAGCGGGGCGATGATCATCTTGATCAGGTGCAGAAACATCTGGGTCGGGATGTCGAGATAATAGTCCGCGCGCTTTAACCACAGGTCGCCGTCCGGCGTGCCGCTCCAACTGGCATTGAGCGCCCAGCCGAGTAACCCGCCGAGCAACAGCGCGCCCATGATGTACCATGTCAGTCGCTTGGCCACGCACTATCCCCTGCAGTCAGTTGAGAGACAGCGAAGGGGATTGTCGCGCCCGGGTCAAGCATTTCGCTCGATTTGGCCACCAATGGCGGTCGATTCGAGGCAATTGCCGGGCTGCAGCCAGAAGGGGGGATTGCCGCCATCGGGTTTTGCGCCGTATCGCTGGTCTCCCAATATCGGAGTCCGCCATGCCCCTTTCGCGCCGCCAGTTGATCGCCGCCAGTGCCGCGCTGCCGCTGCTGGGCGTGTCTGCGCTGTTGCGCGCCGCCGAACCCGATCTGGCTAACCTGAGCGACATCACGTCCGGCATCGCCGGCATCACGCCTGCAGAACGCCAAGCCCGCATTGCCCGCGCGCAATCGCTGATGCGCATGAACGGTATTGGCGCAGTGCTGATCGAACCGGGGGCTAGCCTGACCTATTTTACCGGCGTGCGCTGGGGCCGCAGCGAGCGGCTGACCGCCGCAATCATTCCGGTGGAGGGTGATCCGTGCATCGTTACCCCGTTTTTTGAAGAGCCTTCGGTGCGCCAATCGCTGGCGATCCCGGCGGACGTGCGCGTGTGGCAGGAGGATCAGAATCCGCTGGAGCGCGTGGCGGGGTTCCTGCGGGATCGAAAGCTGGCTGCACAGCCGGTGGCGATTGACGAGACGGCGCGGTTCTTTGCGTTTGACGGGTTGGCGCGGGCGCTGCCATCGGCGCGATTGGTGTCGGCCAACCCTGTTATTCGCGGTTGCCGGATGATCAAGACCGCGCCCGAAATAGCGCTGATGCAAGCTGCGGCTGATGTGACCATGGCCGCCTATCGCTGGACCCACCCCCGAATCGAAAAGGGCATGACCCCGCCCGATATTGGTGCGTTGATGAACGCCGCCACCCGCAAACTGGGCGGCGCGCCTGAATTTGCGCTGGTGCTGATTGGGGAGGCTGCCGCTTACCCGCATGGCAGCAGCGCGCCGCAACGCGTGAGTGACGGCCAAATCGTGCTGATGGACTGTGGCTGTACGGTGCAGGGCTATCAATCCGATATCTCGCGCACCGTCGTGTTCGGCGCGGCGAGCGCGGAACAACGCAAGGTCTGGAATGATGTCGCGCGCGGGCAGCAAGTCGCCAATGCCGCTGCGACCATCGGCACGCCAGCAGGGGCAGTCGATGATGCGGTGCGGCGGTTTTATGAGGGCGCGGGCTATGGCCCAGGGTACACGCTGCCTGGCCTGTCACACCGCACCGGGCACGGCATCGGCATGGACGGGCATGAGCCGGTCAATCTGGTCCATGGTGAGGCGACACCGCTGGCCGCAGGGATGTGCTTTTCCAACGAGCCGGGTCTGTATCTGCCCGGTAAATTCGGCGTGCGGATGGAGGATTGCTTCCACATGACCGATGCCGGGCCGAAATGGTTCAGCGTGCCCCCGGTTAGCCTGGATGCACCGATTGGCTGACACCGCAACCCTTGCCCTTGAGCACAAGCGCGCATCGCCCTAAGTCAGCGTCATGACACCGACCAATGACATCCGCCGCAGCTTCCTCGACTATTTCGCAAACGAGGGGCATGCCCGTGTGCCCTCCGCGCCGCTGGTGCCGCATAATGATCCGACGCTGATGTTCGTGAATGCGGGCATGGTGCCGTTCAAAAACGTGTTCACCGGGCTGGAATCGCGGCCCTATATCACCGCCACATCCAGCCAAAAATGCGTGCGCGCAGGCGGCAAGCATAATGACCTGGACAATGTGGGCTATACCGCGCGGCACCATACATTCTTTGAAATGCTCGGGAATTTCTCGTTTGGCGATTATTTCAAGGAACGCGCGATCAGCCTGGCGTGGAACCTTATCACCCGCGAATGGGGCATTGATCCCAACCGGCTGACCGTCACCGTCTATCATACCGATGACGAGGCGTTCGACCTGTGGCGCAAGATTGCGGGCCTGCCCGACAGCCGCATCATCCGCATCGCCACCAACGATAACTTCTGGTCGATGGGCGATACCGGGCCGTGCGGGCCGTGCTCCGAGATATTCTACGATCATGGAGATCACATCCCTGGAGGCCCGCCGGGCAGTCCCGATGAGGATGGCGACCGTTTTGTCGAAATCTGGAACCTCGTGTTCATGCAGTTCGAGCAGTCGGCGGATGGCACACGGACGCCGTTGCCGCGCCCGTCGATCGACACCGGCATGGGGCTGGAACGGATCGCTGCCGTCATGCAGGGCGTGCCCGACAATTACGATACCGATACGTTCAAGGCGCTGATCGCCGCATCGGCAGCACTCACCCATACGCCGTCGACCGGCGATACCCAGGCGAGCCACCGCATCATCGCGGATCATTTGCGCACCAGTGGCTTTCTGGTGGCAGACGGCGTGCTGCCTGCGAACGAAGGGCGCGGCTATGTGCTCCGCCGGATCATGCGGCGGGCGATGCGGCATGCGCATCTGTTGGGCGCGAAAGACCCGCTGATGCACCGGCTGGTGCCCGCTTTGGTGACCGAAATGGGCACGGCTTACCCGGAATTGCTGCGCGCCCAGCCGCTGATTGAGGCGACGCTGGCACAGGAAGAAACGCAATTCCGCCGCACGCTGACCAATGGCCTGAAGCTGCTGGACGAGGCGACTTCGGGAATGGCGGCGGGCGCGACCTTGCCCGGTGAAACCGCATTCAAGCTCTATGACACGTACGGCTTCCCCTATGATCTGACCGAGGACGCCCTGCGCGCACAGGGATATGGCGTCGACCGGAGCGGGTTCGATACCGCGATGGCTGAACAAAAGCGTGCCGCGCGCGCCGCCTGGAAAGGCTCGGGCGAGCGTGCGTCTGACGATGTATGGTTTGACATTGCCGAGGAAGCGGGCGGCACCGAATTTACCGGCTATACCAGTGATTTGGGCGAGGGCAGCGTGATCGCGTTGCTGAAGGATGGCGCGCGTGTTGATCGCGCTGGCGCTGGCGAGGTGACAATCCTGACCAACCAGACGCCATTTTATGCCGAAAGCGGCGGGCAGATGGGCGATGCGGGAATTATTTCCAGCGAGCGCGGTTTGCGCGCCACTGTGCGCGATACGGCAAAGGCGGTCGGTCGCCTACATGCGCACCATGCGGTGATTGAGGCGGGCGAAATTGCCGTGGGCGACAGTGTCCACCTGGCAATTGACACCCAGCGTCGGGACCAGATTCGCGCCAATCACTCCGCCACGCATTTGCTGCACGCGGCGCTGCGCTCGCGGTTGGGCGGACATGTCAGCCAGAAGGGCAGCCTGGTCGCGCCCGAACGGCTGCGGTTTGATTTCTCGCATCCAACCGCGCTGAGCGCGGCCGAGATTGCCGATATCGAGGCTGAGGTGAACCGCCAGATTCGCGGCAATGCGGCCGTGTCGACGCGCTTGATGACCCCCGATGATGCGATCGCCGCGGGCGCAATGGCGTTGTTCGGTGAGAAGTACGGCGATGAAGTGCGCGTACTCTCCATGGGCGGGGCCGCCGATTCGGCCTATTCGGTGGAGCTGTGCGGCGGCACGCATGTGCACGCGCTGGGCGATATCGCGCTGATCAAGATCATTGCCGAGGGCGCCGTTTCCAGCGGTATCCGCCGAATTGAGGCGCTGACGGGTGAGGCGGCTCGGCTATGGCTCGCCGACCGCGACGAAAAATTGCGCGAAGCCGCCGGCGTGCTGAAAGCTTCCCCTGATGAAGTGCCGGCGCGGGTGGCCGCGCTGGTTGAGGATCGCCGTCGGCTCGAACGCGAATTGGCGGAAGCGAAAAAGGCACTCGCGCTGGGCGGTGGCGGCGGCGCAGCACCCGCCGGGCCCGAACGCGTGGGCGGGGTGAATTTTGTCGGCCAGGTAATCGATGGGCTCGACCCCAAGGGTCTGCGCGGGGCGGTTGATGATGTGAAGGGCCGGATCGGCTCAGGCATTGCCATGATTGTCGCGGTGAATGAAGGGCGCGCTTCGGTTGCCGTTGGCGTCAGCCAGGATCTGGTCAGTACCCATAATGCGGTCGATCTGCTCCGCGTTGCCGTGGCTAGCCTTGGCGGGCAGGGCGGCGGCGGGCGGCCCGATATGGCGCAGGGTGGCGGGCCTGACGGCGCAAGGGCGGCAGATGCCGTGGCGGCGGTTTCGGCAACGCTGGAGGCGATGCCCGCCACGGCCTGAACACGCCATTGAGCATTTTTTGCGGAGCAGATGATGGAAAAGCCGATTGAATCGTTCCGCGCCAGCACCGGCAGGTGGCTGGTTGGCAGCTTGGCCGGTCTGGGTACATTGCTGTTGTGCCTGGTTGGCGTGGGGTTGGTAATCATTGCGATTCGCTGGTTCCAGAACATCGCCACCCAGTATGAACTGACCGATCAGCGGCTGATTATCCGCACCGGCATTCTCAACAAGAAAATCGATGAGATCGAACTTTACCGCGTGAAGGACGTGACGGTTGCCTATTCGCTGATCAACCAATGGGCTGATATCGGCGCGATCACTATCAGCTCCAGCGACCCGACCACGCAGGGGGGATCAATTGTGTTGCGTGATATTCCGCGCGCGCGCTCCATCCGCGAGGAAATGCGCACGCTGGTGGATGCCGCACGTCAGGCCCGCAGAGTGCGCGAGCTTGATGTGGACCACGGCGTTTAACCCCCGCTTCCCAGCCCGACATCATCACGGATAGTGCAGTCGAGAGGTTCTCTAAAGGTTTTCGACGCGCATCTTTGTGGGGGCGTGGATCTTCCCCGTCAGGGCTATTGCGAAAAAATCGAGTTATGCCCCGATTCGATAATCCACCTGAAAAATCGGACCACGTCCCTGAACAGCGCACTGCTATAGCTGCCCCCGGTCATCGCGTAATCCACCGCGACCAGAACGAGCGTTAACGCGGCAAGGGCCTTGAACATCATGTGCTGAAAAATGCGCTCGCGCGGTTAAGCCCGTGTGCGCAGCCGTGGTGAACGGCGCGGGCAGCATGTTTTCGCGGTTAAAACATGCAAATCAGGCCGGACGATCCTGATCCCTGTCGCGCAGTCGACGAAAGCGGGGTGCCCGCTCGATTCCGGCGGCGTTCTTGATTTCCTTGCGCAATTCATCGCGTTTTTCGTGGATCGATGCAATCACCGGTCCCACCGCAATGCCCATGTCCGTCAACACCGCTTCGGATAGCTGCAGCGAACTTTCCAGCGTTTCTGGCACGGCATCGGTTACGCCGACACGGTAAAGCTCGGCTGCATGGTCCACGTCGCGCGCGCGGGCGACGATGGTAAGTGCTGGCACCCAGCCGCGAACGCGCTCGGTTAGTCGCACGGTTAAAACTGGATCATCCATTGTCAGGATCAGCGCACTCGCCCGCCCCAGGTTCAGCCGGTCGACCAGCTCAGGCCGGGCGACATCGCCAAAGATAATCGGATAGCCTTCGCGCCGCGCGGCGATGAACACATCAATATCCGCCTCAACCGCCAGATAGGGCTGGTGATGCACCGTCAGCATATCGGCCACCATGCGCCCAACCCGGCCAAAGCCGATAATCACAGCACCGGGTCCTTCCGGCGGCACGGCAATGTCCCCAAAGCCCGCGCCCGAACGCCGCTCGATCCGCTGCGCGGCTTGTCGGCCAATCCACGCGAGCAGCGGCGTGAGTGTCAAGCCAAGTGCTGTCACCGTCTGCCAATAGTTCAGCGTCGCCGGGCCGATCAGTTGCACCTGTGCCGCCGCGCCAAGGACGATCAGCGTCGTTTCGGACGGGCTGCCCATCAACAGCCCGGTTTCGGCGGCAACCGCATTGCGCTGGCCATTCACTTTCAGCAGCAGCGCGGTGACGATTGCCTTTACCGCGACGACCCCGGCAAGCCCGGCGAACAACGCACCCCAGTTTTCAAACACCAGCTTCAGATCAAGGCTCATCCCCACCGTGATCAGGAACACGCCAAGTGCCAGCCCGCGGAACGGCGCGGTAATCACCTCCACCTCGCTGCGATAATCAGTTTCGGCAATCAGCAGGCCCGCCAGCAGCGCACCGACAATCGGTGATAGCCCCGCCGCCGTGGTCGCCAGGCTGGCGACAATGACGACCAGCAGCGATGCCGCCAAGAACAACTCAGGGCTTTTGGTGCGGGCCGCTTGCGCGAAAAGCCGGGGGAGCAGGATGCGCCCGCCCACAAAGATGGCGGCAATCGTCAAAATGCCGCCACCGACAAGCCCCACCATCGCCAGGCCGTTGCCCGATGCGCCCGGTGCCAGTGCGGCAAGCACGAATAACAGCGGCACCAGCGCCAGATCTTCAAATAACAGCATCGAAAATGCTGCCCGGCCGATAACGCTGGCCGCGCCCGCGATCGGCACCACCAGCGCGGTGGATGATAATGCAAGCGCCAGCCCCAGCGTGATCGCCTCTGGCCAGGACTGGCCAAGCAGGTGGATCGCGACACCGATAACCAGCCCGGAGGAGATCATTTCGGCGGCACCCACGCCGAATACATCGCTGCGCATCGACCATAGCCGCTTGAACGAGAGTTCGAGACCGATGGAAAACAGCAACAGGATGATGCCGAACTCGGCAAACGGATCAATCGCCGCGCGGTCGCTGATCGTCAGGTGCGACAGCCACGGATAATCGACGACCAGCCGGCCAAATCCGCTTGGGCCCGCCAATACGCCGACCAGGATGAAGCCGATAATCGGGCTGATTTTCGCCCGCGTAAATGCCGGAATCACCAATCCTGCAGCGCCCAGAATGACGAGGGCGTCTGAAAAGCCGTTATTGTCTAATCCAATGGGCATTTGCGCAGACTAGCGGGGATTGGCTGACGTTGCACTCATGTTGTGCAACGCGGCAGAATCCTTGGCTCCGGCGGCCAGGCCCAAGCCATGCAGCTTAGAACTTCACCTGAAAGTCCAGCGCGAACCAAGACGCCGGTTAGGTAGATTTAGTGCGACATAAGGCGTGCGACAGTTGGGATTTCGCCGCGGGATGCTGCTGGTTCCTGACCGCCTAATTCTCGTTGGTTGATATGCCGCCCTTCGCCTCGACAATATAGGGTTTTACGGTCGTTGGCATCGACATATAGAGTGGGCGACGCGCGGCGCGCAGGCGGGTTTTATCCATCCGGGTGAAACACACCTGATCGGTCTGGTTGCCACCAAGCACGTGATAGGTTGTCTGGTCTTCGCCAATGTAGAGGGCGACATGGCCGCCTTCGGGTCGAATGAACGTCAGCACGTCACCCAAGCCTGGTTGGCCGGCAGGCTCCCCAAACTTACCCCAGTTCAACGCCCAAAGCGGCCCTGTCGGCGGCGTTTTTCCGGCCCGCTTCGCCACTACGGCCATGAACAGGCCACACCAAGGCACTGAATCCGCTGTATAGACTTTCTTTACGTCAGTACCGCATTCGGTCGCCCACGCCATGATGACAGGGTTGTTGGGCGCGCCCGACAGCTCCTTTGTGCCCAACAGCTTTCGGGCTTCCACAATCATGCGCGGAAGTGGCGAAAGCGTGTCGAGCCAAGAGTAGTTTTTTGCGTTGATCGGACTTGCCACAGCGATCATCCTCTCGCGAGTCGGCCAAGTAACGGCTCGATAAGATCACCAGTAAATCAAATCACCCAACTATAGTAAAGCCCCGGCAACTTATTCCCTGCGGGTGTTTTACACACCCATCGCGGCTTCAAGGTTGACGCGCACCTGTTCGAAAAACTGTTCGGTCGTCATCCAGGGTTGGTTAGGGCCAATCAGCAGCGCCAGATCTTTGGTCATATGGCCGTCTTCGACCGTCTTGATGCAGACCCGCTCGAGCGTTTCGGCAAAGGCCGTTACGTCAGGCGTGCCATCGAACTTGCCGCGATATTTCAACCCGCCGGTCCATGCGAAAATCGATGCGATCGGGTTGGTGGAGGTCGCCTTGCCCTGTTCGTGCTGACGGAAATGGCGGGTGACGGTGCCATGCGCCGCCTCTGCCTCCACCGTTTTGCCATCGGGCGTCAGCAATACCGATGTCATCAGCCCCAGCGAGCCAAAGCCTTGCGCGACCTGATCTGACTGCACATCGCCGTCATAATTCTTGCACGCCCACACAAATTCGCCGTGCCACTTCAATGCAGAGGCAACCATGTCGTCGATCAGCCGGTGTTCGTAAACAATGCCAGCTTCCTTGAACTTGTCTTTGAATTCGCTTTCAAAAACCTCAGCAAACAGATCCTTGAAGCGGCCGTCATAGGCTTTCAGAATGGTGTTCTTGGTCGACAGATAGACCGGCCATTTCAGGTTGAGGCCATAATGCATTGATGCGCGGGCAAAATCGCGGATCGAATCGTCAAGATTGTACATCGCCAGCGCAACGCCAGGCGATGGGTATTGGAAAACTTCCCGGTCGATGACGGTGCCGTCGTCGCCTTCAAACACCATCCGCAATTTGCCGGGGCCGGGGACGAGGAAGTCGGTCGCGCGGTACTGATCGCCAAAGGCATGGCGACCGACCACGATCGGGTGGGTCCAGTTGGGGATCAGGCGGGGGACGTTCTTGATGACGATGGGTTCGCGGAAAATCGTGCCGCCCAAAATGTTGCGGATCGTGCCGTTGGGCGATTTCCACATTTTCTTGAGGTTGAATTCCTTCACCCGGTCTTCATCCGGGGTGATCGTCGCGCATTTTACGCCGACGCCGTATTTCAGGATCGCGCGGGCGCTTTCCACGGTGATCTTGTCGTCAGTCTCGTCGCGCTTTTCGACGCCTAGGTCGTAATAATCGAGGTCGATGTCGAGATAGGGAAGGATAAGGCGCTCGCGGATCCACTGCCAGATGATCCGGGTCATCTCATCGCCGTCGATTTCGACGACGGGCGTCTTAACCTTGATTTTCGCCATCGATTGCTCGCCTGTCCTTGGGGAGGGAATATCACCGCCGTCTAGGATGAAGGCAGGCGGTGATCAACCTCTACAGCGTCTGAATCGTGGCTTTGTGGCTGTTTCCGGTGCGCGCATTGAAGTGCTGCACTGCGCAATGTACAGCGGAACGATGGCATTGCCCGAAAAAACACCCCCCAACACCCCCCCCGACGCACCAAGCGTTACCTGGCGGATCCCCGATGTGCATCCAGAAGGGCGCAAATATGTGCTGATCGCGGGTGCGGTGGCGCTGTTTTCACTGGTGGTCTGGGATTTTGTGACGTGGCCGTTGATCGGCCTTACGGTGTGGGTAGCGCTGTTCTTTCGCGATCCGGTGCGGGTCACGCCGCAGGGCGATGACCTGATCATCGCGCCTGCTGATGGCCTGATCACGATGATCCAGCGTATGCCCGTGCCGCCGGAGCTTGCCGGGGAAAACGCGCTTGGGGCCGCCCCTTTGGTGCGCGTTTCCATTTTCATGAGTGTGTTTGATGTGCACATCAACCGCACGCCAATTGCGGGCACGATTCGGCAGGTCATTTATATCTCTGGCAAATTCCTGAATGCCGATCTCGACAAGGCGAGCGATGAGAATGAACGCCAGCATATCGTGGTTGAGGGGCGCGATGGCCGCAAAATCGGCTTTACCCAGATCGCCGGCCTGATTGCGCGGCGGATTGTTGGCTTTGTGAAGGCTGGCGACATGGTCGCTTCGGGCCAGCGGATTGGGCTGATTCGCTTTGGCAGCCGGGTTGATGTGTATTTGCCTGATGATGTCGCGTGTCAGGTCATTCTGGGTCAGCGCAGCGTGGCCGGCGAGACGGTTTTGGGCCGGGTCGGCGGCATAACGCCCTCGGGAATTGCACAATGAGCCCGGTTATACGCAACGTCGGGAGCTTTGTTAGCATTGGCGGGCAGGCCAAGGGCGCTTCATGAACGGGGGGCCGCGCCGTCCGGTGCGCGGGCTGCCGCTGCGCGCGGTGGCGCCCAATGCGGTCACCGCGCTGGCGCTCTGTTCGGGGCTGACAGGAATCCGGTTTGCGATCTCTGCCGATTGGCAATTGGCGGTGACGATGATCATGATCGCCGGGGTCCTTGACGGGCTGGATGGGCGAATCGCGCGGATGGTGCGTGGCGAAAGCCGATTCGGTGCGGAACTCGATTCGCTTTCCGATGCGATCTCCTTTGGCGTTTCACCGGGGCTGATCTTGTATTTGTGGTCGTTGAATACCCTGCCGCAGCTTGGCTGGCTGTGCGCGCTGGTGTTCGCGGTGTTCTGCGCGTTGCGGCTCGCGCGCTTCAATGCCGCGATCGACACGACGGAGCAGCCGCATAAGTCGGCCGGTTTCCTTACCGGCATTCCCGCACCCGCCGGGGCGGGCCTGGCAATGTTGCCGCTTTATCTGTGGTTCTGGACGGGGGAAGCGGTGTTCCGATCAGCATGGATCGTCGCCCCGTGGATCGCCTTTGTCGCGGTGCTGATGGTATCGAGTATCGCCACGTTCAGCTGGTCATCGTTCCGATTGCGCAGTTCAATCCGGTTTGAAGCGATTGCAGCGGTGGTACTGGTCGGCGCGGCGCTGGTTTCGGCACCGTGGCATACGCTGACGCTGGTCAGTGCCGTCTATCTTGCTTCGATGCCAATCAGCATGCGCAGCTATGCCCGGATCAAGCGGCAGCGCGCAGTGGGGCAACCCGGCGTTGTGCAGGCGCCATAATACGGCCTGGCCGTACCGTGCGGGACGATGCGCTGGCATAAGGCACTATTGCAGCACGCTGGTCATCGATCGGGCCTGATCGCAAAAGCGCAATGATTCGCGGCATGGCCGGCAACAATGTCGTCGCGAACACGGCCACAATTGCCCAAAGCGCTGCAGCAAAAAGGGTGAGGCTGAACAGGGCAATCATCATCAAACCACTCCAAGAGTTGCAAAAACCCTGACCAATCAACGTCTGGCCCTGGTTTTCCGTTCCATGTACGCTCTACAATCCCTTTATGTTCCACTCATGTTCCAGCTGTCAACCCTTGATTTGTACTTACACCTCGGCTAAGCGCCGCGCCTCAACCCCGCATGGGAAGCGCTCATCACCGGTGTTCGGTCTGGCTTGGCCCGATCGGATATTTGCTTCCCAGAGGACAAACCGGAAAGGAAATACATATGGCGGCACCAGTCGTCTCCATGCAGCAATTGCTCGAAACGGGCGCGCATTTCGGCCACCAGACCCACCGCTGGAACCCGAAGATGAAGCCTTATATCTTTGGCGACCGCAACGGCGTCCATATCCTTGACCTCAGCCAGACCGTGCCGCTTTTTGCACGCGCGCTTGAATTCGTCGCGGCATCGACCGCGTCGGGCGGCAAGGTGCTTTTCGTCGGCACGAAGCGCCAGGCACAGGAGCCTGTGGCAGACGCAGCGCGCCGTTCGGGCCAGCATTTTGTCAACCATCGCTGGTTGGGCGGCATGCTCACCAACTGGAAGACGATCTCGGGTTCGATCAAGCGCCTGAAGACGCTGGAAGAGCAGTTGTCGGGTGACACCACCGGGCTGACCAAGAAGGAAGTCCTTCAGCTTACCCGTGAAAAGGACAAGCTTGACCTGTCGCTGGGCGGCATTCGCGACATGGGCGGCATTCCCGACGTGATGTTCGTCATCGACGCGAACAAGGAAGAGCTGGCGATTAAGGAAGCCAACACGCTGGGTATCCCGGTTGTTGCCATCCTCGATTCGAACGTCTCGCCTGATGGTATCGCATTCCCCGTTCCCGCCAATGATGACGCAAGCCGGGCGATCCGCCTGTATTGCGAAGCGATTGCGATTGCGGCGACACGCGGTGGTCAGCAGCAGCAGGCCGCGAGCGGTCGTGATCTGGGTGCGATGGATGAGCCACCTGCCGAAGAGGCACTGGCTGCTCCTATTGCAGAAGCCCCGGTTGAAGCTGCCGCAGAGCCTGAAATAGCCGCCGCTGCAGCGACGCCTGAAGCCGCCGTCGACGGCGAATAACAGCTCGACGCCTGATTGGCGTCGCTGAACTGAAATATGGACGGGGTAGGGCGCAAGCCTTCCCCCGTTCAAAACCGTATTCAGTGCAAAACCATATTTACCAAAGACCCATATTCCGAAACGATAAGGATAAAAGACATGGCCGAGATCACAGCCGCCGCCGTCAAGGATCTGCGCGAAAAGAGCGGCGCGGGCATGATGGACTGCAAAAAGGCATTGACCGAAGCGAATGGCGACATGGAAGCCGCCATGGATTGGCTGCGGACCAAGGGCCTCGCTTCTGCCGCCAAAAAGTCGAGCCGCACTGCCGCTGAAGGCCTGATTGGCGTTGAAGTGTCAGGCACCAAGGGTGCAGTGGTTGAAGTCAATTCAGAAACCGATTTTGTTGCCAAGAACGAGCAGTTTCAAACATTTGTTCGCGACGTAACGTCGGTCGCGCTTGAACTGGGCGAATCGATTGATGTCATCAAGGCAGCGCATCTGGGCGGCAAGACCGTTGACGAAGTGCTCACCAACAACATTGCAACGATTGGCGAGAACCAGAATCTGCGCCGCGCACGGCGGCTGGAAGTGACGAACGGCGCGATCGTTCCTTACGTCCACAACGCTGCCGCACCGGGCCTGGGCAAGATCGGCGTGCTGGTCGCGCTGGAAAGCACAGCGGGTGCCGATGTTCTGGTGCCACTTGGCAAGCAGATCGCCATGCACATTGCCGCTGCGTTCCCGCTGGCACTGCATGAAGACGGCCTGGATCCTGATGTGGTTGAGCGTGAGCGCGCAATCGCGACCGAAAAGGCAGCGGAAAGCGGCAAGCCTGCCGATATCGTTGCCAAGATGGTCGACGGTGCAATCGCCAAATACCGTAAGGAAAATGCACTGGTCAGCCAGCTGCTGGTGATGGACGGCAAGACCAAAATCTCTGATGTGGTCGCCAATGCCGCCAAGGCAGCTGGCACCCCGATTGAGCTGACGGATTATGTCCGCTTTCAGCTTGGTGAGGGAATTGAGCGCGAAGTCAGCGACTTCGCAGCAGAAGTTGCCGCTGCAGCAGGCGTTAACTGATCTGCTTTTGGGGCGTGCCGGCGCGGTCGGCACGCCCTTTTTCTGTTCAGTAAGACGGCATGGCCCGGCACCCAATGGCCGTGCCTGATCCGGAAATGGACGCCCCCCTTGCGGGATGAGTGCTTGGCACAGTGGGAGGGGCCTACTAAGGTCGCGCCGCTTCCCCGCCCAAGCGCAAGTTGGACCAATGACCGTACCGCATTTCAAGCGTATCCTGCTCAAACTGTCCGGAGAGGCAGCAATGGGCGATCAAACCTTCGGGATTGACCCTGCCACCGTTGCGCGCGTCGCCGGAGAGGTGAAGCAGGCCAAGGATGCGGGGCATGAGCTGTGCCTGGTCATTGGCGGCGGCAATATCTTTCGCGGCATGGCGGGAGCGGCCAAGGGCATGGACCGGGCAACCGCCGATTATATGGGCATGCTGGCAACCGTCATGAACGCGCTCGCAATGCAGGATGCGCTGGAGCATCTGGGTGTTGAAACGCGGGTGCAATCGGCGATTCCGATGGCGGCGGTGTGCGAGCCCTATATTCGTCGTCGCGCAGAACGACATCTGGAGAAAAACCGCGTCGTCATTTTCGCGGCGGGCACCGGCAGCCCCTATTTTACCACTGATTCGGGTGCTGCATTAAGGGCGGCAGAAATGCGCTGCGATGCGCTGTTCAAGGGCACCAGCGTGGACGGCGTGTACAATGCCGATCCCAAGGATGATCCAACTGCCGTGCGATACGAACAGCTCACCTTTTCGCGGGTTTTGTCTGACGATCTGAAGGTGATGGATGCCAGCGCGGTGGCGCTTTGCCGCGACAATGATATTCCTATCATTGTGTTCAATATCCGTGAGACCGGCAATCTGGCCCGGGTATTGCGCGGCGAGGGCACGTCGACGATCGTCAACAATCAGACCGAGCAGACGGAGAAGTAACATGGCCGCATATGAAAAGGCCGATCTCGTTCGGCGGATGGCCGGCAGTGTAGAGGCGTTGAAAGGCGACCTGGTCGGATTGCGCACCGGTCGCGCCAGCACCTCGCTGCTCGATCCGGTGACGGTAGAGGTATATGGATCGCATATGCCGCTGAATCAGGTGGCGACGGTATCGGTGCCTGAATCGCGGATGCTGTCCGTTCAGGTGTGGGACAAGAGCAATGTGGGCCCATGCGACAAGGCAATCCGCTCTGCCGGGCTTGGCCTGAACCCGATTGTTGATGGCACCACGCTGCGCATTCCAATCCCCGATCTGACAGAGGAACGCCGCAAGGAACTGGCCAAGCTGGCCGGGCAATATGCTGAAAAGGCGCGGATCGCTGCGCGCAATGTGCGCCGCGACGGGATGGAAAGCCTGAAGATCGACGAAAAGAAAAATCTGGTCACCGAAGATGAGCGCAAGCGCCACGAAACCGAGGTTCAAAAGCTGACCGACGCGACGATTGCCGAAATCGACGCGGCTGCCAGTGCCAAGGAAAAGGAAATCCTGGGCAAGTGATGCCCTTGCCCGCCAATGCACAGCAAACGGACGGTGGGGCGGGGGCGTTGCCGCGCCATGTTGCGATCATCATGGATGGCAATGGCCGCTGGGCTAAACAGCGTTTTCTGCCTCGGATTGAGGGGCATCGCCAGGGTGTCGCGGCGGTGCGCCGGGTGACGCGCGCGGCGCGTGCGCTGGGAATTGAAGCGCTGACGCTATATGCTTTTTCGTCCGAAAACTGGCGCCGCCCGGATGAGGAAATCGGTGATTTGATGGGGTTGATGCGGCTGTTTATCAGCAGCGACCTGAACGAACTGGTGCGGGAGAATGTGCGGCTGCGCGTGATTGGCAATTACAGCCGTTTTTCGGCTGATATTGTCACGCTGGTTGATGACGCGCTGGCGCGAACGGCAGCAAATACCGGCCCCATTCTGGTGATTGCGCTGAATTATGGTTCACATGCCGAACTGGCCGCGGCGGCGCGCACGCTTGCCCAGCAAGCGGTGGCGGGGCAAATCGATATCGCGGCGATTGACGAAGCGGCGATCGAACGCCAGCTCGACACAAGCGATTTGCCCCCGCTCGACCTGCTGATCCGGACATCGGGCGAATATCGCCTTTCGAACTTTTTGCTGTGGCAGGCAGCCTATGCAGAGCTGTTATTTGTCGACACGCTGTGGCCCGATTTCGATGAAGCGTGTCTGGCAGAGGCGGTTGCGTCTTTTGGGCGGCGTCAGCGCCGCTTTGGGGGCTTGTGACGGCGGCGCAACCGAACGGGCGGCGGCAAGAACTCGCAACCCGTACGGTGGTTGGGTTGGCCTTGGTCGGCTTTGCCCTGGCGATCCTGTGGTCGGGTGGCTTTGCATTCTGGCTGATCACAACGATCATCGGCATCGTGATGCTAGGCGAATGGGGTAATCTTGCCGGCGCCGACGCGGCGACCGCTCGGATGATGCAATTCACGCTGTCGGTGCCACTCGCGATCATGTGTCCGCTGGCGGCGGGCCCGCAATTTTTTGCGCTGGGGCTGATCGTGGCGGCGGCGGTGTTCACCTTGGTCAGCACAAAGCGCCGGGTGCTGGCGCTGGGCATCATCTATACCGGGCTGCCGGTGCTGGCGTTGTTGCTGATCCGCAAGCAGCCCGATGGGTTGTTGTTCGCCATTTGGGCGATGGCGCTGGTGTGGATGTGCGACATTGGCGCGTTCTTTGTGGGGCGGGCATTTGGCGGGCCACGGCTTGCCCCGATGATCAGCCCGAATAAAACATGGGCGGGTTTTGTCGGCGGCATCATTGCCGCTGGGGCATTTGGTGCCGTTTTGCACTTCGGTTGGGGCTTGCCCTTGCGGCTGACGCTTGCCACGCCGCTGCTGGCGGTGGTGGCACAAGCAGGCGACCTGTATGAAAGCTGGCTGAAGCGGCAGGCAGGCGTAAAGGACAGCGGCTCGATATTGCCCGGACATGGCGGGTTGATGGACCGGCTTGACGGGCTGATGCCGGTTGCACCAATCGCGGCTTTTCTGGTGATGCTGCCCGAAATACGAAACATGGCGAGCGGATTGTTGCCCGGATGGGCGTGGGGACTAACGGCATGAAGACGGTAACAATATTGGGGGCGACGGGCTCAATCGGCACGTCGACGCTCGACCTGATTGAGCGGGAACCTGAAAATTTCCAGGTGCTGGCGCTAACCGCCAACTGCGATGTCGACAAGCTGGCGGCCGCGGCGATCCGCACCAATGCGCGGCGCGCGGTGGTGGCTGAGGAGGGGTGCCTGGCCGATCTTCGCGCAGCATTGGCCGGAACGGGAATCGAAACCGCAGCCGGCGCGCAGGCACTGTGCGAAGCAGCGGCAATGGGGGCAGATGTGACGATGGCCGCGATTGTCGGTTGTGCCGGGCTGGAACCGGTGCTGGCGGCGATTGAACAGGGCGGCACGATCATCCTGGCCAATAAGGAGCCGCTCGTTTCAGCCGGTGACGTGATTTTGGCGGCAGCGGCGCAATATGGCGCGACGCTGCTGCCCGCTGATTCCGAACATAATGCGATTTTCCAATGCTTCGATTCAGCGCGACCCCACCGGGTGCGCCGAATCATCCTGACGGCGAGCGGCGGGCCATTCCGCGACAAAACACTCGAAGAAATGCGCCACATGACGCTGGAACAAGCGGTAGCGCACCCAAATTGGTCGATGGGGGCCAAGATTTCGGTCGATTCCGCCACATTGATGAACAAGGGGCTTGAACTGATTGAGGCAGCACGGCTGTTCCCGGTCGCCAATCACCAGCTGGAGGTGATTGTACACCGCCAGTCGGTGATTCACTCCATGGTTGAATATGTCGACGGGTCGGTGCTCGCCCAGCTTGGGCCCCCCGATATGCGCACGCCGATCGCCTATTGCCTTGCATGGCCTGACCGGATGGCCGCGCCAATGCCGCCGCTGGACTTTGTATCGATTGGTAGACTTGACTTTGAAGCACCTGATCCGGTGCGTTTTCCTGCGCTACGCCTTGCGCGCGAAGCGTTGGAGGCGGGCGGTGCGCGACCGGCCATCTTGAACGCGGCGAACGAAGTTGCGGTCGCGGCTTTTCTGGAACGCAGGATTGGCTTCCTCGAAATTGCCGCAATCGTGGAGGATACGCTCAATCGTTACGACCCGGCCGCTCCCGATAATGTGGAAGCAGTGTTGGTGGTTGACGCCGAAGCGCGAAGGCTTGCCGATGCGCGTGTAAAGGATTGCGTCATTTGATCCAGACTCCCGGCTTTTTGTACACGGCGATGGCGTTTATCCTGGTGATCGGGCCGTTGGTGTTCGTCCACGAGCTGGGCCATTATCTGGCCGGTCGGCTGTTCGGGGTGAAAGCCGACGAATTTTCCATCGGTTTCGGGCGTGAAGTGTTCGGCTTTACCGACAAGCGCGGAACCCGCTGGAAATTTGGCTGGATGCCACTGGGCGGCTATGTGAAGTTCGCCGGAGACATGGACGCATCAAGCAAGCCCGATCCTAATTGGCTGGCGCTGCCCGCGGCGGAGCGTGAGCGCACTTTTCAGGCCAAACCGCTCTGGCAGCGCGCGATTATTGTCGCGGCGGGGCCGGTGACCAATTTTGTGGTGGCCATTGCAATCCTGATGGGATTTGCGCTCAGCTATGGTGAATTGCGCACCCCAGCGGTGGTCGGCACGATCCAGCCCGGCAGCCCGGCGCAGATTGCCGGCCTGCAGCCCGGTGACCGGGTTGTGGCGCTGGGCGGGCGCGGCATCGACAGTTTTGAAGATATGGTGCGCTTTATCCAGATCAGGCCCGGCCAGGCCGTGCGGGTCGATTTTGTGCGCGGCAATGCACTGCAATCCGTGGATTTGACGGTTGGCACCCATATCGAGCGCGACCGGTTTGGGAATGAGCCCAAGATCGGGCGGCTTGGCATTGGCCGCATCGCCGCAACGCTTGTGCCGGTCAGCGTGGTTGAGGCCCCTGTGGTCGCCATTCGCCAGACGGGCAATATCTTGCGCATGATGGGTGATGTGATCGGTCAGATTGTTTCGGGACGGCGCTCGGTGAAGGAACTTGGCGGGCCGTTGAGCATTGCAAAGGTATCCGGCGAGCAGATGGCGCTCGGTTCGGCGTCGTTCGTTTTCCTGATTGCGCTGGTTTCCATTAATCTGGGATTCATTAACCTTTTGCCAGTGCCTGTGCTGGATGGCGGCCATTTGCTGTTCTATGCAATTGAAGCGGTGCGACGGCGACCGCTGGAGGCGAATGTGCAGGAATGGGCATTCCGCGGCGGTTTGGCGGCGGTGCTGGCGTTGATGGTGTTGGTGACGTTCAACGATCTTGGCAGTTTGGGCCTATGGACTCAGTTGGGTAATCGGTTAGCCGGGTTGATTGGCTGATCTGCTTGGGGCAGGGCGGCTTGGGGCCGTGGTGCATAGATTTCGGTTTGGGGTAAAATAGTGACAGCGACCAAGGTTTCCAAATTCGGTGTGCGCGCGGTTGCGGTTTTGCTGGCCGGGACGATGCTATCGACGTTGCCCGGCACCGCATTGGCGCAAGAGGCTCCGCGCGTTGTCGCTGATGCGCCGGCAGTCGCACCTGACGCGCCGGTAAAGGTGATCAAGTCATTGCGGGTCGATGGGTCACAACGCATCGAATCCGACACGGCGCTATCCTATACAAAGCTGCGCATTGGCCAGGCGTTCAACAATGAATCGCTCGATCAGGCCATCAAGGATTTGCTCAACAGCGACTTGTACGCCGACGTAACGATCAACGGTGCGCAGACCGGCGAAATCGTTATCAAGGTGCGCGAGAACCCGATCATCAACCGCGTTATCCTGGAAGGTAACAAGCGGCTGAAAAGCGACAAGATCGAAAAGGAAATCAAGCTCGCGCCGCGCCAGATTTTCACGCGCAGTGCGGTTCGTGCCGATATCACCCGGATTATCGAACTTTACCGCCGTCAAGGGCGCTTTGCCGCGTCGATCAGCCCCAAGATGGTGGCGCTTGACCAGAACCGCGTTGATATCGTTTTCGAAATCTCGGAAGGGCCGAAATCGAAGGTTCGCCAGATCAACATTATCGGCAACGAAGTATATTCCGACAGCAAGCTGCGCGGCGAAATGGCCACCAAGCAGGCACGGTTGTCGACGTTTTTGAGCTCGAACACCAGCTATGATCAGGATCGACTGGCCTATGATCAGCAAAAGCTGCGCCAGTTTTACCTGACTGAGGGTTATGTTGAGTTCAAGGTAACGTCTGCCGTCGCCGAGCTGACACCAGACCGCAAGGATTTCATCATCACTTATGTGGTGCAGGAAGGAAAGCGGTACAAATTTGGCGACATTACAGTCGACAGTGATATCCGCGACTTTGATAACAAGAAACTGGCCGCGTCGTTGATCGCCAAAAAAGGAAAATGGTACAACGCCAAGACGGTCGAAGATTCGATCGAAGCCATTAATGAGACTGCCGGGCTGTTCGGCTATGCCTTTACTGAGGTAAATCCCGAATATACGCCAGATCGTGAAGAGCTGTCCATGGCGATCAACTTCCACATCTCGGAAGCCAAGCGGACTTATGTTGAGCGGATCGACATCAACGGCAACACCGTGACGCAGGATCAGGTGGTGCGCCGCGAGCTTCGCCTGGCGGAAGGCGATGCGTTCAACAGCTTCCTCGTCAAACGCTCGCAGGACCGGATCAACTCGCTGGGCTTTTTCCAGGAAAAGCTCGAAGTCACGCAAAAGCCAGGCTCCGCGCCCGACCGTGTGGTGCTTGAAACCAATGTCGAGGAACGCTCCACGGGCGAGCTTAACCTGTCGGCGGGCTTCTCCAGCCTTGAGCGCTTCATTCTGCAGGCATCGATCAGGCAGCGAAATTTTCGCGGCAAGGGCCAGGAATTGCGCGCCAGCGCCAGCCTTTCGCAATTTTCCAAATCGATTGAGCTCGGTTTCACCGAACCCTATTTGTTCGGCAAGACGATTGCGGTCGGCGGCGATGTTTTTCGCCGCGATTTGAACCAGTTCAATTTCCAAGGGAACCAGCGCCAGACGATCTTCACGCAGGTTTCAACCGGTTTCCAGATTCGCGCCGGCATCCCGATTACTGAATATCTGTCGCTCTCGGGTCGGTATGGGTTGGTATATGATCAGGTGGGCGTCAACGACGTGAACCTGCAGAATCCCGACGGGACGTGTAACCCGCAGGCGGCGGGCCGGTTTATCTGCGATTCCGTTGGCAATCGCGTGACATCGTCGGTCGGTTACTCGCTGGTGTATGACAGCCTGAATAGCCGGTTGCGGCCGAGTGCGGGTAATCGCGCGATTTTCAGCCAGGATCTGGCCGGGCTTGGTGGCGACGTGCGCTACATCCGTACCCGCCTAGACACTGATAAATATTGGAACGTCGGTTCGGGCTTCATCTTTTCCGTCGGGTTTGAAGCTGCCTATATCTTTTCGTTTGAGAGAAGCCGTGGGCCCGGCATCGACAAGGTCCGCATCAACGATCGCTATTATCTGGGCGAGCCGCAGTTCCGTGGTTTCGACATTCGCGGCGTTGGCCCGCGCGTGCAACGTTTGGCTTACGGTGTGGATGCCAATGGCAACCAGATCGTGATTGATGGGCGCAACCAGTTCCAGGACGATCCGCTGGGCGGCCGCGCCTATTATCTTGGCCGTGCTGAGCTGGAAATTCCGCTGGGTGCCGGCGTGCGCGAACTCGGGATTCGTCCGTCGATCTTCATGGATTTTGGTGCATTGTTCGGCATTACCCGCCCATTGCCAACCGCCACCTTCCCCACGGTCACCGATGCCAATGGCCGCGTGACGGTGTTGCCGTTGATTACGCCGGTGACATCGCTGGTGAACGGCGTCACGACCCAGATATTCCAGGTACCCGTCGACGACGCGACCAATCCGGGACAGTTTACGACGTGTACGACTGGATTTTCTGCTGTACTCGGCGGTGCTTGCTCGGGCACTTCCACAAATATGGCCGCGACAACATCGACAGCACCCTTTCTTGAACGGTTCCTGGGCAATTCGGCCTCGCCGCGTCTTACCGTCGGCATCGGGGTGAACTGGAATTCACCGTTCGGGCCGCTTAGAATTAACGTCGCCCGCGCGCTGCTCAAGCAGCGTGGCGATGATGATAAACTCGTTACTTTCAACGTAGGGACTAGTTTCTAAATGAAAATTCTTCTGAAAAGCTCCACGATGGCACTTGCTCTCGTCGCAGGCGCCTTGGTCGCTCCTACCGCTGCTTTGGCGCAGACGCTGACGGTCGATGTCGATGCGATCTACAAGGACAGCCTGGCCGGCAAGAGCGGCAATGCCCAGCTCGAAACCAAATATGGCGCGCGGTTGAAGGCCTCACAGGAAAAACTGCAAACCGCAGCCAATGCCTGGAACACCCAGCTTGAAGCCGCCAAAAAGATCGTGAAGCCAGACGGCAGCGTTCCGCCAGCCACTGAAACAGCGCTGAACCAGGCCCGTGACACGCTGAACGGAGCCCAAAATGAGTTCAATGCGCTGCGTCAGGAAATTCAGCAGACTGATCAATATGTTAAGTATCAGATTCTGGAAAAGCTGATCCCGGTTGCTGAAAAGATCCGCAAGGATCGCAAGGGCGACACGGTTGTCCCGCGCGGCTCCGTGCTGGCATTTGATCCGGCCAATGATATCACGCCGACCGCGCTGCAGCAGGTAAATGCGACGATAACGACCGTGTCGATTACGCCGCCACAGCCAAATGCGGCCCCCGCGCCGGCAACCACGCCTGCCAAGCCTGCTACCACCCCGCCAACCCGGTGAGTGAATCCATGACGGCAGCGACGCCAACCGCGCTTGATATCGGGCGTGTCATGGCGGCGCTGCCGCACCGTTACCCGATGTTGCTGGTCGACCGGGTCGAGGAGCTGATCCTCGACCAGTCGATCATCGCGATCAAAGCGGTGAGCATGAACGAGGGCTTTTTTCAGGGGCATTTCCCCGGTCGCCCCATCATGCCCGGCGTGCTGATTGTCGAGGCGATGGCGCAGGCGGCGGGCATTCTGGCGGTGGAATCGCTAGGTCTCGCGGGTTCTGGCAAGCTCGTCTATTTCATGGCGATTGACGGCGCGAAGTTCCGCAAGCCAGTGGAGCCGGGCGTGTTGCTGAAGCTACACGTCGAATTTGTGCAAAAACGGTCGAGCGTGTGCAAATTCAACGGCAAGGCCATGATCGACGGCGTCTTGGTGGCAGAAGCCAGCTTCACGGCGATGATTGCTGATCCGCCAAAGGCTTAGGCGCGCTCCTCACTCAGCAGGTCTTGGTCGCAATGGCTCGCGCGTAACGTATTCCAAGTCAACGACATGAACGCTGCCGTCCAGTTTGGATCGCAAGTTAAGGGTCACGTAGTCAGCAGTCTGATAATAGGTCAAGTCTGTGACAACCACGAAACTTGGCGGACCGTTGCTTCTCCGGAAGGCCCGCCAAATGGGCTTATGTCGATCGGGGATCCCGTTCCAGCGCCACTGATTCCATCCCTTTATCTCAGTTACCCCATGTCGGTGACCGACATGGCGTTGGGTGCCGGCGCCGTGATATAATTTTGACAGGCCATCATAAAGCTGGCGTTCGGCAATTGTTCCGACGATGGCCATCGTACAACGCTCGGCGTGGATGTTGCCCTGGCCGTCACCGCCCTCAAACTTGATGGCCAGCTTCACCCCGCGCTTGTCATCAACAAGCGAAAATGCCGGGGCAGTGCTGTTGGTCAGCCCAAAGGTTTGGCGGTTGCGATCGTTGAGCGGCTCCCAATCGGGATCGTCGTTTGGCGGTGCAGGATACCCTGTCAGCCGCAGCGGATCGAAACATAGCTTTCGAAGATAGTCGATCGGACTGGGCAGCACCCGCGCAAGCGCGCCGCGCTTTCCCAAAACGACAATGTCGCTGGGGTCGGTTGGCGTCACAGGCAATGATTGTGGCGTTGCCGGGGCTGCAAGGGCCGCCATAGCAAGCACCGCAAGACCTGCGCGCATGATCACCGAAATGGCGGCTCATTAAATGCCCGCAATTTACGGGAGTGCAGTTTTGCCCCCTCGCGGCGCAATTCCTCGCATGCTTCGATGCCGATTTTCATATGCTCGGCGATGGCACGTTCGTAAAAACGGTTGGCTTGGCCAGGCAGTTTCAGCTCGCCGTGCAAGGGCTTGTCCGACACGCACAGCAACGTGCCATAGGGCACGCGGAACCGGTACCCCTGGGCGGCGATGGTCGCCGATTCCATATCGATACCCACCGCGCGGCTGAGCGAAAACCGCAGGGCTGATTTCGAATAGCGCAGTTCCCAGTTGCGATCATCGGTTGTCACAATCGTGCCCGTGCGCAGGCGGCGCTTCAGTTCGTCACCCGATTGGCCTGATACCGTCTGCGCGGCACGCGCCAGCGCCTGTTGCACTTCGGCAATGGCGGGCACGGGAATTTCCGGCGGCAGGACATCGTCGAGCACATGATCGTCGCGCAGATAGGCATGGGCGAGAACATAATCGCCGATCCGCTGGCTGGGGCGCAGCCCGCCGCAATGGCCGATCATCAGCCAAGCCTCTGGCCGCACCACGGCCAGGTGATCGCAGATCGTTTTGGCATTTGAAGGGCCAACGCCGATGTTCACCAGGGTAATGCCGGTGCGATCGTCGGCGATCAGGTGATAAGCGGGCATCTGGTGCCGCCGCCACGCGCTGGTATCAGCCAGAACGGCTTCAATATCGTCGCCATGTTTAAACAGCACGCCGCCTGCGCCGGATAGCGCAGTGAAGCGGCTGGGGTTGCCATCTGCATCGGGGCCAAGCTGCGCTGCCGCCCAGCGTACGAATTCATCGACATAGCGGTGATAGTTGGTGAACAGCACATATCGCTGCACATGTTCGGGCGGGGTGCCGGTATAGTGGCGTAACCGGGCCAGGCTGAAATCGGTGCGCAGCGCATCAAACAGCGCAAGCGGGCGCACGCCATCATGGCTTTCCAGCAAGCCGTCGGCCGTTTCATCGCCAATGAACGCCAACTCGGTTGCCGGAAAATGGCGCGACAATTCGGTTGCGGAAACATCATCCAGGCTCAGCGCGGCACCAGCATCCAGCACATAGGGGAACGGAATTTCCTGCCGGCCTGCCCCTGCTTCGACCGAAACGTCGTAATCCTCAATCAACAGGCCCAGCTGTTCGGTCAGATAACCGGCAAACTGCGCAGGCTTGGTAACGGTGATGCGGTATTCGCCAGCCGACACCAGCCGCCCGAACGACCGAAGCGGGGCAGGGCGATCATCCGCCCCGCGATAGGTAAGGCGGATTTCAGGGTAAGCGAATGATCCGTCGGTGCGCATGCTCGCGGGCGGGATCGTGCCTTCGTGCAGATAGGCCGACAATGCAGCCCGCAAGCGATTGACAGAGGCGGTGTAGAGCGCATCAAGCTCAGCGACGATTTCAGCAGCATTGTTCATGCCCCGTCGCTAATCCACGGGTGCGACACTGGCAAGACAGGGGCGTTGCTGGACTTGGCGGGGTACGTGTTAGGGCCCAAACGGCCAAGCCCTACGTTCAACCTTCCCGATCCCAAAACCGTTCGCCCAGAGCCTGTCGAACCCAGTTCTACGCTCAGCCTAAGGGGCTGCCATGCTTCTCAATCAGGGAAAAGAAAATGCAGCGCCGTTCGGTTGCCCGAAAGGGCGAGCGCTCAGGAAAGTCTTCGACAGGTTCAGCTCAAACGGGTGTGGCGAACGATAGCGTCACTCTGCGTCAGTGCCCTTGTCGTCGTCCAGCAGCGTGCTGATGCCGTATGCCGTTCCCGCTGCCGCCGCGACAACGCCAGCGGCAATTGCCGCTGCTGTTAGCGGGTTTTCCTTCACCGCCTCCACTGTCGATTCAACAGCGTCCTCAATCGCGGCTTGCGCGCGTTCCAGAAAGGATTTGGCGTCTGCCGCCAAGTCGTCGGCCTTGGGCAAGGCGGCGACCAGATCCTGGCCGGTGGTGGTGATGGCGTCCTTGATGGTCTCATCGCTCATCGTCTGAATCCTTCGGCTTGAGAAAGTGACATCAAAACAACGATATTATCCCGCCGATGTTCCATTGCACGGCAGGGAATTCCAGCAGATTACATCGAATCGAGCATATATTCAGCCGAGCTGACGCGGAATTCGCCCGGGCCCTCTACATTCAGCTGGGTGACGACACCGTCCTCGACAAGCATTGAATAACGCTGGCCGCGTGTGCCCATGCCAAATTTCGATCCGTCGAACACCAGGCCGACTGCCTTGGCAAAATCTGCATTGCCATCGGCGAGCATCGTCACGGCATCGCCAGCGCCCGCACCCTTGCTCCATGCGCCCAGCACAAACGCGTCGTTCACCGCCGTACAGGCAATCTCGTCCACGCCCTTGGCCTTGAACGCGTCGGCCTTGTCGAGGAAACCGGGCAGATGCTTGGCTGAGCAAGTGGGGGTGAAGGCACCCGGCACAGAGAATAACGCTACCTTGCGCCCTGCAAAATAACTGGCAGTATCAACAGCTTCCGGACCATGTTCGGTTACCTTTGAAAAAACTGCCGGGGGAAGCTTGTCGCCAACCTTGATCGTCATGCAGCGCGTCCTTCGTCTTTGTTGTGGGGCATCGTCTAGGCTAGGAAAAGCCCGGTTTGAAGCCATTTCGATGCCAAGACAGAATTAAATTTGCGCCCGGTTTTGTGTCATCAACAGGCGCTAGATGCAGGTTGCTTTGGACCGAACCGGCGCCGACTGATAGATAAGGGTGATGTCTGTGCCCCTGGACCTCAGCCGCTACCTCACCGGCCAATTCCTGCTCGCGATGCCGGGCATGAGCGATCCGCGCTTCGATCATGCCGTCATCGCCATGTGCGCGCACGATAGCCAGGGCGCGATGGGGATCGGCATCGGTGAACAGATTGACGATCTGGGGCTGCACGAAATTCTTGACCAGTTTGATATCGACGCCGGGGTTGCCCCCAACGCCCCCGTTCATTTGGGTGGGCCGGTTGAGCCGGGACGCGGGTTTGTGCTGCACAGCAACGATTGGGGCGGGCAGGACACGATCGATGTTGCCGGGCGCTGGTCGCTATCGGGCACAATCGATATTTTGCGCGCAATTGCCGAAGGGCGCGGGCCATCCCGCTGGGTGGTGGCGCTGGGCTATGCCGGTTGGGGCGCCGGCCAGCTGGATGGCGAGATGACGCGGCATGGCTGGTTCAACACGCCGGCCACGCCCGAGCTGATATACGATGTCGCAACCAGGGACAGGTGGAGCCGGGGCTTTGCCAGCGCGGGAATCGACCCCCGATTACTGGCGAACAGCGCCGGTACCGCATAATCTCCGCACTGTTTCAGGTGCTGCAAGGTGCCATATAAAGATATCTTTATGTTTCGATTGCGCTTGGTCGGCGCAACGGTTAGGGGGCGGGGATGGTCGTCGGCGATTCCGGCGCACCCACTTTATTGCTGGAGATTTGTCCGTGGCTACCGTGCTCGAAAAGAACGATTATGTTGTCGCCGATATCAGCCTTGCTGATTTTGGCCGCAAGGAAATCAACATTGCCGAAACCGAAATGCCGGGCCTGATGGCGCTGCGCGACGAATTTGGCGTATCGCAGCCGCTGAAGGGCGCGCGCATCACCGGATCGCTGCACATGACGATCCAGACTGCGGTGCTGATCGAAACGCTCACCGCGCTGGGTGCCACCGTCCGCTGGGCGACGTGCAACATCTATTCGACGCAGGATCACGCTGCGGCTGCCATCGCCGCCACCGGCGTGCCGGTGTTCGCGATCAAGGGTGAGAGCCTGGCGGATTACTGGGACTATGTCGGCGACATCTTCAATTGGGGCGATGAAACCTGCAACATGATCCTCGACGATGGTGGCGACGCGACGATGTTCGCGCTTTGGGGCGCCAAGCTGGAAGCTGGCCACAGCTTCCCTGAGCCAGAGAATGAAGAAGAAGTCGAAATGCAGCGCGCGGTGAAGGCGTTCATCGCTGCCAAGCCCGGCTACCTCACGGAGACTGTCAAGAACATCAAGGGCGTGTCCGAAGAAACCACCACCGGCGTCCACCGTCTCTACGCGATTGCCAAGAAGGGTGAGCTGCCTTTCCCCGCTATCAACGTCAACGACAGTGTCACCAAGTCGAAGTTCGACAATCTCTATGGCTGCAAGGAATCGCTGGTCGATGCCATCCGTCGCGGCACCGATGTGATGCTCGCTGGCAAGGTTGCCACGGTTGCAGGCTTTGGTGACGTGGGCAAGGGTTCGGCTCAGTCGCTCCGCAACGGCGGCGCGCGCGTGCTCGTGACCGAAATCGATCCAATCTGCGCACTGCAGGCGGCGATGGAGGGTTTCGAAGTCGTCACGATGGAAGAAGCCGTTACGCGTTCTGACATTTTCGTCACCGCAACCGGCAATGCCGATGTGATCACTGCCGATCACATGAAGGCGATGAAGCCAATGTCGATCGTCTGCAACATCGGCCATTTCGATTCAGAAATTCAGATCGCAGCGCTGAGCAACTATAAGTGGACCGAGGTGAAGCCGCAGGTCGATCTGGTCGAATTTCCGGACGGCAAGCAGATTATCATCCTTTCCAAGGGTCGCTTGGTGAATCTTGGGAACGCAACGGGCCATCCGTCGTTTGTTATGTCAGCGAGCTTCACCAACCAGACGCTGGCGCAGATTGAGCTGTTCACCAATCCGGGGCAGTATGAAAATGACGTGTACGTGTTGCCGAAGCACCTCGACGAAAAGGTCGCGGCGCTTCATCTCGAAAAGCTGGGCGTGAAGCTCACCAAGCTTTCGGAAAAGCAGGCAGGGTATATTGGCGTGCCGGTCGAAGGACCGTTCAAGCCAGACCACTACCGCTACTAAAGATCCCGCCCAACCGGGCAGATCACAGGTCATGCCCATCCGGGTAGGCAGCAGGGGGTCGCGTTCAGCAATGAGCGCGGCCCTTTTGCATTGAAGGCGCTGGGTTGGCGTTGGGCGTGGTGTGCTTTGGGCGTAGGGGCACCACTATATTGCGCGTGTCGCTGCTTCCCCTTACCCGCGCTGCGTTATAAGGGCGTGGAGATGAACCTGCCGCCTGCGCCAGTGCCCGGAGGGGCGCAATGATCGGAAATCAGGCGCTGTCCCTTATGGTGGCAGGCGCAACGCTGGCTTTGCTGATCGGCCTGACTGGCTGGGCGCTGTTCACTGGCTTGCGTGCACGGGCTGAGGGGAGGGCGGCGCTGGCGGATAATGCCCGGCTGTCAGCGATGCTGGCGACCGCGCCAGCGCTGTCGATGGTGGTGCGGCCCGATGGTCGGCTGTCGATGCCTGATCGATTGGCGGATTGGCTGGGCCTGTCACCTGCCCCGCGCGATCTGGCGGATATTTCGCGGAGTGATTCGGGCCTTGAACCCGGCGATTTTGCCGCGTTGGCAATCGAGATCGATGCCGCACAGAAATCGGGGAGGCCCTTTCAGCGGTCGGTGCGGGTGCACGGATCGTCGCGCACGTTGATGATCAAGGGCCAGCGCGCGGCGCGCGAGTTGATGATTCCTGGCGGCGTCGTGCTGTGGGTATTTGATGCAAGCGACAGCGAAAGTGAAATTGCCCGGCTGGACGGAGAGGCGACGCGGTTCCGCGAGGCATATCAGGCGCTGACCGGGCTGATTGAGGCGGCACCGCTGCCCATGTGGTATCGCGGACCGGACTTGCGGTTACGGATGGTGAATTCAGCCTATGTTGATGCCGTCGAAGGCCGCGACGGCGAGGATGTCATCGCGCGCGGGCTTGAGCTGGTTGAAGAAGCTGGCGGGCGCGGCCCGCTGGCCAGCGCGGTGGCCGCACGCGACGCCGGGCAACCCGAAAGCCAGGCCGTCCCCGCCACGATCAAGGGCACGAGGCGCATGCTGCGCGTGGTGGATGTGCCGCTGCCCACCGGCGGCGTGGCGGGTTTCGCGATTGATATCGAGGATCTGGAACAGGCGCGCGCGGGCATCAAGCGGTTCGGGGAGGCCCAGCGCGCACTGCTTGATCGGCTGTCAGCAGGCGTGGTGCAGTTCGCGGCGGACCGGACGCTGGCATTTTGCAACCAACCGTTCCGGCGGCTGTTCGCGATGCGCAATGAATGGCTGGTCGATCGCCCCGAATTCGACCGCGTGCTTGAACGCATGCGCGAGGCCAACCGGCTGCCGGAAGTGCGCGATTTTCCGGGCTGGAAAGCGGAACGGCGCGACTGGTTTTCCGCCGCTGATAGCCAGATTGAGGAAAACTGGCTGCTGCCTGGTGGCGTTCACTTGCGTGTCGTCGCCCAGCCATTGCCCGATGGCGGGTTGTTGCTGATCTTTGAGGATCGCACCGAGCAAATCCAGCTTGCCAGTGCGCGCGACACGCTGTTGCGGGTGCGCACCGCGACATTCGACAATCTGTTCGAAGCGCTGGGGGTCTTCGCCGCCGATGGCCGGCTGCAGCTGTGGAATAATCGCTTCCGGCTGACGCTGGGTTTTGAGGAGGAGTTCCTCGCCCAGCACCCGCGCGTCGATGTGCTCGCCAAGGCCGCTGCGCCAAAGCTGGCGAGTGCGGGCAAGGCGGTGCTCATCAGCGAACTGGTCCGATCCGCCACCGTTGAGCGATTGCAGCGCGGCGGCAATCTGGCGTTTGCCGATGGCCGCCATTTCGAATTCGCCGCCGTGCCGCTGCCCGATGGCAATGCGCTGTTCACGATGCTCGACATCACCGACAGCCACAAGATGGAGGTGGCGCTGCGCGACCGGAACGAGGCGCTGGAGGCGGCCGACCGGGTGAAGACCAATTTCGTCGCGAATATGAGCTATGAATTGCGCACCCCGCTCACCTCGATCAGCGGCTTCGCCGAGATGCTGCGGGGCGGCTATGCGGGCGAATTGCCGGCAACCGCTGTCGATTATGTCGCGGCAATCATGGAATCGGTGGAACGGCTGGGCGGGCTGGTCGATGATGTGCTCGATCTGACGCAGGATGACGCGGGCAGCGCCCCCGCTGAACGGGCTGCGGTTGATCTCGCCGCGCTGTCCCGCGAGGTTGCGGCCAAACTGGCTGGGGTGGCGGAGGCGCGCAAACTCGATTTCGCGGTAGAAATTGCCCCAACGGCGGGCAGCATTACCGGCGATGCCAAGCGGCTGGCGCAGGTGATCGAAAACCTGCTGCGCCACGCCATGTCTGGCACGCCTGAGGGCGGTCGGGTGCTGCTGCATGCCGACGGCACGGCCAAATCGGCGCGGATTGTGGTGTCCGATAATGGCCGGGGCATGAGCGAAAAGGCAATTGCCCGCGCCTTTGATCGATTTGCCGAACCTGGCCTTACCCGCAGTGGTGAACGCGCGCTGGGGCTTGGTCTGCCGCTCGCCAAGCAATTTGTTGAAGCCCATGGTGGCACGATCGCGCTGGTATCCGAACGCGGGCAGGGGACGCTGATTACGGTCGATCTGCCGCGCCCACAGCAACAGGCGGTATGATGGAGGTTATCCTCGCCGATCCAGCTGCAAGCGACCATTTTGGCGCAGCTTTGGCAGCGTTGGTGCAGCCGGGTGATGTGATCACCCTGTCGGGGCCGCTGGGCGCGGGCAAGACGAGCATTGCGCGCGGGCTGCTGGCTGCCTTGGGCCTGCCGGGTGAAGCACCATCGCCCAGTTTTGCGATCGTCCAGCCCTATGCCCCACCCGAAACCCGGCTTCCCGTGCTGCATGTCGACCTGTACCGAATCGATGACCCCGCCGAACTGGACGAACTGGGGCTTGATGATGCTGCCGCCGAATCGGTGCTGATCGTCGAATGGCCCGAACGCGCAGGCACTGGGTATTGGCCGCATGCGCTGGCGTTAACGCTTGAATTTACGGAAGGTGGCGCGCGCCGCTTGACAGCGGGGGTGCCGTTGCCATGGAAGGCACGATGGCCGCTGACATGATCCCTCCGCCCGCCGCGCGCGGCTTTCTGGCAATGCATGGCTGGGGGGATGCGCAGATATTGCCGCTGGCCGGTGATGCGTCGTTTCGGCGCTATTTCCGCGTGGTCGATGCCGGGCGCACCGCCGTGCTGATGGATGCGCCGCCGCCGCATGAAGACCCCAAGCCGTTTATCGATATCGCCCGCTGGCTGCACCAACGCGGCTTTGCAGCACCCGCCATCCACGCGCTCGATTTGGCAGAAGGGCTGGTGCTGATCGAGGATTTTGGCGATGATCGCATGCGTGAGGCGATTGATGCGGACCCCGCCAATGCGGAGCCGCTATACCGCGCCGCCGTTGATATTCTGATTGGCCTGCACCGCCAGCCGCAATCAGCCCTGCCGCCCTATGACCGCGCGGTGCTGCACCGCGAAGCGAACCTGCTGACCGAATGGTATTGCCCGGCGGTCGGCATCGCGCCCGATCAGGCCGGGTACACCGCCGCTTGGGATGCGGTGTTTGATGTTGCGCTGGCGGATGTCCCCGTCACGGTGCTGCGTGATTATCATGCCGAAAACCTGATGCTGCTGGGCGACGGCGCGTTGGGCTTGCTCGATTTTCAGGACGCGCTGGCGGGGCACCCGGCCTATGATCTTGTATCACTGTTGCAGGACGCGCGGCGTGATGTGGAGCCTGAGATAGAGCGTGCGATGCTGGCGCATTATGGCGCGGCGACGGGCGCAGATGCAGCGTTTGATGCGGCCTATCATGTGCTCGGCGCGCAACGGAATGCCAAGATCATCGGTATCTTTACGCGGCTGTGGCAGCGCGACGGCAAGCCGCGCTATCCCACATTATGCCCGCGCGTGTGGCGCTATCTGGAACAGGATTTGGCGCACTCCGCACTTGCGCCGGTTGCGGCATGGTTTGCCGCGCAATTGCCCGCATCGCATCGCGGCGATCCCATGGTGATTGCGGGCCAATGAACAATGTCCGCACGCTGGCGATCCGCCCTGATCCCGGCGGCGTGGTGCCCCAAACGGCTATGGTGATGGCGGCCGGGCTCGGCACGCGCATGCGCCCGTTGACGAACAGCCGACCCAAGCCGTTGGTGGAGGTGGCAGGTCAACCGCTGCTCGATCACGCGCTTGATCGGTTGCGCGGGGCGGGCATTCGCCGGGCCGTGGTCAACGTCCATTATCTCGCCGATGCGGTGGAGGCGCATTTGCAGCGCCGCGACCAGCAGTTGGAGATACTGATCTCTGATGAGCGCGCGCAGTTGATGGAAACCGGCGGCGGGCTGGTGCAGGCGCGTGACCTGATCGGCGATCAGCCCTTCATTACCGTCAACAGCGACAATTTATGGGTCGACGGACCAATTGATTCGATTCGCGCCTTGGCCGCTTCATGGGATGATGCGCGGATGGACGCGCTGTTGCTCATGGTGCCGCTGGCCCGGGCGCATTGCCATGGCGGGATGGGTGATTTTCATCTTGATGCACATGGCAAAATCACCGGGCGCCGGCGCCGGGCACGGCTTGCGCCCTTTGTGTGGACCGGCGTGCAGATGTTGTCGCCCCGGCTGATTGCTGATTGGCCGATGGGGCCGTTTTCGACCAATATCTTCTGGGATCGGGCGATTGCCGCCGGGCGCGCCTTCGGGATGACGCACCAGGGGCTGTGGTTTGATGTTGGCACCCCGGGCGCGATTGCCAAGACGGAGGCGATCCTGGCCGATGGATGATCGGGTCGGCCCGCAATTATTCTCCATACCGGCGCACCGCGCCTTTGCCGATGCGCTGGCGGCGGGGCTGATCCGGCGGTTCGGTCGCGATCCGATGGTGCTGGCGCGTGGCATCGTGCTGCTTCCCAATAACCGCACCAAGCGGACGATTACCGACGCATTTGTGCGCGCCAGCGGCGGCGGATTGTTGCTGCCCCGGCTTGTCGCGATTGGCGATGCAGAGGGGAGCGAGGCGGCGAGCGCTGCTATCGATCCGGCTGATGATGACGCACCCGTCCCGCCCGCCGTGCAGCCGCTCGCCCGGCGGTTGATCCTCGCCCGTCTGGTGAGTGAGGAACGCGCCCGCGCCGGGGCACCGGTTGACGCGGCAGAGGCGGTGCGGCTGGCGGGCGAACTTGCGCGCACGCTTGATCAGATGCTGGTTGAAGAGGTGCCGCCGGGCGCGCTGCGCGATCTGGCGATGGCAAAGGAATTGTCGGATCACTGGCAGCACGCGCTGGAAATGTTCGGCGTGGCGCTTGATCGCTGGCCGCAGGAACTTGCGCGGATCGGCCAGATTGATCTGGCGGAACGGCGCGCGCGGCTGCTCGAACGGCTGGGCCATCGGTGGCAAAGCACACCGCCCGCAGGCTTTGTGTGTGCGGCGGGCATCACCACCGCCGCCCCCGCCATCGCCCGGTTGCTCCGTGTGGTGAGCGATATGCTGCAGGGGATGGTGGTGTTTCCGGGCCTCGCGACCGAAATGGACGAGGCTGAATGGCAATCATTGGGCCCGCACGCGCCTGATCTTGTCACCGGCCAGCGCCGCCGGTCGATTGAGGCGCATCCGCAGTTTCAACTCAAGCTGCTGCTCGACCGGATGGGGGTGAACCGCGCCGAAGTGGCGACCTGGCGCGATGGCGGCGGGCATGACGCGGGGG
>JAKFUX010000011.1:0-96477 GCA_021732465.1 Sphingomonas sp.
CGCCACCACCGCCACCACCACCGCCGGTTGAAGTGGTTTGCTCGCCTGGTCCGTTCATCGTGTTCTTTGAATGGGACAAGTCGAACATCACGCCGGAAGCAGCTGGCATTCTTGATAACGCCATCACGGCCTATCGGAATTGCGGCAATGCGCAGGTAATGCTTGCCGGTCACGCTGACCGTTCGGGTACGCCTGCGTACAATGTGGGCCTCTCGCAGCGTCGTGCTGACGCGGTGAAGGGTTACATGTCGTCGCATTCGATCCCAGAAGGCGTCATCACGACCCAGGCGTTCGGCGAAGGCCGTCCGCTCGTCGAAACCGCCGATGGTGTTCGCGAACTGCAGAACCGTCGCGTGGAAGTTACTTACGGTCCCGGCTCGGGCAACTAAGCCAGGTCCGTTTGGACAAAATCAGGGAGGTCGGCATGCGCCGGCCTCCCTTTTTTGTTGCCCTTTTTTTGGCACCCATTTTTGGTGTTGTGGCGGCATGTGATTGCTGGCGGGTGCGGATTGGCGTGCAGCCAGACGGGATCGTCGCGCTCGATTGGAGCGCTTCGCCATCGCTGCTCGTAACCCGATCGGCCGGTTGGCCCGCGCACACGCCGCCAGCCTGGTGGAACCGAAATTCCCAACATAAAGCCCGTCACCCTGAACTTGTTTCAGGGTCCATCGTGCCACAAATCCAGTCGCCAGTGCGGCGAGGTGGATGCTGAAACCAGTTCAGCATGACGGATAAGAGATGTGATGAATTTCGATTTCACCACACTAAAGTCTGATGACCTTAGGTTGATTGCAGTTACTCCCGTTCCGGCTCAGCGAAGTCGAAGCCTACGCATCGCGCGTGCCGTGCGCGACTCAGGGCCGGAGTCGCAACGACGATTCGTCTCTCACGCTGCCCGCTCTCAGGCTCCCGGCCCCTGGCGTTCAGGCTTCAGCGTCTCGATCGCTTTCAATGGCCTCGGCAAGCCAGTTGGGGATGATCGCATCGCCCAGCGCCTCCACACGGCGCAGCTCCACCATCAGACCAAGATCGGCATATTGCGCCCGCGTGCGCGCCCCGGCCGGGCCATAGGGCGCCACCACCAGCCGCCGGTTCACCTTCGAACGATGGTGCATCCGCGCGGTGTTTTCCTGTCCGATATAGCAGCCCTTGGTAAAGCTCACCCCGCCCAGCTCGCGCGCGTTGCACTCAAGCCACAGCGTCTCCCCATTGCCCAGCTCTGCCACCCCTTCGGTGACCCCCAGGGCCAGGCGGTGGGCGTGCCACTGTGTCGTTGCGTTGCCTGCGGTGCCCAGCCAGCGATTGCCAAGCGCCGCCAGTCGCGGATCGGGCACCCCCTGCCCCGGCAAGGGCGACCAATGCACCGCGCCGTCCACCGGCTCAATCGTGATGGCGCGCCGCAGCCGGTATAGCGACAGCCGCCGCGCCAGCGCCTCACGCTGGTTCGCCTCGGCATCGATAAGCACGGCATCGCCGTCCTGCCATAGCAGAAAATCGAACAGCGCCTTGCCCTGCGGGGTCAGCAGCGCGCTGAACAGGGGGCCATCGGCCAGCCGCGTAACATCTTGTGTCACCAGCCCCTGCAGAAAATCAGCAACACCCTCGCCCGCAACGCGGAGCAGGGCTCGATCGGTGAGCATGGTGCCCGTTACAGCTTCAGTCATCAGGCTGACGTGGTGCTATCATCGCAAAAAACAAGGAGCCCCAGACCACTGCTTCGCCGACCGATTCGACCACCGCATCGGCCACCGCATCAGGGACGCGCCCGGTGCTGGTGCGGCCGCTCGCGGCAGGGCCGGGGCGACCCTCATCAGAACGGCAGCCAGCGCTGCTTCTTGCGAAACTTCATATAGCCAATGTTCAGCCCGGCACGCGCGCCCACCCCAAGCCGAATGGGGATCAGCACGATGTTCCCGCGCCGCAGATAGGTCGCTGAAAAACCGCCGACAAAGTATAAATGGCCTTCGCCTTCGGGGAACCGACGATACATATCTTCGGTATCGTAGAGGTTATACACCAGCACAAATACCTTTGACGCGTTCCCGCCCAGATCGAAACCCACCGACGGGCCGGTCCAGTAAATGGGTTGGTCACCCTCTATCCGGTGGGACAGGATGCCCGATCCATATCGCAGGCCGACAACAACAGCACCCGATGCCTCGCGCCCGGCGATATAGGCATTGGGTTCGCCCTGTTCCTTCAGAATTTTCTCCAGGATGCCGGCCATTCCCTCGGCCCCTTTGCCGAACACCCGCTCGCCAGCGCTGAACAGATCGTTGCGGCGATAGGTGTTGGCGGTCACCGTTGTTGTCTCAGCGGCGGTCTGGCCCTGATCTGCGGCGGCCGATTGGCGCGCGGGATCGGGCTCGGCCGGCAGTTGATTGCCGCGCATATCGCGCCGGGCCGAGTCTTGCGGCATTTGCTGTTGTGGCGGCACCCCGCGCGGTCTGGCCGATTGATCGCTGTTGATCGCCCGGTTGGGATCGACCGTGCGGACCTGCGCGGCTGACGGCGCGACACCCAACATCCCCAGCGCGAGCACCATGCCCATCAGGCCCGTCAAATTGCGCATCTCCGCTGCCCTTTTCCTCAATACCGTCAACCGACGCCATCGGTGATGATATCGGTGATGGTGCTGCCCGCGCAATGAACAGGCGGTGACACGAGTCCGTTTTACGCCCGACCGCATGAAAATTGGTGGCGCGTCGACGGTTGAACCCTGGCCAACTCCGTTCTATAGCCGCCGCTTGCCGCCAGCTGGAGACGTGGGTGAGTGGCTGAAACCAGCGGTTTGCTAAACCGCCGTACCGGGTTTACTGGTACCGAGGGTTCGAATCCCTCCGTCTCCGCCAGCCGACAATTCCCTACAATCCCTGACAAGCCCAAAGCGCCCGGAAACGCGCGGTTTTTCCCGGCTATGTCGTCCCCCGCTGTCCCTTGCCATTCCCCACAAGCCCGAATATTGTGTGGGAAATAGTGTGGGAGTAGGTCCATGGGCAAGCTGACGGCAACCGCTGTAAAGGCCGCTAAAGCGGCGGGGCGCTATGGCGACGGGGACGGGCTGTTTCTGTTGGTTGGACCGACCGGCGCGCGTTCCTGGGTGGTGCGCGTCCAAAAATCGGGCAAACGGCGCGATATTGGCTTGGGAAGCGCCAGTAAGGTGCCATTGGCGTTGGCGCGTGAACGTGCTGCGACCGCCCGGGCGCAAATCGAGGTTGGGATTGATCCGGTAGCAGAGCGGCGCAAGGCGGCTGGTATCCCGACCGTGCGCGAAGCGGCGGCGCTGGTGCATGCTGAAACGCGCAAGGGGTTTCGCAACGGCAAGCATGACAAGCAATGGCTGTCATCATTGGAGACGCATTGCTTCCCGTCCATTGGTGACGTCGCGGTGTCGGTGCTGGACGGTCCCGCCGTGCGCGATGTGCTGGCGTCGATCTGGCTAACCAAACCGGAGACGGCGCGGCGGGTGCGCCAGCGCATCAATGCTATTATGAATTGGGCAGTAGCCAAGGGCTATCGGGACGCGCCGCTGGCAATGAACGCAATTGACAGCTCGCTGCCCCGGCAAAAGCGCAGCGACAAGCATCATGAGGCGCTGCCCTATGCCAATCTGCCTGATTTCATAACCAAGTTGCGCGCCCGCGAGTCAGTCGGTCGGCTGGCGCTGGAGGTGGTTATCCTGACCGCTTCCCGATCTGGCGAGGTACGCGGCGCGACATGGGCAGAGATTGACCTAGAGGCGGCTTTGTGGACAATTCCGGGCGAACGGATGAAGGCAGGGAAGGAACACGTCATTCCCCTATCTGACGCGGCTGTGCGGGCATTTGAGCGGGCGGCGCGGTGGCGTACCGACCCGACCGATGGCGGCGCACTCGTTTTCCCCGGCACCAAGCGCGGCAAGCCAATTTCAGACATGACGCTGACAAAGGTGATGCGCGACATGGGCCTAACCGCTGTGCCGCACGGATTCCGCAGCACGTTCAAAGATTGGTGTTCAGAGACGACCAGCTTCTCAAACGAACTGTCAGAGGCGGCGCTCGCGCATGCCATCGGCAACAAGACAGAGGCGGCTTATCGGCGCGGCAATCTGTTGGACAAGCGGCGGACGATGATGACGGCTTGGTCTATGCATTGCGGCGGAAGCATCAACGCAAACGTCGTGCGAATGACACGAGTGTAAACGGCGACAAACCGAATCACGATAGCGACAAACCGAGTCGCTAATCTGTCATTAGGACACTTTTTGTTCTTCCATGAAGGCCCTAGGGAAAGAGAACCGGTGAATTGTCCCCGATTCTGAAAGCCGGTGCCAACATGGAGAATGCCGATGCATACGCCAGAGTTAATGACAGTAGCTGACTTTCTGTCTCGCTACTCGCTATCGTCGAGTGAGTTTTACCGACAAGCCAACGCGGGTCGCATCCGCATCACCAAACTGGGCAACGCCAGCCGCGTTGCGCGTGAGGATGCAGAAGCATGGCGCGCATCGCTTCCCGTTAAGGCTGGGAGTGCGGCTCATGGTTAAAATAACGGAAGAAAATGCCCCCAAGGCCGTTGGCGCGACCTTGGAGGCTGATACCGCCCGCTGTCCAGCAAACGCTATGAAAGCTGCATACCCCCGGCCGGGCGCTGCCCGCAAGCGGGTTATTATGCATGCGGACGGTCCTAGCGGTCGGCTCAACGTCAACGGGCAGGAAGCCCGGGCACTGGAGGCGCTGGTAAAGCGCGGAGCATCGGGCGTGACGGCGCTGGAGATGTCGAGCTGGGCGTACCGACTGGGGGCCTATGTCCATGATCTACGTCATGAGCATGGGCTGGCCATCGAAACCATCCGGGAGGACCATGAGGGCGGCTGGCACGCGCGTTATGTGCTTCGCTCGCCTGTCATCATCCTGGAGGTGCTGTCATGATGCCGCCAGTCGATGACAGGCGCGCCGTGGCGTTAGCGCTCTTGAACGGCAACCATCGGTTGACGCCAAAGGCTGGGCAATTTCTCGGCCAGCTTGCGGTTGATCCGAATGCGACCCTGACGGAAAAGCAGCAGAATTGGTACTGCCAGCTATTCGCCAAAATCGACGCGCCACCACTAAAGTAGTGAAAAGTAGTGAAGGGGGGGCGGCTGGCAGCGGTCGCCCCCTTTGCTTTTTGTTGCCATCTTGAAACTTGGGAAAGGGGGCCGAAAATGCCCTTTTCAACCGCCAGCCGTGCGAGCGAAAATGGCGCAAATCCGCGCATCCGTAACTCTGGCACGAAAGATGCGATTTATACTATTATTCCTAGTGCGCGGCGTCCTGACGGGAAACTGCCGTTTTCTGGCTGGGGTGGTGCACGCAATCGAGCCGACCGAACAAGTGATGGCCTTACCGCAAAGCAAGTCGAGCACATCATCGCGGCGGCGCAAACGGCATGGCGCATCGGATTCCCGTTCAATTGCCATGTGACCATTCACTGGGAAAAAATGGGCGTGACCGATGACCGGGCAGCAGCGGCAACCGGCGCATTGCTGACGCTGGTGCGCGACTGGCTGCGAAAGCAGGGTTTGCCCTTCGCCTATGCCTATGTGCGCGAGAACGGCGACGGCAAAGGCTCCCACGTGCATATCCTGGCGCATCTGCCCCCCGGCGCACGATGGGGCTATCAACGGTCCCGGCGATGGCTGGAGGGCATTACCGAGCGACCCTATCGCCAAGGTGCAATCGAGACGCGGCGGGTGCGCGGCACGATTGGCGGGCGGGTGGTGCTTCCCGATCTGTATGCGGAGAATTTAGGGGTGGTCGTGGGCTATGTCGCCAAAGGCGCACCGCAAGAATTTTTAGGAGCCATGGGAATTATCCGGGCGCACGAGCCGGGCGGGCGCATCATTGGCAAGCGGGTCGGATGGAGTCAGAATATCGGGAGGTAGCCGAGCAAACGAGTCGGCCATTTTGATTTTGGGTCACCCCAAGCGGCAGAGGCTTTCGGATTTCAGTATACAATTTTCATTCCTAGGCCTTACCCGTTGAGCAAAACTCGTCCCGTTGGACAGGAGGCTAACGATGGTAATTCTTTTGTCCCTATCGGCGGTAGCTTTTGCAGTGGTTCTCTACATTAAAAAACCAGCCAATTTGCGAAAACCGCAAAGGCGGATGGAGCGCCGACAACACCTAGAAATGTTTCACCGAAATCGTAGCATCTACAATCGGCTTTTTGGCCGCTTAAAGTATAAACGATTGACTCATATCGAGTCTGACCGAGAGGATTGACCCCAAGATACTGTGTAACCAAGCACCAAATCTGCTAATAATTAAGGATAATTCCCGGCGGAGATTGGAAAATGGGTGGCTATGGATCGGGACGAAGCGCGGCGCGTCCGGCGGTAGAGGACGGGCTGACGATTAGCCTTCCCCTCATGAAGCAGCGTGGTTGGATAAAGGACGGTTGCCGTCGCGATTATGGCAGCCTCACATGGTCAACCAACGGGCATGAGCGCGCCAACGTCAATTACAGCTATGATATGACCGACCACGAATGCGGCTTCATCCGGTTGAAATACACCCGCACACCCTATGGGAAGGACGCGGAAAAGGTCGAACAGCTCATACGGCTGACGACGACCGAACCGCACTATGGCGGGCGGCGCTGGTGGTTGATCTGTCCCTATTCCGGCAAGCGAGCGACCAAGCTCTACATGCCCCCGGGCGGCGATAGGTTTGCCGGTCGTGCCGCTTGGCGGCTTGGGTATCGGTCGCAGCGCGTCGAGCACCGTCAAAGGCCGTTTGAAAAGCTGTTTCGGCTCCAGCGTAAGCTAGGCTCGGATGAGGGTTGGGAGGCTGGTCTATTCCGCCCCAAGGGCATGTGGCAGCGCACGTTTGAGGCGCACTTCGACCGCTACCTGGAGTTGGACGCGCAATGTAGTTTCGAGATGATGGGAATGATGTCTCGGCTGAGAATGTGACGGCCATCGCCCGGGCTGGCATTCTGGGCTGGGACATCATTTGCATGCGCGCCGGGTGGCGTCACAATTGCAACGGCGCTACCATGCGCGCCGGAGCGTAAAGCGTAATGACGTAGGCGGTTGCGGTAGTTGGGACAGTGCAAATGAACAAACTACGCTCGATATCGGTATTGTTTTTGTCATTAGGATTTCCAATCCAAGGCGCTCAATGCGCGACTATAAAGCTAGTCGATCTGAAAGACGGTGATTTCGCAATCACCGTGGCCGGGGCTATTGAGCCGGGAGACGACAAAAAATTTAACAATATCGCGACGACCCTCGATAAGGCGATAGTTGTGCTAGATAGTCCGGGCGGTGCGACGATTGCGGCTATCGAGATTGGCAAGACAGTACGGCTGAAAGGTTTCGCCACTGCCGTATTTAACGGTTATAGTTGCAACTCGGCTTGTTCGTTGATCTGGCTTGCTGGCAACCCGCGTTCTATGGCTCGAAGTGCGAAAATTGGATTTCATGCATCATATGTTGATGTAAGAGGAAATCTCCAAGAGTCCGGAGTTGGTAATGCTATAGTCGGGCGCTACCTAACATTGCTCAATCTGTCCGAAAGGGCATTAATATTTGCCACCGAGCAGTCGCCAACTAAATTAAATTGGCTTACTTCAAAAAACTTGGCATCCTCTGGCATCGATGCAAATATAGTAGAAGATTTCCAAGAAAAAGAAACTGAATTATCACCTCCACCAATTGTACAAAATCCGGGTATAGGCCCAAAAACTGCGCCGACATTTAAATGGAAGTCAGTAGGTAGTTGGGATGTAATGGTTGATAGAACACTTGGCTATGGTTGTTTCATGATAGCCACATGGGAAGGTGGAACTGCTGTACGTATTGGGTTCGACAAAAGGTCTGATAAAAAGTATTATATTATATTTGGCAACAAACAGTGGAAGTCTCTTAGGCTTGGAGATATTTATAATATAAACATAAAATTTGGGTCAGAAGAGCCGTGGGACATCAAAGGGACCGCGAGAGATATCAATGGCATGCCCGGTTTCTTTGTTGACTTCAGTGAAGAGCAGTTTTGGCGCGAGTTGGATAGAAACAATTCTGTTGAAATGTCTTATAACGGTAAGAATATAGCAAACCTTACCTTACAAGACTCACAAGACGCCCATCGCGAACTCTACAAATGCCAAGCTGCGCAGCCTATTATTAACGAAGACCCCTTTCGTGAATAAATAGGAGCGCGTTTGTGTCCTAAGACTTGGATACGAATCCTCCTTCCTCTCCATGATTTTATTTTAAGCGCAAATCCGATTACTGAATTAATATTTCCTATATGGTAGGTCTTCAGGTCCTGTTAGGCAGACGCTCGCTCGGGTCCTTTGAAAAACAATCAAGCAATCAAAGGGCGACGGGGCGAAGCCGTAAAGTAGGGGCATTTAAGCTCACTCCGGATCGTTCGACCTGCTGAGCAGACCTGGCCAATGCCGTTGCCCTCCAATGGCCCCCACCCGACGGCATGACGATACGCGGGCGGGTGTTTCCTAGTCGCCAATCATAGCACTTGCCGAATCATGTTCATGATGCGTTCTCTTGTGGCGCATGTCCTACAGGCCGATCCGAACGCTGCTCGACGCTGCCAATGCGGGGCTATGTCTCCAGATAACGTGTGGCGGCTGTGGACGCCGCGCAATCTTTCGCGCGTCGGAGTTTAGGGCCGTCTGCCGTTCCAATACCGAGTTGCCCAATTTGGCGCGGCGGCTCAGATGCAAGGGGATGGCTGGGCACGTCGCAGGCTGCGGACATCGAGGCGCTCAAATCCTGCCAATTGACTGGCCGCCTGTGGACCCTGCCCCGGCATCGCCCAAGCCGGTTGCGCTGCCAGCACCGGCGGGCGTTGACCCTGAGGCATGGGCAAGCGCTGACGAACGTGAACGCAAACGGCTTCTCAGAAATGCGAGGGGTTAAAACCCAACAGCGCCGAGATGCGGCGCTGGCCCTGTTTTTTCCGTTCCTTGGTTGCTGCGCGTTAAAGATTTTTTGGTCAGCAAGGTTTTAATGATGGCACCGAAAGGTGAACCCGCTTGTCAAAAATAATTCTGGACCGAACTAATTTAGTCGCTTTTGCACGCGTGTCTGGATTCCTCGACGCTGAACATCTTCTTCAAATCGCATCGGACGCTGATGAAGCGATTCAGGCGTTTGGCAACCGCATGTCACACCATGGTAGATTGTTCGATTTGAGTGAGGCGAAAGTCGCTTCGCCAACGACGATCCGGGCTTTGCGCGATATGACCGTTGATCCTGCACGAGCGGCGCTACGCGCTAACCGAGTTGCATACTTTGGCGCATCGCCGTTGTTGAAGATTCAGATAGCCCAAATTTGCGCTGTGAGGCCAAGCCAAGCGATGTTTGACGACCGTCGATCCGCTTATGCCTGGGCAGTTGGAGGGCGATAGGTTCAATCGCATCCCGACGATGGCCGATCTGTTTGCTAAAGTAGTAAGAAGTAGCAAAGTCGAGGGCTGGCCATTGCACTGACCGGCGTGCGCTTATCAGTTGCCCGCAAACAGGGTGACGGGCCGACGTTGTGGGAATTTATGTGGGAGCAATTTTTGAAACCCATAAAAAGCTAATCTATAATAGATAGTTATAGGTTATATTCTACGGACTCCGTCTCCGCCAAGTGCTGTTGATTTTGTTATATAAAATCATTTTTCTTGAGTTTGTCACCAATATTGCTCCCCGATAACAGCGGCGCTTGCCTTTGTTTGAGCGCGTTGATCGACTGTCGCGGGTTTCGCAATTGTCGTAGTCGATCCTGCCAAAAATCAGATCGCTCGATCGCCCGGCGACAGTTGCGACAGTTGCGACGAGGGGCGTCATAACAAGCCCGTCACCCCCCGCCTGTTCTAGCAACGCACGACCCGCCAAACCTCAGACTGCCACTGGCCGTCAATTGTTGCACCACCTACGACCGGAGCAACCCAGCCGCCGTCAGCCGCTCCTCGCGATACAGCCGGTACACGTTCTTCAGGTTCATGCCTTTGGACGCGCACTGTACCGTCGACATGATGGGAATGATGGCTCGGTTGAGAATGTCACGACTATCTGCTCACGCTAGCCTAAGGGGTTGGGGCACACCTTCAATTCGCTAGATCAGTCCAGAATGTTAGAGGCCGCTCAATTGGGCCAGCCTGACCGCGCTTGCCCACCACTTGACTGCTTTCCACCCGTGGCGGTATCGCTGGTTTGTCAAAAGGGGGCTGCATGTCGTTAATCGAGCGGCTTTCGGGCAGAGAATTCGAAGCCGGGCTCTCGCCTGGGCAATTACTCTATTATTGGCTTGAGCGCGAGGCCTGTCACCGCCTTATGCGCCGTCCGCCGCCGGAATTGCCCGGCCCGCGCTTACTAAACCTGGGTTGCGGGCCGTATTTCTTCGACGGCTGGATCAACGCCGACGATTATGCATTTAAGCGCCGCATACGCGAGCGCCGATTTCGGCCCAACTGGCAGCTGGATATCGCTCGACCATGGGCGTGCCGCGACGGTTTTTTCGACGGTATGTTTTGCGAACATGTCATCGAGCACATTGCCTATTCGCAGGCCGTACACGTTTTTCGTGAGGCGTTTCGTAGCCTGAAGCCGGGGAGCTGGATTCGCATCAGCGTGCCCGATCTGGGCAAATATGTTCGCTACTACACCAATGAGAAACCCGATTCTGGGTTCGGGGAGTTTCCGGAACGCGCGCTTGCGATATCGTTCCTAACTCAGATGCACCTGCACCGGTCGGCATGGGACGCAGCGTTGATGGTGCGGGTGCTGCAAGAAGTGGGCTTCGTCGACGCGCGGGAGGCAGGGTTCGGCGAGGGTTCTGATCCGCAGATCATCCGGGACGACCCCGACAAGGAGCATGAAAGCCTTTATGTGGAGGCGCGGAGGCCTTGATCTGTTGCCGGCTGCCAGACACCGGCTAGGACGTCGCTCTGTCTATCCGCATCGGAGCCTAGTCTAAACACACGATAATCCTCGGCGACCCCTTTGCGGACCGGGCAGACCTTTTTTGCAGATTTAGCGCCCCGTTAGCAGCGTGGACGTGCACCCTTTTTTCCCTGATCCCCCGTGTGGCTAAGCGTGTAGCGAGAAATTGCCGCGTGGCCGCGCAGCGCGGTATGATCGACCTTGCCGATAGCAATCACGCCGCTGGGCACAGGGCGGGCATGTTATTGGCCAACCCGCTTGATCGGGCCGCCTTTCGCTTGCGGGACACCAGGCAAAGGACCTGAGGGCCGTTGGGAATCGAAGGGCGATACCGCAGGCCGTAAATGTCAAAATGGTGCGCATGTGCTTTCCTGCTGCAGGCCTGACGATGCAGTGCACCATGATCCACGGCCGCCCGGCGCGCGCCGAGGTTAGGCTTTCCTGCGGCGCGTGACGGAGCGCCATAAGCGGTCTACAAAAAATCGGAGGGGAGGAGCGGTTATGTGGCGGTGGCGATTATGCGTTTTGTGCGGTGCTGCCATGTTCTGGGTGTCATCGTCATTTGCGTTGGTGCCGGGAATTCATGGATGCGGGCTGCATAGCGACCCGATATTGGCGTTTGAGCTGGTCAAGACTCCGGGCGAGCTGGAGCGCTTGATGCCGGCGGAGTGCCGATCAGCAATGCTTGAAGCCCAGCGGGCCGCATTATGGATTGATGTCGTTCGGTTCGTGCCAGCCTATCTGGCGGTGCTCATCACCTGCTTGGTGGCGCTTGGCAGAGACCTGGGGCATTCGTCCACGCGGGGCATGTGGGTTGGCGTTTTGCTGGCGGGGTGTGCGGGTGTATTTGATCAGATCGAAAACCACAGATTACTCCAGATCATCGCGCATTTCCCGGGCACACAGGCCGATTTTGATGTGCTGATCCCGGCCGTTCGGGCAAAATTTTTCCTGTTGAGCGCAGCAATTGCAACGATCGCCCTCTTGATGTTTCGACGCCCGGACTGGCTGCGCTGGATTGGCCTGGTCATGGGGGGCAGCGCCATGCTGTCAGTTTATGCGTTGGTCGCGCGACCGCATGATGTCGTGGCATTCAGCGTGCCGGGCTGGCTGACAATTCCGGTCACCGCGATCATCATGAGTTTCTGGCGACCGAAGCCAGGCGGCAGCGCACCCGGATGAGCGGACCGGCGATGGCGGGTGACGCCTTCATGCTGTTGGCTTGACGCCGATTTCCCCAAAAGCTGGCCTGTTTTCCGCCTCCCGACCTCCGCTCTCCGCCCTCTGTGCAGCGCGGTTGCGCAGATTATTTTGACATCACCTGCCGCGCCGATAAACCAAATGCGATGATCCGTCCGCCCCGTCCCTGAAATGCAGACCCAAACGCATGCTTTGCTTGGCGCGTGGCTGTTTGGTCGGCGCGATTCGACCTTGATGATGGCTGGGGCAATTGCGGGTGCTGCCCCTGATTTATCGATGTTCGTGATCGTGGCGGTGCTCGCCGCACAGGGGCATAGTGGCCAACAGATTTTCGGGCATGATTATTTTCAACCCTGGTGGCAGCACATTAATGGGCTGAGCCATAGTTTCCCGCTTTGGGGGCTGGCGCTGATGACCATGTTGTTCGTGCAAAGGGCGCGGCCGGGTGCGCGCTGGGCGGCGATTGGGGTTACTGTTGCGGCCGCAGGGCTTGCGCACGGGGCGGTCGATTTCCTGTGCCACCGCGAAGACGCGCATATGCAATTCTGGCCGCTGTCCGATTGGAAATTTGTATCGCCCGTTTCCTATTATGACCGCCGTCATTTTGGCGTGCCGGTGATGATCGGGGAGGCCGTAGCGGGGCTGGCGATGGCCTGGCAGCTGGCGCATTGGGCGCGACACCGCTGGTCGCGTGCGCTGATCGCGATCGTGGCGCTGCCCTATGCGGCGTCGCTGGTGGTGCTTGCGGTGTCGACGGTGCGCGCGGCGCTCCCGTCGGATGGCGCGGCGCGGCAAGCCGCTGCGCCCTATCAATAATCAGGATAGCTTAAGGGCACGGGCAACACGTTCCTCCTTGATCCCCCCCGCCAAAAGCGGCGATAGGCTTGTCCAACCAACAGTTGCAAAGGCCATAACCAATGAAAATAATCGGCGTCATCGGCGCGGGCCAAATGGGCGCAGGGATTGCGCAGGTCTCCGCTCAGGCCGGGTACCGTGTGCTGCTGTCCGACGTTGATCTGGCGCGCGCGGAAGGGGGTAAGGCGGGGATCGCCAAGGGGCTCGACCGGCTCGTCACCAAGGAAAAAATTACCGCGGCGGCGCGTGATGCGGCGCTGGCATTGATTGAGCCGGTGGCAGGGGTGGAGGCGTTTGCGCCGTGCGGCCTTGTCATCGAAGCGGCGACCGAGCGTGAGGAGATCAAGCGCGCGATTTTTGCCAATGTGGGTAAGGTGCTCGCGGCGGAGGCGATCCTGGCCAGCAATACCTCTTCGATCCCGATCACCCGCCTTGCGCAGGCCTCGCCTGATCCGGCGCGGTTCATGGGCGTGCATTTTTTCAATCCGGTGCCGGTGATGGGGCTGATCGAGCTGATCCGGGGCCTGGCCACCAGCGACGCCACGGTGACGGCGGTCGAGGCGTTCGGCCAGTCGCTCGGCAAACAGATCGTGCATGCCAATGATGCGCCGGGCTTCATCGTCAACCGCGTATTGATGCCGATGATCAACGAGGCGGTCTTTGCGCTGGGGGAGGGCGTGGCGACGATGCGCGATATCGACACCGCCTGCATGCTGGGGCTGAACCACCCAATGGGGCCGCTGACGCTGGCCGACTTTATCGGGCTCGATACCTGTCTGGAAATCATCCGGGTGCTGTATGAGGGCACGGGCGATCCGAAATTCCGCCCTGCGCCGCTGCTGGTGAAATATGTCGAAGCCGGCTGGTATGGCCGCAAGGTAAAGCGCGGATTTTATGATTATTCGGGCGCCGAACCCCAACCCACACGCTGAGGGCCAACAAGATGATCAAGACGATGTTCGCGGCTATGGCTTTGGCCGCGATGGGCACCCCCGCCACCGCGCAGCAAGCCACGCCCGCCCCTGTGGCGGTGGTTGCCACGCCAGCACCCGTGCCTGCGCCGCCCTATGGCACGCCGATAACGCTGGCCCAGGCACAAAGGTTGATTGATCGCGCACTCGCTGCGGCACGGGCGCGGGGCTTTCGGATGGCGATTGCCGTGGTTGAACCCAGCGCGAGCCTGGTCGCTTTTGCGCGGATGGATGATACCCAATATGGCTCCATCATCGTGGCGCAGGAAAAGGCGGGCAGCGCAGCGCGGTTCCGCACGCCGACGGCAGTGATGGCCAAGGCAGTGCTCGATGGGCGGGTGACGACGCTGGCCCTGCCCGGCGCGCTGCCCATTGCCGGCGGCCGGCCGATCGTGGTTGGCGGCAAGATTATTGGCGCAATCGGGGTATCGGGTGCCAGTTCCGCCGAGGATGACGAGATCGCCACGGCAGCGATGGCCGATATGGGGTGACCGGTGTCGCCGCGTTTCGGCGTCGACACCGGCTGCCCGTCAACCGCGCTTGGCCGCGCTGGCTGCCTGAATGAACTGGAAAACCTGGTGGTCAAAGCCGGGATCGGCCCGTCCTTCCCATTCATCCATTTTGGCATACATCTGCCGCGCACCGTCCATCATTGCGGGCGTCGCGATGCGGGTAAATGGTTCGAGCAGCGTGTTCCATTCAGTGACAAAGGCCTGCGCTGCGTCGCTGGCCGGATCAAGCGGCAATGCCGCCTTGATGCGGGTGCCCAGCTCTTTCCATTTGGCTGAATAGGCGGCCTGATCAAAACCGGCATAGGCCGTTGCCATGTCGCCCCGTTTTGCCTCGAAATCGGCCCTTGCCGCGTCGCTCATATAGCGATCAGTCACGGCTTCCCATTGTTTTGCTTCATCCGTCATCATCATGTCTCCTGTCCTGATCAGCGAGCAGAAGGTCGCGGCATCGATCGGCTCGCCGCGATCGATTCGGGACAGTGTCGTCGCGAGGACGTCGCGAATTTCGCCAAGCGTGCGGGCCTGCGCGTCAACCTGGTCAAGCTTGATCGCCAGCAATTCGCGCAGATCAATCGGCTTGCGGTCGAACAACCCCTTGATGTCGGCAAGGCTGAGCCCGGCCCGCTTCAGCGCCACAAGCTGGTACAGCCGTTCCAACTCACCCGATCCGTAACACCGCCGCCCGGACGCCGTACGCAGCGGTTTTACCAGCCCGCGCGCTTCATAGAATCGCAAAGCGCGCGAGGTTAGCCCGGTGCGGCGGGCGACATCGGTAATGTCAAGAATCAGCGTCATGGGGGCGGTGTAGTGGTTGACGCTGGGTCAACTTCAAGCGCTATTTTCCACGGTGTATCGTCGCCGCGAAACGCGCATCCTTGCCCATCGGCGGCTCATGCTCAGCCGAGCCGCAGCTCCATCGCTTCGCCCACCGCCACGGCATCCCACGCGATTGTCAGCGCAGCAATCCGCTCGCGCAGCCGGGTCACCAGTTCTTCGGTGATCGGCAGCGGCGGGCAGGAGCGGGCATCACAGGTAACGTGGTACAGCGCGATCACATCTGCGGCACCGCCCCCCGGGGACCAGCCATCGGCCTGCATCACTTCTACCAGCCGCTCAACCCCGTCGCTGACGGCGTTGCCCGCCATGCGGACATCAGCCGCTTCGCCATCGCGGACGCGCGAGAGGAAACCCTGGGCGGCGAGCACCTCCTCCACCGCAAAATGAACCATGTCGTGCGGGATAATCCGCTGTTTGGGGCAGTCGACATGGTGGGTGGTGCCATCAGGCTGGATCAGCTCCAGCCGGTCGACCTTTCCCGACCCCTTGGTAAAGCGCAGTTTGAGCCCAGCCTCCATTGCCGCCTCCCTTGCCCCAGCCGCTACGCTGCAGCGGGCCGCTTTGCACCCCAACCCAGCACCACGCGCCACAGCGGGATCGTAATCAGCGATATCTGGGCGATAATCGGCGAGTGGGAAAAGGCGCCGACCAAAATGGCGGTGGTTGCGCCGCACACCGTCGCCAGCCCGCGCCGCCGGATGCCAGCAATGGTTTCAGCGGGCACGCTGGGGTCGACCACCGGGGGCGATGTCGCCAATCGGCCCAGCCGCAGGTTCAGCAGCGCGGTGAGCAACAGCCAGCAGCAATACAGCACCACAGGCACGCGCTGGTTACTATAGGTGCTGAGGAAGGCAGTGAAAAACGGCATCGCCGCAATCGTCAGCAACAGCTGGATATTCGCCGGCACCAGCTTCTCGCTGTAATGCGCGGCACAGCCAAAGGCGCGGTGATGCCCGCTCCAGAACGCGCCAATCACGAAGAAACTGACGATGAATCCGATGAAATTGGGCGTCAGCGCCAAAAGCGCATAGCCAAATTGCTCGTTGGTCGCGCCGCGCGGCAGGTGGGGCACATGAATTTCAATGACGAGCAGCGTGATCGCGATGGCAAACACCGCGTCGGAAAAGAAAATCAGCCGTTCCAGCAGATGGTCTGGCCCGTGCCGCGTCGCGGCTGGCCCGTCATCACGGTTCGTTGCATCGTCCATTTGCGTCCCCCAACGCTAACGCCAGCCCGAAAGCTAGCTGATCAACATCCCCGCCAGTGCCGCGCTCATCAGGTTGGCGAGCGTGCCGGCCGCCAGCGCGCGAATGCCCAGTTTGGCGATCATCGGGCGCTGATTGGGTGCCAGGCTGCCCGTCGCGGCGATCTGGATCGCAATCGACAGGAAATTGGCAAAGCCGCACAGGGCAAAAGTGACAACGGCGGTGGTGCGCGCCGACAGGTTCTTCATCTGGCCCAGATCGATGAACGCGACAAATTCGTTCAGCACCACCTTGGTGCCAACCAGACTGCCTGCCGCCGCCGCCTCGCTTGCCGGTATGTTCAGCAGCAGCATGAAGGGCGACAGGACGACGCCCAATATCCATTGAAAGGTCAGTTCCGGGTGCCCGAACAGCCCGCCCACTGCGCCGAGCAGGCCATTGGCAAGCGCCACGAGCGACACGAACGCCAGCACCATGGCGGCAACGGCCACGGCAATCCGCACGCCGGTTTGCGCGCCATTGGCGGCCGCCATGATCACATTTTCGGCGCGCTCAACCTCGACCACCGGGTCGACCGGATCGGCAATCTGAATGTCCTGATCGGCGGCGGGCATGGGGGGCACATCGGGCATGATGATCTTGGCCATCAACAGCCCGCCGGGCGCCGACATGAATGATGCCGCGAGCAGATAAGGCAGCGCCTGCGGCCCCAGCAGCGCTGCATAGGCGGCCAGGATCGTCCCCGCCACGCCCGCCATCCCGACAGACATCACCGCAAATAACTGGGGTGGCTTCAGCGCAGGCAGATAGGGGGCGATCACCAGCGGGGCTTCACTTTGCCCCACAAAGATGTTGGCGGCGGCACACAGCGCCTCAACCTTTGACACGCCGACGATCAGTTCAATCGCGCCGCCGACATATTTGATCACCAGCTGCATGATGCCCAGGTGATACAGGACCGCGACAAGGGCCGCGAAAAAGATGATCACCGGCAGCGCGGAAAAGGCAAAGGCGGAACCAAAGGTCGGATCAGTCGCCAGCTTGCCGAAAATCAACTGGGTGCCCGCCGCTGCATAACCAAGCAGTGCGGAGACGCCGAGCGCCATTGTTTCGATCACGCGTTTGCCAGCGGGCACGTACAGCACCAGCACCGCCATCGCCACCTGCAGGCCGAAAGCGGCGATGACTACGCGCGGGCGGATCAGCCGTTTATTGTTCGACAGCAGAAACGCGGCCAGCAGGATGACGGCGATCCCGGAAAGGCCGATAAGCGTCTGGTTCATTGATACCCTTTGCGCACAAAACTCACGCGCCCCCCCGGCTGCGCCAGCCGCGCACCATACAGCGCTGACGGCTTTGGGCTAGAGCAAAGCAAATACGGCTCCAAACGCCGCCCGTTCGGGCTGAGCGAAGTCGAAGCCCAAGCCCAAGCGCTGCGCATGCCCTTCGACTTCGCTCAGGGCGAGCGGAGGTTTTTGGTAAACGAGCTATAAAGCACTGCCCGCCCCGTTTGACGGGCGCGGAAATCTCGCTAGCAATCGGCGTATGAACCAAAATGATCTCCGCATCCCGCGCTCGCTATTCGCGCTGTCGATTTTTTATGGCGGCATGGTCTGCATTGCAGGCGTGCTGGGCAATAAGCAGGTGACGCTCGGGCCGCTCTCTGCGATCGGGCCAATGCTGGGGCTGGGGCCGCTGGCGATTGAAGCGGGGATCTTCGCCTTTCTGATGCTGGTGGTGGTGTCGAGCGCGATTGCCGAGCTGCACGGTGCGGTCATCGCCAACCGGCTGGTGCGCTTCGGCTTCGTGCCGCTGATCGCGTCGATCCTGTTGTCGCTGATCGTCCTGGTTATTCCCGCCGCGCCCGACATGGACCCGGCGCGTGCGCAAGCGTTTGAACTGATGATGGGCGCAACCCCGCGCATCTGGGTGGGTGGCATCATCTCCTACGGCATTTCGCAGACGCTGAACGTCTATGTTTTTTCGGCGCTGAAAGGGCGTGAGGGCGGCGGGCTGCTCTGGCTGCGCGCCGGAATCGCCAGCATCCTATCGCAGATCGTCGATACCCTGCTGTTCGTCAGCATCGCGTTTCTGGGCGTCTTCCCGATCCGCGAGCTGCTGATCGGGCAGATGGTGGTAAAGGTGGGCCTCTCCGCGCTGCTGGTACCGCCGCTGATTTATGCAGTGGTGGGGATTGGGCGGTGGCTGGACCGGGCGGGGAGTGAGGGGTGAGGTTGGGTGTTTGGTCAGTCAGTCAGCCGAACGCCTCAGCAAGCGCCTTGTCGTGGCTCGCGATCGCTGCCCGTAGCGCTGCCTTTTTCTGTTCAAGCGCCCGATGTCGAAAGTACGCAATTATCGCGAATAGAATGGCCGCAGATACCATTGAAATAGCGCCGTCGGGCTCCTGCCACTTTGCATAATAGTAACTGGCTCCCACTAACGACATTCCGGCTGAGACCCACGCGGTTGCTGTGATAACCTGTTCTGATAACCAGGAATAATGAGGCTCGGGCCTGCCGCTGCGAGGGTTGGTGATGTAGTCATGAAAGCCAAACATGTCGCTCAATCTCACGATTGCCAAATGCGTGCAATCGGGTCGATGGCCGCCCAACTCCGACCCGTCACCCCGGACTTGTTCCGGGGTCCACCGCGCACCAAAGGGCTGCACGCCTGGTGGAGGAGTGGACCCCGGAACAAGTCCGGGGTGACGAGGGAGGATGGGGCGCGATTTTTGGTATTGCCTGATCGCGCGACCCCAGCTTTCGCTGGGGTGACGTTTTGGCTAGAGGACGTGCCATGACCAACCCCGCTTCCACCCCCAATCACGCGCCAGACCCGGCGATGCTCGCCAAGGCGGAAACGCTGACCGAGGCGTTGCCTTATCTTCAGCGCTATGCCGGCAAGACCTTTGTCGTGAAATATGGCGGGCACGCGATGGGCGATCCCGAGCTTCAGCGCGATTTTGCCGAGGATGTCGTGTTGCTGAAGGCGGTGGGCATCAACCCCGTCGTCGTGCACGGTGGCGGGCCGCAAATTGGCGCGATGCTGAAAAAACTTGGCGTCGAATCGAGCTTTATCGATGGCCTGCGCGTCACCGATGCGCAGACCGCGCAGGTCGCCGAAATGGTGCTGTCAGGCGCGATCAATAAGGAGATCGTCGCCTGGATCGGCCAGGCCGGGGGGCGGGCCATTGGCATTTCGGGCAAGGATGGCGGGTTCGTGCGTGCGTCAAAGGTCGAACGCACCACGCGCGACCCCGACAGCAATATCGAACGCGTCGTCGATCTGGGCTTTGTCGGCGAGCCGGAAGCGATTGATCGCAGCGTGATCGACACGATTTCAGGCGCCGGGATGATCCCCGTAATCGCCCCGATTGGCATTGGCGCGGATGGGCAGACGTATAACATCAACGCCGATACAATGGCGGGCGCGATTGCGGCGGCGCTGGGGGCGTCACGCTTGTTCCTGCTCACCGATGTGGCGGGCGTGCTCGACAAGGGCGGGCAATTGCTGACCGATCTTGATCCGACCGCGATTGCGGCCTTGCGCGCTGACGGCACGATCAGCGGCGGGATGATCCCCAAGCTGGAGACGTGCATCACCGCGGTTGAGGGGGGGGTGGATGCCGCCGTTATCCTTGACGGGCGCGTGCCGCATGCGATGCTGCTTGAAATCTTCACCCAGGCAGGGGCAGGGACATTGGTTCACCGCTAACCCCTTGCTCACGTGTTTTAGTATAGTATAACGCCTGTATAGGCCAATGGAGTGCCCCGTTTGATCACGCTTATCCAGATTGCGACCGTCCTGCTCAACCTGGTCTGGTGGATCATCGTCGTCCAGATCATCCTGTCGCTGCTGATCGCTTTCAACGTGATCAACACCTATAATGATTTTGTCCGCTCGCTGCACCAGGGCCTCGAAAAGCTGACCGAGCCGATCTACCGGCCCATTCGCCGTGTGCTGCCCGATTTTGGCCAGATTGATTTTTCGCCTGCCGTGGTGCTGATCGGCCTGCAGATTGTGCAGATGGTACTCGCCAACGTGGCCAATTCGATCCAGACGGGTGCGCCGCTCTGATCGGAGCACGCCTAGCTTCCTTTCGCTGAATTGAACCTGCGCGTCTGCAAAGGGTGGCGCAGATCGCCCTTGCGCCTTATGGCCCGGCCCCATGAGTGCACAGATCATCGATGGCAAAGCCTTTGCAGCCGCGCTGCGGGGCCGGATCGCCGCACAGGTGGCGACCTTGCGGGAAGCTGGCGCGCGCGCGCCTGGGCTGGCGGTGGTGCTGGTGGGGGATGATCCCGCCTCCGCCGTCTATGTCCGCAACAAGCACAAGGCGACGATTGCGGCCGGCATGGCGAGCTTTGAATACCGCCTGCCCGCCGATACCGCACAGGATGAATTAATGGCGCTGGTCGCCAGCCTGAACGCCGACCCTGCGGTTGACGGCATCTTGGTTCAGTTGCCGCTGCCGCCGCAGATCGATGCCGATGCGGTGCTGCTGACGATCGATCCTGACAAGGATGTGGACGGTTTTCACCCCGTCAACGCGGGCCGGCTCGCAACGGGTCTGCCGGGATTCGTGCCCTGTACGCCGTTTGGTTGCGTGATGCTGCTCAAGGATCAGATCGGCGATCTGGCCGGGCTGGAAGCAGTGGTGGTTGGCCGATCAAACATTGTCGGCAAGCCGTTGGCGCAATTGCTGATCGCCGAAAGCTGCACCGTCACTGTGGCGCATTCGAAAACCCGCGATCTGGCTGGGGTGATCCACCGCGCCGACATTGTCGTGGCAGCGGTAGGGCGGCCTGAGATGATCAAGGGTGAGTGGATCAAACCCGGTGCGGTTGTGATCGATGTCGGCATCAACCGAACCGAAGCCGGGCTGGTTGGGGACGTTGATTTTGGCGGTGCGGCCAGCGTGGCCAGCGCCATTACGCCCGTACCCGGCGGCGTGGGGCCGATGACGATTGCTTGCTTGTTGCGCAACACATTGGTGTCGGCATGCCGCCGCGCTGGGGTGGCACTTGACGAGACGTTGCTGTGATGGAGCTGTTCATCTCGTCACTGATCACCTTTTTCGTGGTGATCGATCCCCCGGGCTGCGCGCCAATCTATGCCGGACTCACAGCGGGCGTGCCCGCGGTGCATGCGCGCGCGATGGCGATCCGCGCGGTGTTGATCGCGGGTGCGATCCTGGTGGTGTTTGCGCTGTTCGGGCAAGATATTCTGCGCGCACTGGGGATCAGCCTGGATAGTTTCCGGATCGCAGGCGGCATCATGTTGTTTATGATCGCGCTGGACATGGTGTTCGAAAAGCGCACGCAGCGCCGCGAAGACCGTGCGCAAAAACTGCTCGACACGCCAGAGATTGAGGACGTTTCCGTCTTTCCGATGGCGATGCCGATGATCGCCGGGCCGGGCTCCATCGCCAGCATCATGCTGCTGATGTCAAAGGGCACCGGGATAGAGCGTACGCTGGTCATCCTTGGCGCGCTGGGGACGATATTGGCGCTGACTTTGCTCGCGTTGATCCTGGCCGGGCCGCTGATGCGCATTCTGGGCGCGCGGATCGAGGCAGTGGTAACGCGGCTGCTCGGCGTGCTGTTGGCAGCGCTCGCCGCGCAATTCGTGATTGACGGGATCCGCGCCAGTTTTCCGTAGAGCATCGTGCGGTAATTCAGGATCACCCGTCACCCACGAGCGCAGCGAAGCAATCCAGCCTATCCGCCAGCACGCCGCTGGATTGCTTCGCTGCGCTCGCAATGACGATTCATATTTCAAGAACGATGCCCTAGACGGTCATCCATCTATCGCCGCCATTTGCCCTGCGCCCGCTGAAACCGGCGCTATCGTATCCACCACAGCCGAAGCGGAGACTTGGTGGGCAATGCCACCGGCTCCAGCCAGTCGGGCGCTTCGCCTTTGGCCAGCTTTGCATAAAAGCCCTGTTTCGCCCGCACGGTATAAACGGTCGATTCAGCCATGTTGGGGCAGGTGAGGAGCAGCGTTGCCCCGTGCCGCCGGGCAATCGCGCGGAATTGATCGGCTGAACCGGTAAACGCATGCTGCACATCCAAAATCGCATCGCCATTACGGTGATACGGCCCGGCCACAGCGGAATGATGGGTGAGGGTAATCAGCCTTGGCCCCAGATCGACAAAGGTGAAAATCGTCTGTGCGGGAAGCCGGTTGAGCACGCCCAGCACCGGAATCGTCGGGCAACTGGCCCCCGCCCGGTTAACGGCCTTTGTGCGCAGGGTTGGCTTGTCGGGTGCGACATATTTCACCGCAAAGCCAACAAATACGCCAGAAATGATGATGAAGGACGCAACGGTGCCAAATACGCGCACCAGCATGGAACGATGTCCCAGGCACCACGGGAACACGATCCACCCCAGCGCCACCGCACCCGGCACGGCCAGCAATTGCGCCGCCGCGCCCGCGCGCACCTGCCACAGCATCAGGCCCCCTGCCAGCAGCGCGAACAACAGCACGGCGGACCATGGCACGAAACGGTCGCTCCGCCGCGCGCGCCACGTGGCGATTATCGCCCCGATCACCCCGATGATTGGCAATGCCGCTACGGGCAGCGCGTTGCGCCAGGGATGGTCATAGATCGGTTTGGCTTCGCGGACATTGTTCAGCCAATTGCGCGCCAGTTCGGGCGAAACCTGTTCCGGTCGCCCCACGCATTGCGGAAACACCAGCGCAAAGGCGGTGATGATCGCGATCCCTGCTGCCGCTGCCAGCGCCAGTCGGATGGGACGTCCATCAGGATTGATCCGCGCCAGCATGAACAACAGCGTCCCCGCTTCGATCATCACGCTCAGCCATACCGGGGTTAGCGCGTCACAGCGCAGCACCGCATTGGCACTTGATGCGAACAGCACATAGCCAACCGCGCTGCACCCCGCGAGCGCCAGCCCATATACTGACAGCCGGTCACTCTCCCCCCGGTCCCACACCCAGCGAAGTGCCGTGATCGCACCTGCGCCTGCCGCATAGGGCAGCATTTCCAGCCCGATGCTAAGCGACACGGCGCTCACCAGCCCAACCACGATGCCACCGCGCCGTTGGCGTTGGTCGGCCAGCCCGGCCACCGTGATGCTCAGGCAGGCAAGCTGCCACCCGTGATGATCGATCCGTTCCGGCATGAACATCAGCATCGTCGCGGTGCACAGCAGCAGGAAAATCAGCGCCAGCGGCCAGGCAACGGGGCTCACCAGCCGCCGAACGGTGAAGGCAAGGCCGGCCATCGTCACCGAAAGCGGCAATAGCGGTGCGATGCCGCAGGCCAGCTTTTCGGCCATCACGGTGCCGACAAACGGCTTGAAGACCAAAATCAGCGCCGCAATCGGCAAATCGACGATCCGGCTCCAGTGGATGTCGAAACCGGCAGGCGGATTGAGCCGGTATTGCCGCAAATCATACCAACCCTGCCCGCCGAGCAGCGCGCGTACCTGCATCAGGCGCATATTGTCGTCTGTGTCGCTCAGCGATAGCCACCAGATGCTGGGCCAGCGCTGCCAGATGATGCACATCGCGATCAATGCCCACGCCACCAGCGTCAGGCTAAGCCAGTTTTTCTGCAGCTCGTGCCCGAATGGCATCTGACGGTTGTTGGTGTCGTTCAAAGAAGCTTCCCTCGCCAGCCTCTGCGCTCTAGTGCGGCCTCCACAAAGGGCAAGCGGCACGTGAAAACTCTGCATCATCTTGGCAATCAGTTCGGCGATCGGCTGGGTGTGTTGGTTGGCGGGCGCGATGTGGCGGATCAGTTGATGCGTTTTGCGGTGGCGGGCGGACTGTCGACGATCATTTATTCGGCGGTGTACCTGCCGCTGACGGGCACCGTGTTTCCCGGATCGCGGGCCGTATATGCGGTGCCTTTCGCCTTTGCCGTTGCTGTCACCGCGGGGTATTTCCTGCACAGCCGGTGGAGCTTCAAGGGACACGGCAAGCGCGAAGCTGGCGGTTTGCAGCAGCTGAAGTTTGTCGCGGTGCAGGCATCCGGTGTCGGGCTGAACGCGCTGATCACGTGGACAGGCACGGCGGTGCTTGGCTATCCGGCGTGGGTGCCGTTGTTACCAGCGGTCGCGGTAGCGACGATCTTTACCTTCATCCTCAATCGCTGGCTGGTATTTTCGTGATGGCACAACGGCATGGATAGAATCGTTTACGACCGGATGGCGGCGCATGATTCCACCCATTGGTGGTACCGCGCGCGGCGAGAGATTCTGTTCGATTATCTGACGCGAGAGGCTGCTTTGCCCCGGGATGCGCGCATCCTGGAGATTGGCTGCGGCACCGGGCACAACCTGCCGATGCTGGCGCGATTTGGCAGTGTTGAGGCCATTGAAATTGATCCGGTTGCGCGCGGCATCGCCAGCGAGCGGCTCGGCAAGCCGGTGAGCGCTGCCCCCTTGCCTGAACTGCCGGGCATTGAACGTGGCGCTTATGATCTGATCGCCGTGCTTGATGTAGTGGAGCATATTGAGGACGATGTCGCGGCGTTGAAGGCGATGCGGGATTGCCTGAAACCCGGCGGCAAAATTCTCATCACCGTGCCCGCGCACCAGTGGATGTGGAGCGCCCATGATGTCGTGAACCACCACCACCGCCGTTATTCAAAGGCCAGCCTGGGCCGCGCAATTTCAGCGGCGGGGCTGGGGCATAATGGCCTGCGCTATTTCAATTCGCTGCTGTTCCCGCTGGCCGCCGCTGCACGGGTGGCAGGGCGGATGACGGGGCGGGACGACAGCGATGATTCGCCGCCGCCCAAAGCATTGAATACGCTGTTTGAGACAATTTTCGGCTGGGAACGGCATCTGGTTGGCCGCATGCCGCTGCCGCCCGGCGTGTCGATTGTCACGCTGGCAGGGTCGGGAACGTAGCGTAGGATCGCATTACTTCACCCCGCGCGTCCTGATCGCAGTTGAGGAGCGTGCCGCAGACGAATCGTGAGCGGCATGTTTCTCGACTGCGCTCGAAACGAACGGATTTGCGTGCGTTAAACTAATGTCATTCCGGCTTGGCGCGTGGTTTGCGCGCGCGCGGTGCGGGCGTGGCGGCAGGCAATGCAGGCACCACCGCAGGCGCTTCGGCCTGATAGCCCAAAGTCGCCTTGCCGCCGATTGGCCCGGCAACATCGGCGACCAGATAGAGCGGCCGCCGTTTCGATTCGACATATAGCCGCCCGAGATATTCGCCAATCATTCCCAGCACGAACATCTGCACCGCGCCCAGCAGGACGACCACCAGCATCGTCGATGTCCAGCCCTGTACGGCGCTGCCGGTGAAAAACCCGATTGCGATATACACAAATAGCAGCAGCGACGCCCCGGTCAGCGCCAAGCCAAAATGGCTGGCAAAGCGCAAGGGGGCGGTGGAAAAGCCGGTCATGGCATCCAGCGCAAACCGAATCATCTTGGCCAGCGGATATTTGGTTTCACCGGCATGGCGTTCTGCGCGGTCGTACAAAAACGGCACCTGACGAAACCCGATCCATGCCACCATCCCGCGAATGAAGCGTGCCTGTTCGGGCAGCGACAGAAATGCATCCAGCGCGCGCCTGCTCATCAGCCGGAAATCGCCGGTATCAAGCGGAATGGGCGTATCGGTGACGCGGTCGAGCACGCGGTAAAACAGGGCGGCGGTCAGCTTTTTGAACAGCGTTTCACCCTCACGCTTGCGACGCACGGCATAGACGACATCGGCTTGCTCGGCGGCCATCGTCGCGCGCATATCGGCGAGCAGTTCCGGCGGATCCTGCAGATCGGCATCGATAATCATGATCTGCGCGCCGCAGCACAGATCAAGCCCCGCCGTCAGCGCCAGTTGGTGGCCGTGATTGCGCGACAGGTTGATGGCGACCAGATGGGGATCGCTTGCGGCCAGCCGCTGCATGACGGGCCAGCTATCATCGCGCGACCCATCATTGACGAACACAATCTCATAGTCGTCGCCAACCGCAGCCCGGGCTGCGCCCGATACGCGGGTGTGGAGAATATCAAGACAGGCGGCTTCGTTGTAACAGGGCACAACGATGGAAAGGGCGGGGCGATGCATTTCAATGCCCCTAGTCCATGTCCGCCCGTGGTAAAATCCCCTGATTGCGCCCCCAGCGCGCGCGATCAGCCCTTGGCGGCCTTTGCGCGGGCCTCCACCAGCCGCTCCAGGATCGTCAGTGGCACGGCGCCATCGCGCAGCACCTCATGAAACGCGCGCAGATCGAACTTGTCGCCCAGGATGCGCTTGGCATTGTCCCGCGCCCGCAGCCAGCTGATATGGCCCAGTTTATAGCTGCATGCCTGGCCCGCTTGCGTGCAATAACGCTCAATTTCGCGCTGCGATCTGGGCCGTGCAAAGCCAACCGTCTCCACGAAATAATCGGTCGCTTGTTCGCGCGTCCAGCGTTTGGCGTGAAGGCCGGTATCGGCGACCAATCGCGCGGCGCGGAACAGGAAACTTTGCAGATAGCCTGCCCGCTCAATCGCGCTGGCATAGCCGCCCAGTTCATCGGCGACCTGCTCTGCATAGAGCGCCCAGCCTTCCGAATAGGCGCTGAAGCCCGACAACCGGCGGAGCAGCGGCGAATTGAGCTTTTGCACGATGCTGAGCTGCAGGTGATGCCCCGGCACACCTTCGTGATAGCTGAGAGAGGGCAGGGTGTATTTCGGCCAGTCGCCCACACTTTTCAGGTTGATAAAATAGATCGCCGGGCGTTTTCCGTCGAGCGAGGCGCGGCGATAATAGCCGTTCGACGCGCCGTCCTGGATTTCCACGGGCACGGCGCGAATATCGAGCGGTTCGGCGGGCGGGTTCAGGAAAGCCTTGCCCAGCCGGGCCTGCATGGCCGCCACGCCAACGTTCAGCCCGGCGAGCAACTCAGCGCGGCCTTCGGCGGTGTCGGCATAAAGCTGTGCCGGCATTTCATTGAGCGCGGTCAGGCGGGCACCAACGCTTCCCTTGGTCAGCCCCTGCGCCCTCAGGATCGCATCAAGTTCAGCGGTCAACGCGGCAACCTGTTCTTGGCCGATCTTGTGCACTTCATCGGGTGTGAAGTTGGTGGTGGTCGCCGCCTTCAGCGCATCGGCATAGATCGCTTCGCCATCCGGCAGCGCCCATAGCCCTGCTTCCTTGCGGCGCGGCAGCGATTCGACGAGCGCAATCTGCCGGTCAAGCGCGGGGTAAACCTGTGCCTCAATGATGGCGGCGGCTTTTGTGCCCCAATCCCCCGCCAACCCGGCCGCCTTGGCGCGCGTGGCGAGTGAATTGACCATCGAGCTTGCCGCCGCTGGCTTGCCACGCAGCGCCTTTAGCTGACCAATCGTCAGATCAAGGGAGAAATCGGGCGCGACAAAGCCGCGTGCCGCCTCGTCCCGCTGGACCGCGCTGTCCTGATCAAGCGCTGTGGCAAAGGCGGAAAGCCTGGAGCAATAGGCTTCGGCATCGGCCGTCGTCTGGATTGTGTGCGCCGAATTCAGGAAATCGGGGATGGAAAAATACGCCCCGCCCTGCTGAAAGATCCGGTAAGGGCGGATCGTGCTGCCAATGCCGAATTTGTCGGGACCGACGATGCCGCTGCGCAGCGAATACAGCACAACCTCGCGGTCCAGCTTGCTCGTTTCGGAAAGCCCGGCGGCGTCGACCGCTTCCACACGGGCAATGGCTTTTTTGGCGCGGGCAAGATCAGTGGCGCGCGATGCGAGGGAGCGATCGCCAAGCTGTGATTTTGCAGCAGCCCTTTTGCCATTGTCGAGGCCAAGCTGGGTTACGCTTTCGGGCGAATCGTCAAGATTTTCCTGAAAGATCGCCTCAAGCAGTGCGTTCAGCGCTGCATCGCCCGCACCCGGCTGGCCTGCCGCCTTCAGCGCACCGGGCGTCAGCGCCAGCGCCGTCACAGCGCCAGTCGATGAAAGAAACTGGCGGCGATCCATGGCAATATCCTTAGCGCGGGTGGGTTTTGAACCGGTATAACCTAGCCACACGGCGCGCGCTGGCAAGGGATTATGGCCAGGGGATTATGGCCAGGGGATTATGGCTAGAGCTGCCAGCGTAAAATCTGAATCGTCATTGCGAGCGCAGCGAAGCAATCCAGCGGCGTGCTCGCGGATAGGCTGGATTGCTTCGCTACGCTCGTGGGTGACGGGTGATCCTGAATTACGGCAGGATGCTTTAGGCGCGCTCGACGGCGCTTACGGCATCCGCCGCGCGCAGCGCAGCGATAACCCGCATCAGATGGTGCAGATCATGCACCTCCACATCAATCGTGTTGGTGTGATAGCCGGTATCGCGGTTATCCAGCCGCAGCCCCAGAATATTCGCCTTGTGCGCGCCGATGATTGTCGCGACCACGCCCAACGCGCCGGGTTCGTTCTTCAGCTGGACGGCGATCTGCGCGGTTGCTCCCTCGGTCTTGTCGCCCCAGGCCAGATCAACCCAATCGGCATCATCGCCATCGATCAGCTTTTTGCAGTCAATCGAGTGCACCTCGATGAGCCGGTCCGGGTGTCGCAAGCCGACGATCCGGTCGCCCGGCACCGGATGACAGCACTCAGCAAGGGTGAAGGCGATGCCATGCTTCAGCCCGCGAATCGAAATGGCGGCTGATTGCGGCGGTAAATCGCGCAAAGCATCCTTGCCCGCAGAACCGGGCATCAGTGCCTCCATCACCTGCGCATCGGTGATCCGGCGCTTGGCAATTGCCTCCATCAGCGCGGCCTCATCGGGAAGCTTCAGCCGCTTTACAGCGGCGATAATGGCGTCGGCGGCGGGCGTTGCCGGCAGACGCTGGACGATCTCATCATAAATCTTGCGGCCCAGCGCCTGGCCTTCAGTGCGTTCGGTCTGGCGCAAATGCCGGCGAATGGCCGCGCGCGCCTTGCCCGTAATCGCAAAATTCAGCCAGCCAGGCTGCGGCACCTGCGCCTTTGATTTCAGGATTTGCACCTGATCACCATTTTCAATCCGCGTGCGCAGCGGCACGACGCGCCCGTTGATCTTGGCCCCCACCGCCTGATCCCCCAGATCGGTGTGGAGCGCATAGGCGAAATCAATCGGCGTCGCGCCCTTGGGCAACTGGATCAGCTCCCCGCGGGGGGTAAAGCCGAAAATCCGATCCTGGTACATCGCCATCCGGGTATGTTCGAGCAGCTCCTCAGGGCTTTCGGCCGTATCCAGAATTTCGATCAGGTCGGCGATCCAGCGGACCTGGTTATCGGGGCGCACTTTGGCTTGTTTATACGCCCAGTGCGCGGCCAGGCCGTGCTCGGCCTCTTCATGCATTTCCTGCGTGCGGATCTGGATTTCGACGCGCGTATTCTCGGCGTGCATCACCGATGAATGGAGCGATCTGTACCCGTTGCGCTTGGGGGTGGAGATATAATCCTTGAAGCGCCCCGGAACCATCGGCCAGCGCCGGTGGATCAGTCCAAGCGCGCTGTAACATTCCTCCACTGTCGGCACGATCAGCCGGAAGGCCATAATGTCCGATAACTGCTCAAAACTGATGTGCCTTTCGGCCATCTTTTTCCAGATGGAATAAGGGTGCTTTTCACGCCCCGAAACATCAGCCTCCACACCGCCGCGTGACAGCAGTTGCTTGAAACTGCCGGCAATCTTGTCGATCCGATCGCCGTCACCCTCCTGCAGTTGCACCAGCCGCTTGCTGATCGAGCTATATGCCTCTGGCTCCAGCTCGCGAAAGGCGAGCGTCTGCATTTCCTTCATGAATTCATACATGCCGATCCGCTCGGCGAGCGGCGCATAGATATCCATCGTCTCGCGCGCGATGCGGCGGCGTTTGTCGGGATTGGCGATGTAATGCAGCGTGCGCATGTTGTGCAGCCGGTCCGCCAGCTTCACCAACAGCACGCGGATATCGTCTGACATTGCGAGCAGGAATTTGCGCAGATTTTCCGCCGCGCGCTCATTCTCTGTCTGCGCTTCGATTTTGCTCAGCTTGGTAACACCGTCCACCATCCGCGCGACATTGGGGCCGAACAACCGCAGGATTTCTTCAGGCGTCGCGACGGTGTCTTCGATGGTGTCGTGCAGAATCGCGGTGGCGATTGTTTCGTCGTCGAGATGCAGGTCGGTCAAGATGCCCGCCACCTCGATCGGATGGCTGAAATAGGGGTCGCCCGATGCCCGCTTTTGGCTGCCATGGGCCTGGAGCGAAAAGACATAGGCGCGGTTCAGCAGCGCCTCATTGGCCTGGGGATCGTAGCTTAATACCCGATCGACAAGTTCATATTGCCGCAGCACGCGGGTAGGATGGCCCCGCGTGCTGCTGCTTTGCAACATATAGTTGAGATTAGTTTGCGCGCGCGTTGCACTTTTCGAGCATTGCAGCATCGATTGGCGTACCGGCCACGGTGAAAGTGTTCAGTTTGCCAACGCGCTGGACGACCATCTGGCACATGATCACGTCACGCTGGGTCGATTGCTTGGCGCTGCACACGCCGTCGGTGCACTTCCACAGCGTACCGGCGGTGATCACGGTTGCCTTGGTCGGCGCGGTTGCTGGCGTTGCGGTGTAATAGCCACCGGTCTGGGCAATTGCTGCGGTCGCAAACAAAACTGAGCTGAGCAGGATCGAGCTGGCAAGGGCAGCGGCGGTCGTAAGAATGCGTGTCATGATGAACTCCATGATCGGTTAGGGGGTCGGTTCGGGGAGGGGTCAAAAAGCCAACCGAATTAGGTTGCGAATCGATACTTAGTCGATTAGGTTTCCAGTTGCAACTCAAAACTGATATTTCATTCGCATGACAGATAAATTTCGCTAGGATTGAGGATCTATGGAAGCAAAGCTGCGAGAACCCTTACGCGAACTGGCCGAATGCAGCCTGCCGGCAGCATTGGAGGCGATGGGGGAGCGCTGGTCTTTTCTGATTTTGCGCGCGGCATTTAACGGGCTTTATCACTTCGAGGAATTCCAGTCGGAACTCGGCATTGCCCGCAACATCTTGGCGAATCGGTTGGCCCGTCTTGTCGAGCACGGCATTTTGCAACGCGAACCAATGCCTGAGGATCGCCGCAAAATTGAGTATCGGCTCACCGAAAAGGGCTTTGCGTTGCTGCCCACAATGATCGCGCTGCGCCAATGGGGTGAACGCTGGGAAACCGGTTTTCCGGCATCGCCGGTGCTGGTCGACGAGCGCGACCGTCGGCCGATAGCGCAGGTTGACGTCAGGGCGTGGGATGGCCGGGTGCTCACCAAGGCTGATCTGCTCTGGTCGCTGCCCGAACACGTCATGAACGACGAGATTGACGCAAAGGCGGCCGAGTAGATTTAGGCGTAGATTTAGGCCGCGACGAGTTTTTCCAGCGCCGTGCGCACGGGACCATCGATTGGCTTGGACCGCCCGGTCTCCAGATCGACATGCACGATCGTCATCAAAATCATGCAGTGCAGGTCGCCCGTCACGGCGTGGCACAGCTCAAACCGCTGCGTCATGCTGGTACCGCCCAGTCGTTCGATGCGCACAAACGCTTCGATCTCATCATTCATGACAAACGGTTTGAAATAGTCGATTTCGGTATGGCGGACGTGGAACTCAGCCTCGGTCCATTCAGGGCCCAGATCCTCAAGGCCAGTCCATGGCCAAAACTCTGAAATCGCCACATCGACATATTCCAGATAGCGTGAATTATAGACGACACGCTGGGCGTCCACCTCTGCGTAGCGGACCTTGAATCGGGTCGAAAAAGAAAAGCCAGGGCGTGTCATGCGCGATCTGTTGGCGGGCGGCACCCGCGCCGTCAAGCTGGCGGCGATGATGGTCGCCCGGCCGTCACCCGGTTTGCGCTGGCGTATTCACCCCCATGCTCGCCAGATATTTCTTCACGTTTCGTGCCGCCTGGCGCAGCCGTTGCTCATTCTCGACCATCGCGATGCGCACATAGCCCTCGCCATTTTCGCCGTAGCCCACCCCCGGCGCGACCGCGACTTTGGCATGGCTGAGCAACTGCTTGGAAAACTCCAGGCTGCCCAGGTGCGCGAGTGCAGGCGGCAGCGGTGCCCAGGCAAACATTGATGCGCGCGGCGGGGGGATGTCCCAGCCTGCGCGGCCAAAGCTTTCGACCATCACGTCGCGGCGCTTATGATAAAGCTCGCGGTTGCGCTCGACGATATCCTGCGGGCCGTTTAGCGCCGCACAGGCAGCCGCCTGGATGGGCGTAAATGCGCCATAATCAAGGTATGATTTCACCCGAGTCATCGCCGCAATCAGTTTCTTGTTGCCCACCGCAAAGCCGATCCGCCACCCAGCCATCGAATAGGTTTTGCTCAGGCTGGTGAATTCAACCGCAACGTCCTTTGCGCCCTTTACCTGCAGGATCGATGTGGTCGGCTTGCCGTCAAAATAAAGCTCGGAATAGGCGAGGTCAGATATCACCCACACCTTGTTCTCGCGCGCCCAGGCCACCAGCCGTTCGTAAAAAGCCAGATCAACCGTCTCTGCCGTGGGGTTTGACGGGTAATTGACCACCAGAATGGATGGGCGGGGCACCGTGAAGTTCATCGCGCGTTCCAGCGCTTCCCAATAGCGCTCATCGGGCGTGGTCGGCACCGCGCGGATTGTGGCACCGGCGATGATGAAGCCAAAGGTGTGGATGGGATAGCTGGGGTTGGGGGCCAGCACGACATCGCCCGGCGCGGTAATCGCCGTGGCAAGGCTGGCAAGGCCTTCCTTGGACCCCATTGTCACCACGACTTCGCTATCGGCATCAAGCTCGACACCAAAGCGCCGCGCATAATAATTTGCCTGTGCCTTGCGCAGGCCGGGAATTCCGCGTGATGCCGAATAGCCATGGGCATCGGGCTTTGCGGCCACCTCGCACAGTTTGTCGATCACATGATCGGGTGGCGGCAGATCAGGATTGCCCATGCCCAGATCGATAATGTCCTCTCCGCCAGCGCGCGCCGCCGCCCGCATCGCATTCACTTCGGCGATGACGTAGGGTGGCAGGCGTTTGATGCGGTAAAATTCGTCGGACATGCGTTCTTTCCATCGGCAGCGGGTGTCGGTTCGCCCTGTTATACGCGATTTGCAGCGCGGGGCGAATGACGGCGGGCAAAGCTTGCGGTAAGCGGGGGGAAATAACAAGAATCGAGGATGTGATGAGCGCGCCAGAGCACAGCACCACGCCGCCGAAGGGTTCCCGTGCAGCGCAGGATCGGGGGCAGGATCGGGGGGCGCCCGACCTCGCCAATCCTGGCTTTTCCATTCCCAGCCTTGAAGACATGCAGCACTGGACCTGGGTGATGGGCCGCGCGCAGCAAATGATGCTGGAGGCAGGGTTGCAGACCATGCAGGAAACGCCTGCACTGCCAATCATCCCCGGCTTTACCGACCGCGCGACGATGGCGCGCGCGCATGATTTCTGGATCGACAGCATGAAGCTGTGGCAGCATTTTCTGGCACCCGACTTGGCCGAACCGATCGCGGAATCGCCAGAACACGTGCAGGATAAGCGGTTTAAGGCGCCGCAATGGCGCGAAAATCCGGTGTTCGACTGGATCAGGCAAAGCTATTTTCTGGTGTCCGATCATCTTCTGCGCGGTGTTGATGAGGTTGAGGGAATGGATGACCGGCACCGCGAGCAACTCCGCTTTGCCACACGCGGCTTTGTCGATGCGATGAGCCCCAGCAATTTCCCCGCGACCAACCCGTTGGTACTGGAAAAAACGCTGGAAACCGGCGGCGAGAATCTGCTCCACGGGCTGCAGAATATGATGACAGATCTGGCAAAGGGCCAGCTGACGCATACCGATCCCGATGCATTTGCGGTGGGCCGCAATCTGGCGATGACGCCGGGCAAGGTCATCAAGCGCACGCCGCTATACGAGCTAATCCAGTATACGCCGACGACGCCCGATCTACTGGCGGTGCCGCTGGTGATCTTTCCGCCGTGGATCAATCGATATTATATCCTCGACCTGAACCCGGACAAAAGTTTCATCAAATGGGCAGTCGACCAGGGGCTGACGGTATTCGTCGTGTCCTGGAAATCCGCAGATGCCACCATGAAGGACATCGTCTGGGACGATTATGTCGAGGCCGGGCAGATCGATGCGATCGACACGGTCCTTGATCTGCTCAACGTCGAGAGCGTTCACGCAATCGGCTATTGCGTTGCGGGAACCACGCTGGCGGCGACATTGGCGGTGCTTGCCGCGCGCGGCCAGGCCGCGAAGGTGAAAAGCGCGACCTTCTTTACCGCGCAGGTCGATTTCGCGCGGGCTGGCGAATTGCTCAATTTTGTCGACGATGAACAGATGCAGCGGATTGAACAGCTATCGCCGGAAGGGTTTCTGGATGGGCGCTATATGGCAGCGACGTTCAACCTGCTGCGCGGCCGAGATCTGATCTGGAATTACGTCACCAACAATTACCTGCTCGGTCAGGATTACGCCCCGTTCGATCTGTTGCATTGGAATGGCGACACCACCAATTTGCCGACCAAATGGCATTTGAGCTATTTGCGAGACCTTTACCGCGACAATTTGCTCGTCAAGCCGGGCGTGATGGCGATTTCGGGCACACCGATTGATCTGCGTGCGGTGGCAACGCCAAGCTATGTCCAGGCCGGCCGTGATGATCATATCGCCCCTGCGGACAGCGTTTGGCAGATTACGCATCACTTCACCGGGCCGATTCGGTTTGTGCTTGCAGGGTCTGGTCATATTGCGGGCGTGGTCAATCCGCCGGCCGCTGGCAAATATCAGTATTGGACAAATCCAACCCTGCCTGAAACGCTTGACGCTTTCATCGCCGGGGCCACCGAAACCAAGGGAAGCTGGTGGCCAGACTGGATCGCGTGGATTCGCGCGCAGGATGAATCGACGGTGCCCGTGAAAGGCGCGCGCAAACCCGGCAAGGGGCGCTTGAAATCCCTGGGTGACGCGCCAGGAGAGTATGTCGCGGCACGATAACGTCTTAAATATCAGTTAGTTAACTGCCGACTATTGCGTTTTGTTGCGCTGCACAAAAAACTCTTGCATCGCGCGTTGCATGCTATATATTGCAGTGCAGCAAACGAGAGCAAGGAGGCCGCTATGGCTGACAAGACGATCACGACTAACCAAGCGGCTCCTGTTGTAAAGGCAGCAGCAACCCCGGTTGTTGCTCCCACCGCAGCAGCGGTTGCCCCAATCCCCGCAGCGGTTTCCGCGCCGGTTGAGGTGAAAGCCGCACCCAAGCCTCCCGTGATTGCTGAAACGGCCTCTGCAAAAGTTTTGGCCAAGTCGGCGACGCCAAAGCCTGCCGCGCCAAAGGCCCCAGAGCCAAAGGTCAGCGAGCCAAAGGTCACCGCGCCGAAGGCGCTCGCACCCAAGGCGGTAACGCCGGTCGCAGCGCCCGTGAAGAAGCCCGCAGCAAAGCCGGTGAAGAAGATTGTTAGCGTAAATACCCAAGCCAAGCCAGTCGCTGCGCCTGCAGCGCCCCACACCAAAAAGGAAGTGACCACCATGGAAAACACCATCAAGAACACCACCGACAAGGCTCAGGCCATGTTTGTTGACATGAACGACCGCGCCAAGGCAGCCCTCGAAAAGACCCAGGGCATGTTTGCTGACGTGACCGAGTTCAACAAGGGCAACGTCGAAGCGCTCGTCGAATCGTCGAAGATCGCTGCCAAGGGCATCGAAACGATGGGCCAGGACGCCGCTGAATATACCCGCAAGTCGTTCGAAAACATGACCGCGATCGTCAAGACGCTGTCGGCTGTGAAGTCGCCAACCGAGTTCATGAAGCTCCAGAGCGATTACATGCGCACGTCGTTCGACTCGATGGTTGCTGAATCGTCGAAGACCACCGAAACGATGCTGAAGCTCGCTGGTGAGATCGTACAGCCGATCTCAAACCGCGTTGCGATTGCTGCTGAGAAGATCAAGATCAGCGCATAATCGGTCCGGCCCGGCGCAATGTCGGGCCAGGAAAGCCAATGAAAGGGCGGTTGCAGCGATGCAGCCGCCCTTTTCATGTCAGTTTTCGTGCAAATTTTTGGTTATCGCGGTGGTTCGGCCACGCTTGCCTCTTGCCCTTGGGCGGGCAGGTGCCATATTTTCATTTCACATGATGAGCCAGCCCAACCCTCCGCGCGCCATGGCGCAGCGCCCACCCGGTGACGATGACGAGGGTACCGGCCTTGGTATCGCAACCCGCACGCGCACCCGCACCAAACAGCCAACGCCTTACCGGGTGCTGATGCTGAATGATGATTATACGCCGATGGAATTTGTGGTGCTGTGCCTGCAACGCTTTTTCCGGATGAGCATTGAGGATGCGACTCGGGTGATGCTGCACGTCCACCAAAAGGGCGTCGGCGTGTGCGGGGTGTTCAGCTATGAAGTGGCGGAGACCAAGGTGAGCCAGGTCATGGATTTCGCCCGCCAGCACCAGCATCCGCTGCAATGCACGATGGAAAAGGCGTAACTGCGGCGCGGTTACCAATTCATCGACCGCCGTTTGCGCCATCCCCTTGCGCGGCATCGCTGACCCGGTAGAAGATTTCCAATGGACAGAATTATCATTCGCGGCGGCAATCGCCTGTCGGGCCGTCTTCCCATTTCAGGGGCCAAGAACGCAGCGTTAACGCTGATGCCCTGCGCGCTGCTGACCGAAGAGCCGCTGACGCTGCGCAACTTGCCGCGCCTCGCCGATGTCGACGGGTTCGGCCATTTGCTCAACCAGCTGGGCGTGTCGACCATGATAGAGGGTTCGCGCCCGGACGAGTTTGGGCGCGTTATGACGCTGAAGGGCGGACGCCTGACATCCACAGTCGCGCCCTATGATATCGTGCGGAAAATGCGCGCCTCTATCCTGGTGCTCGGGCCGCTGGTCGGCCGGGCGGGTGAGGCAACGGTGTCGCTGCCTGGCGGCTGTGCGATCGGGAATCGTCCGATTGACCTCCATCTGAAAGCGCTTGAATCGCTCGGTGCCGAAATCGAACTCGCCGCCGGCTATGTAAAGGCAACCGCACCGGGTGGCCGTTTGGCCGGCGGACGCGTGAGTTTTCCGATCGTTTCGGTTGGTGCGACTGAAAATGCGTTGATGGCCGCCGTGCTCGCCAAGGGGCCATCGGTGATCGACAACGCCGCGCGCGAGCCCGAGATCGTCGATCTGTGCAACTGCCTGGTGGCAATGGGTGCTTCGATTTCAGGCATCGGCACAGAAACGATCGAGATTGAAGGGCGCGACCGGCTCCACGGCGCAACCTACCGTGTGATGCCTGACCGGATCGAGGCGGGCAGCTATGCCTGTGCGGCGGCGATTACCGGCGGTTCGCTTGATCTGTTGGGTGTGTCCGCTGCTGATATGCGCGCGACGACGGCCGCCTTGGTTGAGGCGGGCGTGACGGTGGAGGAACATGGTGATTTCATGCGGATCACAGCCAACAATGGCCTGGGCCCGTTGACGCTGTCGACCGCGCCGTTCCCCGGCTTTGCAACGGACATGCAGGCGCAGTTTATGGCGATGCTGTGCATGGCCGACGGGGCGAGCGTGCTGACCGAGACGATTTTCGAAAACCGCTATATGCACGTTCCCGAACTCGCCCGGATGGGCGCGGATATTCAGGTGCGTGGCCGTACAGCGGTGGTGCGCGGCGTCGACAAGCTGATCGGCGCGCCGGTGATGGCGACCGATCTGCGCGCGTCGATGAGCCTGATCCTGGCGGGCCTGGCCGCAGAAGGAGAGACGCAAGTTCAGCGCGTCTATCACCTTGATCGCGGCTATGAACGGTTGGAGGAAAAACTCTCCGCTGTGGGCGCCGATATTGAGCGCGTCAGCGACGGCTGACGCGCTCAACAGCCTGGGTCAGATCGCCGCCAGCGCCTGATCGAAATCGGCGATCAGATCGTCGGCATCCTCCACGCCAATCGATATCCGCACCAGATTGTCGGTGATGCCCAGCGCCGCCTTGCGGGCTTCGGGGACCGACAAATGCGTCATCCCCGCAGGATGGCTCGCCAGCGTCTCTGTGCCGCCCAGCGACACCGCCAGCTTGGCAATCCGCAGCGCATCAAGAAAGGCGAAACTCTCCCGCTCGCCGCCCTTCAGGAACAGTGAAAAGGTACTGCCTGCGCCCATATCGTGGCGCTGATAAATATCGGCCTGGCGCTCGTCGCCCGGCGTGGACGCAAGGAAACCCAGATAACCGACCCGATCTACCTTTGGGTGATCGCGCAAGAACGCGCAGACCTTGGCGGCATTTTCGCCCGCGCGCGTCATCCGTAATTCCAGCGTCTCCAGGCTGCGCAGCAGCATCCACGCGGTGTTGGGATCGGTGATAGTGCCAATCGTGTTGCGCATCAGCCGGATCATGTCGATGTGCTTTTTCGAACCAAGCAGCGCGCCTGCCACCAGATCGGAATGGCCGCCGACATATTTTGTCAGCGAATAGACGACAATATCTGCCCCGTGCTGCAATGGCTGGAACCAGAGCGGCCCCAGAAATGTGTTGTCGATCGCAATCGGCGGTTTGTCTGGCGAATCGCCAAACACCGCGTCACGGGCAGCGGCAACGGCCTGTACATCGACCAGCGCGTTGGTCGGGTTGGCGGGGCTTTCCAGATAGATCAGCGCAACACGCCCCATGGCGTTGGCCTTGGCCATCACGGCATCGATTTCCGCACGCGTCGCGCCGGCTGGAAAATCGACGAAATGAACACCAAACCGGCCCAGAATGCGCGCGATCAGCGTTTCTGTGGCGGCATAAAGCGGCCCCGAATGGATAATCGTGTCGCCAGCGCGCACCATCGACAGGAACAATGTCGCGATGGCGGACATGCCGCTGGAAAAGGTCAGCGCGTCCTCGGCATCTTCCCACACGCCCAGCCGGTCTTCGAGGATTTCCTGATTGGGGCCGTTGAAGCGCGAATAGACAAGCCCGTCCGATCCGCCCGGGCGCTTCCCTGTCACGCCCTCAAAATGGCGCTTGCCCGCGGCCGCATTGGGAAACACGAAGGTCGATGTAAGGAAAATCGGCGGCTTCAATGATCCTTCCGAAAGCACCGGATCATAGCCGTGCCCCATCATCAACGTCGACGGTTTCAACTTTCGCCCGCCGAGCTTGTCGACCTTTGGCTTGGGGTGGCGGCGCGGCGTGGTCCCGGTAAGGTCGACTTGGGTTTCGTCGGTCATCGGCTGGGTGTCCTTTGCGGGGGTGGGGCCATATAGTCTCTAGCGATACTAAACCGGTAGCGATAGCGCCTGCGATGTCAGCGCTGCCGGACCTCGATTACGCCCCCTTCCGAATGATGATCCCGAAACAGGTGGCGACAAAGCCGTCGAGCGCAAGTTTCAAGTGGAACGCCTCGCCCAATGCCGCAACCGCGGTGTCACCCGTTCCTGCATAGTAAGGCGGTATATCGATAAATCGGTCCAGCGGCTGGTGGCCGAGATCGAAATCGAACGCCGCCACCTCATGGCCTTGGGCGCGCAGCCGATCAGCAAGCTCTTCGAGATGCCGACGTTGAAACAGAACGGTCGGCCAGTTATCGACCGTTGGCCCGTCGGCCTCGCAGTTATACTCCATCGTATGGACGCTCAGCCCCCCGGGGTTGAGCGTTTTCAGCGACGCTTCGATAAAGTCCAGGCCCTGCTTGATGCTCCCCAGATGCTCGACCGCGCACATCGACCAGCAGAAATCAAAACCGGTCAGATCGGCTGGAATATCATTCATGTCGGCAACGCGGAACTCGACTTGCCGATCAAAGGTCTCGCGATCGACAAGATGGGCGTGAAACGCCTGATCGAGTGATCGGGCATGCTGGCTCGAATCGACCCAACCTTTTGCCCGCGCTGCCTCCATTTCCAGATCGGTAACGGTGACGGCGATGCCCTGCGCCGCAAAATAGCTTGGAAATGGCTCCAACCCGCAGCCGAACCCCAGGCCCCGGGCACCGGGTCGCAAAAAACCATGCTCATATACCGCCTGGGCGACATAGGTGATTTCCCAAAGTTTGCGGTGATAGATGATGCCGGCCTTCAGTTCGTTCGCCCAATAGGCACACCAGTCGCTTTCGATATCGGCCTGAGTTGATGCCTTGGATGCCAGGCCGACATGCCGGGCGGCGAGATCGGTGCGCACAGGAAGCGCTTCATGCGCGCGACGGGCAAGATCATAGCCGAACGCTTTGATGTTCAGCTCCATGATCCGGACGCTGTTGGCGATCCTGGCGATCTCATTGAGATTGGGCTGGCTCTGCGGTCCGAGCGGTTGTGCAAGGGCATTCACGCCGCGCCGCAGCCATCGACGAAGCGCGCGTGACAATGAAAACATAAAAGCCTCGGGCGCGGTTGATCGATACGCAGTCGCTACTTCGGTATTGCGATATTACCAATTCGTTTTTGATGTGATTACAACCCGATCAGCGAAATTTGTCGTCCGTAATCGGGTTCGCCCAAATGCGTGGCGCGGCGATAGCTGAAGAAACGTGCCGGATCGGCATAGGTGTCCAGCCCCAGCATTTCGACGGTACCAACGCCTGCATGGGCAATGCGGTGGGCAACATAAGCTTCCAGATCGAACTGCTGATGGCCGGGCCTTCCCGGCGAAAAGAAACGCTCGGTCGCCGGATCATCGTCGGCGAAGCGGGCGGCGAAATGATCATCCACTTCATAACTGGCGCGCGCAATGCACGGCCCGATGGCGGCGACGATCCGTTCGCGCTGCGCCCCCAGTGTGATCATCGCGTCAACCGTGGCGTCGGTGACCCCGCCAAGCGCGCCCTTCCAACCCGCATGGGCAGCGCCAATCACACCGGCGGCCTTGTCTGCAAACAGCACCGGAACGCAATCGGCGGTCAGGATGCCAAGCAACAGCCCGGGCCGATCCGTCACAAGCGCGTCTACGCGCGGGCGTGCCGCGTCGTCAAAGGGCGCGGTGACGATAACCGCTTCGGCTGAGTGAATCTGATACAGCGTTACCAATGTGCTGCCCGGGGCGACGGCGGCAATTGCCCGGCGCTGATTCTCGATTAGCGCGGGCGTTGGTGCCTGATCACGCCGCCCCATGTCGAGTGATGCCATCGCGCCGGTGGAAACGCCGCCGCGCCGCCCCAGAAAGCCATGCGCTACCCCGTCAAGCGCCTCCGACAGAATGACGTCGACGGGAGTCACAAAACCAGCTGCATGATCAGGTCTCGGTCAATTTGTGTGCCGGTGGGAAAGGCATAGTCGCCGATATGGGCAAAGCCATAGCGTTCGTAGAATCGCTTCGCGCGCAGATTTTCTTCCCACACGGTCAGCACCAAGGCGGTGGCCGAACGGCGGCGTGCCTCGTCGATCGTCCAATCCATCAATGCCTGTGCTACGCCCCGCCCGTGCCAATCCGCAGCGATATAGAGTTGGCTGAGTTGCAACGCGCCGGGCAGTACCGAAGGATCTTCCAACCACACGGGCGACAGTTTGACATAGCCGATGATGGCGTCTTGCGCGCACGCCAGCCTGAAATGATGGGCGGGATCGGCCAGGCTGCGGATCAGTGCACCTTCGGGGCCATAGGCCTTGTCGAGATAGAGCGCGATATCGCTGGCGGGCGCTGAATGGGCAAAGGTTGCCACCCAAATCTTTCGGGCCATGGCGTCAAGCGCGGGGCCATCTGCCAGCAATGCGTCGCGATAGGTGACTGGCGCGTCGGTCATGCAAATCCTGCGGGTTGTGGCCATTGCGGGGCGGTGGTGGCGAGCGCCTTGAACAGGCGCCCCATCTGATCAGGCGATATCAGCCGATCACGATCAGCGCTTACCCCGGCTCCCAAAGCGGCCGCGCGCGCATCAATCCCCAGCGCGACGAGCAGCGCGCCTTGTTCGACTGGCCCGAACGCGCGCACACCCCCGGATTGTGCCGCAGCTGCAAGCGTTGCGAAATCGACATGCGCCGTCAGGTCATGTTCGCCGGGGTGTTCGAACGGGTTGGCGAACCGGCCCGACCGTATGGCCTGCAACGTGTCGCCGATCGCCGGGCCTTCATACCCATAGTCGATCGTCAACATCGCCCCGCCCTGCCGCGCGACCCGCGCAGATAGGTCGCGCATGATGGACACACTGGCGGGCGATGTTTCGATGACTGATCCGGGCGCGGCATCGCGCAAATCTGGCGGCAGGATCGCATCAGGCACTTTGCCGCCTGCAATGGGCAGGAACAGCGTATCCTGACAGGCGACAAGCCGTTCGTGCCACCCGCCAGCGCCGCGGACCATCTGGCGGATCGGCAGCGCATCAAAAAACTCGTTGGCGATGATCAGCAGCGCATCGTGATCAGGGAGCGTGGTGGTATCCTGATGCCAGATCGCATCAGGAACGCGCGTTGCCTGCGCCGCGCGCAGCGTGGGGCTGGTTTCGACGAAGTGTACCGGCGGCGTCAGCCCGGCCTTGGCCATCACCCGCAGCGCATCGGCGGCCAGCGTACCGCGCCCTGGCCCCAGCTCGACATAAGCGACCGGCGGCTGCCCGGCCCGGTCCCACAGATCAGCCAACCACGCGCCGATCAGCTCGCCGAACATCTGGCTAATCTCGGGTGCGGTCGTGAAATCGCTGCCCAGCGGATCGCGCGTGCCGTAATAATGCGCATTCGCTGCGGCCATATATTGCGCAAGCGAGATTGGCCCGGCGAGGGTAATCGCGCGGGCCAGCCGATCGGGCAGCGCGGCTTCGATACCCTCGCTCATCTCAGGCGGCGCTTTCGGCTCCGGCAACCGGCTCGACACGCTGGCGGCGACCTTTGGCGGTCGCGATCAGATAGGCACCGCCCAATATCATCGGCACGCACAACCATTGGCCCATGTGCAGGCCGGTCGCCGCCGCGAATTCGCGCAACTGCTCATCGGGCTCACGGAAAAATTCAACCGTAAAACGCGCGATCCCATAGCCCCCGACAAAAATGCCGACGAGCTTACCCGGATCATAGCGCATCTTGGTGCGCCAGAAACAGAACCACAGGACAGCGAACAGCACCACGCCCTCCAGCCCAGCCTCATATAACTGGCTCGGGTGGCGCGCGACGTCATCGCCGGTGCGCGGGAAAATGATTGCCCAGGGCGCGTTGCTCGGCTTGCCGTACAGCTCACCGTTCACAAAATTCGCCAGCCGCCCGAAGAACAGGCCGAACGGCACCGCGCAGGCGACATAATCATGCACGCGCAGCCATTGCAGCCCCTGCGACCGCGAAAAAAGGATCAGGCCAATCGATGTGCCAATCACGCCACCGTGGAAAGACATGCCACCGTCCCACAATCGCAAAATCTGCAAGGGGCTCAGCAACATGGTGGGTTGATAAAACAGCACATACCCTATTCTGCCGCCCAGGATGATCCCCAGTGTGGCGTAGAAAATCAGATCATCGGCATGGCGCCGCGCCATTGGCGATCCGGGCTGGGCGACAAGTTTCAGCAGATACCACCAGCCGATGACGATCCCCGCGATATAGGCGATCGAATACCATTTCAGGCTGAACCAGCCGATCCGGAAAATCGTGTCGTTCAGCCCCAAATCGGTAAACCGGATATGGTCGGCGGCGGTTGTGGCGATGGTAGACAGGATCAAGGCTTTTCCCCAGGCTGCGAAGCTTCCATAAGGGGGTCTTACGACAAGACCAATAGGGGAGAGACGAATGCCGAGTGAGCTGGACCGCCGAATTGATAACGGCATTGCCGCACTCACGGCGCTGAATGGCCAGATGCCCGTTGTTCCCGTTGAGTTGAAGGGGCTTAGCTATCCTACAATCGCGGTCGCTCCGCCGGCGCTCAGCTATTATTTCGCGCATTTTTCGACATTGCATGGCGACAAGACGTTTCTTGTATCGGGCGACGAGCGGCTGACCTTTGCCGAGGTTTATGCCCTTGCCCAGCAAACCGCCCGCGCACTGGTTGATGGCTGCGGCGTGAAACCCGGTGACCGGGTGGGCATCGCCATGCGCAACTCGCCGTCATGGATTGCGCTGTACATGGGAATCCTGATGGCAGGCGGCATCGCGACCCTGCTGAATGGCTGGTGGCAGACTGCTGAGCTGGCCAGTGCAATCGCCGATGTCGATTGCGCGCTGGTGTTTGCCGATGCGCCCCGTGCCCAACGGCTGGAGGAGGCAACCGGGCTTGGCGCGCAGGTGATGGCGATCGACGACAGGCTCCCGCTTGCCACTGCGCTTGCTCCCTTGTTCGCGCGCGGCGGCAGTGAGGCAACTGTGCTGCCCATGCTGCGCGGCGATGATGACGCGACGATTTTGTTCACCAGCGGATCAACCGGCCAGTCCAAGGGAGCGCTCTCCGATCACCGCGCGGTGACGCAGGCGGTTTTCAACTATCTGATCAGCGCGTTGATGATGCTTGGTATTTCCAGTGAAGACGGCAATCCGGTGACCACGCAGCACGCCACGCTGCTCAACGTGCCGTTGTTCCATGTCACGGCCGAAGTGCCTGTGTTCCTGCAAAGCTTTGCCATGGGGCGTAAGCTGGTGCTGATGCCCAAATGGGATGCCGAAGAGGCAATGCGGCTGATCGCGCGGGAGAAAGTAACCTATTTCGTCGGCGTGCCGCTGATGAGCTTTGAGATACTGACGCACCCCAAGCGCCCCGACTATGACCTATCAACAGTGACCGATTTTGCCGCTGGCGGTGCGCCCCGCCCGGTCGAGCATGTCCGCCGGTTGAATGAAGAAATGGGCGGGGCTGCCCCGCTGCTGGGCTATGGGCTGACCGAGACGAACGGCATTGGCTGCGGCAACTTCCGGTCCAATTATCTCGCCAAGCCCAACTCTACCGGTCGCGCCTCTGTCCCGTTGGTTGATCTGGCGATTCTGGACGGGGCAGGCAAGCCGGTCGCGCAGGGGCAGCGCGGGGAGGTGGGCATCCGATCGATCTGCAACTTCAAGGAATATTGGAACCGGCCCGATGCCACGCGCGATGCCTTTACGCAGGATCGCTATTTCCTGACGGGCGACATCGGGTACCTGGATGAAGATGGCTATCTGTTCATCGTGGACCGCAAGAAGGACATCATCATTCGCGGCGGCGAAAACATCTCGTGCCAGGAAGTCGAAGCCGCGCTGTATGAGCACCCCCATGTCGCTGAAGCCGCCGTGTTTGGCCTGCCCGATGAACGGCTTGGCGAGGTGCCGGGAGCGGTGGTTCATATCCGTGAGGGCGAAATCGTCGATCCACAAACCCTGTGCGAGTTTCTGGCCGCGCGCATTGCCGCGTTCAAAGTGCCGCAGCGGATCTGGATCATGGACGGTCCGCTCCCCCGCCTCGGCACCGAAAAGATCGACAAGGTGTCACTTCGCGCTGCGTACCGCGCGATCCATGCCGAAGAAACAGCCGCTGCATGATCTGGCGCACACCGCCCCGTCACGATAGAGCGGGGCGATGGCCAAGGGTGGGATAAGCGACAAGATCAAGCAGGGTGTAACCCGGCGCGGCCTGCTCATTGGTGGCGGCGCTGGGACCGGGCTGCTGATTGCCTGGGCGATCTGGCCGCGCAAATACCTGCCAAATCTTACCGCTGTGGCAGGCGAGACGATTTTCGGTGCCTGGCTGAAAATTGGTGAGGACGGGCATGTAACGGTGGTGGTGCCGCAGGCCGAACATGGCCAGGGCGTTTACACCACCATGCCGCAGATCGTGGCGGATGAACTGGGTGCCGACTGGCGGCGTGTGGGCGTGGAACCTGCCCCGCTGAACCCGCTTTACGCCAATGATCTGGGCGCGGGGGAACTGTTCGAGGGCGTGTTTGCCGGGATTCCCGAAACATTGAAGCGCACCCACGCGACGCGCACCGCGCTGGTCTTGACGGCGGGATCAAGCTCGATCCGTAATTTTGAGGGGGACCTTCGCCAAGCGGGTGCTGCGGCCCGGGTGTTGTTGAGCAAGGTGGCGGCAGGGCGCTGGGGTGTGGACTGGCGCGAGTGCACCACCCAGGGCGGTTTCGTGATTCACGGCAAGAAAAAGCTGGGATTTGGAATCCTCGCTGCTGATGCCGCCAGTGAAAGCGTCCCCGATCCGCTGCCCCTGCGTCAGGGAGAGGCTGGGCGCCTATCCGGTCAGTCGCTGCCGCGCATCGATGTGCCGTCAAAGGTGGATGGATCAGCCGGGTTTGCAGGCGATGTCCGCTTGCCCGATATGGTGTTCGCCGCGATCCGGCAGGGGCCGGTGGGTGACACGCGCCTCACCAAAATCAACCGTACGGCCGCAAGCAAGATCAGAGGCGTGTTGGAGGTGATTGAGCAACCGCGCTGGGTTGCCGTGGTTGCCAATAACTGGTGGGCGGCCAACCGCGCGCTGGATGCCCTGCTGCCCACATTCGAAACCAGCGGCGCCATTATCAACACGGACAGCATTAATTCCGCGCTGTCCGCGGCGTTGGCGGGGCCAGGCCAGCGCATGGCCGCACAGGGTGATCTGGCGGCGGTGTTCAAGGGCGCGCAGGTGGTAACCGCCGATTATCAGGTCGGGCTAGCGGCGCATGCAGCGCTGGAAACGATGACCGCGACCGCGCGGTTCGACAAGGGGCGGCTTGAGCTTTGGCTGCCAACCCTTGCTCCCGGCCTGGCGCGGGCGGCGGCGGCAGCAGCGATTGGCATTTCGCCCGATTCGGTCATCGTCCATCCGATGCTGATCGGCGGATCATTCGGCGCTAATCTGGAACATCAGGTCGCCGAACAGGCCGCCGTGATTGCGCAGCGGATGAAGCGACCGGTGCAGCTTGTCTGGTCGCGCTATGAAGATCTGCTCCACGACCGGTATCGCCCACCGGCGGCGGCGCGGATGACCGCGCGACTGGGACCGAACGGGACGATTATGGGCTGGCTCGCCAAGATTGCCGCGCCAAACACCGGACGCGAACTCGCCAATCGGCTGACGGTGAACGACGCCGCCGTGCACGCGGCGCTGGCGCTAGAGGGGCGGGGCGATCCCTATGCCGTGGCAGGTGCGCTGCCCTTTTATCGCTTCCCGGCCTATGCGGTCGACCACCATCCGGCGGAAATTGGCGTGCCGACCGGCCATTGGCGGTCAGGTGCGCATAGTTACACCGCGTTCTTCAACGAATGTTTTCTTGATGAACTCGCCCATGTGGCCGGCACCGAACCGCTGTCGTTCCGGGTGTCAATTACCGCTGAACCACGACTCGTTCGCTGCCTGTCGACTGTCGCGGCGCTCGGCGGCTGGGAAGGCGGCGTGCCGGGCAGCGCACAGGGCATCGCCTGCCACAGTTTTCGCGGTAGTCACATCGCGGTGCTGGCAGAGGCGCATTTTGAAGATGGCCAGCGTCCGGTGGTCGACCGGCTGGTCGCGGCGGTGGATTGCGGTCGGCAAATCAATCCCGATATCGTTCGTCAACAGATTGAAGGCGGTTTGATTTTCGGGATGGCAGGGGCGTTGGGCGGATCGACCGGGTTTACCGAAAATGTCGCCGACGCGCGCAGCTTTGCCGATCTGCGCCTGCCTCGGCTTGCCGATATTCCTGACATTACGATCGAAATGATTCGCAGCGAAGCCGAACCGGGTGGCGTGGCTGAACTGGCGGTGCCGCCGGTCGCGCCAGCGATTGCCAATGCACTTCAGGCAAGTGCGGGGTTTCGTTTGCGGCGGTTGCCGTTTACCGCATCCGCAGCATGATTCTTTCCGCCCATCACCTGCCTGCCGATCACCCCCCCGTCCCGCCTCGCAAGCTGGGGGTGTTATTGACGAATCTGGGCACGCCCGATGGGCCGGATACCAAGTCGGTTCGGCGGTATCTCGCCGAATTCCTGTCGGACCGCCGGGTTGTCGAGATTCCGCAAATCCTATGGCAGCCCATTTTGCGCGGGATTATCCTGAACACGCGGCCGCAAAAATCGGCAGAGGCCTATGCGCAGGTATGGGGGCCGGACGGATCGCCGCTGGCAAGCATCACCAAGGCGCAATCGGCAGCTTTGCAGGGCGCGTTCGGTGCGCATGTGACGGTCGATTGGGCGATGCGTTATGGCAAGCCGTCCATCCCGGAACGATTGCAGGCGATGAAGGATGCGGGGTGCGACCGGATTCTGCTCGCGCCGCTTTATCCGCAATATTGTGGGGCAACGACCGCGACGGCCAACGATAAAGCGTTTGAGGCGCTGTCAGCGATGCGCTGGCAGCCCGCCATGCGCACCCTGCCTCCCTATTTTGATGATGCACTTTACATTGATGCGCTTCGCCAATCGATTGTGGCCGGGCTGGAAAAGCTTGATTTTGTTCCCGATGCGCTGGTGGTGAGTTTTCACGGCATGCCGGTGCGCACCCTGGAACTGGGCGATCCATATCACTGCCACTGCCAAAAAACCGCTCGGCTGCTGGGCGAAGCGCTCGGGCGACCAGTGGTGATTACTTTTCAGTCCCGCTTTGGCCGGGCCAAATGGCTGGAACCCGCCACCGACGACACGCTTGAGGCATTGCCGGGCAAAGGCATTAAAAAAATCGCGATTATCGCCCCGGGCTTTTCCGCCGATTGCCTTGAAACACTGGAAGAACTGGCGATTCGCGGGCGGGAAAGTTTTGAAGAACATGGCGGTACGCATTTTGGCTATATCCCCTGCCTGAATGACAGCGACACCGGGATCGCCATGTTGCGCGCACTGATCAGCCGCGAACTTGAAGGCTGGCAAATCCCGTCCTAAAGTCGCGGGATAAGAAAAGGCTAGGAGAGAGAATATGGCACGCGTCGCAATCGTAACCGGGGGAACGCGTGGCATTGGGGAGGCGATCAGCATCGCGTTGCGCGAAAGTGGGCTGACCGTTGCGGCAAATTATGCCGGCAACGATGCGCGCGCCAAGGAATTTACCGAACGCACCGGGATTGCCGCCTTCAAATGGGATGTGGCGGATTACGATGCCTGCCAGGCCGGTTGCGCTGCCGTCGTTGACGCACTTGGCCCGGTTGATGTGCTGGTCAACAATGCCGGCATCACCCGCGACGGCACGATCATGAAGCTGACCTATCAAGCATGGAAAGAAGTGATCGACACCAATTTGGGTGGCTGCTTCAACATGGCAAAGGGTGTGTTTCCGGGGATGCGGGATCGCAAATGGGGCCGGATCGTCAATATCGGATCGATCAACGGGCAGGCCGGGCAATATGGCCAGGTGAATTACGCCGCTGCCAAATCGGGTATTCACGGCTTTACCAAGGCATTGGCGCAAGAGGGTGCTAAGGCAGGCGTTACCGTCAACGCCATCGCACCGGGCTATATTGATACCGATATGGTCGCTGCCGTGCCTGCCGATGTGCTGGAAAAAATTGTCGCGAAAATCCCTGTCGGGCGATTGGGCCAGGCAATGGAAATCGCGCGGGCAGTGGTGTTTTTGTGTTCGGAGGATGGCGGGTTTGTCACCGGATCGACGCTGAGCATCAATGGCGGCCAACACATGTACTGACGGGCGCGGGCGCCTGCGGTAAATTGGGGCCAGATCGTTAGGGCCCAGATAGTTAGGGCCCGGTCTCTGGTGAGACCGGGCCCCGCCCTCGATACGCTACGCGAGGGAAGACTTAGCGATAGTTGCGGCACCCGTTGCGGCCATCACGCTCAATGGCCCGGCCCGCGAGCGCGCCGCCGATGCCACCGATGAGTGCGCCGGCCGTCCGGTCGCCACGACCCGCAATGGAATTGCCGAGTAATCCGCCAGCGATTGCGCCAAGCAGCGCGCCGCCCGTGCCGTCGTTGCAACGGCGGTCGTTACGGAAATCGCGGCGATAGCGGCGATCGTTGAAGCGATCATCGTACCGATCATTAAATGATTGGTTATACGCCTGATTGTAGCGGCCGTTATTGTACTGGCCACCATATTGGTTGCCGTATTGATTGCCATAGGGGTCGCCGCGATACTGTTCCTGATAAACATCCCCGCGATAGCCGCCGCGATAATCTTGCGCTGACGCTGATGCGACAGGAACAAGGGCGCTTGCGCTGATGGCGAGAGCGACGCTTGCAAGTGACAATTTCTTCAACATGGTCATTCTCCTCATCAGCGCCCCGCTCCAATACGGTCGGGGCAAGCTGCCGCTGTTCGACAATGGCTTTATGGTACCAGCCAGTTGAGCGAAGTCTGAATGCGTCTGTTATCGCAGGTTCATCACAAAAAACCGCAGGGCGACGGGCCTGTCAGCGGCGGCTGGCTGGGCTAAGGGTGGGTAATGTCGCTGTTCCAGTCACCTGTTGTCCGATCGATACTGCTGCTCATGCTGTTTGTGCCCAGCTGGTCGACGGTGCCGCGCCTGCCCTTGCTGGGTGCGCGCGCGGCATTGGTGGCAACGCCGGTGACGCTTTATCCCGAATCGCCTGCGCGGCGACGTGTGGGGGCATTGATTTTTGAACGGGGTTATCGGCTCACCAGCGCAGATCCGGCCTTTGGCAGCTTTTCGTCGCTGATCGTCGATGGTGATCATTTCACCCTGTTGGACGATGGCGGCAACATTGTGCGTTTTCGCCTCGATTCGCGGGGGAGAATCACCAAACCGCATTTCGCTGCGCTGCCGGCCGGACCGGGGACGGGCTGGGAAAAAAGCGACCGGGACAGTGAATCGATGACGCGTAATCCCGCATCGGGCACGATCTGGGTCAGTTTTGAGCGCGCCAATGCGATTTGGGCCTATTCGCCGGGGCTGGCAAAGCCGGTACGCCATGCAGCCCCCCGCGCGATGCAGGACTGGCCGGAGAATGGCGGAGCAGAAGCAATGGTGCGGCTGCGCAACGGCGGCTTCATTGTGCTGTCAGAGACCGGCTTCTGGCGCGGCACCAAGGGGCAGGATTTCGTGGGGATTCGCTTTGATGGTGACCCGACCTTGCCCGGGCGGCGCGGCTTTCGGTTCGTCTACCGCCCGCCTGACGGGTATAAGCCAACCGATATCGCAGAAATGCCGGACGGTCGCTTGCTGGTGTTGAACCGCCGATTCACGGTGCCGGCTGGGTTTCGGGCGGTGCTGACCATCGTTGATCAGCGCCTGATCGCGCCGGGCAAGCGGGTGGTTGGCCGCGAGCTGGCGCGATTCGCACCGCCTGTGCTGGCCGATAACTTTGAAGGGATCGCGATCACGCGCGAGTCAAATAACAGTACAGGCCTGTGGATCGTTTCAGACGATAACCAGTCGAGCCTACAGCAGAGCCTGTTGCTCAAATTCCGAATCGACGATGCGGCTGCCCGAAAAATCGGGGGCACGCATCGCCAATAAATCGGATCAGGCGGCGGTTGCTGCCGGTGTCAGCTTCTTGCGGATGTCACGCTTCAGGCGACGCGCCTTGAGCGAGAGCTGATCATCGGCGGTCTTCACCAGCCAGTTGTCCAGCCCGCCGACATGCTCAACCGACCGCAAGCCGTTGGTTGAAACGCGCAGCTTCACGCTGGTGCCCAGCGCGTCTGACAGCAAGGTCACGTTCTGCAGGTTAGGCAGAAACGTCCGCTTGGTCTTATTGTTGGCGTGGGATACGTTGTTACCCACCTGCCGGCCCTTGCCGGTCAGTTCGCAGATACGCGACATTGCTTGAATTCCTGAATTCTGGTTACCCGGAAAGAGGGCGCGGATAGCCAGTTAGATCGCATCAGTCAACCGATTCACGTGTGGGCGTGCAACCAATCAGCGCCATGCGGCGTTATTACGCAAACGAACCGATCACTTGAAGGGGTTTATCATATGCGCGCTTTGCTTATTCTCGTCGGGCTTGCTGCCCTCGCCGTGCTTGGCGCCTGGTCGCTGGGCCTGATCAACATTGACCAGAGCAAGGTTGCGCTGGCGCCGGAATTGAAGATGGAAGGCGGGCAGGCCCCCGAATTTACCGTCAACATGGCCAAAATCGAAATCGGGACAGAGAACAAGACGATTGAGGTGCCCACCGTCGGCACCACCACGCGCACGATCACGGTGCCAACGATGACAGTCGAAAAGCCAGGCAATGCGCAGGAAGCCCCCGCGACAAAGTAACGACACCTGTGGCTAGCCAATCGCCGCGCGATCGGGGCATAAGCGGGGATGTTTCCCTTGCCCGATCCGATGCGCGCGGCGCTGGCGGCTGCGCATGAAGCGGCCGCGACAGGCGAAGTGCCGGTCGGGGCGGTGATTGTGCAGGCTGGGCAGATTATCGCCACTGCCGCCAATGCGCCCCGCGCGCTGCATGATCCGACAGCCCATGCTGAAATTCTGGCGATTCGCGCCGCAGCAAAGCTTCTGGGTCGCGACCGGCTTGACGGATGCGACCTGTGGGTGACGCTGGAACCCTGCGCAATGTGTGCAGGCGCGATCAGCCATGCGCGGCTTGACCGGCTCTATTACGGTGCAGACGATGCCAAGGGCGGCGCGGTGGCGCACGGCCCGCGTTTCTTCACGCAACCCACCTGCCACCACCGCCCGGACGTTTATGCAGGCATTGGTGAAGGCGACGCTGCCGCGCTGCTCAAGGCATTTTTTGCGGCGCGTCGCCAAGGCTAACGCTGCCCGCCCGATCTAATTCGTTGATGCGTGTTGTGAACTGGTGCGATTCGCGGCAAAGGATGATACAGCGCCATGGCACCGCTTTCCCCCTTTCCCTGGATCGATGTCGCGATCATCGCGGCTCTTGTCTTGCTCAACGGCGTCTTTGCGATGTCTGAGCTGGCGATTGTCTCGTCGCGCCGGGCGCGGCTGGAGGCAATGGCGCGGGCGCAGGTGCGGGGTGCGCAAGCAGCGCTGGCGCTGGCGGCAGATCCCGGGAAATTCCTGTCGACGGTGCAGATCGGCATCACGCTGATCGGGATCCTGGCTGGCGCCTATTCGGGGGCAAGCCTGGGCGCACCGGTGGGCGCCAGGCTGGCAGCAATGGGCATGGCCCAGCCGCTCGCGCTATCTATGGGGTTCGCGATTGTTATTGGCGTGACGACCTATGCGTCCTTGGTCGTCGGCGAACTGGTGCCCAAACAGATCGCCCTGCGCGCGCCGGAAGCAATCGCCGTGGTGATGGCATTGCCGATGCAGTGGCTGGCGGTCGCGACCGCACCGGTCGTGTGGGTGCTCGATTCGACGAGCGCGGGCCTGTTCTGGCTCATGCGCCTGCAACGCGAATCGCAGGATCATGTGACGGCTGAGGAGCTTCACATGATCGTCGCCGAGGCATCGAAATCGGGCGTGATTGAGGAGCATGAACGCTCGATCATTTCCGGCGTGGTTCGGCTGGCGGATCGCCCGGCGCGTGAAGTGATGACGCCGCGTACCGATATTGAATGGCTTGATGTTGATCTTGACGAGGCCGGGATTCGCGCGGCGTTGATGACGGCGACGCACACCCGGCTGCCGGTGGTGGAAGGATCAGTGGATGCCGTGATCGGCGTGGTCCAGGCGCGCGATATCGTTGCGGCGGTGTTTGCTGGCGAGCCGCTCAACCTGCGCACGTTGATGCGCAAGGCTCCCGTCGTGCTTGATCAGCTCGATGCGATGGACGTGCTGAATGCGCTGCGCAAAGCTGAGGTACCGATGGCGCTGCTGCACGACGAATATGGCCATTTCGAAGGCATCGTAACGCCTGCCGATCTGTTGTCGGCAATCGCCGGCGAATTCGCCTCCGATAGCGATCCCGATGACGAACCCAATGTGGTTGTGCGTGATGACGGTTCGCTGCTCGTCGCAGGCCAGATGGCCGCAGATGCCCTGGCTGAGCGATTGGGCATCGATCTGCCGGAGGATCGCGATTTCGCAACCGTCGCGGGGCTGGCGCTGGCGGTGTTCCGCCATTTGCCCGGCGAGGGGGAAAGCTTTGTTGAACAAGGCTGGAAGTTCGAAGTGGTCGACCTTGACGGTCGCCGGATCGACAAATTGCTGGTCAGCGCGGTGGTGCGGGCGGATTAGGGTTTGAAGCGATAAGGGCGAAGGTCAGGGTAACGGTGATCTGACGGTCGGCCTTTTAGCGAATGGGTTGTTAAATTGCCGACGATGCAGCTTGCAACGGTCACAGCCCTATGTCGCGCTTTTGAAGCGGCCGACCTTGATTACTGGATCGACGGCGGCTGGGGCGTCGATGCGCTGCTCGGTCGACAAACGCGTCCTCATTCCGATTTGGACCTCGCCGTTCATTTCGCCGATCTGAAGTGTTTTCAGCAAACGCTTACGGCGCTGGGGTATCAGCTGATCGTTCAGCCGGACGGTCGGGATTGGAATCCCGTGTTTCTTCATCCAATCGACGGGTCGGTCGATCTCCATGGCTTTGTTCTGAATGAGTTTGGGGAAGGTGTCCTTGGTGCCCCAAGCGAGAATTCATCTTATCCTGCGGGTGCGCTCAATGGCATTGGCACATTGGACACCTTACAGGTTCGCCGCATTGCCGCGCCGTTTGTGCTGGCCTTCCGAAATGGCTTTGAACCGCGGGCTGTCGATCATCATGATGTTGCAGCTCTGTGCGCGCATTTCGGCCTGATGCGCCCTAGCCGCTTTCAGCCTTAGGGGAAGAGCATCGCCCAAGATGGCGGTCAGGGCAAATGGGGGGTCAGCACGCTTGCAAACGCCACAATGTTGACGCCAGGCGCGCCGAATCCGGATTATCCCCCCAGCTTGCCGAACGCCGCTTCGAACCCCGCAACATCGCCCGCTGTCAGCAGCTTCGCCTGTTCGATCCAGCGGTCGCGCGAGATCCGGCCGGCGAAACTGCCCATCTGCGCGTCGATGTCGGCGATTTGACCGGGTGATAGCGCCGCGAGCTGATCGACGCTGGCAATGCCGAGTTCGGCAAGCCGCGCCGCTGCCTTGGGGCCAAGCCCCTTGAGAAGGGTCAGCGGTTGGTCAGTGGCTGCCGTGGGTAACGATACCGCTGGCAATGGCGGCAGGTCGGGCATGTCCGCAACGGGTTCGTCTGTGGGTGCGACGGCCACTGGCGCATGACCTGCCAGCGCGGCGTGTTTTTCAGCTTCGGCAACCTCGCCCGCCTTCACGCGCCGGCGCATCGTTCCCCAGGCGATCATGGCGATGGCGCACAACGAAGCGATGGCAATCAGGATCATTGTCAGCGCCGTCATCGCGCCAGCATTTGCAGATGCCGCAAAACTCAACATCGTCACGCTTGCCATACCCAATATGCTCCCATCCTTCAGGCCGATTGCCGCGCGATTTCGCGCCAGCCAATGTCATGGCGACAAAATCCATCGGCAAAGTCGATCGCCGCAACGCTGCGATAGGCCTTGGCCTGCGCGTCTTGAACGGTGCCCGCCCGTGCCGTCACGGCGAGAACGCGGCCACCGCTTGCCACCAGCGCACCATCAACGCTTTTGGTTCCAGCCTGAAAGACGATGGCGCCTGCTGCCTCTGCTGCATCAATGCCCATAATCGCGCCGCCAGTTTGCGGTGCAGCTGGATAGCCGCGCGCCGCCATCACCACCGTAAGCGCGACATCGTCGCAAAACACCGGGGCGGCGCATTCGGCCAATGTGCCACGCGCCGTCGCCAGCATGATGGGTAGCAGGTCGCTGTCCAACCGCATCATCAGCACCTGACATTCGGGATCGCCAAAGCGCGCATTATATTCGATCAGCTTGGGGCCATCCGCTGTCAGCATCAGCCCGGCATAGAGCACCCCTGAAAAGGGCATTCCCGCCGCTGCCATCGCTGCCACTGTCGGGGCGATAATCTCATCAATCGCGCGCTGTTCGAGCGCGGCGGTCAGCACGGTGGCGGGGCTGTACGCGCCCATGCCACCGGTGTTGGGGCCGGTATCGCCGTCGCCGACGCGCTTGTGATCCTGCGCGGACCCAAATGACATGATGGCTGTGCCATCGGTGAGGACGAACAAGCTGGCTTCTTCGCCCTCCAGAAATTCCTCGATCACGGCGTCGCCGCCGGTTTTGCCGAACATGCCGGCCAGCGCTGCTTCGGCTTCCTCGGCGGTATTGGCGATCGTCACGCCCTTGCCTGCGGCCAGTCCGTCGGCTTTGATCACGACGGGCAGCCCGAAATCGCCCAGCGCGGCCATGGCGCCATCATGCGAGGTGACGCGCGCATAACGCGCCGTGGGGATGCGGGCGCGCTTGCACAAATCCTTGGTAAAGCCCTTTGATCCTTCAAGCTGCGCTGCCTTGGCATCGGGGCCGAACACCGCAATCTTCATCGTGCGCAGATTATCCGCCAGCCCGTCGACCAACGGCGCTTCGGGCCCAATCACCACCAGCTCAACCGAATGGCGCAGGCAGAAATCAATGATCGCGCGGTGATCACCCGGATCAATCGCCGCGATTGTTGCGTGTTGGGCTATGCCGGGGTTGCCGGGTGCGGCATAAAGCGTTGTCAGGTCCGGTGACTGCGCCAGCTTCCATGCCAGCGCATGCTCGCGGCCCCCCGATCCGATCAGCAGGACATTCATGTCAGATAGTTTCCCCGATGATGTCTCAGATAGCCATGGTTCGCGGCTGGTAGCGGAGACGATCCCCGGCGACAATGCGGCACCCCTTAGCGTGGGGGAGCTGTCGATGAAGCTCAAGCGCTTTGTCGAGGGTGAATTTGGCCATGTCCGGCTGCGCGGGGAGATATCGGGGTATAAGCGCGCGGTTTCAGGCCATGTCTATCTGGCGCTGAAGGATGACAGCGCGGTGATTGACGCGGTGATCTGGAAGGGGGCGGCCAGCGCCTTGCCGTTCACGCCGCAAGACGGGATCGAGGTGATCGCAACCGGCAAGCTGACGACCTATCCGGGGCGATCCAAATACCAGATCGTGATCGATCGGATGGAGCTGGCGGGCGAAGGCGCGCTGATGGCGCTGCTGGAAAAGCTGAAGGCAAAGCTGGCGGCGGAGGGCTTATTCGATCCGCAGCGCAAAAAGCCCTTGCCGTTTTTGCCGCGCACGATTGGCGTGGTGACATCGCCGACCGGCGCCGTCATCCGCGATATCCTGCACCGTTTGGCGGATCGTTTCCCCAGCCATGTGCTCGTCTGGCCGGTGGCGGTGCAGGGCGATGGCGCAGCGGCGCAAATTGCACGCGCTGTGCGCGGGTTTGACGCGATTGCACCGGGCGGGCCGGTGCCGCGCCCCGATCTGGTCATTGTGGCGCGTGGCGGTGGCTCGATTGAGGATCTGTGGGCTTTCAATGAAGAGGCTGTCGTTCGCGCGATTGCCGAATGTTCGATCCCGATCATCTCCGCCGTGGGCCATGAAACCGACACCAGCCTGTCCGATTTTGCCGCCGATCTGCGCGCGCCCACGCCCACCGCCGCTGCGGAAATCGCCGTGCCGGTCCGGCTTGATCTGATGGCGACCGTGGCGGGCTATGCCCAGCGCAGCGAACGATGTGTGCAGCGGTATCACGAGCGCGCGCGCGAGCGGCTTGATGCGCTGGTGCGGGTGATGCCCAGGCGAGAGGCTTTGCTGGGGCCGCAGCGCCAGCGTGCAGATGATTTGGGCGCACGGCTCGATCGCGCACTGGAGGTGCGCGTGATGCGGGGGCGGGCGCAGCTTGACCGCATCGGCGCCGTGCTGCGCCCGGCGATGCTTGACCGCCAATTGGCCAGCGGGCGCGACCGGCTGACGCGGACGGTGCAATTGCTCGAAGCGGTTAACCCCAGCGGATTGCTGAAGCGCGGCTATGTGCTGGTCCAGGCGCGCGGGGGCGGTGTGGTGACCAGTGCGGCGCAGGCGCGGTCGGCCGCTGCGCTCACGCTCCATTTTGGGGACGGCAGCGTTGATGCACGGGTTGAGCGTGCGGCGGCAAAGCCGTATGAAAAGCCCAAGGTCGATCAGCCGAGCCTGTTATAGCATCGGCGAAAACGAACGCGCAGGCCGCGTCTGGGAACCAGTAGCATGTTGATGTCAAATACCGATCGCGCCGCTCGCCTTCATTATATGGCGAATAGTTTTCGTGTGCTCGCACCGGGCGACCATGTCGCTTGTGCGGTAACGGGGGAGCGGATCGGGCTGGATTCGCTGCGTTATTGGAGCGTTGCCCTGCAGCAACCCTATGCCAGCGCCGCGATCGCGATGGCAGCGATGTCGCCCGCATAATGGTGCACCGGGGGGGCAGGCGAACAGGGATGAGGCGCGGTCGCCGCTGGGTGGCCGGGCTTGCCATCATGATCGTGCAAGGCAGTTGCCTTGCCCCCGCGGCGGAGCGCCCGGTGCCGGCCCCCCGTGTTGCCCCAAAGGCCGTCGCACCTGCCGCCCAATCTCCTGCCGCCCAATCGCCTACTGGGGCCTCTGCGGCACCAGCCAGCATGTTACCGGCCAAAGGATTGCTCACCCAAACCGGGTTTCGGCTGAATGGGCCGATGATTCAGGGCGGCACGGTGATTGGCACCGCGCCTGCGGGGACGACATTGCTCAGCTTTAACGGTGGATCGCTGCCGCTTGCCGCCGATGGCCGGTTCCTGTTTGCGTTTGATCGCGACGCGGGCCCCACAGCGACGCTGTCCGCAACGCTGGAGGATGGGCGCGTTCTTACCGAAACGCTGTCGGTGGCCCGGCGCGCCTGGAACATCGAGCGGCTCGATAGCTTGCCGCGCTTTGCCCAGCCAAGCGAGGAGTTTAATCGCCTTCGCCCCGCCGAGCTTGAACAGATTAATGCCGCGCGGCGAATCAGCGTCACGTCTGCTGGGTGGCAACAGCCATTCTTATGGCCAGCGGTGGGCCGACTTTCAGGCATGTTCGGGTCGCAGCGCATTTACAAAAATGGTGAGGCGGGCAGCTATCATTCGGGCACGGATATCGCTCGGCCCTCGGGCGCAACGGTGATGGCGCCTGCTGACGGCGTCGTGATTCTCGCGGCGGACCATCCCTTCACGCTGGAGGGCAATCTGTTGATGATTGATCACGGCATGGGCCTGAACAGTGCGTTTCTGCACCTGTCCCGAATTGACGTGCGCGTTGGCGAAACGGTGAAGCGCGGGCAGCCGATTGGCGCTGTCGGCATGTCGGGCAGAGCCACTGGCCCGCACCTCCACTGGAGCGTGAAATGGCGTGACAGCCGCATCGATCCGCTGTTGCTCGCCGGGCCGATGCCGGTTTCGCAATAAGTACATATTGAGCGGCGGAAATCCTGCGCGGTCACGACTCCAGACGAATACAAGTCAGGGCATTGTTGAGGGATCGTGCTGGATGCTAGCGAATTCGCTTGGCATTTACCGATGGTACTTTGGCAAAAACCATATGAAAGCTGCCAAGCGCACCACGTTTGATGGTCACGGTGCTGTTGAGTTTCGGCTGGTTTAAAATAGCCTCAGAGGTCTGCCAGACCGCACCGCTATCAAGCGTGTACTGTATGAACCGACCCACGATTGCGATTCCGGTGATCTTGGCAACCAGTTCTTTTGCCTCAGGTTCGGCAGCATTGCCGAGGATCGTTCCCTCCGTAAACGCTAGGCCGAACCCGCGTTTTTTGTTCTGTCGCAATTCGGCGCGCTCGATCACGACGACATCCTTGGCCGTAATCGATGCCTCGAACATTTCGGTCGCTTTGTCATAACAGGCGAGTCTGGCGCTGCTATCGATGATTTTGCGGCATTCACCTAACGCAGCAACAGATTTAGGCCGATCATCGGCCCAGGCCGGCTCGGCGTGCATAACGACAGCCATCATCACGGCGGCGACGGCATAGGGCGCGATGGACATATCGTCTCCTTCAGAAAATCGATGGGTTGGAGGCTAGCCCTAGCATGCCAGCAGCGCAACAAGCGCCATTTTGGCCGATGTTGCTCAAATGGCACATTGCGGGTGGAAAGCGGTTTTCACTATTGCACCGGCATTACAGTTTTGGGTAGCAATGGAGATTAGAGGGATACGAAATCGAAATTCGAAGCAATCATCCGGTTGCCCGACAAAAAAACGTCATTAAGTAACAAGGGGATACGTTGAAATGACACCTTTCATTCGCCGCCAATTGCTCGCCTCGACGATCGTCGCAGGCGCAATGCTTGGTTCCGCACCCGCATGGGCACAGGACGCGACGCCGTCCGATTCCACGCCAAAGGCCGAACAGGTAGACATCGTTGTTACCGGTTCGCTGATCCGCAACCCCAATCTGGCTTCGTCGAACCCGATCACGGTGTTGAGCGAAAACGAAATTCAGCTCCGCCAGGTTAACACGGCCGAAGATCTGCTGCGCACGGTGCCGGGCATTGTGGCGAGCATTGGCTCTGCCGTGAATAACGGCAATGGCGGTGCATCCTTCGCCGATTTGCGCGGCCTTGGTACCAACCGCAACCTGGTGCTGATCGATGGCAATCGCCTCGCTCCGTCGGGTCTTGGCGGCGTGTTCGATCTTAACAACATTCCCGTCGCGCTCATTCAGCGCGTTGAATCGCTGACCGGCGGTGCAACGACGACCTATGGTGCCGACGCGATCGCGGGTGTCATCAACTTCATCACCAAGCAGGATTTCCAGGGCGTTGATCTGACCTCGTCCTATCAGGTGACCGGCCGGGGCGACGGCGCCTATTATCGCTCCGATCTAACGGTTGGCACCTCGACCCCCGACGGCCGTGGCAACGTGGTTTTCTCGGTTGGGTATCAGGAATCAAAGCCCGTAACTCAGGGTGATCGCTCTTTCTCCATCAACAACGTCGATTCGTTTTCCGGCGGTACCGGCGGGTCCGGGACGAGCGTGCCGGCTCGCCTGCTCGGCCTGCCAGTCGGTAATCGGCAGTTCAACACGGACACGGGCGATCTCCGGCCGACGGCGGCCTTCGATTCCTTTAACTTCAATCCTTTCAATATTTTCCAGACGCCATTCACGCGTTACAACATCTATGGTGCCGCTCGTTACGAACTGAGTGACGACGTGGAAGTCTACTCGCGCGGTCTCTTCTCGAAGAACGTCGTCCAGACGATCATCGCTCCATCGGGCGCTTTCGCGACGCCGGTGCGCATTCCGCTGAGCAACCCGTTCCTGCCTGTCGCGGCGCGCAACACCATCTGCTCGCAATTTGCTGGCAGCGCTCTCGATTTTAATCGGAATGCGGCCGGCGTCCAGTCGCTCGACCCGGCATCGTGCGGCGCTGCTGCTGCGGCCACGGGCCCCAACGACCCCAACTACCGCGAAATCAGCGTAAACCTCTCACGCCGTACGCCTGAAGCTGGTCCGCGCACGAGCACCTTTACCACGACCTATTTCGATTATCGGCTTGGCTTCCGTGGCGATATTGGTTCGCATGTCAGCTGGGACATCAATGGTTCTTATGGCCAGAGCAACAACAGCTCGCTGACGGGCGGCTATCTGCTCAACAGCCGTATCGCTCAATCGTTGCTCACCCAGGGCAACGGCGCCACGGCAACCTGCCAAGTCAGCACCAATGGTTGCGTGCCGGCCAACTTCTTCGGCGCCCTGGGATCGCTTACGCCCGCCCAGACCGCTTTCCTGGTCGGTGATTCGATTGTGACGACGGACACTGCTCTGACGCAGTTCCATGCCGCGATTAGCGGCGATTTTGGCTATAGCAGCCCCTTTGCCAATGATCCCATCGGCTTTGCGGTTGCCGGCGAATATCGCAAATATGATGCGAAGATTTTCTCCGATACGCTCGCCTCGTCGGGCGATCTTGCCGGCGCCGGTGGTGCGCAGCCAAACGTGACTGGCTCGTATGATGTTTATGAAGGTATCGGCGAAATCAGCATTCCGTTGGTTCAGGATCGCCCATTCTTCAAGGATTTGACGATCAATGGCGGCGTTCGCTATTCGGCATATTCGGTGAACGCCGCGACGCCGAGCACGTTTAATCCAACGACGTGGAGCTTCCGCGGCTCCTGGCAAGTGGATGAACACTTCCGCGTCCGTGGCACCTATGCACGGTCGGCTCGCGCACCCAATATTGGTGAATTGTTCTCGCCGCAGACGACTGGCTTGACCAACCTGAGCGCGACGGCAGACCCTTGCGCCAACCTGCTCGACAACGGCACGAATATTCCGGGCCGTGCTGCGCCAACCGGCGCTCTGCGTGATGTCTGCATCTTGCAGGGTGCTCCGGCTGCGCGGATCGGCACGATCCCCGTGCCGACCGCAGGCCAGGCCAACCAGACTTCGGGCGGCAACGCGCTGCTTGGACCTGAAATCTCGAACAGCTTCACGGCTGGTTTCGCGATCACCAATCCGTTTCCTGGTTTCACGCTGACTGTTGATTATTTCAACATCAGCCTTACCGGCGCGGTTTCCACCCCTACCCCGGGCGATGTGATCGCTGCATGCTTCAGCGCTGTGTCGACAGCAAACCCCGCGTGCAGTCGTGCCAATATCGGGCGCGATACGGTGACTGGCGGCCTTTCAGGCGATACCAACACCGTTCCCGGCCTGCTCCTGGCATTGTCAAACCTGGGCGTTATCAAGACCGATGGTATCGATCTGCAGGCCGCCTATGCTCGCGACCTGGGCTTCGCAAAACTGAACCTTGATTTCGTCGGCACCTGGACAAACCGAAATACGTTCCAGGCTTCGCCATCGGGGGTCAATCGTGATTGCGTCGGCTTTTACAGTGCCAACTGTGCATCGATCCAGCCGAAGTACCAGTTCTCGCAGCGGACGTCGTTGAGCTTCGACAAGGTCGATTTCTCGGTACTGTGGCGTTACCTCAGCCCGACTCAATACGAGCCGCTCGAAGCATTTGAGAATGGCGCGTTGTTCAGCGGTCCGGTCCCATCAGAGGGCGGTCGAGTATTCGACTTCAACCGCATCAGTGCATACCATTATTTCGATTTCACCGCGCGCGCTGCGGTAACCGAAATGATTTCGCTCACCTTCTCGGTTCAGAACCTGTTCGACCGCGCTCCTCCGCTCGTGGGCAGCACGGCAGGTTCGACCGCTTTCAACAGCGGCAATACCTATCCGTCGACCTATGACTCACTTGGTCGCCGCTTCGCGGTTACGGCGCGCCTGCGCTTTTAAACGCTGACGCTTTAAACTAAGTTCAGGGGCATGCCGGATTCGGCATGCCCCTTTTTTTGCCCTAACGTTTCGGAATTAACCTTGTTGATTGAGGATAGTTTTATGATCCGCAGTTTTTCAGCCCTCGCCATGCTTGCTCTGCCGATCCCCGTTCTCGCGCAGGATTCATCGCCACCTGCTGCCTCGCCTGAAAAGCCAAAGACCGAAATGATCTGCCGCTCCGATCGAACAACCGGATCCATGATCGCGTCGAAAAAGCGTTGTTACACGCGTGACGAATGGGATCGACTTGCCCAAGGCGCGCGCGCGATGACCGAGCGGATGATGGACGACAATCGCAGCCGCCCCGGCAACCAATAGGCGATCGTCAGCCACCATGAATGCGACTGTTTCACTCGAGTGTGAAAAACTCCTTCAGGGCGCTGCGGTCGCGCGACGCCAGGGCGACCGGGATCGGGAACAACGCACGCTCGCGGCTGTGCTCGATCTTGATCCGAACCATCCGGTCGCGCATAACTCGCTCGGCATGATCGCGCTTGCCCGGCGTGACGGCCAAACCGCTACGCTCCATTTCGAAAGGGCCTGTGCGGCTGACCCGCACGAGCCAACGCTATGGGTAAATCTGGCCAGTGCTGCCCGGATGCAGGGTGATACCGGCCGTGAAAGGGCCGGGCTTGAGCGTGCGCTGTCGCTCGATCAGCGCCACCTTATTGCCAACATCCGGTTTGCCGAACTCCATGAACGTGAGCGTGAGACTGCTGCTGCAGCCGCGCGCTGGTCTGCCGTAATTGCACTCGTGGCACCGATTCCAGACAAGTCGCCGGCATATCAGGGGGTGTTGGCCCATGCGCAGGATTTCGTCGAACGCTATCAGCGTGAATTCAGCGACGTGATCGACCAGAGCTTGGCCGAAATTCGGGGCACCGTCCCCGCCTCGGATAGGCTTCGCGTCGATGCCTGTATCGATGCGGTGCTTGGACGACGGCGGATCTATCTCAATCAGCCGCATGGGCTCCATTTCCCCTTTCTCCCCGCCGAGGAGTTTTTCGCGCGAGAAATGTTTCCGTGGCTGACCGAATTTGAAGAACAGGCCTCGGCAATCCGCACTGAGTTACTCGCCCTCATCGAAGCCGACATGCCCGGGCTCGAACCCTATGTCAGCATGCCACCAGGTACTCCCGATAACAAATGGACTGCCCTTGATGGCAAGCTTGATTGGGGCGCCTATTTTCTGTGGAAATTCGGGGAGCGAATCGATTCGGCCTGCGCGCGCTGCCCGGTGACAGCGGCAATCATCGATAAACTGCCACTTGCCGACATGCCCGGTCGGGCGCCGACCGCGTTCTTCTCACTGTTAAAGCCGCATACGCGTTTGCCGCCGCACACCGGTGTTACCAACGCGCGCGCGATTGTCCATCTGCCGCTCATCGTCCCGCCTGGCTGTGGCTTTCGTGTTGGCGGCGAGACGCGCGAATGGCATGAGGGTCAGGCATTCGCTTTCGACGACACGATCGAGCACGAAGCGTGGAACAACAGTAATCAGCTTCGGGCGATGCTGATCCTTGATGCGTGGAACCCGCATATTACGCCGGATGAACGCACCGTGCTCCGCCATTTCTTTGCAGCAGCCAATGCCAGCGGACTCGACCCGGGACTCGCCGGAGGCACCGGCAACTAGACTAACTGATATCGAGTTCCAGGCCGCCATCGCCTTCGTCCACATTGATCGCCGCGCCATCCTTCACATCGCCACGCAGGATCAGGTCGGCGAGCGGGTCATGAAGATAGCGCTGCACCGCGCGCTTCAGCGGCCGGGCGCCATAGACGGGTTCATAGCCTGCCCGGCCCAGCCAGCTACGCGCCCCCTCGGTCAGGGTAATCGTCACCTTGCGATCTGCCAGCAGTTTACGGACACGATGAACCTGAATGTCGACAATCGGCGCCATCTCGCTTTGGCCAAGCCGGTGGAACAGCACAATTTCGTCAAGCCGGTTGAGGAATTCGGGCCGGAAATGGCCGCGCACCATCTCCATCACTTGCGGCTCAACCGAGGCAACCGGATCGCTGTCAGCACGCGCTGTCAGATACTGGCTTCCCAGGTTTGATGTCAGCACGATGATCGTGTTGGTGAAATCAACCGTGCGACCCGAATTGCTGCAGGCCATAGATTTGGCACCGGTGATGCCGCAGTGAACCAGGCACCAGCGGACGACCGCTTCGTCGGATACGTTCGATTTCTCGCTGCTGTGGCGCTACATCAGCGGTGGCGAGCTTTGAACCGCGCACCTCGGCAGCAGCGTCGGAGCCGGTGGTTCAACGAAGCCCGCCAGAATTGTCGGTACAAATCGCCGGATTCGAGCCGATAACTATTTGGCTTTGTCGATGAGGATTTAGGCTTCCACAAATTCTCGAATGAACTTCGTGATCGACGGATTATTCGGCCTTGATCCGCGGGACCTCGACAAACCGAACGAAATGTTCCCGTTCAGGGGCGGCAGCATTTACATGTCGGCCTATGTTGTACTGGGCCTATGTCTCACGATTCTGCGTCAGGTTGATCCTAGAGGATCATCTTTATCTGAATGAAAATTGGACCGAGACCGGTTTTTCGTTCACGCGCTAATCTGTATTGCAAACTACCGAAAATTTTGGTAATTTTGTCAGTGTTGATCAACATATCATCCGAAACATATGCAGTTCGATCTATCGATTGCTTTATGCACCATAGAAAATGGAGAAATTTGATATGAGAAAGATCAGATACCTTTATTCATTGAGTATTCTTTTGATTCTAGCGCCCTTTAATGTCGCCATTGCTCAAGACAATCCGCCGACAAACCTTGTTGAGTGCCTTAATCAATGTATTGCGGCCTATCCTGACAGGGGTTATGAATGCTCAACTTCATGCGATCAAGCTTTCGGTAGCGGCGGTCGTGATGACAGTGACGGCAATCCGGTGCCCCCTTCTGCAGGCCCGCGTGTTTTTTATTGTCCGGGCGGCATAGAGTATCTTATTGGGGGTAATGTCTGTTATCTTAATAACCCAAATTAAAAGAAAATATCGAGCAAGCCATATGTAGGGCGCGAGAGGTCACACTTCCCGCGCCCTTTTGTTGTCCCGAACGTCACCCGACCTGCAGCACCAGCGCGCCATCGCCATCCGTAACATGCACGGCTTGACCATCCTTGATCGCGCCCGACAGGATCAGGTCGGCGAGCGGGTCTTGCAGATAACGCTGCACGGCGCGCTTCAGGGGGCGCGCGCCATAAACCGGATCATAGCCCACGCGACCCAGCCAGCTCCGTGCCCCCGCCGTGAGTTCGATTGTTACCTTGCGTTCGGCTAGCAGCCGCCGGACACGATCAACCTGAATGTCGACAATCGGCGCCATTTCGCTCTGGCCAAGCCGGTGGAACAGCACAATTTCGTCCAGCCGGTTGAGGAATTCAGGCCGGAAATGGCCGCGCACCATCTCCATCACTTGCGGCTCAACCGAGGCAACCGGATCGCCATCAGCAAGCGCTGTCAGATACTGGCTTCCCAGGTTTGATGTCAGCACGATGATCGTGTTGGTGAAATCAACCGTGCGACCCTGCCCATCGGTTAGCCGCCCGTCATCCAATACCTGGAGCAAGATGTTGAACACATCGCCGTGTGCCTTCTCCACCTCATCAAACAGCACCACCTGATAGGGGCGGCGGCGTACCGCTTCGGTTAAAACCCCGCCCTCATCGTAACCGACATAGCCCGGAGGGGCGCCGATCAATCTGGCGACGGCGTGCTTTTCCATGAACTCGCTCATGTCGATACGCACCATTGCGGTGGGATCATCGAACAGAAACTCGGCGAGTGCCTTGGTCAGCTCCGTTTTGCCAACGCCGGTTGGGCCGAGAAACAGGAAGCTGCCCAGCGGCCGATTGGGGTCCTGCAACCCCGCGCGCGCGCGGCGCACCGCGGTGGAAACGGCGTGCACGGCCGCTGCCTGGCCAATCACGCGCTTGCCAAGCGTTTCCTCCATCTGGAGCAACTTGGCGCGCTCGCCCTCCATCATCCGTTCGACTGGAATGCCGGTCCAGCGCGCGACGACCCCGGCAATATCCTCCGCGGTTACTTCCTCCCGCAGCATTGCCCCTTCGGTTGCGCCCGCTGCCTCGTCCAACTGGCGCTGCAGTTGCGGGATGGTGCCGTAGGAAAGCTCGCCGGCCCGCGCCAGATTGCCGCTGCGCTGCGCCTGCTCCAGCTCAAGCCGTGCGGCATCAAGCTGTTCCTTCAATCGGGCTTCAGCCGCAATCTTGTCCTTCTCGGCCTGCCAACGCTGCGTCAGGCCCGCCGATTGCTGTTCCAAATTGGCAAGTTCGCCCTCAAGCGTTGCCAGACGATCACGCGATGCTGCATCAGTTTCGCGCTTCAACGCCTCGCGCTCGATTTTCAGCTGGATGATCCGCCGGTCAAGGATCTCAATTTCCTCGGGCTTGCTCTCCACTTCCATGCGGATGCGGCTGGCGGCCTCATCCATCAGGTCGATCGCCTTGTCGGGCAGAAAACGGTCCGTGATGTAACGGTGCGACAGGGTGGCTGCGGCAACAATGGCCGCATCGGTAATGCGCACGCCGTGGTGCAGCTCATATTTCTCCTTTAATCCGCGCAGGATGGAGATGGTGTCGGGCACGGTCGGCTCACCGACGAACACGGGCTGAAAACGCCGCTGGAGGGCGGCGTCCTTTTCAACATGCTTGCGGTATTCATCCAGCGTGGTTGCACCCACACAGTGAAGCTCGCCGCGCGCCAGCGCCGGCTTGAGCAGGTTGGAGGCGTCCATTGCCCCCTCGCTTTTGCCCGCCCCGATCAACTGGTGCATTTCATCAATGAACAGCACGATATCGCCCTCGGCAGCGCGCACTTCATCCAATACGCCCTTCAGCCGTTCTTCAAATTCGCCGCGATATTTGGCACCAGCGACCAGACTGCCCAGATCAAGCGACATCAGCCGCCGCCCTTTCAGCGTATCGGGCACATCGCCATTGGTGATGCGGATCGCCAGCCCTTCTGCAATCGCGGTTTTGCCGACGCCGGGCTCGCCGATCAGGACAGGGTTGTTCTTGGTGCGGCGCGCCAGAATCTGGATCGTGCGGCGGATTTCCTCGTCGCGGCCAATAACAGGATCAAGCTTGCCGTCGCGCGCCGCTTGGGTCAGGTCGCGCGCGAATTTCTTCAGCGCATCATACCGGTCTTCGGCACCCGCAGTGTCTGCCGTGCGGCCCTTGCGCAGATCGTTAATCGCGGCATTCAACCCCTCTGGCGTCGCGCCCGCTTCCTTGATTGCCTTGCCCGCCACGGTGTTGAGCGACAGCGCCAGCGCCACAAGCAGACGTTCAACCGTGACATAGCTGTCCCCCGCCTTGGCAGCGACCTGTTCGGCCTGATCAAGGATCCGCACCGCATCATTGTCGATCCCCGGCGCTTGCTGCGCGCCCGAACCAGACACGGCAGGCACCTTGGCGAGCGCTGCATCGGTTTCGCTCAGCGCGCGTGCGGGGTTGCCGCCTGCGGCCTTGATCAGGCCAGAGGCGAGGCCCTGTTCATCTTCCAACAGCGCTTTCAACAAATGCTCCGGCCCGATCCGCTGATGGCTCATGCGGATTGCCACGGTCTGCGCCGATTGGAGAAAGCCCTTGGCGCGATCAGTGAATTTGTCGAGGTTCATGCGCAGTTCCTGTTGGTTGCCCCAGGGGATTAGCCGTGAAATACCGGACCGATGTAGTGTTGCCAATCTGCAACACAAGGGTTGGCCGGCAAGCGTGCCTGATTGTAAATCGCGCTCGCGTCGTGCGGGCCGGGCGGCTAGGCTTGCGCCAAATCAGAAATGGGGTGGTGGATGCGGAAATTGTTGGGGCGCTTGGGCGCGGGCGTGCTGGTGTTCCTGATCGTCGCTGCAATCGGGCTTGCCGTTTGGGAGCCGTTGACCGCGACCGCTGCGCCACCGCCGCCGCCGCACCGCTATGATACCCGGATCGTGCGTGACACTTTCGGCGTGCCGCATGTGTTTGGCACCAGTGACGCCGATGTCAGCTACGGCATCGCCTATGCCCATGCCGAGGATGATTTCACGACGCTCCAGGACGTGCTCGCCATGACACGCGGTCGGTTTGGCGCGCTGAACGGGCAAGCCGGTGCCGGGGTTGATTTTGCGCTGCGGCTGGTGCGTGCCCGCGAAACGGTGACGCGCGATTACATGAAGCAACCCGCTGACGTTCGGGCCTTGCTTGATGCCTATGCCGCCGGGCTGAACCATTTTGCTGAAAAACATCCGGGTGAGGTGCGGTTGCGCAACCTGTTTCCCGTCAATGGGCAGGATATTGCTGCCGGGTTCGTGTTGCGATCACCCTTTTTCTTCGGGCTTGATGCCGTGCTGGGCGCGCTGGTCGGCGAAAAGCCATTGCCGGTTGAAACCGCCGGGCCAACGCCTGATTCGCCAAATATCATGCCGCTGCCGGCCAAGGGGCAGGTCGCCGTCCGCGATGCCGTGCGCGATACGGGGGAGGGCAATATGAACGGATCAAACGCATTCGTTGTCGCCCCCAAGCGATCAGCGGACGGCTTTACCCGGCTCGTCTCCAACGCGCATCAGCCCTATCGCGGCGGCGTGGCCTGGTATGAACTGGTGGTGCATTCCAAGGCCGGTTGGGATTTTGCCGGGGCAACCTTTCCCGGCGCGCCTTACCCCTTGTTGGGGCACAACAAGACGTTGGGCTGGACCAACACCGTCAACCGCCCTGATATGATCGATATCTACAAGCTGGTGCTGAACAAGGATGGCACGCAGTACCGGTTCGATGGCAAATGGCTGCCGCTGGAATCGCAGCGTGTATGGTTGCGCGTGAAGCTTTGGGGCCCCTTCGTGCTGCCCGTGCCGCGCACGGCGTATCGCTCTGTCCACGGCCCGGTGATTATCAACAAGGACGGCGCGTTCGCCATCCATTATGCCGCGCCCGAACAGCTGGGCATGGTTGAGGAATATTACCGGCTGAACAAGGCGCGCAATTTTGCCGAATGGCAGGCGGCGCTTTCCAAACAGGCGATCCCGGCGACCAATTTTCTGTATGGCGACGCGGTGGGCAACATCGCCTATTTCTACAATGCCGCCTTTCTGAAGCGCAAACCCGGTTTTGATTATACGCATATTCTGCCGGGCGATACATCGCGTGCTCTTGATCAGGGAACCGTTCCCTGGGCGAATATTCCGCGCAACATCAACCCTGCATCGGGTTTTTTGGTCAACGCCAACAACACGCCCTTTCAGGCGGCAGGGATTGGTTCTGAGCTGAACCCGGCGGATTTCTCCCCTTTATTGGGCATTGAAACCGATACCACCAATCGCGGCACAAGGTCGATCGAGCTGATGGGGGCTGATTCATCGATCAGCGCAGCCGACCTTGAAGCGATCAAATATGATACCGCAATCAGCCGGGTCGGCTGGGCGGCGCGCTGGTTCAACGAGATTGCCGCGGTTGATCCCAAGGGCGACAAGCTCATCGTCGATGCCCATGCGCTGATGCAAGGGTGGGACTGGAATTATGACGGCAAGGGTCGCGCCGATGCGCTGGCGGTGCTTCTGCTGCGCAGCGGCAATCGCATCCATTACCCCCGCAAGCCATGGCCCGTGGCGCGTGACGAGCTGAAACTCGCGGCCGAGTATCTGATGGAGCATTTTGGCAAGTTAGATCCGTCGCTCGGCACGGTGCTGCGGTTACGGCAAGGGACCGTCGACCTGCCGATGGATGGCGGCCCCGATGTTTTGCGCGCTACCTCTATCTGGGATGAGGCACCTGATGGCCGTCTGGTGGTAAAGCACGGCGACAGCTTTGTGATGTTTATCGCGTGGGACAAGGCCGGCAAGGTCAACTCCACCTCAATCCAGCCTTACGGCGCGGCTAGCACACGGCCTGAATCGAAACATTATACGGATCAGATGCCGCTGTTCGTGACGCACCGTACCAAACCCGTCTGGTTTGATCCGGCTAACTTGGCAAAGCACCAGGAGCGCTCGTACCAGCCCTGATTGTCACACGTAAATTCAATGATATAACCTTTCCGTCTCTACCCGCCCAAAAGGATTCCCCTGATGAAATCGAAGCGTTTTGCGTTGTCTAGCGTCGCCATTGTTGCGTTGATGATGCCGGTTGCGTCCGGCGCGCGTGCGCCTGAAGCAACAGCGGCACCTGCCCCCGTCGCATCGCTGATCAAAAAGGTCGACATCCCCCATCAGCGCTTCACCCTGCCAAATGGTTTGCGCGTCATCGTGCACACCGATCGCAAAGCGCCCGTGGTGGCGGTTTCCGTCTGGTACAATATCGGGTCGAAGTTTGAACCAAAGGGCCGGACCGGATTTGCGCATTTGTTCGAACATCTGATGTTCAATGGTTCAGAAAATGCACCGGGTGATTTCTTTGAACCGCTAAAGCAGGTCGGCGCGACCGACCTGAACGGCACCACCAATTTTGATCGCACCAATTATTTCGAAACCGTCCCCACGCCAGCGCTGGAAAAAACGCTGTTCCTGGAAAGCGACCGGATGGGCTATCTGCTCGGTGCGGTGACGCAGGCTGTGCTCGATGAGCAACGCGGGGTCGTGCAGAACGAAAAGCGTCAGGGCGATAACCAGCCTTACGGCCTGTTGCAGTACAAGATTTTCGGCGGGCTTTATCCAGAAGGCCATCCCTATGGCCATACCGTGATCGGGTCGCTGGCGGATCTGGATGCGGCCAGCCTTGATGATGTGAAGGGCTGGTTCCGCAACCATTATGGGCCGAACAATGCCGTGTTGGTGCTGGCCGGCGATATTGATGTGAAAACCGCTAAAACGCTTGTTACCAAATATTTCGGCAGCATCGCGCGCGGCCCCGATACCGCGCTGCCCGCCGTGGCGATCCCCACGCTCGCCGCCCCCAAGGCCGATGTGATCAAGGACCGGGTTGCGGCTACGCTGGTCACGCGGTTGTGGGCAGTGCCCGGTCTGAACGATCCCGATGCTGCCGGGTTGACGGCGGCGGCATCGGTACTGGGGGGCTTGTCCAGCTCACGGCTTGCCAATGTGCTGGTACGCAAGGAAAAACTGGCGGTTCAGGCGAGTGCTGGATTTGGAGCGCAGTCGCAGGCGGGCGTGTTTCAGGTCGTGATGGTCGTGCGCCCCGGCGTCGATGTTGCGCTCGCGAACAAGCGACTGGATGAGGTGATTGCCGATTTTCTGAAAACCGGGCCAACGGCGGACGAACTGCAACGTACCGTGACATCCAGCGTGACGCGCCGGATTGCAGGGCTGGAATCGGTTGGCGGATTTGGCGGCAAGGCGGTTGCGTTGGCGTCGGGTGAGCTATTCTCAAACGATCCCGTTTTCTTCAAAAAGCAGCTGGCAGACCTTGCCGCGCAAACCCCCGCCGGGGTGCAGGCGATTGCGCAAAAATGGCTGTCGCGCCCGGTATATGCCGTTTCGGTGGAAAGCGGCCCGCGTGAAGCGACAGGTGACGTCGCGGTCGCGCCAAAGCCCGCCCCGGCAGCCCCGGCCGTGCCTTTCCAGGGCACGCGCGGCGCACAGCCGGCCGTTGGTGCGGTGGCCAATCTTGTCTTCCCCAAGGTGGAACGTACGCGGCTGCGCAACGGCATCGAGCTGATTTATGCTCAGCGCGATGCCGTGCCGATTACGCGCGCGCAGATCAGCTTTGACGCTGGTGCCACGGCTGATCCTGCCGACAAATTGGGTGTCCAGCAATTGACCTTGTCGTTGCTGGACGAGGGCACAGTGTCGCGCGATTCGATTGCGATTGCGGAAGAGCGTGAGCGGCTGGGCGTTAGCTTTGGTGACGGCACCAGCGCAGATCGCACATTCCTGAGCGCATCCTTCCCCAGTGCCAATGTAGCCGGTGGGCTTGATCTTTTTGCCGATGTTGTGCGCAATCCGGCGTTCCGAGCGGAGGAGGTGGCGCGGCTACGCAACACCCAGCTCGCCGGTATCCAGCAAGAGCTGACCAACCCGCAGGGCCTTGCCGGGCGCGTGCTGCCCAAGCTCGTTTATGGTGCAGCGTCGCCCTATGCGAAGACGGCCGCAGGCGGGGGTGATCCGGCAGCGGTTGCCAAGCTGACCCGTGACGATCTGGTTGCGTTCCAGCAGGCCTGGTTGCGGCCGGAAAAGGCCAAAATGTTTGTGGTCAGCGATTTGCCGCTGGCGCAGGTAAAGGCAATGCTCGACGCGCGTTTCGGTGATTGGACCGGGGCGGGCACCGCGGGCGTGAAGGATTTCAGCGTTGCTGCGGTGCAGGCAACCCCGCGTATCGTGCTGATTGATCGACCCGATTCACCGCAATCGGTTATCGTCGCCGGGCAGTTGACGCCGCTAAAGGGCAGCGACGATCTGCTCGATGCAGAGGTCGCCAATGACGTGCTTGGTGGCGATTTCCTGTCGCGCATCAACATGGATTTGCGCGAAACAAAACATTGGTCTTACGGCGCCGGTGGCGGGTTTCGGCGGAATGAAAATGCCGTGACCTATGGGATCAGCGCTCCGGTGCAGGCCGATAAGACGGGCGAATCGATTGCATCGTTGATGGCCGATCTGAAGGCGTTTTTGGGGCCGCAGGGGATAACGTCGGTTGAGTTTGAACGCACGATCAACGGCGCGACTCGCGAGCTGGCGGGTAACTTCGAAACAGCCGGTGCGGTGCTCGGCGCGATGCTCCAGAACGACCAATTCAAGCGCGCGGATGATTACTACGCCACCATCACGCAAAAATATCGCGCGATGACGCCAGCCGGGCTTGACGCTGCGGCACGCAAGGCGATCAACCCCGATAATTTCGTCTGGGTCGTGGTGGGTGATGCAAAGGTTGTGCGCACCCAGCTTGACAGCCTCGGCTTGCCGGTTGAGGTGATTTCAGCCGCCTCTGTTGCGGCCACGAAATGACAACCCAACACGCAGGAGAAGACATCATGGCCGCTATCGATGGCACCTGGAATACTGTTGTAAAGTCGCCACTGGGTGACAATGCCGCTGTCGTCACCGTTAAGAGTGATGGCGCGACCTGGACGGGCAGCAGCTCGGGTCAGATGGGTTCAGTCGACATCACCGACGGCACCGTTGACGGCAACACCATCAAGTGGACGATGGCGATGACCGTACCGATGCCGATGACGCTGACGTGCGAAGCCACGATCGACGGTGACACGATCACCGGTACGGTTGGTGCAGGCGCGTTTGGCAGCTTCCCGATGACGGGTACGCGCGGCTGATTTTCTGGCCAATGGCTTGATGATGGCGGCCTGCCTTTCCCGTTGGGAAGGGTGGGCCGTTTTCATGTCTGGGGTGCCGCACAAGCGTTCAAAGCGTCAAAAAAGGCGCATGAAACGCGCGGTTTTGGCCAGTATTTGCTCCAAATCTGGCAGGTTTTACCGTAAAAGCCGCGTAACATGCCCCATTTTGCGGCCTTTGCGCACGCTTTTGCCGTAAAGGTGAACATGCGCGTCGCGTTCTGCCAACATTGCCAGCGCGGCATTGGCATCATCCCCGATGAGGTTCGTCATATCGACCCGGCGCGCGGTTAACCCGGTATCGCCGAGTGGCAAGCCGCAGATCGCGCGGATGTGATTTTCGAACTGGCTGGTCACCGCGCCTTCGATTGTCCAGTGGCCGCTATTATGGACGCGGGGGGCCATTTCGTTGAACACCGGACCGTCCGACCCGACGAAGAATTCGCAGGCCAGCACGCCGACATGGCCAAGCTGATCGGCGATCCGCCCGGTCAGCGCCGCTGCCTCCCCCCATTGCCGGGCGATTTCGGGTGGGGCGGGCAGCGATGATCGCGCGAGGATGCCGTCGACATGCTCGTTCCAGGGCGGGGGGTAGCTGACCATCGATCCGTCCTGCCCGCGTGCCAGGATGATCGAAAATTCATGGCTGAAATCGACAAACCCTTCGAGGATCGCGGGCCGCCCGCCAATCGCCTCCCATGCCGCATCGATATCGGCACTTGTTGTCAGGCGCACCTGGCCCTTGCCGTCATACCCCATCCGCAGCGTCTTCAGGATCGCAGGGACACCAATGCTGGCGGCAGCGGCGCGGAGTTCGTTGATGGAGGTGACGAGCCGCCACGGCGCGGTGCGCCCGCCCAGGTCGCCGACATAGCTTTTCTCTGCCGCCCGGTCCTGCGCGGTGGCGAGCGAGGTGGGGCTGGGATGCACCGGCAATTTGGTGGCGAGATAATGGATCGGCTCCAGCGCGATATTTTCAAATTCATAGGTGACGACATCGCTGGAGGCGGCAAAATCATCGAGCACGATGCGGCTATGGTAATCGGCGCGGGTAAAGCTGGAGGCGGTTTGTGCCGCCACCGCCTCTTCATCAGGCGCCAGCACGCGGGTGTTATAGCCAAGCTGGGCCGCGGCAATGCCCAGCATCCGCCCAAGCTGCCCGCCGCCCAGGATGCCGATGGTGGAACCGGGGGGAAGGGGGGTCACCGCCCCCGTCACGCCGGATCAGTGGCGACGCTGTTGGTCTGCGCCGCGCGCCAAGCCTGTAATTGCTGTGACAGCACCGGATCGGCCAGCGCCAGAATTGCGATGGCGAGCAGCCCGGCATTTTTCGCCCCCGCCTTGCCAATCGCCAGCGTGCCCACCGGAATGCCCGCCGGCATCTGCACGATGGAAAGCAGGCTATCCATCCCGTCGAGCGCCTTTGATTGTACCGGTACGCCCAGCACCGGCAGATGCGTCATCGCGGCAGCCATGCCGGGCAGATGCGCTGCGCCGCCTGCGCCCGCGATAATCACCTTCAACCCGCGATCTGCCGCGCTGCTGGCATAATCGACCAGCCGCTGCGGGGTGCGGTGGGCCGACACGACCTTGGCTTCATACGCCACGCCCATCGCGTCCAGAATCTCGGCGGCGTGGCGCATCGTCTCCCAATCGGAAGTGCTGCCCATGATGATGCCGGCCTGCGGGTTCATGGCATCGCGTTAGCGGGGGACGGCCCGTGGCGCAACAATTGCGCGGGTGGGGGGTGGAGTGGCGCGGTAGCTGCCATTTGGAGGTGGGAGGGCCGCAGGCAAGAATGCGGCCCAGGTTGGAAACTCATAAGAACCCGCCTTTCGGCTTTCGCCCAACTGCGGACGTTCGACGCCCGCACGTTCTCTCCTGAAAGCGGACATTGCGCACTGCGGGACATCTCGGTAGTTTTTCGACATGTTCGGCGACTCTAATTTTGATATCGTGCGGCGAACCTTTCAAGATCAATTCTCGAATGACTCACACGGGTTCGTCTATCGCAAGGGCCAAAAGGGTGTGCCGATTCGCGTAAGTGAATTGGAACGAGATGACTTTATAGCAACGTTCAACAAGCGAATACGCTATGCGGCATGGTCCATTTTTCCGGCCACAGTTATTCTTATACTATTGCTGGTATGGCTATTGCCGGACATCAAGAGCCCCATAGCTAGCATGGCGATCTGGGTCGGGTTAGGCGCGATCTTGGGGCCGTTCATGGCGATATTCTACTGGGCTTGGAACGCTCCCGCCCGTGAGCTGCAACGTCGAACCCCTGAAGGATCTGGTTTGACGAAGGACGAGGCTCGCGCGCTTGCTTTCTCCAAGATCACTTACGGTCGACTAGCACTAGCAGCTGTTATGGGCTTGGGACTGGTTTTTCGTGGAGGCGGTTTGATTTGGCTTGTCTTCGGAGGCAGTCTGGCCGCACTCGCCGCCATCCAAGCGATCCGAAAGTGGCTATTCAATCAGCAATGATTAGCGAGGGTTGCTCGTCGTCCGCATGAGCGTTTCTAACTCATAAGACCGGTCGTTCCGCTCACCACCCAATGCCGGACGCTCGAGGTGTTGCCGATGCGCCGATCTGGCTGAAAGCCGCCCTTCCGCTCTTGGCTAGAAAAGCGGCCGGTCGGCAACCGCCCCAGCTGTCGCCGTTCAGTTCAGATGTTCGGCTCCCTGAAACCTGCCGTTCGCTGAGCCAATGTTTTCAACGACCGCCGCTCACTCGATGGGATCGATGGCAATCCGGGTTACGCCCAGCATGGTCACTGTTTTCTGCCGCAACTTTGTATGCCCCTATCCGTTGTGGAGTTAAGCGACGGCTTCCAACGGTGTCCACCAACACCCTTTCTGACCCAAAGTTTCCATCGCTCATGGCCAAGTCGCTTTGGTGGAAACGACGCCGCTGACGGCGCCGTGTTCAGCACCCAGCGCGATCGGCAGCGGACGAACAGAGGGATGATGATGACAGCCGCACCAAAAAAAATGACCAAAGAGACCCTCATGATTGTGGAGGATGACGCGCTGGTAGCGATGGTCCTGCACGACGCGCTGGAGGACGCGGGTTACAAGGTTCTCGACCTGACGGACCGTCAGGAAGCGGCACTGCAAACTGCCAAAACCGAAAAGCCCCATCTGGCGCTGGTCAACATCTCGCTTGCCGGGGATGACGACGGCATCGAACTTTCGGAGCATCTGAAGGTCTTGGGAATACCGGTCCTGCTCATCAGCGGACAGGTCAGCCGAGCCAGTTCGGCCAAGAGCGTAGCAATAGGCTCGATGCCCAAACCCTATAGCGCCGCCGCGATGGTGGCAGCCGTGGCCTATCTACTCGCTCGCCTGAACGGCGACGGGTCACTGTCATGCCCGGCCCAGCTGGAGGTGTTTAATGACAGCAGTTTTGATGTCGCACCGGCCGCCTGATGCAATCCGCCGGCGCTTGCCAATTGGTTGATGCGGTCGCATGCCGGTGGTCATGACCCCCGACAATCGATCACAGACTAGCCTGTTGCTGGGCTTCGCCCTGCTCGTCGTCATGATCTTTGGGTCGGCCTGGCTCGCCGGTCAACAGAAACAGGGCTTCGCCCTGATCCGTCACACCCTGGAAGTTGAGGACCGGATCTCTACGGTGCTGTCCGACTTTCAGGACGCCGAGGGAGGCCAGCGTAGCTATCTGCTTACCGGTGATCTCGACTATCTGGAGCCTTATGACGCAGCGGTCCGCCGCATCGATGGAGATATCAACGCCCTGGGGGCCGTGACGGTCGACAATCCCCGGCAGCAGGCCTTAATGGGGAGGCTGCGAAAGCTTGGCGCTGCGAGACTAGCGCGTTTGAGCCGGACCCTCGCTCGCTATCGTAGCGGCGACACCGGGGGGGCGATGACACTGCGGGAGCTTGGTCCGGGCCAGGCTGTGACAATTCAGATCCGTGACGTGATCCGTGCCATGAAGGCGGAGGAAGCCAGACTCCTGCAAACCAGGGAGCATGCCACCGTTCGCCAGGCTGGCATTGCCCAAGCCGGACTCGTCGTGAACGGGATCGTGATCCTCGGCCTGATCTTAATGACCTTTCGCCAGGGACAAACCCGGCTCAAGCTTGCCGTTACATCGGCGGCGGCGCTCGGTGCTGCGAACGCCGCCTTGAAGGGAGAGTTGGAGACCCGCGAGGGGGCTGAGGCCCAGGTCCGGCAGATGCAGAAGATGGAGAGCATCGGTCAGCTGACCGGCGGCATCGCTCACGATTTCAACAACATGCTGACGATTGTCATAGGCTCGCTCGACATAGCCAAACGCCGCCTCGACACCGACCGGGCCCGCGCGCTCGTCTGCATCGACAATGCGCTCGACGGCGCCAATCGCGCCGCCACGCTCACTGCACGCCTGCTTGCCTTTTCGCGCCAGCAGCCGCTGATGCCGCGACCGCTGGACGCAAACAAGCTGGTGGGCGGCATGTCGGAGATGCTTCGACAGACCATCGGCGAGCACCTGCGGTTAGAGACCGTGCTGGCAGGCGGCCTCTGGCGCGCCTTTGTCGATCCCAGTCAGCTTGAGAACGCGGTCCTGAACCTGGTGATCAACGCGCGTGACGCGATGCCAGATGGCGGCCGGCTGACCGTGGAGACGTCGAACGCGCACCTCGATGATGCCTATGCCGTTGCCAATGAAGGAGCGGTCGCCGGCCAATATGTCCTGCTTTCCATCACCGATACCGGGACGGGAATGTCCGCCGACGTCATCCAGCGCGTGTTCGACCCGTTCTTCACCACCAAGGGGGTCGGCAAGGGAACCGGACTTGGCCTCTCCCAGGTCTATGGCTTCGTCAAGCAGTCCGGCGGGCACGTGAAAGTCTACTCTGAGCCGGGCCTTGGCACGACGGTGAAGCTCTACCTTCCCCGCCACTTTGCAGCGGAAGCCGAGCCTGACAAGGCGGAGCCTGTGCTCGACGCCGCGACCGCCCATGCGAAAGAAGGCGAGGTCATTCTCGTGGTCGAGGACGATGAGAAGATCCGTTTCCTGTCCGTCGAGGCGCTGCGCGAGTTCGGTTACAAGGTCGTGCAGGCAGGCGACGCCTCCCAGGCCCTGGCCGTGCTCGCCGTTCAGCCACGCATCGACCTGCTGTTCACCGACATCGTCATGCCTGACATGAATGGCCGCCAGCTAGCCGACAAGGCGCGCGAGTCTCGCCCGGACCTGAAGGTGCTCTACACGACCGGATTCACGAGGAACGCCGTCGTCCACAACGGGGTTCTGGATGCCGGCGTGGCCCTTATCTCCAAGCCGTTCACGATCGACGATCTCGTCATCAAGGTGCGGCTGGTGCTTGACGGCGGCGGGATTAATCGCGGGCAAATCGATCCGGATGGTTAGCGCGCGGTCGGCAACCAATCGGCGGTGATCTCGCCCCTGTGCCCTGTTGGTGCCAGCGCGGCGAGCAGGGCCTCCAGCAGCGGCGGCAGTCCTTGCGTGAAGGCGTAAGGCGGGTTGACGATGAAAAGACCCGCGCCGTTATAGATGCCGGGCTGATCGGTATCGTACAGCCAATGCTCCACCGTCAAAAATTTGGCTATGCCGAGCCTGCTGAGTTGCTGCTTCCAGCGCAGATGCGCAGGCCGGTCTTTCAGCGGATACCAGATCACCGTCACGCCGTGCCCCCATTTGCGCATGGCGGCGGCGAGGGTGCTTGTGATCCGGGCGCGTTCATCCGTCTGCTCATATGGCGGATCGACCACCACCACGCCGCGCGGCGTTCGGGTCGGCAGCATCGCCAGCCAGAGCTCGTAAGCGTCGCGCTCATGCACAGCAGCGGGGATGCCGCGCATCGCGCCGCGCAGGGTATCGGCATCCTCGGGATGCTTTTCGTTGAGGATCAGGACATCGTTTGGGCGCAATAGCTGCGCCAGAATGCGCGGCGAACCGGGGTAGAAAAGTGGCGCGGGCCCGGCATTTACCACCGCTACGGCGGCGCGGTAATCGTTCAGCAAGGGATTCTGGTCGGCAAAGGCCCGCAGCACGCCCTGCATGGCCTCTCCGGTGCGTTGGGCCTGATCGCTCCCAAGGTTGTACAGCCCGCAGCCGGCATGGGTGTCGATCAGGGTCAGCGCGGAGGGTTTGAGCTGCAAGGCCCGGATAAGGGCGATCAGCAGGCTGTGCTTGACCACATCGGCGCTGTTGCCGGCATGGAAGGAATGGCGATAATTCATGGCGCTTCAGAACCCTGACGATCCGCCGTGAGAAACGCTACCGGGCGCAGCGACCGCCGCAAACTGGCCCGGCGCGAGGCCCGCGACAGTCCACTCGCCGATCGCCCAGCGCACCAGCCGCAAGGTGGGTAGCCCCACTGCTGCCGTCATCCGGCGGACTTGCCGGTTGCGCCCTTCGCGGATCGTGATTTTCAGCCAGCCGTCGGGGATGGACTTGCGCTGGCGTATCGGGGGATCGCGCGGCCACAGGTCCGGCGCGTCGATGCGGGCGACATCGGCTGGCAGGGTCATGCCATCCTTGAGCTGGACACCCTGCCGCAAGCGTTCCAGCGCCTGCTCCTGCGGATCGCCTTCGATCTGCACAAGATAGGTCTTGGGCAGTTTGTAGCGTGGATCGGCAATGCGCGCCTGCAGCCGTCCATCATCGCAGAGCAGCAGCAGACCCTCACTGTCGCGATCGAGCCTCCCGGCGGGATAGACGCCCTTCACCGCAATGAAATCCGACAATGTCGTGCGAACCGTTGGCGATCCGCTGTCGGTGAATTGCGACAAGACCCCGAAGGGTTTGTTGAACAAAAGCAGATGGGCCATGCCAAGATCATATCGCTCGATTGCGGCGATGTCTTCAGGCCCATGATGCCGCCGCCAGATCGGCTGCGTCCGCGCCCCCTGGCGGTCAGACTGCGCCCCGCTGCACCCAACTGTTGCCGCTACCATCTCCGAAAACGAACGGCCCCCGTAAGGAAGCAGCGGTTTGGCCCGGAAGGGCGGCAAGGGCGCAGCAGCGGACACCCGGGCTAAACCGGGACACGGGCGGTTCGCTGCTGGTCCGCGTTCAGCCTTTCGGCGGACGCGGGAACAGCACTGGCGTGTTTTTTCGATAGGCTTGATAGGTGGGGTTATCGCCCCAGCGTGCTTTCGCGATGCCATCCAGCAGATTGATGCCGCTCACCCGGGTCAACAGCAGAAAGACGAATATCGGCGATATGACCGCCAACCATGACCAACCCGACAGTAGCGGGATCGCCATGACCAAAATGCCGAACCACAGCGTAATCTCGCCAAAATAGTTCGGGTGTTGCGACCATGCCCAAAGCCCGGTGGTGATGAACTTGCCTTTATTCGCAGGGTCTTTTTTGAACTGCCGCTTCTGGCTGTCTGCAACCACTTCAAAAGCAAAGCCGATCACCCAGATCGCAGCACCTGCCCAGAACAGGCTATCCAACAGGCCATCCAACAGGCCATCCAGGGGCGCGGTTTGTCGCGACGTGATGATCACCAGCGCTGCCGATGCCGTGAAGATGACCCAGATGGCTTGCAGCGTCCACGCGACGAGAAACCGGGGCGGATTGACCTTTATCTTTTCAAATCGCTGGTCTGCGCCGCCGGCCGCATGAATGCGGCTGAAAAGGAAGCTGCCGAGCCGGATCGTCCAGATGCCGACCATCGCTGCGACAATCATCGCTCTGGCATCGAGCGGCCAGGCGCTGGCGGCGGCGACCCCGATCACCGACAGATAGGTCAGCGCGCCGACAGTGTCGTAATAAGTGTCTTTCTGCGCCACAGCAGACGGGATGAAAGCCAGCCAGTTCACCGCAAAAGCGAGCAATGCGCACACGAAAACAGCCGAATATCCGCTGATCTGAACGCTGTTGGCCCCAGCAAGCGTAGCAAAACCAAGTCCCAACGCGCTGACGATTGCGACCGTCACCAGGCTTTGTCCTGCCCCCTTGAAGGACCATTTGGTCTGCGATGGCATTGCTTGCTCCCCCTGAAATTATTTGGCCTTGATGATGTTTGGCGGCAAAAAATGGGTGGGTAGCCGAGCGGCCCAGCCGCAACCGGCCCAATATTTGCCCCCGACCTGGCCTAAACCAATTATTGAATGTGCGTCAGCGCCAACCCGCCATTGCCCTTAGCGGGATGGCCGGGGCAGGGGCAATCTCCGCCCGTGCACCCTGCTTAACGCGCGGCATCATACCAAGCGGCCAGATCCTGATGCATCTGCGTTAGAGCCTGGGGGTTGAGGTAGATCATGTGCCCGGCTTCATAATATTTGAAGCTGATGTTGCGGCGGCGGCTTTCGTCCAGCCGCATGTGGTTGGCATCAAATTCTGCCCCGTAAAACGGCGTCGCCATGTCGTAATAGCCGTTCATGAACAGCACTTTGACGTAAGGGTTGGTGCGCATCATATGCGCCAGATCGACGGCCGTGTTGGGGGCCGGTTGCGGGCCATTGCTGCCCGGTGCGCGGTGCCGCCAATCCCATTCAAAGCCGCTTTCGCGCGCCGACAGCTTATAGGGCATGTCGGTTTTATACCCCAATGTGCGCGTGGCATAATCCATGAAATTGGCGATATAGGCGCCGGTAATCGCGGTGGAGGCCGGGTCATCGATCGGGCTGTCGGCATTGGCATCCGCCACGGTTTGCAAATAACGCGAATCAAGCCGCCCGGTGGAGACGCGGCGATCTCGCAGCAGTTCGGTTTGGAAATGGCCCAGATCAATGCGCAGGTTGGCGCGCAGGATGAATGCCTCTGACAGCCCGGTATAGGCCGCCATCTGCTTGGCGACCGCCTCTGCTTCTGCAGGCGTTATCGTGTCGCCCTTGGCAAGTGCTGCGGCATAGGCACCGCTGACGAAACCGCGCACCTCCACCAGAAAGCTGGCCAGATCGGCTGGGCGATTGGCGAGCCGCTGGTGATACCAGGCGGTCGCGGCATAGCCGGGGAACAGCACCATGTAATTCTGGTCATACCCCGGCTGGCGCACGCCGTAATTCATGATGGTGGAAAACAGCACGATCCCGCTCAGGCTGACCCCGCGATCCTCAAGCAGTGCAGCAACAGCGCCCGAGCGCAGCGTGCCATAGCTTTCGCCGAACAGGAATTTGGGCGACGTCCAGCGGTTGTTCTTGTCGAGATAGCGCGTGATGGCGCGGGCAAAGGCGTCCGCATCCTGATCAACGCCCCAAAAATCCTTGCCCGTCTTGTCGCCCAGCGGCCGCGACCAGCCCGCGCCAATGGCATCGATGAACACCATATCGGTCTTGTCGATCAGCGATTCGGGGTTGGGGCCAAAGCTGTAGGGGGCGGGGCGGACATAATCCGGCGTGGTGGTGTTGACGCGGACGGGCGCAAAACTGCCCATGTGCAGCCAGATCGTCGGGGAACCCGGGCCGCCATTATAAAAAAAGGTCACCGGCCGGTTGCCGCCGCCATCCTTGGTATAGGCGGTGTAGAACAGGCTGGCGGTGGGCTTTGCGTCATTGTCCTTGATGGTCAGCGTGCCGGCGGTCGCGGTATAGGCGATGCGTTCGCCCTTCACCGTCACCGTGCCGCGTGACACGGCGGCGGCTTCCTCGACCGGGGGCTTGGCCCAGTTCGCCTCCACCTCGGCGACCATGGCATCCTTGTGCGATTTGGCCGGGGCCTTGTCCTGCGCGGTGGCAGGCGCTGCGATGACGGGCAAGAGCAGGGCGGGCAACAGGAAGGCGGACAATAAGCGCATTTGGTAACTTCCCCCAGGGTTCAGCGCCGAAATGTGCCGCGACCGCAACGATTGCGCAAGCCGTGTCGCGCCTATCGCTCGCTGAGGTAATAGCGCTCAATTTCGGCCAGCTCGTCGTCAAGCTGATAGACGATTGGCTGGCCGGTGGGGATTTCCAGATGCGTGATCTCGTCATCGGGAATGCCCGACAGATGCTTCACCAGCGCGCGCAGCGAATTACCGTGCGCGGAAATCAGCACGCGCTCGCCGTTCCGCAGCGCAGGCGCGATGCGGGCGTCCCAATAGGGTAGGACGCGCGCGATGGTGTCCTTCAGGCTTTCGGTCGCGGGCACGGTGATGCCGGCATAGCGGCGATCCCCCGACAGATCATAGGCGCTGCCGGGTTCCAGCGGCGGGGGCGGGATGTCAAAACTGCGCCGCCAGATTTTCACCTGATCATCGCCGTGCTTGGCCGCCGTTTCAGCCTTGTCGAGCCCGGTTAGCCCGCCATAATGGCGTTCGTTCAACTGCCAGTTTTTTTCCACCGGCAGCCACAGCCGCCCCATCTCCTCCAGCGCGAGGTTCAGCGTCTTGATGGCGCGGGTCTGGAGCGAGGTGAAGCACTGGTCGAAATCCAGCCCCTTGTCCCGCATCAGCCGCCCGGCGGCGCGCGCTTCGGCAACGCCCTTGTCGGTAACATCGACATCCCACCAGCCGGTGAAACGGTTTTCCAGGTTCCAGGTGGACTGGCCGTGGCGGATCAGGACGAGGGTGGGCATGAATTACAGCTCCAAGTTTTGCGCGCCCTACCGTTCGTGTCGAGCGAAGTCGAGACACCCTGCGCAGCGCCTGGGGCACGTCCCTTGACAGAGGCTGTCCTCGGGATCGGCGGCGCCGATATCCGGGGGCTCGGGACCAAGGGGTCGGACCGTTAATATCCGTCGATCTGCTGCGCCAGCACTTCCAGGCAGCGATGCGCCAATGTGCGGCAGCGTTCGGGGGACCAGCCGTGGACGGGATCGGGGTTGGTATCATGATCCTTGAACGGCATTTCCAGCGTCATCGCGACCGCGCCGAAACGCTCGGCAAGCTGGTTGGTCGACATGGTCAGGTTCGCCTTGCCGGGGGCGGATTTGTGATAACCGAGCTTGGTTTGAAAATCGGGCGTATGCGCGGCGAGCGCGTCGCGAAAGGCGTAGAATTTGTCGCCCTGCGCGTCGGTCCAGCTCGGTATGCCTTCGAAACCGGCGATGAAATTGGCGGGGATCGCCTCATCCCCGTGCACGTCCATGGCAAAGGTGACGCCGGTTATGTCCATCGCGTTTCGGATCGCGAGAACCTCCGGGCTTTTGTCCAGCGACGGCGTTGCCCATTCGCGGTTCAGGTTTACGCCTGCCGCATTGGTGCGCAAATGCCCGCGCGATGACCCGTCGGGATTGGCGTTGGGCACGATATGGAACGTTGCCTTGGCCAGCAGCGCGGCGGTGACCGGATCGGCGGTGTCGGTCAGCCGCTCCAGCGCGCCCTCCACCCAATATTCGGCCATCGTCTCACCGGGATGTTGGCGGGCATACAGCCAGACAGGCTTGGGGCCGCTGCCAATCGTCAGGCAATCGATTGGCTGGCCATCGATTGATCGGCCAAGTTCACGGTGCGCCACCCCGTCCATCGCCGCATAGCGCGCGATCAGCGCATTGTGCCGCTCAATCGTATAGGGTGCGAAATAGGCAAACCACACCAGATCGCCTGCCGCCCGGTGCGTGATCGTCAGTACACCGTCTGCATAGTCAGTGGCATCGGCGAGCAGCCAGCGATCGCGATCATTGCTCACCCGCGCGCGATAGCCTGGCCAGCCCAGCGGATAGGCCGAGCCGGCGGCATTCATGATCCGCAATGTCAGCGTGCGGCCCTTTGCGCCTGCGACGCGGAAGTAAAACCACTGATAAAAATCGGAATCGCGATCCTTCACGATTTCCAGATCGGCGCTGGCCCCGTCGGTGTGCAGGACGTGGATGTTGCCGCCATCAAAGGCGGCGCTGAGGGTGATGTTCATCGCACGATGATAGTGCGCCCGGATTCTCCGGGAAAGCCCCGGAAAAGGGCGCGCGCCAGTTTCTCGCTCATCACGTTCGGCTGGGCGTCCTTTGCCTTGGCGTTTGCCTCCATCACGGCACGCCCTTCCCAAATTGCCGCACCGTCGCTGCGCTGGCGCAACTGCACGAATAATTCGGTGGTATAAAAGGTGCGGGTCGGGCGCTTGCCGACGCCAAAGCCGAGGCCCAGGCCACCGCCGACCCCGCCACCAAAGGAACCACCGCCCAGCCCAATCGAAACTGGTGGGCGCGCAGCGGTTTCATCGCGGGTCGTGCGGGTGAAGCGCACCGTGGCGACCAGCGGCGCGGGCGCATCAGCAGCAACAGGCGCGAAGCCCAATCGGGTCATTTCAGCCGCGACGGCCCCTGCAAATTGCTGTTGCTCCAGGCTTTGCGGATCGCTGCCGGTACCGGGCTGAATGGCGACCGCGCCGGGCGTGATCGCCGTGCCCAGATGGAAACGCGTTACCTTGACGGGGGTTGCCGCGGCAACCGGGGCGAGGACAACCGCCGCAAGCGTCGCGGCGATGATGGCTGCAGCATTATTCAATCGCATATCAGGCTCCACATCCCCGTTTCATATCACTATCAACGCCCCAGTGCGGATATGGGGTGCAATTGGGGCACTGACGAGGCCGGATCGTTTGGGCCACCAGCCTTTACCCAGATCGCTTGACTTGAGCGCGACCGGCCTATAGGCGCAGCCCCTTTCCAGCTCACCAGAATTACGAGAAGCGAATCGATCATGAAGATCCGCAATTCCCTGAAGTCGCTCAAAGGTCGTCACCGCGATAACCGCGTGATCCGTCGTCGTGGCCGCACCTATGTGATCAACAAGACGAACCGCCGGTTCAAGGCGCGCCAGGGCTGAGGCAGCGGATTAGCAACGCTAATCCGCGATTGGCCGAAGCCCGGCCGACGGCGCGCCAGCGCCGGTCGACGACACGGGATTTAATCCCGTGTTGGGCTCAGCCGCCGCAATGACCCGGCCGACCGCCGTCATTTTCGATGTCGGCAACGTCCTGTTCGATTGGAACCTGCGGTTCCTGTATGAGCGCCTGATCAGCGATGATCGGGCGCTTGACGCGTTTTTGCGCGATGTGCTGACGATAGATTGGCACCTGCAGCATGATGCCGGGCGCCCTTTTGCAGAAACATCCGCCGAGCTGATCGCGCAGCACCCCGAGCACGCAGAGCTGATCGCCGCGCTTGGCCCGCGTTTCAACGAAACGATTCGGGGCATGATCCCCGGCATGGAGGCGCTGGTCGCCGAATTGCACGACGCAGGCGTACCGCTGTTTGCGATCACCAACTTCTCCGGCGAATTCTGGCGCCCCTTCCGGGCCGCCCATGCCGCATTTTTCGCGCCGTTCCGTGATATCGTGGTGTCAGGCGACGAAGGCCTGATGAAACCCGATCGCGCGATCTACGACCTAGCGCTGGCGCGGTTTGGGCTGCGGGCGGAGGAGGCGGTGTTCTTCGATGATAATCCGGCGAATGTGGCGGGTGCAGCGGCAATGGGCATCGAGGCGCGGTTGTTCACGGGGGCGGCGGGGTGCCGGGCGGCGTTGGTTGCGCTCCAGCTCTTGTGCTCCTGAGGCGCACTGAAGAGTAACGCGATTAGCGCGAAAGTCTTGTGCTGGTGGGTTCTTGCCCGGCAGCTTTGAAACGGTCATGCTGGTATAACTGTCCCCAGCCCCGAGAAAAGCTATGGCAGATGTGACGCTTCGTAAGGCTATCCAAGCAGACGCTGCCGCGCTTGGCGCACTGCATGTCGCCTCGTGGCACGAAACATACATCGGCATCATGCCTGATGAAATGTTGGCAGAACTGTCCGTCGACGAAAGGACAGCGATGTGGAGCAGAATTCTCGGCGCGCCCGATGAGTTTGGCTGTTCTGCCGTGTTCATCGCCGAAGACAATGGGCGTGCGATAGGCTTTGGATCCTGCGGTCGGCAGCGGGACGATACTCTGATGGAAATGGGCTTCAATGGCGAGTTCGGCGCAATCTATGTGCTTCGTTCGCATCAGGGACGTGGCGTTGGACGATCGATTGTATCTGCGATGGCGAAGGAGCTATCCGCTGTTGGATACACTGCGGCGTGTTTGTGGGTTCTACGTCAGAATATACCCGCGCGGGCCTTCTACGAAAAGTTGGGCGGCATTGTCGTTGACGAAAAGATCGACGATGGGCCCAACGCGAACCTTATCGAGGACGCCTATGGGTGGCGCGACCTATTGGCTTTGGGCAGTTAACGGGAAACTCGCTTAGCGCGTTCTACGTCGGCTGTTGGGGTGCTAGCCAAAACATTGGCTAATATTTCAACCACCTACCCCTTATAATTCTTCAGCTCATCCCCAATAATCCGCACCACGTGCAACACATTGGTCGATCCCGGCGTGCCGAAGGGGACGCCCGCCATTACGATCACGCGGTCGCCTGCCTTGGCGATGTGGTGGCGCAGCGCCATGCGTTTGGCCTTGGCGACCATATCTTCAAACGATGCCACATCGCGGGTCAGCACGGCATGCGTGCCCCATAACAGCCCCATGCGCCGCGCGGTGGCCTGATTGGGGGTGAGCACCAGGATGGGCACTGCCGGGCGTTCCCGGGCGATGCGGCGGGCGGTTGAACCCGATGTGGTGAAACAGATGATCGCGCAGGCCCCGGCTGTCTGCGCAATCGTGGTTGCCGCTTCGGCAAGCGCGTCTGCCGTGGTGGGATCGGGACGGGTGATGGTGAAATGCACCCGGTCACCGTGCATCGGATCGCGCTCAACCGCCTCGGCGATCGAATTCATCATCGCCACCGATTCGATTGGCCAGGCACCCGCCGCACTTTCGGCGGACAGCATGATCGCATCGGCCCCGTCATAAACCGCCGTTGCCACGTCGGACACTTCAGCGCGGGTGGGGGAGGGCGAGGTGATCATCGATTCGAGCATCTGGGTTGCCACCACCACCGGGCGTCCCAGCCGCCGTGACACCTCGACAATGCGTTTCTGCAATGGCGGCACCGATTCGGGCGGCAATTCCACCCCCAGATCACCGCGCGCGACCATGACGCCGTCGCACTGCTCGATAATTTCCTCCAGCCGATCGATCGCCGATGGCTTTTCGATCTTGGCGAGCAGCGCGGCGCGCCCTTGAATCAGCAACCGGGCTTCGGCCAGATCTTCTGGCCGCTGCACGAATGACAGCGCGATCCAGTCAACATTGTGATCAAGCGCAAAGGTCAGGTCGCGGCGATCCTTGTCGGTCAGCGCCGCCATGGGCACCACGACATCGGGCACGTTCAGGCCCTTGTTGTTCGACAGCGCCCCGCCGACGACCACCTTGGTTTCAATCCAGTCATCGCCGTTATCCGTTACCCGCAACACCAGCTTGCCATCATCGAGCAGCAACCGCGCGCCTTCTTCAATCGCGATAAAGATTTCGCGGTGGGGCAGCTCGACACGGGTTTCATCGCCGGGGGTGGGATCACGGTCGAGCCGGAAGGTCGCGCCCGTTTTCAACACCACCTTACCGTCGGCGAATTTGCCGATGCGCAGTTTTGGCCCCTGAAGATCAGCGAGGATCGTGGAGGGCCGTCCGGTGCGCTTTTCAAGCTTTCGGATCGCCTCAATCAGCGGGATTTTCGATTCCTGATCGCCGTGGCTCATATTGATGCGAAACGCGTCGGCGCCGGCCAGGAACAGCTTTTCGATCATCTCGGGCGTGCTGCTTGCCGGGCCAAGCGTGGCCAATACGCGCACCTTGCGTAACCTTGGGCTCGTTGCCTTGCTCATTGAAACGCTCCTGATGCTTTGCGCACTTAGCCTCTAGCTACTATCTGCGCGGGATCAAACGCAGGATCACACGGGAGAATATATATGCAGACGATTGACGACCTGAACGACACGGTCGCCGCCGCCGCTTTTCGCCGGTTGGTGATGCATTTGCGCCACCGCAGCGATGCGCAGAATGTCGATCTGATGGGGCTGGCGGGCTTTTGTCGCAACTGCCTGGGCGATTGGGTGGCAGACGCGTCGGACGGCGCGCTCGACAAGGCGGCGGGGCGCGAGCTGGTTTACGGCATGCCCTATGCGCAGTGGAAGGCCGAGCATCAGGCAGAGGCGAGCCCGGCGCAATTGGCCCGGATGCAGGAAAGCGTGGCGCGCAACGCGTGAGGGGTGCGGGTTAATCATTGGACGGTGGCGGATTCCCCGATAGGCTGGCGCAAACCCCGGTGAGGGTTGATGGATTGAAGGGGGATGCAATGCGCGCGATGTCTTTGAACACGGTTGGGTTTTTGCACACGGTTGGGTTTGTGGCGGCTGGCATCGTCGCGGTGGCGAGCGCATCTGCCCAAACGGCGCCCCCTCCTGCTCCCGCTCCCTCGCCCGTGACCACCTATATCCACGCCGGCAAGTTGCTTGACCGGCCCGGCCAGCCGCCCCGCGACAAGGCCACCGTCATCATCCGCGACGGCAAGGTGGTGGAGGTGCGCGACGGCTTTGCCGCGCCGGCGGCAGGCGCGACGCTGATCGATCTGAAGGACCGGTTCGTCCTGCCCGGCATGATCGACATGCATGTCCATTTATGGGGGATTGCGGGCGAACCACTGAAGGCGCGGCTGGGCGAGCTGACCCGCGACCGGTTTGACGACATGGTTGAGGCGCAGAAAAATGCGCGCGCCGATCTGTTGGCGGGCTTTACCACGGTGCGCGATCTGGGCGGTGATCCGCGCGGCATTCGGGCGCTGCGTGATGCGATTGCGGCAGGCGAAATCGAAGGGCCGACGATCATCAATGCCGGGCAGATGGTCTCCGTCACGGGTGGTCACGGCGATGGCGGCAATGGCCTGGCAGAGGAATTCGCCGATGCGGTGCATGCGCATCAGATCAACACCTGCGACGGGCCGGACGATTGCCGCCGCGCGGTGCGCGCGCAAATCGGCCTGGGGGCGCAGTTGATCAAATTTGCGGCCACCGGCGGGGTGCTTTCCAACGTGGCGGGTGGCCTTGGTCGGCAGATGACGCCTGAGGAGATGAAGGCGATCATCGATACCGCGCACAGCTTTGGCCGCAAGGTGGCGGCGCACAGCCATGCCGCAGAGGGCACCAAGGCGGCGCTGGCGGCAGGCGTCGACACGATCGATCATGGCAGCTTTCTGGATGATGAAGCCGTGGCGCTGTTCAAAACCAAGAATGCGTGGCTGGTGCCGACGATGATCGCGCCCGTTGCCGCGCTGGCGCAGGCGCGCGCCGGGCAATTGCCCCCGACCACAATTCCCAAGGCCGAAGCAGCGGGTGCAGCGATGCTCGCCAGCCACAAACGCGCCATTGCAGCGGGCGTGAAGATCGCGTTTGGCACCGATACCGGCGTGTCGAAACACGGCGAGAATGCCCGTGAATTCGCGCTGATGGTGGGCGCGGGGATGACGCCGGCGGGGGCGATTCGCGCCGCCACGATTGATGCAGCAGAGGCGCTGGGCCGCAAGGACCAGATCGGCTCGCTGGAACCCGGCAAGGCGGCGGACATCATTGCCGTGGCCGGCGATCCGCTGGCGGACGTTACGCGGCTGGAGAGCGTCGATTTCGTGATGCGCGGCGGCGCAACGGTAAAGCTGGGCGGCAAGCATCAGGCGTTTCCGGCCAACTGAGGCATCCCTACGCGGTGGAGGTTGAGCGCGCGCAATTGTTGGCCTAGACGACCGCGCTCACCCGATCACTTTCTTCACGCCTCAACCGGAGCCAATTCCCCATGACCGACAACATCTCGGCCGAGCAACTACGCCTTCTGATCGAGCGGATCGAGCGGCTTGAGGAAGAGAAAAAGGCGATGGCCGACGATATCAAGGATGTTTATGCCGAGGCTAAGGCAACCGGCTTCGATACCAAGACGATGCGCACGATCGTTCGCCTGCGAAAAATGGAAAAGCACCACCGCGACGAGGCGGAAATGCTGCTTGATACCTACAAGGCGGCGCTGGGGCTGGCATAAACCGCCCATACTCTTCCCGCGATCAACAGAGACGAATCATGGCAGGCCATTCCAAGTTCAAGAACATCATGCACCGCAAGGGTGCGCAGGATAAAAAGCGGTCATCGTTGTTTTCCAAGCTGAGCCGCGAAATCACCGTCGCGGCCAAGATGGGCCTGCCGGATCCCGACATGAACCCGCGGCTGCGCATGGCGGTCAATGCGGCCAAGGCGGCGTCGTTGCCCAAGGACAATATCCAGCGATCCATCGACAAGGCAACGCGCAGCGATGCCGAAACCTATGAGGAAATCCGCTATGAGGGCTTTGGCCCCGGCGGCGTTTCGCTGATCATTGAGGCGCTGACGGATAACCGCAACCGCACCGCCACCAATGTGCGCGTCGCGGTATCAAAAAACGGCGGCAATCTGGGCGCGAGCGGCTCGGTCAGCCATGCATTCGACCGGGTGGGGCTGATCAACTACCCGGCCAGTGCGGGCGATGCCGAAAAGGTTTTCGAGGCCGCACTGGAAGCCGGTGCCGAGGATGTGACCTCCAGCGAGGACGGCCACGAAATCTGGACCGCGCAGGGCGATCTCCACGAGGTGGTGAAAGCGCTAACCCCGGTGCTCGGCGAGCCTGAGGGTGCCAAGCTCGCCTGGCGCCCGCAAACGATGGTCGAAGTCGGCGAGGACGATGCCGCGCTACTCTTCAAGCTCATCGACACGCTCGACGATGACGATGACGTGCAGACCGTGTGGGGCAATTACGAAGTGTCCGACGCGGTGATGGAGAAGCTCTGACGAGCAAAGTGTTTCTGCGGCGGGGAGCGGGCGGTGGCTGAGGCAGAGATTCGAGACATCCTCAACGGCTATGTACAGGCATGGACCGGCGGCGATCTTGCTACCTTGATGGCCTGTTATCATGATGACTTTGTCCTGCATTATTTTGGCGCAAACGCGCTGACGGGAACGCATGCCGGCAAGGCGGCGGCGCTGGGCGTGCTCGGGGAGTTTTCGCGCCGAACCGCAAGGCAACTGGTTGGCACGCCGGCGGTGCTTGCCGGGGCGGATCGCGGTGTGATCCTGGCGCGCGAAAAATTGGGCGTCGACGCGGCGGCCGTCGAGGTTGATCGGGTGCTCGTGTACACCGTGGCCGACGGCAGGCTTCGCGAATGCTGGGTTTACGACGCTGATCAGGCGATGATCGACCGACTGATCGGATCGGCATGATGGCGTGATCATCCTCGGCCTTGATCCCGGCCTTGGCACCACTGGCTGGGGGCTGATCCGGGCTGAGGGCAACCGGCTGTCGCACCTGGCAAATGGCCGGTTGAAGACAGATGCCGCCGCGCCGCTGCCCCGCCGCCTCGCGCATCTGGACGCGATGCTGAGCGCGCTCATCACCGACCACCATCCCGATAGCGCGGCGGTGGAGGAGGTGTTCGTCAACGCCAATCCGCAATCGACGCTGAAGCTGGGCCAGGCGCGCGGCGTTGTTATCTGTGCCGTGGCGCGCGGCGGGATTGATGTGGGGGAATATGCCGCCCGGCTGGTGAAAAAGGCGGTGGTGGGCACTGGTGCTGCTGAAAAGGCGCAGGTGCACGCCATGGTCGCGCGGTTGCTGCCCGGCGTGAAGATTGACGGGGCGGATGCAGCGGATGCGCTGGCCGTGGCGATTTGCCACGCGCACCATCTGGCGTCGGCGCGGGTGATGACGGGGCGTTAGGCGCGTTCGGCGGCGATCTGATCAACGCCGAGCATGTCGCGAAACCGCCAGCCGTCGCCCGCCCAGTTGCGATCCCCCGGCGCACGCGCGGGTGCCAAATCCGGCGCGGTGGCCAGCCAGGGCAACAGATCGGCATTCTCACGGTTAAGCCGATCCGCGACCATTTTGGCCTGCATATAAATATGCGTGCGAAAACCCGGCCAGTCATTTGCCGCCGCTTCTGGTGACCAGCGATCAAGGTGCTTTTCAAATGCGGCATAGATTGCGTGCGCTTCGGCCGCGAAGCGGGCAGCAACATCGCGCGCCGCCGGATCGGCGTGGAGGCGTAACCGGGCGTATATGATCCGATCGGTCGATGGCAGATAGCGCAGCAGCGCGCGGGCAATCCGCCAGCGCGCGGCGACCAGCTGGACGGCTACGGGCGGCGTGCGTTCGTCAACCAGATCGCGCAGCGCCATCGCTGCTGCAAGCAGTTCGGTTTGTTCATTTTTCCAGCGATCAATTGCTGTCACGATGTTTCCTTTTGCTTCCCCACCATCTCTATGGCCAAGGCGTTAACCAATTGTCGCTGGGGCGCCCGGCGGGGCCGAAAAACAATCTTTCGCTTTCCTGAAGCGGCGCGTTCCTGTTACGTACCTGACATGCGCAAGTCAGCCCGAGCATATTTTGTTGCTGCACGACCAGCCATACCCGTTTCGGCCTGTGGCTGGCGTGCCGGGGTTTTGGCGGCGGCTGGGCACCGACACGGACCAACGCTGTGATTGCGCATTTGAAAGGGCGGCTGGAATCGACCGGCGTCGACTATGCCGTGATTGATGTTAGCGGCGTGGGCTATCTGGTCGGTGCATCGGCGCGCACACTGGCGAGCATTGGCCCGGTGGGGGAGGGCGTGATGCTCCACACCGAAATGCTGGTGGCGGAAGATTTCATCCGGCTGGTGGGCTTTGCGAGCGCGACGGAGCGCGACTGGTTTCGCCTGTTAACGGGCGTGCAGGGCGTGGGTGCGCGGGTGGCGCTGGCGATATTATCGGCACTGGAGCCGGCCGATCTGAGCCGTGCGATTGCCGCACAGGACAAGGCGATGGTCGCGCGCGCCAATGGCGTGGGGCCAAAGCTGGCCGAACGCATCGTGCGCGAATTGAAGGATAAGGTGGGCGGCGTGGCGATTGGCGGCGCATCACCAATGCCAGCCCCCGGTGGCGCCGGCGCAGACGCCGTCTCCGCGCTGCTCAACCTGGGCTTCCGCCCCGCCGAAGCCGCCAGCGCCGTGGCAGCGGCAGAGGAAGAGCTGGGTGGGGGCGCGACGCTGGACGCGCTGGTGCGGCTGGCGCTCAGAAAGGCGGCGAAGTAGAATGGCGTATCGACAATCATTGGGTCGGTCGTGCGGTGGAGAATGCTCGTGACCAAGATGGAAATTCTGGTGGGGACCGTCCGCCGCATCGGTCGCAACGGTCCGCCTTATGAGGTCCTCGGCACCGTTGCGTCGACAAGCGATGGTAAGAAGCAGATGCGGATTCATATGATCGAGTCCGATGAAGATCTCGATTACCCGGTCGAAGATATTATGCGCGATCCACTGGACGACTGATGTTCGCCATTGGCTTTGACCTACTCTGGAATCAGACCAAGCTGACTCATCCCAAGGGCCTGTCGCAGGCTTATGCGGAAATCGGTGCGGTGCTCAACCGCTATGGATTTCAGCGCGTGCAGGGCAGTGTTTACGTGTCGACCAACGACAGTCTGGTTAATGTTACTCTGGCGATGAACGCGCTGAAGGCAATGCCGTGGTTTCCAACGTGCGTGCGCGATGTTCGTGCTTTCAAAGTCGAGCATTGGAGCGACTTTACGGATTTTATGAAATCGTGATGGCGACCTTGAAAACCCGTGCCGCGATCAGGTGCGCCGTCATTTTTGGGGTCGCAGCAATGGTGCCGGCGGGGCCGGTGTCGGCGGGTTGGCAGCTTATGCCAAAGGAGAAACGCGTGACTCAACCAGCCAATCCCATCGCCTATGTCGAGCTCCCGGTTGCCGATCTTGATCGCGCCATGGCGTTTTATAAAGCGGTGTTTGGCTTCGCGCTCGAACGCCAGACGATCGATGGCTATGACATGGCATTGTTTCCGGCGGCCGAAGGCGCGGCGGGGGCATCGGGCGCGCTGGTCAAGGGCGATGTCTATGTTCCGGGCAAAACCGGCCCGATCGTCTATTTCGGGGTGACCGATATCGATGCGGTAATTGCGCGAGCAAAGGCGCGCGGGGCCAAGATCCTGTACGACAAGAAGGACGTCGGCGCTTTCGGTTTTGTTGCAGAGATTGAGGATAGCGAGGGCAACCGCATTGCCCTTAATGCCCCCAAATGACCGACCACCCCCTCCTCACC